>JAFTXI010000050.1 GCA_017461665.1 Bacteroidales bacterium | reverse complement strand
GTCTGCCATATAGAAAATTTCAATAACTTTGCTGTCGGATAACATAACGTTTTGTTCTTTTTTTTTAGCACTTTAAAGATACAAAAAATATCGTTATGTTATTCATTTTTAATGAATTATTTTATATCGAACTCACGTTAAATAAAGAGCAAACTTAGAGAAATCGTGATCTGATAAATATGCTATAAATTTACAGTCCAAATTCTTTTTGTCAATATTTGATAGAAAATGAAGTAATGTATTGCTATTATCCTCTGACTTAAACCATTCACTAAAGGATTTTTTAGATAATACAAGACTTTTAAATATATCATTAAAATGACACGCAAAGGTTTCAATGGACTCATAGGAACCACACAATGAAATAATACTATAAAATGAAAATTCTTGTGCGTTATTTAATATAGAACTATCAGTAATATATATAACATTCTTATCCATAATGCTACTTGTTTTCTATTTCATTAAAAATATAATCTATCAATTTTCGACTATTTCTTGTATCATCGTTTACTAATTGATGTATACGTCTATATAACTGGTAGTCAACATTAGATAAAATAGGTAAATGCACATATTGTGTACCAGTTGTTACTATTTCATCATTAAATATTGTTGTTACAGCAAATTTTCTAGCCTCATTGATATAACTCTTAGGTAATGATATTGTTTCTGGACTTTCAAACTTAATAAAATTAAGAGTTGATATGCTTAATAACGATTTAGGAGAAACACCTGAGGTGTTTTTATAGCCTTTTATTTCCACATTAACAACTTTAATATTATCAAGAAACTGATATAAATCTGTTGAAAAAGCCCCCCAATGAAAAGAGACAATAACTGGCTCTATATTTAATGCCGCTAAAGCCACATATGTGTGAATATAATTGACATTGTTAGTCTTATTGATACATAATTTTATATTTTTCTCAAATCGTTTGTCATATATAATCTCGAAAACACCATTATTTTTTTGATTTCTAAATTCGTTAGCACACAGTCCTTGATAAACAGTTTTTGCCATATCCATTCCGTCAAATTCTAGTTCAAAGGATGGATTCACAAATAACTCTTTAGCTAGAAAATATTCAAGGAATGATTTATGTGCAAATTTAAACGAACCTGATGCATTTCTATTAATTAACGATCTTCTTTTTATATCAAATGGTAGGTCATTATATCCATAGCTTTTCATAAAAGTTCCCATTTGTTCTGGAGTTAATTGCATAGACTTTACACCTTTCCAATTTGAATATATAGTTTTTGCTATATCAACAGAGAAACGATATAAGTTTTTCTTTTGTTTATTACGTTCGACTTTATCATAGATACTATTCACTTCACGCTGCAACCATTTATCAATCAACGTTTCATATATATCTGATAGTTCCGTGTACTTAACATTGTCTTCTATAAGATCATCTATATACGACAATAAGAGTGGACGAACCATTAAATTTTTACATCTTTCGACTATAAGGTATGCCTGTTTTCGTTTCTTCCTTTGTCCTTTATATTTTTGTGACAAATATTTCTCTATGTCATTATCGGAAAATGGAGAAATATATACTTTATTGTAATTGATAAGATTCTTTTCTCTTCCCGTTGAAATCCAAGATGTTTCTTCTGGAATCAACTTCTCTGAATCAAAGAATTGTGATCTACATGTTATCATGACCAGTTTAAATGGTTCAATAGCACTCTCTAATTATGTCTGGAATTTCTGAAAATCTTCAGAAGCATACCTGTTCTCATCTAATGCATCAAGAAGCAAGATAGTATTATTTGCTCTTATTGGAGATACTTTTGAAATATCATTTATTTTATTAATGACATTTTCATCATCTAATCTTAATAAACGGATCTCAAATGGTAAACCTTTATTTGTCATCTTTGTTTTAACATAATGGCAAAAAATATTAACCATAAATGTAGTTTTCCCCATTCCAGAGCCTGCTAAAACCATGTATAATCTTTCATTAGGATTATCTCCTTGAAAAATTCTCTCGCAAAAAGATGTCATTGATTCTCTAGTGGAAGCGGTAGTCGCCTTGTTGGGCTCATCGTATTCGTGTGGAAGATAACTTACAAAATGAGTTTCAATATATTCTCCTTGATTCTTTTTTCCCAAATAATCCTTAAAATCATGATCAAGATTAGCATGAATATATTCGCTTCGACGCTTTTTATTACTGCAAGGGAGTAATCCCCAAAACCATATAAATGTAGGCTTAACAATCTTTTTCCATAATGCTAATAATAGTAGCCCCCAAACAATAATATCTACAGCAACTTGAATATATACAGGTGATAAATCTATATGCCACCTTTGAAGAAATAATGATAATTCATTAAGATCCAACCCGAACAAATCAAATATCGACATTTCAAATTAATTTAAATAACAAATATTTATCCTATAAGCTTAACTCTTACTCATGTACATAACCATATTTTCACAAATGATAATCATGGTCATAGTCATTAATATATTATTTATTAAATTTCTACACAAAGTTAATTATAATTTTTCTAATCTTTCATTCTCAATAAGAAAATCCCTATCTTTGTGGGTGCGAAACGAAAATTTTAACAGTGAAATAGATATGAGTAATATACAAAAGACACCGGAGCAGCAGATTGATGAAGCAGTAGAGAGTTTGAAAGCTTTGCTCCTTCCGCAGGCTAGAAATCAGCAAGAAGCCGATGAGATTAGGCGTCGATTGGATTCTTTAGGACATGAAGCAAAAGCCGTTTCGGCAATTCTTAATGACCATGATATTTACAAAGCTGCTATCCATAAAATTTTATCACAAATGAGATAAGTCACAAGAAATAAGTGCTCATAATAATCTTATAAATTTAAGTCCAAACACAATGCCTTATACTTTTAAAGACAGATGCAATATCTTAAATATAATGGAATACCTAAGTACAAACGATTTAGGTCGAGCAATTGCTGTCTATAAGTTTTACGATATGAGCAACTCTTATAATGCAGCAGAATTTTCATTTGAAGAAGCTCAAAAACAAACAGACATTTACAAAAAATTCTATTTCCTAAAAGAAGCAATTATCGGATTTAATTCTTGCTATGATTATCCATTACAGATAATATATTTCGCATTTGACTTTTAAAAAAAAAATTCTGTTGTCAGTTGTCTGTTGTCTGTCGACTTTTTTTATTAAATTTGCGGAATAATATTATTCACAGTGGCAGATATTTTACAAGGTTTAAATAACCCTCAGAAAGAAGCAGTTACTACAGTTGAGGGTCCGGTTATGGTTATAGCAGGCGCAGGTTCGGGCAAAACGAAAGCCCTTACCCATCGCATCGCTTATATGATTCAGGAAGGTATTAATCCTTTTTCTATCATGGCTCTTACCTTTACCAACAAGGCAGCCAAAGAGATGAAAGACCGTATCATGAAACTCGTCGATCCTCACGCAGCGCGTAACGTATGGATGGGAACGTTCCACTCGGTCTTCGCTCGCATCTTGAGAATAGAAGCTCAACATCTCGGATTCACTCAAGACTTTACCATCTACGACACCGACGACTCCAAACAACTCATCAACTCAATATTAAAAGAAAGAGAGTTAGACACCAAGGCTTATCCTGCAAAATATATACTACATCGAATCTCAATGGCTAAGTCGGCACTCTACACACCGGAAGACTACTGCAACAACTTCGAGATACAACAGCAAGACATCAGAGCCAACAAACCTTTGGTAGGCGAAATATTCAAGACATATAACAACAGGCTACAACGCGCGAACGCAATGGACTTCGACGACATTCTCTTTTATACAAATGTCCTGCTTCGCGACTTCCCTGAGATTCTTTATAAATATCAACAACGCTTTGAATATATCCTTGTCGATGAGTATCAAGACACGAACTACGCCCAGTATCTCATCATCAGAAGAATCGCTGCGATGAGAGAAAACATCTGCGTGGTTGGCGACGACGCACAGAGCATCTACGGATTCCGCGGCGCGAATATCCAAAACATACTTAACTTCAAAAACGACTATCCCGAACAGAAACTCATTCGTTTGGAACAAAACTATCGTTCCACGAAGACCATCGTCAACGCTGCCAATAGCGTCATCGAACATAATAAAGACCAGATAAAAAAGAAAGTCTGGTCCGACAAAGAAGAAGGCGAACTTATCACAATATTGAGAGCCACATCCGACAACGAAGAAGGAACACTCGTTGCCAACTCCATCTTCGGATATAAGATGTCGCACCAACTCAACAACAAAGACTTCGCCATTCTATACAGAACCAATTCACAGTCGCGTTCTTTGGAAGAGGCATTACGTAAGAAAAATATTCCCTATAAGATTTACGGCGGACTTTCCTTCTACGACAGAAAAGAAGTAAAAGACCTACTCGCCTATTTCCGCGTTGTGATAAATCCTTACGACGAACAAGCCTTGTTGCGCATAATAAATTATCCAGCAAGAGGAATAGGAAAAACCACAATCGAACGACTGATGGTTGTCGCCAACGAACGCAACAAAGGAATCTGGGACGTGATTGCTTCCGACAACGAACCAATGCCGCAAGACTTCAACGCCGGAACAGCCAACAAATTACGCAACTTCGCCACAATGATTAAGAGCTTCCAGACTCTTCTGAATAAGCAAAACGCGATAGAATTGGCAAAACATATTTGCAACACAGTAGGAATAATCAAAGACTTAAAAGAAGACGACACTCCTGAAGGAATCGCCAGAGTTCAGAATATCGAAGAGCTTCTCAACGCCATCATGGAGTTCTCCGACAAACAAGTCGATGAAGTGACAGGCGAACAAAACGAAGTTACTTTAAATAAATTTATGGAAGACGTCGCGCTTCTCACCGACCAAGACAAGAAAGAAGACGAAGATGCCGACTATGTCACCTTGATGACAATACACAGTGCCAAGGGATTGGAGTTTCCTTACGTATATATAGTTGGTTTAGAAGAAAATCTTTTCCCAGGAATACAATCTTTAAGCACGCGCGAAGACTTGGAAGAAGAACGTCGATTGTTCTACGTAGCATTGACGCGTGCCGAGAAGAAGTTGGTATTGAGTCATGCCGAGAGCCGTTATCGTTGGGGCAACTTAACCTTGAGTGAGCCGTCGCGTTTCATTGAAGAAATTGACCAGTCTTTAATTGAGAAAACAAAGAAAGCCTCGTTCAGAGGAACATCAAGTTTCAACGAAGGCGTCAACTTCAGCAACCCGTTTTCGAAAAGTTTCCAGGCAACGAGAGAATACCAAAAAAAGACAACGGAAAATACATCAAATGTTAATAGGGCTACGCAGAATACAAACAGCGGACAAAAATACAACAGTTCCGACTTTAACCCTGCAACGCCTGAAGAAATCGTCGAAGGCATGATAGTGCTACACCAAAAGTTCGGACAAGGCAGAGTCGAGAAGGTGGAAGGCATAGGACCAAATAAAAAAGCAACAGTTTTCTTCGACGAGTGCGGAACAAAACAATTAATGCTTAAATTTGCAAAATTGAATATTTTGAAACAATAAACATTTTTCTATCACAAACGTTACTAATTTAACAACTAAAAACTAATGAACAAAGAAGGATTAAAATACAACACCGAACGCGAACAACTTGCAATATCAGAATATGGTCGTAATATCCAGATAATGATAAGACACCTTTTGGAGATTGAAGATAAGAAGAGAAGAACAGAAGCTGCACATTTCGTGGTAGATATAATGGCGCAGATGAATCCTCAGGTGAAAGAATCTAACGACTACATCCACAAGTTATGGGATCACCTTCACATCATCTCTGGTTATAAATTAGACGTCGATGGACCTTTTGATCCTCCTCAACCTGGAACCATAGTAGAGAAACCGGAACACGTTGGTTATCAAAAACGCGACATCAGACATGGTCACTACGGATTTTACACCAAGGAACTTCTGAAGAAAATTGAAGAAGTCGAGGAAGGACCAAAAAGAGAAGCACTGCTCCTCGCAATGGCGAACCAGATGAAAAGAGACTATCTCAACTGGAACAGAGAGACTGTCAACGACTTGCTCATCCTCGATGATTTATATAAACTCTCAGGAGAGAAATTCGTGATGCCAATGGACACCAAGCTCATCCCAACGAACGAGATATTAAACAAACACGTCGAAGTTCAAGCACAACAAGCTTCAAAGAAGAAGAAAGGCAAGAAACAACCGGCTAAGAAACAACCAAATCCAAACAGACCGAATAAGAAGTAAGAAAAAGCCTAAATATTTATATAATCCGTGGTAATAAAAATTGTTTCCACGGATTATTTTAATTTCAGAATCACGTTGGTATAATAAACGATTCCGGATTGCTTGGTTTTAGGAACATAACGTAATAAACAGGCATGTATATAATCTTACCATTTTGGGTAACATTTCTATCATTAGAAAATATGATAGCTTTCTTTATATGATAGTCCTCATTTTGGACAAATTTATCTAACGCCCTATGTCTCCTAAAATCATGTCCCGACTTCACTTCTATCGGCAATGCACTAAGTGTATCATAATCATCTACAAGAAAATCTACTTCACCCTTTGCCTTATTGTCATAATATCGTAATGTAAATCCGTGAGAATTTAACTCTTGTGCTATCACAGTTTCATAAACTGCGCCAAGATTGATAGTATTATCGGAAGCAATAACTGCATTGATATTATATCTATATAAGATATTTGTAAGAAGTCCAACATCATTCAAATATAATTTTATCAGAGTTTTCTGTTCCGACTCTCTCAGAGGGAATTTCGGATTAGACACTGCAAGAACTTCTAACGAAATACCAGAACTAATCAGATATTCCAATTCCGCTATATAATCAGAACTACGTTTCCCTTTCTTACTCTCAATTTCATTATAATGAAGACGCTTCTTCTTATTCTCCATATTAGATGGAATCATCTCATATATACGCTTTATTTTCAATGAATTTACATCATCATATTGCGAAGCATCACCTTTATATAATTCATATATTCCATCATGAACAGCACGAACAGCCACAATATTACTCGTCTCAATAAATGTATTAACGGCATCTGGCAAACCTCCGATAAGCAAATATTTCTTAAACAAATCTAAAAACTTATTATGCAACGATTCATCTATAGACTCTTCTTTAGAAAACTGCTCTTGAAGATAAGAAATCACTTCCTCTCCAACTCTATTAGCCCAAAGAAACTCCTCAAAATCGAGAGAATACATTTTTACTTTCTGAATACGTCCTCCTGGCTTAGATAATGTCTTATTAAGAGTTACTCCCAACAAAGAACCACTTGCGATATAAGTAAACCTATCTTCATCCTTTAAAAACTTAAGCAGTGTAAGCAACTCAGGATATGTCTGTATCTCATCGAGAAACACGAGAGTATCTTCTTTCGCCCCCATTTTATCACCTGCAAAAGTACTTAGTTTTAAATAAAAGTCCTTGGTAGTAGAAATACCTGCAAACAATCTGTCTCCATTTTTATCTTCCAAGAAATTTATTTCAATATAATTCTTAAAATATCTTTTTCCTTCATATCTGATTATAAAAGACTTCCCTATCTGTCTTGCACCATCAAGAAGCAAAACCTTATTCGATCCTAAGCGATAGTAATCCTGAATCGTATTCTGTATTTTTCTTCTAAGCATACACTTATTCCATTTTAACAACCATGCAAAAATACACTTATTCCACTTAATAAACAAATAAAAAATACACTTATTCCACTTTATTTATTTTTAAAAGAAAGACATCTTTCTTCATAGTAACAAGGACAAAAAAACATTATCTTTGCAAAAACAGAGTTTACAGTTGACAATTAACTTTAACTAATATAACCTCTAAACTAAATAAATATGGGAAAATTTAAAATCGTTGGCGGCAAGAAACTTCAAGGCAGCATCGTTCCGCAAGGCGCAAAAAACGAAGCTATGCAGATAATAAGCGCTTGTCTTCTCACTGAGGAGCAGGTCACCATCACCAATCTTCCGGACATCTCCGACATCAACAATCTCATTGAGATGATGAAAGACATGGGTGTCGATGTCGATAGAGTCTCTGCCAATGAAGTTAAGCTTCAAGCCAAAGACATTGATTTCTCATATTTTGAGTCAGAGAAATTTTACGAGAAAGCCACTCGCCTCAGAGGTAGCGTCTTGATATTAGGTCCCATGCTCGCTCGTTTCGGAAAAGGCTACCTGCCAAAACCGGGCGGCGACAAGATAGGACGACGTCGTCTCGACACTCATATCATCGGACTACAGAAATTAGGTGCTACTTTCGAAGACGGAACCTTATGCCAAAAAGCATCGGCACCTGCCGACGGTCTCAAAGGCGCTTACATGCTCCTCAACGAGGCTTCTGTCACAGGCACCGCCAATATCATCATGGCTGCTGTCATGGCTAAAGGCGAGACAACAATATTCAACGCAGCCTGCGAACCTTATATCGTTCAACTATGTAGAATGCTCAACTCCATGGGCGCCGACATCAAAGGCGTTGGTTCCAATCTCCTTACAATAAATGGCGTCGAGAAATTACATGGAACGTCACACCGACTCCTCGCCGACATGATTGAGGTAGGAAGTTTCATCGGCATGGCTGCGATGACAGGCTCAGAACTCACAATTAAAAACGCTGGTATCAAAGACTTAGGAATAATCCCTGAGACATTCCAGCGTCTCGGAATAAAAATGCAATTCATCGGCGACGACATCTACATTCCAGCCCAAGAACATTACGAGGTAGAGACTTTCATGGACGGAAGCATCTTGACGATAGCCGACTCTCCTTGGCCAGGATTCACTCCCGACTTGATAAGCATCATCTTAGTCGTTGCCACTCAAGCTAAAGGAACCGTGCTCATTCATCAGAAGATGTTTGAAAGCCGTCTCTTCTTCGTCGATAAACTCATCGACATGGGAGCGCAAATCATATTATGCGACCCTCACAGAGCCACAGTAATCGGCTTAGACAGAAGTCAGCAGCTGCACGCCGTGAAAATGGCATCGCCCGACATCAGAGCAGGTGTCGCCCTTCTCATAGCAGCACTGTCGGCTAAAGGAACAAGCATCATAGAAAACATCGAACAGATTGACAGAGGCTACCAAAACATCGACGGACGACTCAGAGAATTAGGAGTCGATATTGAGAGAATCGATTGATTAATTAGGAGTTAGGAATTAGGAATTAACGTAGGACACATAATGTGTCACCGAGTCTCCAAGTCTCCGAGTCAATGGGTCAATGAGGCAATGGGTCAATGGGTTTTAATAATTTCTATAGTTCCAGAGATCTTGAAATCCGGAGTTCCTTTAGATTATATCTCGTAGAGTCAAACGGACGTGTGACATCTGATGTTTTCATATTCTCAATTTCTAAATAATTCCTCATTCCTAATTCCTCATTCCTAATTATCAAACTGCCATTTTGACAAACTGAGATATTTCAAAAAAGTGGCAAATTATTTGATAAGGCGAGGGCTAAATATTACTTTGTTAAATAATAAATAAAATATATATCATGGAAGAAAAAATGGAAGAAGGCAAAGTTAACATCAATGAAAATCAAGAAGATGCTAACAAGCAAAACGAAGTTCATGAAGAAGAATCAAAAGGCAGAAGAAACAAGAGAAACAAAAACGACAAACAGTTGGAAGAATTGAAAGAAAAGAATGAAGAGTTGAACGACAAGTACTTACGTCTTTTCTCAGAGTTCGACAACTACCGTAAACGCACAGCCAAAGAAAAAATAGAATTATCGAAGACAGCAGCCGAAAGTATCATGGTCGATCTACTCCCAATACTCGATGACTTCGAGCGCGCGCTTCAGACGATGGAAAATAAAGAAACCGATGCCAACTACGAAGGCGTTACATTGATTTACAACAAATTCAAACGTACATTAGAACAAAAAGGTCTCGAAGAAATCAACGCGCAAGGTGCTACCTTCGACACTGACGAACACGAGGCACTGACAAATGTTCCTGTCACTGACGAAGCCCAGAAAGGCAAAGTCCTTGACGTAATTCAAAAAGGTTATAAACTAAACGGCAAAGTGATTCGTTACGCTCGCGTCGTCGTTGGCGGTTGATTTAAAACAAAAAAACAATGGATAAAAGGGATTATTACGAGATATTAGAGGTACCAAAAACCGCTACAAGCGAGGAAATTAAGAAAGCCTATCGTAAGATGGCAATAAAATATCATCCCGACAAAAACCCTGACAACAAAGAGGCCGAGGAGAAATTCAAAGAAGCGGCCGAGGCTTACGAAGTGCTCAGCAACCCTGACAAACGCTCGCGCTACGATCAATTCGGTCACGCCGGTCTGCACGGTCAACAAGGTTTCAGCGGAATGGACGACATCTTCAGTCATTTCGGTGACATCTTTGGCGACCTCTTCGGTGGTGGCGGCTTCGGTTTCAGCAGCGGCTTCGGTGGCGGACGCCAGGCTCAGAAACATGTCAACAGAGGCAGCAACCTCCGCCTGAGAGTGAAGCTCAACCTCAGCGAGATAAACGAAGGCGTGAAGAAAAAAGTTAAAGTCAACAAATATGTTCCTTGTCAACACTGCGGTGGCAGCGGTGCCAAAGACAACAGCTTCGAGACCTGCCCTACCTGTAACGGCAGAGGTCAGACAGTGAGAGTACAAAACTCCATCTTCGGTCAGATGCAGACTGTCAGCACATGTCCAAACTGTGGCGGCGAGGGCAAGATAATAAAAAACAAATGCCCTGAATGTCAAGGTAACGGAATCGTCAAAGGCGAAGAGATAATAGAACTCAACATACCTGCAGGCGTAGCAGAAGGAATGCAGCTTTCGGTAAGAGGCAAAGGCAACGCAGGTGCAAGAAACGGCATCGCCGGCGACCTCATCATCCTCATCGAAGAAGAGAAAGACAAAGAACTCGAACGCGATGGCGAAAACCTTCTCTACAATCTCTTCATCAGTTTCCCACAAGCCGCTCTTGGAACAACAGTAGAAATTCCTGTCATCAACGGTAAGACAGAACTGAAGATACCGGCAGGAACACAAAGTGGCGAGACAATAAAACTCAGAGGCAAAGGACTCCCGGAACTCAACGGCTACGGCAGAGGCGACATTCTTGTCAACGTAAATGTCTGGACTCCTAAGAAACTCAATAAAGAAGAAGAGAAGATAATGAAGTCATTACTCGAAAGCGAAAACATAAATCCTTCTTCCGACAAAGACAAAAACCCGTTTAAGAAATTTAAGAAATTCTTTAGTTAATGTAATAAAGTTTAAAGTTAATAGTTTATAGTTCAAAGTAGTTTTATAGTTTATAGTTGAAAGTTTTTTTTAACTCAGAGTTTTCAATAAACTTTTAAACCAACCAACTTTCAACTTTTTAACTACTATAAACTATTAACTCTCAACTCTAAACTAAAAAAGTATGAACAACTTTATCGAAATAAACAACGTCAGCAAGACGTATGGCAATTACAAAGCTCTTAATAACATCAGTATCAAAGTACCGCGACAAAGCATCTACGGACTTCTCGGTCCTAATGGCGCAGGAAAAACGACGCTCATAAGAATGTTAAACCAGATAACAGCTCCCGATGAAGGCGAGATTATCTTCAACGGCGAGAAACTCAACCGAAGCCACATCTCACAGATAGGCTATCTCCCCGAAGAAAGAGGTCTCTATAAAAGCATGAAAGTAGGCGAACAAGCCATATATCTCGCCCAGCTTAAAGGCGTCAGTCAGAAAGAGGCTGAGAAAAGACTTAAAGCATGGTTCAACAAGTTCGGCATCTTGAACTGGTGGGACAAGAAAGTAGAAGAACTCAGCAAGGGAATGCAACAGAAGATTCAATTCATTGTGACGGTAATACATAACCCTCAACTACTTATCTTCGACGAACCATTCTCAGGCTTCGACCCTATCAACGTAAACCTCCTCAAAAAAGAAATATTAGAACTACGCGACAAAGGCGCAACCATCATATTCTCAACACACAACATGTCGTCGGTAGAAGAACTCTGCGACAATATAATGCTCATCAACAAAGGACAGAAAATCCTTGAAGGCAGCGTTTATCAAATTAAACAAGACTTTAAAGACAATAAATTTGAAATAAGATTAAGAATAGAGGGAGAAAGTAATTCTCAGATTTTCAAGTTTTCAGATTCTCAAGTTTTACCAGATGGTTTTGTTTTAGAATCTGAAAAAACTGATAGTAACGGTGAGTTGGAACTGATAGTCAGTGCCGATAAAGATATAAATCCTAACATATTGATAAACTATCTTTCAGAACAAGGAACCATAATATCATACAGAGAATTACTTCCTTCAATGAACGACATATTTATTAATAAAGTTAATAACTGTAGGGACGTATCGCATACGTACAAATAAAACTGAAAATTAACATATAAAATAAATTAGACAAATTCTGTTGTCTGTTGACTTTTTAAAAAAACAATCATGAATAATTTTAGCATAATATTAAAAAGAGAATATCTGACGAGAGTTAAGAAACGTAGTTTCCTTATCATAACTTTTTTAGGTCCATTATTATTCGCGGCATTGATGATAACCCCTTCTCTTCTCATGTTGAATTCCGACAAGATGGAAAGCAAAAAGTCTATCGCAGTGCTTGACGAGACCAATTGGTTTGAGGGAGCGATAGAAAACACCGATGCCAACACCTTTATATACCAAGACATAAACGAAAACATCGATAGTCTGAAGAAGTTCGTCTTCGAAGGAATTTACGACGCTATATTATACATACCGGCGACATCGCTGAACGTCCCCGTCAACGCGAAACTTTATAGCAACAAGCAGATTCCTATGACTTTAAGCAGTCATATTGAGAGAGAGATGAAGCAAGTTGTTGAACATAAGAAGCTGCTCGCCTCCGGCATCGACCCTGCTGTGGTGAAAGCGACGAAAGCTAACATAAACATCGCAACGATACGCATGGACTCGGAAAGCGGAGAGAAAACCAGTTACGCCGAGTTAGAATATATCATCGGATTCGTATTGGCATTCGTGATATATTTCGCGGTATTCTTGTTCAGCAGCCAGGTTATGCGCGGCGTCATCGAAGAGAAGACCAACAGAATCATAGAAGTCATCATCAGTTCGGTGAAACCTTTCGAGTTGATGATGGGAAAAATCGTCGGTATTGCATTAGTGGGTCTCACACAGATAGTGTTATGGATTGTGCTAACAGTAGCCATCTACTTCGTTGCGAGCGGCGTCATCTTAGGACCGGAAATAATGTCGCCATCAGGCACTGTCATGACAGAACAGATTGAGCAAATAACAGAGATGAGCAAAGGACAGGATGTCATGCTCGAGGCTGTCAACATGGTTCAGTCGATCAACTTCAGCGCGATATTATGGAGTTTCTTGTTATACTTCGTTTTCGGCTATCTGCTCTACGCTGCATTATTCGCAGCCATCGGCGGCATGGTTGACAACGAGACCGACAGCAACCAGTTCAGCACAATAGTGTCGATACCTTTGATAATAGCCATCGTATGCGCACCGACAATGGTCAACAATCCCGACACAAGTTTAGGAATATGGCTCTCCATGATACCGTTCACCTCACCAATATCCATGATGTTGAGAGTCCCATTCGGAGTACCATATTGGCAAGTTGCAGTATCACTTGTTTTGTTAATATTGACATTCATCTTGATAACATGGTTAGCCGGCAAGATCTACAGAACAGGAATCCTGATGTACGGCAAGAAACCAAGTTTTAAAGAAATTTGGAAATGGATGAGATATTAATTAACAATTTACATTTGTAGGGACACATCGAATGTGTCCGGTAGAGACGTACCAATTACACCAATAAAATTAAATAATATGTAATTGATGCGTCTCACATGGTTAAAATTAACCAACATAATAATTTAAAATTGAAAACCCTTATAAAGATATTACCTATATTATTTTTGCTGACGGTTTCGTGTGCTCGTCGGGATGAGGCTTTGCGTCTGTTGGAGAAGGCGCAGTGCCTCATTGAATCTGCTCCCGACAGCGCATTGCTGTATTTAGACTCTATCTTCCTGCCCGAGAGATTCCTCAGCAAAGAAAACTATATGGAATATCTCGTAACTGACGTACAAGCCAAATATAAAAGTTTCAAAGACATCAAAGACGACACACTCATCTTAGAAGCAAAACGCTATTTCACAAAAAAAGCTCACGACTCAAAGCTCATTGCTCAGAGCTATCTCTACAGCGGTTGCGTGTATGATGAAAGACAAGACTATGGCAAGGCATTAAACGACTACAACTTAGCGTTCTCAGCAGCAGAACAGCAGCATGACTCTCTCATGATGTATCTTAGCACTTCCTATATCGCCAACATCTATAACGAACAAAATTATTTCGACAAGGCGTTGGAAAAACATCTGCAAGCTATCAATTATATCAAAAAGGAAGATAAGGAAAAGTTGGCAACATCTTACGCCAATATCGCAAAAGGGTATTTAATTTCTCTCAACAACGGCAGCTCAATCTATTATTTAGACAAAGCATTAGACATTGTTAATGATACCTACAATAGAGAATTATTATCATCAGTTTATCAATATGCATACGTGATTTATAGAGAATGTAATAGAATTGAAGAAGCAAAAGATTTTCTAAGACTGTCGATTGAAGCGAATGGTGATTCTTTGGCAACATCTCTGTATAATTTGAATTTGGCTGAATTATATCTCGAAACAGGAGAACAAGATTCCACCAAAAAATATACGCTTAAACTCATAAACGAAATAGATAACATTAACAACAATACTTTCTTGGCGAGTTCCTATGGTTTTCTTTCAGAATATTATTCCTCGCTCAGCATGAACGACAGTGCTTTATATTATCAGAACAAGCTCACGAGAATTATCGACAAGATTAGAGAAGACAACATGCAGCAGAACATCTATGAGATTGAGAAGAAATACAACTACGAACATCTCAGCAACAACTATCACAAGAATCTGAACAGGCAGTTTAAGATAATAATAGCGATGTTGCTCATTCTTATAATTCTTGTAACGATTATTTCCATGCTTATCGTCAGGAAGAAGAAAGGCGAGATTGCCTTGATGAAAAAGAACGAGCAGCTCGTCATTGAGATGAATGGTCTAAAGAGCGAATACAATATTCTCGAAGGCTTGAACAACGACATCAAATCGTCTGTTGGCAATATTTTAAAACAAAGGTCTAAGCTCATTGTCAAGGTCAACAATCTTGAGAAGAAGCATAATGATACCGACAAGGATATTGTCAACGAGTTAAAGAGTCTTATTTATGGTTCGAGGAACAAGAACGGGTTGAGAGCCGCCATCGATTTGGTAGAGAACACCTACGAGAAGCTACCCACTTTCGTCAAGGAAAGATACAGCAGTCTGAACGAGACCGAATACAACGTATGCATTTTGTCGATGCTACCATTCAGCAGCAGAGAGATTGCCGGCATAATAAACCTTGGAGAAAGCTCCGTTGCCAAAGCACGCACCAACATCAGAAAGAAAATCGGAGCCGAAGGCTATGGAAGTGACATCTCCGACTTTATTTTTGAAGAATTTTATAAAAACTTTAGAAATTTAGAACTTTAGAATTTTAGAACTCATAGACTCGGTGACTCACCATGAGACGTGTCAATTACATATTGTTTATTTTATAGGTGTAATTGGCGCGTCTCTACACTCGGAGACTCAAAAAAACTTGTAATCACTCTCTTCCCTACTCTTTTGTAAATCCCTGACCAACAACATTTTTCACAAAACAATTTTTCTTCATCTCAAAATAAACTTGGAAAGCGTCTGTAAAGGCTTCTGAACTTAGATTGCCACGTCATAATTTTGCAGCGAAAATTCTAAATTAAAATTGATATGAGAAAATTAGTACTTGTGATTATGCTGTTCGCATTCGGGATGAACGCGAACGCATCCGATTTATCGGTCAGAAAAAATTACGGCGACAAATTGCCTATTGAGCTATATGGAGAGTTTGGGAAGGATATTCTTATTAGAGGAGAAGAACCAATTGAGATTTACCAACAGAGTTCTATGATTATTATCCATTTCAACGTTTCTTTAGGAGAACTCAACATTTGCATTGAAGATGAAAACGGCAATGTAGTTTACAATTCATCGACAAGCACCTCATTCAGGCTTATAAATATGATACCTATAGGCAATTTACAAGCTGGAAATTACACCATTATGATAGAAGGAGACAACGGCAGCGCCGAAGCAAGTTTCAGAATACAACAATAAAAACATTATTAACTTAAAATTAACGATGAAAAAGTCAATTAAAATCGTAACATTATTTTTTTCAGCTGCTATTTCAGTAGCAGTGGTTTCATGCCAAAAGGACAATGAAACAACAGAAGAAAATGTTGTGGCAAAATCAGCCAACAACGAATCAAAAGAATTGTTAAACCGCATTTACACTTTCCAGGAATTGAAAGACAATATCAATTCAGGTAAGAGATCTGGCGAAAGCATGACGTTAGAACAACTTCGTGACGACATTGACCTAACGTTTAATTACGAACATAGCCAGCATGCGTTACCATGTTCCAACGCAACGTTAGACACATTCTATGTAAGTATGCCGAAAGTAGATGCTAATGGCAATGTCTCAGCAGCAGAAGCTGTTGCTACCTACAATGCTTTTGAAACGGAATTAGAAAACATTATGGCATCAGTTGGCAATGATTCTAATATTGCAAAGAATTTTAGTATCAAATTTCCGGAAGATGGAACAAGAAGCGGAAATGATATTGAAGTCGTGTTTACAAGAGCTACAGAAGAAGAGAGATACCCATGGTATGCACCTTTTGATGAAGGTGATGATTACAAATGGGGTAAAAATCTTGGCCACTGTTATGGAATATCTAACATAACCGACGCCGCCGACGAGTTGACAAAATTATTTCAATTTAAACCGGGTTCATCAATTATTTCTCCATACAGAATTGTCTATATAGAATATACAGCACTTGATTTTTATGGAGGAGAAGGTGATTATGATGATTTGGTTTATTACGACGGTGAACATTCTTCTATTGTGGACTATTGGTTGTTCGCAGCATTTGGAGAATTTGAAGAAGAACCCTGTATTCCGCACATTGAAATGAACGCCTATTACAATAGCATATACAATAATGTGGTTAAACCTAATGCGCCATTACATTATGATCCAGTCACAGGCAGACCTTACATTGAATGTATTGTAAATGACTACCATAGCATAATAACCATGGAAGATAGATTAGGCGGACAACCGTCGGTTGAAGCAAGATTCCATACTGCAGATGTCGCCTATGGTTTTGTTCTTGTAGGTAGTGATGGCAATTGATATAGATTAAGATAAAGTTAAATTATCATGCATAAGTTTACTATTAAAACCACAATGCTAATCCTACTCTTCTGTAAGATTAGCATTGTTTTCTCTCAAGAATGGCAATATAAGATGTCGATAACCGAACCTATAGAATATTATCGATGTTTTAATATCAGGGAATTATCTGATGGTAATTTGATATCGTCAGCAAACCATTATATAAGAGCTAGTACCGAAGAGTATTGGTATTCTGAATCTCCTGCCGTTATATTGTTGTCAAAAGATGGCAAGGAATTAGCTCACAATAATTTTTTTCGTCCTGGATATTGTACAGTATCTTTCGGATATACTTTTGAAAAAGATAATTATTATTACCATTTAACCACATATAGCCCAGAGCATTTCCCTGGTTCTTTCAATCATTTTGAAAACTACGATAACCCTCCGTCTGACGCTAAATTATCATTGTTAAAATTGGATAAAGAACTTAATTTGGTGGAAAGTTATGATCATAGTTGGCCTATTGATACTTACGAGGACCATGGAGGTTCATGGGAAATGTATCCTAATGGATTCAGCGGTAACATATATCTTTTCACAGCCTTTGAAGAAGACGATAATATTGTTGGAGCATATTGGAAGTCTGTAAGTTTTGACAATCCTTCAAGAGGTGATGATACCTTGTTTTTCTTTAGGATGAATTTTGACGGAGAGATACTGCTTAAGAAAGCTGTTAAAGTTGTAGAAGGAAAAGGGAATAGATATTCAGAAGAAAAAGTAATAGCAGACAGTAGAGGTTTAAGAACTCATAATTTTCGTGGAGATCATTTTGTCTCAACAGATTATGGATACATCTTTTATTTAACTGGCGATGGTGTCCCTAATTCATATCAAGGAGCGGGACGTGCTCTATATTATGACAAAGACTTTAATTTGTTGAGGACGAGGTATGTGAAATTTAACAATCCGGAATATGGAGAAACAATAGGAGATTTCAATGTCAGGCGCAGTAATCACAACACCACATATCTTTCGTCGCAAATGAGAAGTCCTGACGATCCTTCTCATGATGAAGATTGTTGTTTATATGAATTAGATGATGATATAGATGCGGAATCAAACTGGCTTGAAATAGTAAATTATATTCACAGAAAAACAGATGAATGGGATCAGCCGAGTTTTTTGTCATCAGTAGATTTAATAGACGATAATACCCTGTGCTACGTTTACGAACTGTATCAAGGTTTAAATGGAGATTTAGATTCATATCTTGTAATAGAACATCTTGACAATAACTTGGATACAATATCGACCCTTTATTACGGCGTTGACAATGGAATGACAGAATCAGTACATGATATTGAAAGAACAAAGGATGGAGGAGTAATTATAGTTAATGCATCGAGCTTTCTGGACAATAACGAGGGGTATGGCTTTATCACCAAATTCCCTGCAACAGCATTTGGTTTTGAACCGGATAACATCGAAGAAGCACATGCTCACGGTTTAAAACTTGCTGTAGCTTATCCTAATCCCGGTGGAGATGTTATGAATATCAGAACCGGCTTGTGTAATGCAATATTATCTGTTTATGATATGCAAGGAAGAAAAATCCATGAACAGGAAATCACAGACGATATTACAAGTATAGACGCTTCAAGATGGGAGAGTGGAACGTATGTTTGGAAATTAGGAATTAGGAATGAGGAATTAGGAATGAAGTGTGTTGAGAGTGGGAAGTGGGTGAAGTAGAATTTTAGAACTTTAGAATTTTAGAACTTTAGAATCTGAGAAACTGAGAAATCATTTACGGACACATTGAATGTGTCCTAAAAATCTAAAAATTATAGAGGCGTTTCAGTGTTTCCAACAAAAATGGATAAACATTGAAACGTCTTTTTTTAGAATCTCAGAACTTTAGAATCTCAAAACTTCAGAAACTCGGTGACTTGGTATCTCTCGCAAAGTCGCAGAGTATCGCAAAGATGACTTGTCAAGACTCTGCGTTGCTTTGCGACTCTGCGAGCTGTTAGAACTTGTAATTTTGGAAGTTGTAGAGATTCAATTATTTATCCCCCCCCCGATTTTCTTAAAAAAACATTAAAAAATGCTTGGACTTTTGAAATAAAAATATAAACTTTGCGGAACATAATAGAGAAGTAAAAAAAAGATATGGAGAATAAGAGAAACGACATACGAATTTTAGGTAAGAACAAGTTCATAGAAAGTATATCTCGATGAATATAGCATTTATCGAGAGTTAT
>JAFTXI010000049.1 GCA_017461665.1 Bacteroidales bacterium | reverse complement strand
GTGTTGAGAGTGGGAAGTGGGTGAAGTAGAATTTTAGAACTTTAGAACTCCATCACTTCATCACTTATAGACTCATATACTCTGAGACGCATCAATTACATCGTGTTTATATTTCAAAGGTGTAATTGGTACGTCTCTACTCATGGACTCATAGACTCATAGAATTTATTATGGACAAATAAAAAAATCTTTTCTGAATAAAACTTTTTTCATATCTTTACGACCTAAAATCTTAAATTATGAAAAAAGTATCTTTACTTGTTACTATATTGATAATCTTATTGGTTACAAATGTATTTGCACAAAATGTCAGTCTTGAGAGTGCGATGTCGATGGGGAAAATTTTTATGGAGGAAAATACTTCCCTGACAGAGTCGAGAAACGCTGTAGTTTTGAATCATGTTCATACCTTTGTCACTAAAGACGGAAAAGATTGTCTTTATGTGTTTAACGCCGATAATGGCGGCTTCGTCGTGGTCTCGGCAGAGGAGAGAGTGAAGCCTATATTGGCTTATTCCACAGAAGGAAACTTCAATATCGATAACGTCGCTCCAGGTCTCGAATTTATGATTTCTTCTTATCGAGATGAGATAGATTATATCAGAGAAAATAATATAGCTGCGACAGACGACATCGCAAGAGAATGGAAACTTCTTGAAACCAAAGGTCGTATCAGAGAATCTAAAGACGCCAATTTTGTAGAACCGCTACTTCCTTGTACATGGAATCAGAATTATCCTTATAACGCTCTTTGTCCAGAAGACACTGCCGGTCATGGCGGTCACGTCTATGCAGGCTGCGTTGCTACGGCTATGGCACAGATTATCAACTATTGGAAATACCCTTCACAAGGAACAGGCTCACATTCGTATATTCCTTTCAACTATAGTTATGGACAGACTTACACCTATCCGATGCAGGAGGTCAATTTCGGCGAGACTCACTATAACTATGAGAGAATGCCTATCTTCTTGGATTCCTTAAGTTCCGAAGAAGACATCTACGACGTTGCATTGTTGCAATATCACTGCGGTGTTTCTGTCGATATGATGTACAGCCCGGAAGGCAGCGGTGCTTATTCTGAAGACGTGCCGAGTGCTATGAATCAATATTTTGGATATAACTACGGCTTGGTTGAATATGAATGGGATTTTACTCAGCAAGACTGGATTACTGCTCTCAAAGAGGAACTCGGTAGCGGTCGTCCTCTATATTATTCTGGACAAGATGACGACGGAGCAGGTGGTCATGCCTTCGTTTGTGACGGATATGATGAAAACGACTTCTTCCATTTCAACTGGGGCTGGGGCGGACGCGACGACGCCTACTGTGCAATAGGCGCTCTTAATACGACAAAATATGCGTTCAACACTTGGACTGCCGCAATCTTCGACCTTTATCCCCGAGAGAATGAATATTTTACTCGTCCTAATGAAGTTACGGAGTTTGTTATCAACGAGTTGGAAGATATTAGAGGAGTCACATTGTCATGGAAAAATCCTTCCGTAGATTTGTCGGGTGATGATTTAACTTCTTTGGATACGGTGTTCCTACGCCGCGACTTTGTTACAATAGCTACATTTACCGATGTGCAAGCAGGCGAGATATTGTCGTTCACCGATAATGTGGAAGAAGGTCTCTACGAATATTCTGTTTATTCAAATAATGAAATGGGCATCAGTCCGATAGCTTATCAGTCGATTCTTGTTGGTGAAAAATGTGACCTCATCTTTGAACTCTTAGACGAAGGCGGCGACGGATGGAAAGGCGGTAGTATCTCGATATTTAATGATAATGAAAGAATAGCGAAAGTCACTTTAGACGAGGCTTCTTATTTCGTAGATACAGTCTCTCTTCTTAAAAATGAATTAAACTTTGTGTGGAACAAATGCTGGTATGCAGAAGAATATTATACCTGTGATGAGATTGCATTTATTATCAAAGATATAGAAGGTAATGTTTTATATACATCGGAAGGCGAGATGCAACCAGGTGTCTTCTTGACATACGACAACAATTGTTCTTTCATCGGAATTGAAGAACCTCATAATATCAATGATAATCTTTCTATTTATCCAAATCCTTCAAATGGAATAATAAATGTTGATGCTGATAATATCTCGCAAATTGAAATTCATAACGTGATTGGTCAGAATGTGGCGACAATCGTTGTTGAATCGGATCGTTATGAGTTGAATATGTCGGACTATGAAGCTGGAATATATTTCATAAAGATTAAAACCGTTGATGAAATAATGGCAAGAAAAGTAATATTAACAGATTAATAATTAAAAATGATGAAAAAAAGTTTACTATTGACATTTGTCCTCTTATTATGTTTGGGACAAGTATTTGCAGCTCCGGTAGATCTTGCTACAGCAAAATCGATAGGAGAGAAGTTCGTGAGAGCCAATATGACATCTCTCAGAAATTTCCAAAACACTAAACATGTTGCTACGATAAGCAACGACAACGGTCTCGCATGTCTTTATGTCTTTAACATCGACGACAAAGGCTTCGTGATTGTTTCAGCCGACGACAGAGCAAAGCCTATCTTGGCATATTCCGATGAAAGCACCATCGATATGAACAACCTTCCCTCAGGCTTGGATTATTATTTGACTCACTACCAACAACAAATCACTTTTGCTGTAGAAGAAAATCTCGAGGCTGAGCAAGAAGTCGTTGACGAATGGAACTTAGTCAGACAAAGAGGTATCGTTACAGAAAACAGACTTCGTAAATCTGTAGAACCATTGATTGACTTATTATGGAATCAAGACAATCCATATAATTTGTATTGTCCTACAGCTGCCGGCGGTCCTGGCGGTCGTGCCTATGTCGGTTGTGCTGCCGATGCTATGGCGATGGTTATGAAATATTGGAACTATCCAGCAGCCGGTCAAGGTGAACATTCTTACATCCCACCAGGATTCCCGGAACAATCGGTGACATTCGGCGAAGAATACGATTG
This sequence comes from Bacteroidales bacterium, assembly GCA_017461665.1. GTDB lineage: Bacteria > Bacteroidota > Bacteroidia > Bacteroidales > F082 > Limimorpha. Next base: position 11,709 of record JAFTXI010000049.1, on the reverse strand, counting down.
GGATAACATGCCACAATGTCTTTATGCATCTTCCCCTCAAAATCAAATTCATGCAATAGCAATATTGATGTATCACTGCGGTGTAAGTATCAATATGGGTTACGGTGCCGATGGTAGTGGCGCATATTCTACCGATGTCCCAGAAGCTATGACATCACACTTCTTATACACAAACGAGATGAAACTTAAATATAGAGAAACTTTCTCTAAGACAGAATGGGAAGATTTGTTAATAGCTAACTTTGACCAAGGATTCCCTGCATTCTATGCAGGATTCAGTGAAGCCAGCGGCGGTCATGCTTTCGTATGCGACGGCTATACAGAAGATCGCTACTTCCACTTCAACTGGGGCTGGACCGGCGCAGGTAACGGAAACTTCGCCATTGATGCTTTAAATCCTATCGTATATTATCAAAGCATGTACTTCAACGACGGACAAAATGCTATCTTCGACATGATTCCAGATTACGCATTTGAATGCATGCCTCAAGCTCCTACTATTGAAACACAAATGAATACTGCATATTCTCATAAAGGTTTTGTCACAGTGACAGCTCCAACACTTACTGTTACTGAAGAAGAAATCGGTACAATTGATAAGATCGTTGTCAAAAGAAATGGCGTAGAAGTGTTCTCTAAAGAAAATGTAGCTGCTGGTGAAGTGTTGACATTTGAAGATGAAGTTGATAATTTTAACGCATATAGCTATGATGCATACGCAGTTAAAAACGGTGTCATCGGACGCTTTGCAAATACAGTGATGGCATACGGACCAAGCTGCGACTGGAAACTCGTCAGTACAACAACAAGTTTCCAAGGATGGAACGGCGCTTATATGAGATTCGTAGACTCTGATGGCGTTGTTTTTAAAGAAATAACAGTCGATAATTCATCGCCGGTAAATATGTCGATACAAATACCAGAAGGTGATTTTTCTGTGGTCTGGACTGACCCTAAAATGCCTCTATCATCTTTAGTATTGAAATTGAAGAACCAAAATAATGAGACAGTTTATGAGTTCTCTGGTTCAACAACGGGACTTAACGCTGGAACTATTTATGAAGGAAACAACACCTGTGAAAACTGTCAAGCTCCTGAAAACCTTAATGGTTCATACGAATTTATGAATGGCGAATGCGGTGCTTTGATTTCTTGGGATAAGAAAGGTGAACCACAGAATTATAAAGTCTATAGAAGTGCCGATGGTGAAAATTATGAAGAGATAGCACAATTGTCGTCATCTGAAAATCAATACTTCGATGTGACTGAAGCAGGTGAATATTATTATCAAGTAACAGCTTATAACAGCTCATGCGAATCCATGCCAGCTGTCACTGCCGATGTGGAAGTCGATTATGTTATGGTAAACATCACCGCTATACAAGAAAACTCTATCGATGCAAAAGTGTTTCCTAACCCAACAAACGGAATCTTGAACATCCATGCTGAAGCTATGACAAACGTTACCTTATACAATATGATGGGACAAAAACTCATCGCACAAAATATAGAAAGCGACAATTTGGAACTAGACTTAAGCATGTTTGACAATGGTATCTATATGTTGAAAGTCGTTTCAAGAAATGGCGAGATGGTACAAAAAATTGTCTTGTCGGAATGATTTGAATTTGTTAAGTTTAAGTTTATTAATTTTTTTTGGCGGCTCTGAATTTTCGAGCCGCTTTTTTTTATAAGATTTTTATTTTTTTGTAGTTAAATCAATGTTTTTTTTATTAAATTTGCGAACTCATTAAAATGGGGAAATTTAAATAAATAAGAAATTATAAACAAAAAAAATCACAGATGAAAAAATCATTTCTATTAGCAGTTGTCCTGTTGGCATTCAACTCGCTTTTTGCCAATCCTGTAGATGCTAACTTAGCAAAGGAATTAGGTCAAAAATTCGTTTCAGCCAACTTTGTACAAAAATCAAACTCATTACAGTTGGTTTACACAGAAAATTCAGAATTAGGAGAACCATGTTTCTACGTTTTCAACGTTTCGGATCATGGTTTTATTATTGTCTCAGCTGAAGACAATACGCGTCCTATCCTTGGCTATTCTGAAAACGGTGCCTTTGATGCAAACAACATCGTTCCAGGCCTTGGTTTTATGATGGATATTTATAAAGAATCTATTTCGTATGCAAAGGAAAATAACATCGCTCCAACAATGGGAATAGCTTCAGAATGGAAATCTTTGGAAACAACAGGTAAGACGAAGCCAGCTATGAGAGGTCAAAGCGTTGAACCATTATGTACAACAAAATGGAATCAATCATGGCCTTACAATAAGTTCTGTCCAGAACAATCAGCATCATGGGCTTCACATGGTCACGCTGTGGTAGGTTGTGTGGCAACAGCTATGGCACAAATTATGGCTTATTGGGATTACCCAACACAAGGTACAGGCTCTCATACATACGTTCCTATGTGTAATGATACAGAAAATGGTTGCTGGCAAACTCCTGCATATCCACAACAGACTGTCAACTTCGGTGCAACAACATACGACTGGGAAAACATGGTTGACTATATCGATGCATCTTCACCAGTAGAACAAATAGATGCTATCGCTACAATCAGCTATCATTGTGGTGTCGCTGTTAATATGATGTATGACCACCATGGCACAGGTAGTGGTGCACACTCAACAGATGTCCCTGCAGCAGCACAAAACTACTTCGGATATGCACCAAGCCAAGTGACAAACTTTGGTAACTATACAGCATGGATGACAAGTTTGAAAAACGCTATCGATATGCGTCGTCCTGTTTATTATAGCGGTTGTGGTACAGGTTGCCACGCTTTCGTTTGCGACGGATACGATGAAAACCAATTATATCACTTCAACTACGGCTGGGGCGGCTCAGGTGACGGTTACTTCGCACCAAATGCAATAGAATATTCTGTAAGCCAAGTTCAATCTATATTCAACTTTATGCCTCTTCCTGTATATCAAAGTGCAGCTCAGGCTCCAACAAACTTCACAGCGGTTCCTGCAGACAATAATGCACTCTCAGTTACATTGTCATGGGTTAACCCTTCTAAATCAATAAGCAATGCTAATCTTTCAAGCATCGATAAAATAGTTATTGAAAGAAATGGTAAGGTCATCGCTGAATTGGAAGATGCTGGTGTAGGTGAATCAATGACATTCGTCGATGAAGAAGTCCCTTGCTTCAGCTACTTCGATTATAAAATATGTGCTGTTTCTAACGGCGCTTACGGTGATTTGGCACTTGTTGAAAAAGTCCTCGTCGGCCCAACATGCGATTGGACTATCATCCTCCAATCATCTGCATTCCAAGGTATGAGAAATGCTTACGTCTCAGTTTATGATGAAACTGGTTATAGATTTGAAAACCTTACAACAACAAATTCTTCGTTAAATACAATACCTATCAATGCTCCATTCGGTAAGTTACAATTTGCGTGGACTGCTCCTAATGAAAATGCTCCTACATTCGACATCACAATATTAGTTAAAGATGCAAACAATCAAACAGTGTACAGCTATGATGGCGTAGCACAAGAAATGCAAGAGGGCGTGTTCTTGACAATAGAAAATAACTGCGGAGAAGATGTACAATGTGAAGCTCCTTCATCATTGACATCTGCAGTTGTCGATGGTCAGTTGAAACTTACATGGGATGCAGCTGGCTCAGAACCATTCTACGGATATAACGTGTATCGTGATGGTTTACTCATCGGACATACAAAGGAAACCTCTTTCATAGACGAAGATATTCCTTTCGGTGGCCACTGCTATCAAGTATCTGCATTGTGCGAAAATGGTAACTCTGAAAAAACCAACGAAACATGTGGCGTGTTGACAGAAGGCTGCGCACCAGCATTGAATCTTTGGTATGAAATCACTTCTAACAATAAACCTAAACTCACTTGGGAACAACCAGAAACAAAGAACCTCAGCGGTTATTATATCATGAGAAAAGTCGGTGACGACGGCGAATGGGTTAGAGTGAAAATCCTCGGTGCTAACAAAACTGATTACACAGATAATTCATCATTGACCTTAGGTACATGGTATTTCTATAAAGTCATCGCTTATTACCAAGAGTTAGATTGTTTATCAGCTCCTGCAAAAGCAATGTACGGAAATGAATATTTCATTAAAGTTTATTATTCAGAAACTGGCGTACAAGATAATTTGCAAGAACAAATTGGTATCTATCCTAACCCTGCTGACGAAAAAATAACTATAGAAGCTACAGGTATCAACAACATAACAATGTTTAACTTGATGGGTCAAAAAGTTTATGAAACATCAGTTGAAGGCGATAATGTTGAAATTAACACAAGCGAATTCGAATCAGGTGTTTATATGATTCAAGTGACAACAGAAGATTACACAACAACAAAACGTATCTCTATTGCTCACTGATTTCAATTGACAATTAACAATTATAAAAAAGATAGGGTTACCCTATCTTTTTTTTGTGTATACTTTGATATAAAAACAAAAAAATCCGACTTGTCGGATTTTTTTTAATTGTACATTGTTAACTGTAAATTGTAAATTATTTCTTCTCCCATGTCTCGAATCTGTATGAACAGTCGATTTGTGGGTCGTCGTCGATAACTTCCAAGTCGGTCAATTCCCATTCTTCAAAGTTGATGATAGGGAAGTAGGTGTCGGCTTCGTAATCTTTCTCCACTCTTGTGAGATATAAAGTCTCAGCCTTATCCAAGAATTGTTCGTAAATCATTCCACCGCCCATGATGAAAATCTCGTTCTCGTTCTCAACTATCTTCATTGCTTTTTGGATTGATGTTGCGAGTTCAAAACCTTCAGGAGCTGCATCCAAACGATCGGAGATGACGATGTTTCGTCTGTTAGGCAATGCCTTCTGTCCCGGTAATGAGACGTAGGTGTTGTGTCCCATAACAACGCATCTTCCTGATGTCACTTTCTTAAAATGTTTGAGGTCGTTGGAGATGTGCCACAACAACTGACCATTTTTGCCGATAGCTCTGTTTTTTGCCATCGCTACGATTATCGAAATTTTGGGTTTCATATAAGTAATTATTAATTTGTTATTCTTATTTGTTAAACTGAAACGTCTGCCTTGATGGCATCGTGAGGATTATAATTCTCTAATTTAAAGTCTTCATATTTAAAGTCGAAAATACTCTTGACATCGGGATTGAGTCGCATCGTTGGCAAAGGACGCGGCTCTCTGCTAAGCTGTAGCTTCACCTGTTCGATGTGATTGTTGTAAATGTGAACGTCGCCAAAAGTATGGACGAAGTCTCCGAGACCGAGACCGCAAACCTGCGCAATCATCATCGTCAGCAATGAATAGGAAGCTATGTTGAAAGGAACTCCGAGAAATACGTCGGCGCTTCTCTGATACATCTGACACGATAATTTGTTGTCGGCTACATAAAATTGGAAGAAGGCGTGGCAAGGAGGCAGCGCTGCTTTACCTGCAGCTACATTAGCTGCGAAATCTTTCGACTTCTCGTCGGGCAACACACTCGGATTCCATGCTGTTACGATATGACGACGACTATTCGGATTGTTCTTTATCGAATCGATGACATCTGCGATCTGGTCGATGCCTTCGTTGTTCCAGTTTCTCCATTGTGCACCATAAACAGGACCAAGGTCGCCTTTGCCGTCAGCCCATTCGTCCCAAATACTTACTTTGTTGTCGTGTAGATACTTGATGTTGGTGTCGCCATTGATAAGCCAGAGAAGCTCATGGATGATGGAACGAAGATGAACCTTCTTCGTCGTCAGAAGCGGAAAACCCTCGTTGAGGTTGATACGCATCTGATAACCAAAAACGCTTATCGTTCCAGTACCGGTTCTATCGCCTTTCTGAAAACCTTCGTCAAGAATATGTTGTAATAAATCTAAATATTGTTTCATTTTTATTCAAAATGTCTTTTAAATCATTTCTTTTCTTCTGTTAATCTCATCACGTAAGATGGTAGCCATCTGATAGTCCTCTCTCTCTATTGCTTCTTCCATAAATATTTTCAAGTCGTCGGTGCTGAATCTTGAAAAGTCGCCGTCTTCGAAGATGTCGTTGTCAATATCTGCTTTGTCGCCAGTGTCAGTGTGTTCATCTTCGTCCATGATTATTCCGGCTTCTTCCATGACTTGCGGGTTGGCGTAAATCGGACATTTGAAACGTACTGCGATGGCGATGGCATCTGAAGGACGTGTGTCAATCACAAACGCTTCTCCATCTTTCATGCAATGAAGCTCCGAATAGAACAAACCTTCTTTGAATCTGCTGATGACGACTTCCGTGATGTCGATGTCGAAAGTACCAGCGAATGTCTTAAACAAATCGTGAGTCATAGGACGTCTGTTCTTGTGACCTTCCAAAGCTATCGCGATAGACTGCGCCTCTGCTTCTCCTATGATAATAGGTAAATGTTTCTTCTCTTCTTTATTGCGAAGAATCAAGGCGTAAGCTCCGCTTAGTGAGCCACTATAAGTTAAACCGAATACTTCCAATAGAATCTTATTCATTCTACAAAAATACGCACAAACTTTTAATTACGCAAAACAAAAATTCAATTTTTTTTTGATGTATAATTCAATTGTAAATTTTCAATTTTGTTTTGTGTGGGATCTCACAGAGTATTGTAAAATCATCTCTTGCTGAGCCGCAGAGTATCACAAAGTATATATGCTAAAACTTTGCGTTTCTTTGCGCCTCTACGAGAGATCTCATCAAGCCTCTGCGCGAGAGAAAAAATAATTCCTAATTCCTAATTCCTAACTCCTAATTATTCTTATCTTTGCAATTAACAATATATTTTGAATATGAAGATGTCTTTCAAACCGGGTACCATGTTGTATCCTCTTCCAGTAGTGATGGTAAGCTGCGGCGACAGCCCCGAGAATTATAATATAGTGACAGCAGCATGGACAGGAACAATCTGTTCCGATCCTCCGATGTGTTACGTCTCCCTTAGAAAAGAACGTCATTCGCATCCTATCATAATGCGCACAAAAGAGTTCGTCATAAATCTTACTACAGAAGAACTTGCTCGTGCAACAGACTGGTGCGGAGTACGCTCTGGAAAAGACTACAATAAATTCAAAGAGATGCACCTCACGCCAGAACAAGGACAGATAGTGAAGGCTCCTCTCATAGCAGAATCGCCTCTTAACATAGAATGTCAAGTGGTTGAGGTGAAAGAACTTGGAACACACGATATGTTCATAGCAAATGTCGTGGCTGTCAACGGCGACACAAAATTCTACGATCCAAGCACAGGACAATTCCAACTTAATCAAGCAGATTTGATAACATATTCACACGGGAAATATTATACTCTCGGTGAAAAAATCGGCGGCTTCGGATTCTCTGTCGATAAAAGAAGAAACAAAAACCAAAAGAAGTAAAGTTATGGATTACATCAGAATATGTAGGGACGTATCGCATACGTCCAATGACATCAAAGAACTTTTAAAAGATTGGGTAAAACTTTATCCTAATTCATTCGCTCCTGATGTGGATTTTAAAATCTTTCAACTTGAAAATGGCGACTTTATCATTCAACTTCACGAGGATATAAGCTCTCTTGCTGTCTCGCTTTTAATTTTATATTTTGAAAATAGTCAACAGACAACAGACAACAGACAACAGACTTCTTCCATAGCTTATATCACGATAGACGACACGGAAATCTTGCTAAAACAGAATGAAGGAAAACGTGCGATGGTGTTTTCAGAATTAGGAATGAGGAATGAGGAATTAGGAATTGTTTCGGCGTCTGATTCGAACCAGCCAACATCTGTTCGTTTCCTTCTTGAAGATAATTACGTTTTAGATTATAATTTTGAGAAGAGAGCCAAACCTGTGAAAGACTCAGGTCTTGTCTTCAATGAGGAGGAGTTTAATCTCCCTGAAGAATTTGAGACGGTGAGGGTAGGTGATGTGGTGAAAAAGAACATCGATAAGGTTCTTGAAGAAGAAGGTCTTACACCAAAGAAAATGCTGATATATTTTCTTTGCGGAGCTATAGGTCTCAGCATTGGTTTCCTTATTGTTTATTTCATGGGCGGTGATTATGTTAAGAGATTTTAAGAAGTTCATCGAGGAGCATAATCTAATTCAAGAAGGAGATAAAGTCTTGTTGGCTTTAAGTGGCGGCGTTGATTCGATCGTCTTGGCGAAACTTTTAATGTTATACAGACAACGGCCAATATCTATATCTTTCGCTCATTGTAACTTTCATTTGCGTGGTGATGATTCAAATCGTGATGAGAAATTTGTTACGGAATTCGCAAATAAAAATAACATACCTATATATATTAAGCATTTCGACACCGAGACTTACGCTAAAGAAAATTCTCTTTCTATCGAGATGGCGGCTCGCGAGTTGCGTTATTCTTGGTTTAAAGAGTTAAAAGAAGTTAATAATTTCGACAAAGTCGCTCTTGCTCATCATGGCGATGATCAGGTTGAGACGTTCTTTATTAATTTGCTGCGCGGATCCGGAATAAAAGGTCTCAAAGGAATGAAACCTCAAAATGATTTTTATATCCGCCCCTTACTTTGGACAAATAGAAAACAGATTGAAGCTTTTGCAAAAGACAATGCGATTCAATGGGTTGAGGATTATACCAATCAGGAAAATGTTTATCTGAGGAATAAGATAAGAAATCAATTGATGCCGTTTTTTGATGAGATAAAAGATGGCGCACGTCAGAGTTTAAAGTTTTCCGTAGATTGTCTTACTTCTGAAAATGAATTATATAGAAGCCTGATTGATGAAAAACTATCGCAGCATGAAAATGTTAATGGCGATTATAGATTTATTGAAAACAAGTTTTTCCTTGAGAATGAAAACGGGCGACAGCTTCTTTTTGAATGGGTTAGAAAATATGGATTCAATTATGAGCAGAGCGCTTCCATGTTTGAAGCGATGAGAAGTGGAAAATCCGGAGCTCTGTTTTATTCAATCGACAACGGACAACAGACAACGGACAGCAGACTTTGTTCATGTTTAGTTGCGTCGGTACAAAAAGGTAAGATTGAGATTTTTAAGAATAAAGAAGAGGAAGAGGAGTATTGGATTTATGGATTTCCGGATTTCAGGATCTCAGGGACTTTGGGACTTGGTGACTTTGAGACTTGGGGACTCAGATTTTCAGTTTTTAACAAAGACGTCGATTTTAAATTGATAAGAGATGTCTCGGTAGCGCAATTCGATATGGAAAAGGTAGCGTTTCCGTTGAAGCTGCGTCGTTGGAGAAAAGGCGATAGGTTCAATCCAATAGGAATGAAAGGTTCCAAATTGCTCAGCGATTTCTTTAACGATATGGGATTTTCCACTTATCAAAAACAAAACGTCTGGATTATGGAAGATTCTAACAATTTGATTTTGTGGGTCGTCGGATATAGAATAAGCGATAAAGTAAAAATTACAGATTCAACTAAAGTTATTTTTCAATGTACTTTAGAGAGTTAAAGTTTTTTTCTTAAATTTGCGCGATTTTTATGAGGATTGAAATAAGTTTAGTAATAATTATAAATCAATAAACTAATCATGAAAAAGTTTTTTAAACTCATTACTTTATTAGTTTTGATGCTTCCATTCGTAGCAAAAGCTCAGATGGTTGAGCCTGTTCAATGGTCGGTCGAGACTGAGAAATTAGGTAACAATGAATACAATCTTGTATTCAAAGCAGAAATTGAAGATGGTTGGCATCTTTATTCACAGTACACTCCATTCGGAGGACCAATGCCCCTCTATTTTGAATTCACCGATACTTTGGGAATTGAACGTATTGGCGGCGTGATAGAACCAAAAGCAACCATTCATTACAGCGACATTTTTGAAATCGACGAACATTTCTTTGAGAAAGAAGCTGTCTTCAAACAAAGAGTGAAATTGTTAGACGGAACAGCTACTGTTGCTGGTGTAATCAGCGGACAATCATGCAAAGAACAATGTGTTCAACTTACATACGACTTTGAATTCCAATTAGGGGAAACTGCAGTAGTTGAAGAAGCTACAACAGATGAAGCAGCGACATCAGGAAGTAAAGGTGGTCTCTTGGGTATGTTGTTAGGTGCCGTCATCTGGGGATTGGCAGCTCTTATGACTCCATGTGTTTTCCCAATGATTCCAATGACAGTTTCGTTCTTCTTACATGGTGACGAAAGTAAGGCTGTAGGTCGTTTTAAAGCAATCATGTACTATGTCTTCATCGTGGTTCTTTACACTCTTCCTATCGCAGCTCTTATCTTAATCGCAAGATTCGGCGGTGGTGAAGATTCAACAGCAAGTATCTTCAACTGGATTTCAACATCATGGATCAATATCATTTTCTTCTTGATATTTATGGTGTTCGCAGCATCATTCTTCGGTGCTTTTGAACTTCAATTACCAAGTTCATGGGTTAACAAGAGCGACAGCAAACAAAGCAGCAGTAAAGGTCTCGGCGGCGTGTTCTTCATGGCATTGACACTCGTGCTCGTATCTTTCGCTTGTACAGGACCTATCGTGGGAACAGCACTTATCCAATCATTATCCGGCGAATTCTGGGCTCCAATTCTTACAATGTTAGTCTTCGCGATGACATTCGGTCTCCCATTCGCATTATGCGCTCTCTTCCCATCATTGTTACAAAACATGCCTAAGAGCGGTGGCTGGCTCAACTCAGTGAAAGTCGTTCTCGGTTTCGTCGAAATCGCTCTCGGTTTCAAATTCTTAAGCGTCGCTGATCAAACATATCACTGGGGTCTCTTAGACCGCGAAGTCTATCTCGCTATCTGGATCGTGGTGTTTACATTGTTAGGTCTCTACCTCTTAGGAAAGATAAAATTCGCTCACGACTCAGACGTTCAACATCTTTCAGTATTCCGTCTTGTCCTTTGTATCATAGTATTCACATTCGTAGTATATATGATTCCTGGTATGTGGGGCGCTCCTCTTAAAGCTTTGTCTGGCTACTTGCCACCACAACAAACTATGGACTTCGACCTCAATCGCCTTAACCAAGAAAACGCTGATAAGGTTATAAACTATGTAGATGCAAAAATGTCGAACATCTCAGTTCAAACAGAACAAGTCGATAAAAAAGTGACTTCAGTATTGTGCGAAGAACCTAAATATGCCGACTTCTTACACTTGCCTCACGGACTTAAAGGTTATTTCGATTATGAACAAGGTTTAGCTTGTGCTAAGGCTCAAAACAAACCTATCTATATCGACTTCACAGGTCACGGTTGTGTGAACTGCCGCGAGATGGAAGCCAACGTCTGGAGTGATCCATGCGTCCTTGAAATGTTGCGCGACGACTATGTGATTATCGCTCTTTACGTTGATGACAAGACTACTCTTCCTGAAGACGAGTGGACAGTAAATTCTAAAGGTAAGAAGAAGAAGACTTCTATCGGTAGTAAAAATGCTACATTCCAAATTTCTAAGTTTGAAGCAAACGCTCAGCCATATTACTGTCTCATGGGACACAACGGCGAAGTATTGGTTGAACCACGTTCTTACAACTTAGATAAAGACGCCTTCGTGAAGTTCTTAGAACAAGGTATCGAAAACTTCAACAACGGCGTTTCAATAAGAAACATTTATGAATAATTAACAATTGACAATTGATAGTTGAGGGACGTAATAAAAATTGCGTCCCTTTTCTAATATCAAAATAATCATGCTTAATACATAAAGATAACAAGTTTTTTTTTTTTTTTATTTT
>JAFTXI010000048.1 GCA_017461665.1 Bacteroidales bacterium | reverse complement strand
TATAATTGATAAGCAAAATATTAGAAAAACAAAAACCTTAAATACAAGTACTCATTTTATATAATTGTTCAGAACGAAAGCCAAAATATCGCTGTTTTTCTCCAAATTCATTATGGTTTTTATCTTATTCAGTCTGTACCAGACGTCTTATGGTTTATTTTATATGTGTAATTGACATACTTTTTGAGACGCATTAACAACCCTGTTATATCATAGATATTGTTAACGCGTCTCAATATTGGACGTATGCGATAGGACGTATGCGATACGTCCATACGGTCATTCAACCATTGATTTCAAATTTGGTGAAATAATCAATGTTGCTTCTGTTGCTGCTTGTACATCTTCCACTGTAAATTCTGGATGTATCTCTGTGAGGACGATGCCTTCTGGTGTTATCTCCATTACGCCCATCTCAGTGATAATCATATTGACCTGTCCTGATGCTGTGAGAGGAAGTGTGCATTTCTTCAAGATCTTAGGAGCGCCTTTCTGTGTGTGTTCCATGGTGAGGATAACTTTCTTGGCACCTACCACTAAGTCCATCGCGCCGCCCATACCTGGAGCCATTTTGCCTGGGATGATCCAGTTGGCAAGGTCGCCGTTTTCATCGACTTGCAAGGCGCCGAGGAAAGAGACGTTGACATGACCGCCACGGATTATAGCGAATGATGTAGCTGAGTCGAAAGTGCTGCCGCCTGGTAACAAGGTGATGTAACCGCCGCCAGCGTTGATGAGGTTCTTGTCTTCCTCGCCTGCTGCCGGTGTAGGTCCCATACCCATAGCGCCGTTTTCACTTTGAAGAGTGACGGTGACACCTTCAGGCAAGTAGTTAGGAATCATAGTTGGGATACCAATACCAAGATTGACAACGTCGCCGTCGTGCAACTCTTTGGCTGCTCTCTTGGCGATGACTTCTCTTATTTGATCTTTATCCATAGTTTTATGTTTTTATGTATTACCTTATTAATATTATTTCATGTTTCTTTTTACCATCTCTGCTACCACGAAAGAAGCGACGTCGTCGGCGTAGGTGTTCATGCCGAAGCCAGCGTCGTAGCCTAATTCCTTAGCGAGTTCGTGTGTGATACGAGCGCCACCGCAGACGAGTATCATCTTGTCGCGCAAGCCTTCTGCTTCCATCAACTCGACAAGGTTGGTGAGGTTTTGGATATGAACGTCTTTCTGGGTTACTGTCTGTGAGACTATCAAAGCGTCAGCGCCGAGTTCGATGCCTTTAGCGATGAATTCTTCGTTAGGCACCTGACTGCCTAAGTTATATGCGTCAATCATTTCGTAGCGTTCGAGACCGTAGTGTCCGGCATAGCCTTTCATATTCATGATGGCATCAATGCCTACAGTGTGAGCGTCGGTACCTGTACTTGCTCCGACGATAACGACTTTACGACCGATGTTTTCCTTGATGAACTCGTCTGTCTCATACATATCCATCACGTTGCTTTCCACTTTAGGAACATAGATAGTTGAATAATCGACTGTATGTTGGCAGCTGCCGTAGCAGTTAAAGAAAGTAAATCCTGGTGTAAGTTCTTTATAATAGACAACGCTTGGGTTTTCTAATCCCATGTTTTTCATAAGAAGTTTCGCTGCTTCAACAGCTTCGGCGCCGCATGGCACTGGCAAAGTGAAACTCATCTGTACCTTGCCGTCGTTCATCGTATCGCCGTATGGTTTTATCTTTGTTAAATCTAAGGTCTTGTCGAAATCCTTAGCTTCCATTGAATATAATCCTTCACTCATGGTTATATGTTTTTCTTTTTATTTACAAATTAATTTTTTCCTTTCATCAATTCAACGAATGGGTTGATGTAGTTCTCACCCTTCATGGTAACGCCTTGGAGACCTTTACCGCCGTTCATCGGACGTTTGACGTCGCCGAAGATACCTTTTTCGAGAGCGGTGAAGAGACCTTCTTTATTGATGTCTTCAAGCAAAGTGATGGTGTTGTCCAAGACCAACTTAGCGCGGTTACGGCAGATACCGTCGGCTTTGAATTCCATCTCGTCGCCGATGCTACGCATATTGTTGAAGATGTATTTTGCGTTTTCTATTGAGAGATAACGGTCGCTCATGAAAGGAGTATGGATTGCTTCTGTTGGCATTCCGAGAAGCTGGATTCCTTGGTTTGTCCAGATGCCAATCATGTTGAAGAGAGCGTCTTGGATGTGACCGCGGAAGATGTTACCTGTCATAAACTTGGTTGGAGGCATATATTTCAATGTTGCCTTAGGGAATATTTCGCGTGTCATCTGAGCTTGTGCGAGTTCATACAAGAATCCGTTTTCTAACTCTGGATCCATCTCGAAGGCATGACCTAATCCCATCTGTTCTTCTTTAAGACCTGCCGACAAAGCAAGTTGTTCGTTGATGAGGTCGGAAGCGAGAACGGTGTGAGCAGCTTCTACAGCGTCGGCTGTGGTGAGGTAGTTATCTTCACCTGTGTTGATGATGACGCCAGCGAAGCCGTTGATGATACGCGACATATATTGGTCGATGAGAGTACGTTGCATGTTGATGTCGCGGAACAAGATTCCGTAAAGAGCGTCGTTGAGCATGACGTCGAGACCTTCGAGAGCGCCCATCGCTGCTATTTCCGGCATGCAGAGACCTGAGCAGTAGTTGCAGAGACGGATATAACGACCGACCTCCTCGCCTACTTCGTCCAATGCCTTACGCATGATACGGAAATTTTCCTGTGTTGCGAAAGTACCGCCGAAGCCTTCTGTCGTTGCACCATAAGGAACGTAATCCAAGAGACTTTGTCCTGTTGTTCTGATAACAGCGATGACGTCGGCACCTTGACGAGCGCCTGCTTGTGCCTGAACGACGTCTTCATAGATGTTACCTGTAGCGACGATGATATAGAGATAAGGTTTTGGTCCTTCGCCTATTGTGTTGAGATACTGCTCACGGCGAGCGCGGCGAGCGCGAATCTTGTTTATGTTTTCATCGATTATAGGTTGCAAGGCGTCAGCGATTTGTTTGCTGTCTCTTGTCTCGACCTTTGTTATATCCAATTCGCCTTTGGCTACCTGTTCAGCGATTTGTTGAGGATTCAAGCCTGTTGCAATCATCGCGTTGGCGATGAAGAAGAGGACGCCTTCACCGAGGACGCCGGCGTCTTTCAAAGTATCAACGACGACATTTGGCAGCGGCACTTGGTTATCATCAACGCCGTCGATGCCTATCAAACGACATAAAGTACGCTCAACGGCGACGGTTGTATATTGTTCAACAAAACCTTGAACGTCGTCGGCGATGTTCTTCGCCAACTTACGAGCCTTAGCTACTTTTTCAAAATCTAAGCCTAATTTACTCATCTCATTAATTTTATATCTGTTTATTTATTTAATTCTTAATAATTTATAAAGAATATATCAAATATTTGACAAGACGACAAATATAAAAAATATTTCTTGAATTTTAAAGCAAAAAAGAAATTAAAAAAATAGGCAGATTCAACGAGCAAGTGCAAAATTAAGAAAAATGATCGAAGAAAGATTTCTTTGGAGAAGAAAAATTAAGTATTTTCAATAATAATTAAAAAATGATTTCAATTAGCACTTTCCAATTTTCAATTGCCGATGAAAAAAACAATGTTTCACTTGGAGTTGGTACGGACTTGGTACGGAGCATGTATAGAGAAATATCCCACAAATTACACTAACGGACACGGATTTGTTTGCCGATCTACAATAGTAGAAATTCATTTGTCTTTATAGAGGTTACTTTCTCTTTTTTACCGCAAAAAAGAGAAACAGAAAAAGCTCGCCGCTGTGGATAAATACGCTAAAATTTTATCGTCTTCGCTGGACAAAAATAAACTCGCTGCGCTCAGACAGTATTTTTGTCTTAACCGCTTCTACGATAAAATTTCTTCACGCGATTTCTCCAAGGCGGCAGGAAGAGACGACTTTGAATTGACAATTAACGATTTACAATTAGTAATAACTGAAGGATATCACAATAAAACCTCAAACCCAAAGTCTGTTGTCTGTTGACTTAAATTACTACAATAGTAGAAATTCATTTGTCTTTATAGACAAAAAAACATTTGCACAAATGAACATCGATCTACAATAGTAGAAATTCATTTGTCTTTATAGACTGTTCTTCGCAAATGAGAGGTTATACGATCTACAATAGTAGAAATTCATTTGTCTTTATAGACCAAGAAAATGTGTTCGTTAAAAGTTTTATTGCATCTACAATAGTAGAAATTCATTTGTCTTTATAGACCGAAACAAATTTAACAAAAAGATAAGAAAAATCTACAATAGTAGAAATTCATTTGTCTTTATAGACGAGGTACTTGCTGGGTCCACAAAGGCGATCTACAATAGTAGAAATTCATTTGTCTTTATAGACTATGATGACAAACGTTGAGTTTTTAAATATCTACAATAGTAGAAATTCATTTGTCTTTATAGACTTGAATTAGTCAAAAGAGAAAATACTCATCTACAATAGTAGAAATTCATTTGTCTTTATAGACTCGATTTATACAACAGGTACTTCTCAAATATCTACAATAGTAGAAATTCATTTGTCTTTATAGACGTACAGAAGAAAAATTGTCTATGGTCAGATCTACAATAGTAGAAATTCATTTGTCTTTATAGACACCATTATTAAGCTGATCAGTAATATATTATCTACAATAGTAGAAATTCATTTGTCTTTATAGACAATAGGGGTTTTTAAGAAGATCGATTACTTATCTACAATAGTAGAAATTCATTTGTCTTTATAGACCTACTCCATACTCTACAGAACCATCTATATCTACAATAGTAGAAATTCATTTGTCTTTATAGACTTAGAATTTGAAACAGCTGGTGGATTTCTACATCTACAATAGTAGAAATTCATTTGTCTTTATAGACGAGACTTTTGTAATTTCCAATTATTTTATCTACAATAGTAGAAATTCATTTGTCTTTATAGACGACGGAGGCTTTAAATTTGGCAGAATTATCTACAATAGTAGAAATTCATTTGTCTTTATAGACCTTACTGGTCTGCAAAAGACTTTGCAAATGTAATAAATTATTCTTTATTAACAACTTACAAGAGTTATTTTTTTCACAATCAAAAACATCTTTACCCCACCCTATATTTCAAAGAACTTTTAAATATTTATATATCAACAATTTAAGTCAAAATTACAAAAACATTGAGACCGAGGTTTGCAAAACATCAAAAATAAACGATCTCTTTGTCCCGATGAATGGCATTGCCATATTTTATTAGGTTTTCCCGATTCACATCAAAAATGATGACGCTGTCGGCTCCGCCAAAATGCTTTGCAAACCTCTCTATCTTGAGTTTTAAATTTTCAGCCATTCGGTTTGTGTTATTTAACTCATACACCGACAATTGCAGTCGTATCGCCCCTTGCTTCGTCAGCATCTTGGAGAAACGCGTCCTCAACTTATCGTCTTCTATATCATAACTAACCACTAACATCATATTTCAAATTTAGGATAATAATCTATTGTCTTTCCCTGCATAAAACATCTATAATATGACTGAACATATTTAAAGACTTCCGTCTTATACGGAATCAGAGCATCGAAGAACAGTTTATTATAATCTTTGTATTTATCATATTTCAGTCGCCACTCTCCTTTCTCATTTCTAAAATCTTTTTCAGAACATTGTTTCCTATTAAATGCCGTCCTGACCGTATTGTCAATTATACATCTGAAAGGTTCCATCAAATCGCATATCAACGATTTACGCTTAAACCACAAACGATGATAAACTCCGACATACACATCAAAACCAAACATTCTCACAAAACATTCAATATAATTGAACAATATTGTATAGCCAATATCCAATGTGGAATTTATGGCATCGCATTTCACTCTCGGTCGTCGAGCAACCCAATTGTTTTTCTGATAATATGCCGAAAAGAAACTCTTTGAGGCAGTTCCCTCCAAGCCCATCAACGCATTATAGTCGGTTTGTAAATCAATCTTATTCAGAATATCAACACATACCATCTTGGCGTTATATGTAAGTTCATCTTTCATTCTGGTTTTCTTCAATAATGCCAATTGATTTGAAACTTTATTTTTCACGAGCGATTTCGCTATCGAGATGTCATTTTTATCTAAATCAAACTGTTTCTTTCTCAAAAGAAAATTTGCCTCAGCAGAATTTGCCCAATAAAAAACAGGACGAAGATTTGGTTTAACAACGACAAGCGTCACATTGAATTGCTGGCATTTTTCCAACAATGGCGTTGTGATGCTAATATGTCCGACTATAAAAAGCATAAGAATTTTCTGAAAAGGCATTTTGGTAAGAGTGATATTTTCCACATCATTTTCCTCTTCCAAAAGTAGTTCTCCATTACTGACTCTTAATTTTCTCTTTTCAAGACAATTAACTACAAATATAGTTCGATATTCCAAATCCTTATTGGTAAACATTTTCTACAGAAGTTTTATCACATAAATTAGAATATACACAATGCCTGCACTTGTTCTCATTAATTTGAATAGATTCCGATGGGTCGAACATTTTGAATTTATCGATAAATGACTCGAGTTCATTCTTTTCAATTTCTGTAGGTAAGTCAAGTGAAATTGTTTTGTTTGTTGAAATCTCATAAAATGCAAGATTTTCAACCTCATATCCCATTTCCTTCATACAAAAATATTGAGCCCAGATTTGATAAAGTTGACCTCTATAAATTTGTTTTATTTTATACTTGCGTTCTATAAGCGTTTTTTCATTTGGCTTATAGACATCTATTTTTCCCATAATACCCAATTCGTCGGAAGAAACAGGTAACGACTGTATTTCATTTTTAGATGTAGAAGTCTTTTCGTCAATGGTTTTATGAGCTATTTTACCTTTGGTCTGAGGTTTAGCATGATACAATTCCTCGTCCGTCTCCATATACACATTATGTAAATATATGGAATACGGACAAAAGATAAAATCATTCAAATTTGATATGAGAATATAATCATTCATATACTGTTACGCGTAAATAAACGGTAAGGAAATCGCTCTTTCCCAAAGTTCAGCATCATTTTTAATGGAATCTAAAAGAGTTGCCTTTTGCTCAACATATTGTTCAAAATATGATGACTGCTTTTTCAATTCATTTAAGATTTGATTGTATTGCGCATGAAAACGATTTTGCTTATTAATGAACGAATAGCACTGTATTAAAGGCAAGGCTAATGTCTTTATAGTGAATCCGTTTTCTGTTCTAAGCAGATTTTCTATGGCATCGGAAAAATATTTCTCTATCTTTTCTTTATGAGCATTCTCATCTTCCAAGTAAAGAGCAATCGCTTCCCATTTCATAATGAGAGGGAAAGGATATTCAGCATTGTAGTTTTTCAGTTCAAATAAGTCAATTGCAGGATGTTCGGATGTCTTATTCTTATACAATTCCAAAGCTCTCAACTTTGAATAGGCAAGCATATTCCATAGATTTCCTTCCGGTTTCTTTCCTTTAGACATTCTCTCATAACACTCTTTGCATTTATCTGCATCGCCCAATCTGTGGTAGATATTAAAGAGATAAGAATCGGTTGTTGCAGTCGTCTTTATAGCGTAATTTTTCGAGAGTTCAAAATAATCGATGGCATTGTCGAAGTCGTTGTTGAAGGCATACGACTGTGCCAAAGAACCGAGCAGAGCCGTTGTGGGTTCGTCTTTTTCAGAAAAATATTTTCCCAAAGCATTTACAATTGTCTCGTGTTTTTCCCAGACATCGACAAGTCTATTATTAGCCGTTTCGAAATCATACGCATTAAAAAATATCTGACTTTCTCTCAATGTGAAACTAATAAGTTTTTCCCACTTACGAAGGATCCTGGTTTCTGATTTCTTATCTGATTTTTGCATAACTATTTCCACCTCATCACGCAGGAAAGGTGTCTCTATCTCGCCGATATGAGAATAATATTCCACAAATAGAACCATAAGTTCCAAACATTTAGATGTCAACACTTTTTCTTTTCCTGCATTTTTAAATTCCTTCAAGAAAATCTCGACAAAGACTTTAATTTTCACGAGTGCAGAATCCGACTCACGTTCTGAGATTTGAAGTTTCAGGAAGTCGTAAAAGATGTCCCAAGCTTTATGATAATCATCGACAAGACATCTTAGTTTCTTCAGGATTTCTTCTGTGTAAGCAATATTTCTAAAATTCTTGTTATCTGCTTCTTGAATTATGGCGCACAAAGCTACAAAAGGATTCTTATCTTTATGAGCTACAGGATCGAGATAATCATACATAGATTTGCAATCACAAAAAATCACTCTATCGCTTAACTCTTTCGACTCTCTTAGTCCACAACAAACATCGGCGAGGTTTATAAAGAGAGAAGTCGTGTCTGATTTGAAGGAAATTTTCAAATTATTGTCAGGCACGAAACGTTTTACATTGTTTTCTATTTGTTGCTTAATATTATCATGGTAATCTTTGAATTCAACATTTTCTGCAACACCGAATACTTTTTCATTTCTGTTGTCTATCCATATTTCCACTTCATCACCTTTTCCAAACTCACATTCGCGCAAGAATTCTTTTATTACAACAGTAACTGCTATCAGCCACCAGTTCTGATTGTTTGCAAACAAAACCGGTTTTCCTTTTGAAACGAAGAGTTTATCTACAAAAGGTAAAAGATGTGTTTTAAGGATTTCCTTCTGCGAATCGGTCATTTTGTTAAAATGAAACCTCGCATTATCCTCTATATTTTCACTTGTTTGCAACAAACTATTTATATCATTTGGTACAGGTTCTGGAAAACCGAAATCGGAATAAGATTTCTGATAAGCTTTCTTCAGTTCCAATTCGTTACCTTTTACCAATACGCCACACACCGACGACCAGTTTTGAGAATAGAAATTCCCTGTCTCGTCTATTGCAAGAATATGTTTTTTAGCCATGACGATTATTTATTAAAGTTGTTGAGACCTCTTTTAGCGATATTAAATCCAGCAATGCCATCGTTGGAATGCATAATGCCTTTACTTTCAAAGCCACAATCATTCGAGCATGTTTCAGTATGTCCGAGTTTTCCCGTCTCGCAAACCGGACATCTTTGACTTGTGCCTACATATCCCACAAAGCAGATGTTGCCCAAATTAAAGAATGCGTTTTCATCTCTCAAATCATCATTTCTAACTAACATGAGATTCTTAACAGGAGGAACGAGTCCATAGTTTTGGAATTTCTGATATAGTTTTCTCTCAAGCAATCGGTAAATATTGCCGGAGAATTTTTCTCTATCGCTTGCGACCTTGTTGCTGTTAAATCCTTCTTTAACGATTATGCCTTCGCCTCCGAAACGTGACTTGTATTGTTTATATAAAAAGTCTATCACTCCGACCACATTTGCAACTAAAGAGGATTTCAACTGATTGAGTTTCAAATCCAACTCTTCGTTGGAGATGCTTTTCACATTGTACTTGTTGATTTCTTCCAATATCTCATTTTCAGACTTCAAAGAATAGAAATCTTTCCTGAATTTGAAGACATTTTTAATATCAAAGATGTCGATGACGCTTTCAATATTTCCTTTGTCGTGAACTACAGCCATCAATACATTATGCAGATAGTTGCCTACTCTTTGACCATTTTTGTAGATTTTTTCAAAATCTTCATTTTCAACATCTTCAAATCTCCATCTTTTATAATTCCATTCTACATATTGCTCTTTTTGGTAATCTGACAGATCGTTGTATTTTTTATTGTTTTCATTCAAACCGTCTATCAGTTTTCTTCTCTCGCCAGCGTTCAGTTCCTCACTTTTCTTCAGAACTATTTCTTTTGCTGTCTTCTTATTTGCATGGTCGTTAAGTTCATAAATATTACGCTGTGCATGACGCATCCATAAATTGAATAACGACACCACATCGCCATTGGAAACAATTTGTCCGTTGATGACTTTTGCAGTACTTAAATCCAATGTCAATAGATGTTTTTCCTCAAAGACGTTTTTAAACATCTCCTCAAATTCTGTTTCTGTCTTTTTAAATGTGCGGCAATACAATTCCTTATTCATGAAATAAGACGGATTCTGTATAATCCTTCTGTCTTTATCGTTATAATCTTCTTCAGAATAAAGAAGGTTTGTTATTTCGAGAACCTTAAATCCGTATTTTTCAACATTTTTCAACTCTGCTATTTTCTCGTCATTCGTTGGCTTATCAAATTCAGGAAGATAAACTCCAAGTGTTGAAAGCTCGACTTCGCCATTGTCGATGCCGAAAGCGAATTTAATTTTCTCATCGCGTATCTTGGCGTTGAAGTCGTTTATCATATCTATCAATTCTTCATCGGTTGTGAACGACAAATTCTTAGACACCGCATTGCTATGTTCAGAAATTGTAGTCACCAAAGTCAGTTGTTCGTGCAGATAACGATTGTTTTTGTTTGGATCATATTTGTCGCTTCCGACTCCATATTTTGCCAATCGGCTTTCCTTCGGTTTACGGTATATTATAGTGATTTCAGGATTTATTCTTATATCGAAATTATTTCTTTCATTTTCAGATGACCAGAATTGTTTCCAGATTTCAGTATGAATCTTGTCCTTATGAGTTTCATTATTATTTCTCAAATCGAGAGAAGTAATGTCAAGTATTTGAGCATTGAAATAAGTCTGCAAGGCATTTATCAAATGAACATCGACCGTCAGCATACGCTTATAGCATATTTGTTCGAGAGCGATTTTAAAATCGTCCAGGCAAGCGAATGATTTATCAATTACCTTGTTTTTAACTTCATTGAAAGGCAAGTTCAAGTTTTGGCGTACATACTTTGTTGACAAGACATCTTTGTAGAACTGTATTTTCTTTTGTTCATCGCCCTTAAATTCATGCTCGCCAGAGATGAACTTAGGATAACCTCGTCCATCTATTTCTGAATATTTTCCAAGAAGTTCTTTCTTAATTTCTGGATAGAATGTATTTGTATCGAGATTGCCGAAACAAAGTTTTTGCAGACTTCTGAATGTGAAACTTTCGAACCAGTAAAGTTTTATTCTGCCATTGTTAGCAATTGATTCTGTCAGACGCGACTTGCAATCTTTGATTTTGTCTTTAGGTATGAGCACGAGTTTATGTCCGTTATTATCCTGAAGAATCATTGCCCAATATTTAAGAAGTTGCGATTCCGACTTTTCTTTTTCGATACCTTTAAGTTGAGCCAATATCTTTCCGTGTTTTTGCGATACTTTTCTATATAACTCAGCGAAACTCTTGTAAGTTTTGAAATAGTTTGAGGTATTTCTTTCCGCCGCATTTATTAAAGAACCTCTTTTTTTCTTGAGTTTATTAAGTTCGCTTCTAAGATTCTTCTTTTTATTGTCATCGCTACACTGATTAACTTTTGTTGCAAATTCTTCAATCTTTTCCGTCAAATCAAAATACTTAATATATTCGTCTTCTGAGATTGAATTGAACAAATACAAATCGCTGTTTTTCAACTCACGATAAGAAGCGCCGTCCTGCATCATTTCAGAAAATTCAGCTTTTTGTTTTGCCATGATGTTTTTAAGAATCTGCCTTAGACTTGCATATTCATTCACTTCTGCAAAAGGAGAATCGCCGAGATATAATTGTTTGTTTTGTGCTTTTACCAGAATAAGTTTCCACAAAGCATCATCAAAGCGGAACATCGGTCTTCCTTCTCTATTTTTTAAATTTTTCCAATCTTCTACCGATGTCTTCAATTGGTTTGAGAGTTCATCTATTTTCTTTTCGTAATCGATAGGTTTTTTGTTTATGGTATAATAATTAAACGAGGCTTTTGCGAGCGTAACTCCTGCCGATTGTTCCGGCAGATATTCTTGAATGCCGAGTTCAAGCTGTTTGAGCAATTTCTTGCCCATTGATTTAAGTTTCAAACTAAGGTTACCTCTTTCATTTTTATCGACAGTGTTTTCTATCAGCGAGACAAGACAAGGCAATGAGTTGTTCGAATATAAACGTTTAAGGAGCAATGCGGTCTGAGTTCTCTTTGCCCTTTCGTGCAGTTCGGCAGAAGCATCATCGACTAATGCATTATAAATACCTTCAATTTCATTAATAAGATCTTCTATTCTTGCATCCAATCCGTCAATATCGCCTATTTTATATTGAACTCTTTGGGCATTATTATTATGTTTCAGTTCTGCGAATTCATTTTTTGCATAAACCTTAAGCCACTCATTTTTAACTATCAGCATTCTGTTGACGAAGAATACATCCTTGCCTTTTATTTTCTTTGAAACGAACAAGAAATCGTTGCAATAGTTTATGAAATTATCTATATCGTCGACAAATATATCTAAGTCGAACTCTCTGTTAGAGTTGATGTTACTTATACTTTCAATTACCAAATTGTTATTGTCGTTAGACTCAAGTTTAAACCTAATAGCTTTCGTTGTTTTGATTTGTTCCATAATTTCTCTATTTTATTCTGTTCTATTTTTAATGTTATCAATACAGAACACAAAGTTAAAAAAACAATTGTTGATAAAAGTCTTTATCAAAAGATTTTTATCAACAATCATCGAATTACAATAGTAGAAATTTATTTGTCTTTATAGACTTATCGCCCCTAAAAAACTCTCATCTCCCCTCTTCCATTTCCTTCTTTGCCAATTCAATCCATCGTGAATCAATGCCGAGACTTTCTGCAATGTTAAGAGCTTCATGCGGAACCTCGCCTTCATGCGTCTCGACTAACTCATAATTCATCTTGCCGTCAATCAAACCTTTGACACGAAGACATTTGTTGTTATATGTTTTTATATTATAATGCGTTACGATGATGAGACTCATCGCTCTGTCTTGAAGCATCTTCACCAATGCCGACACTAATGCTGTTCCTTCTGTTGGATTGGTGGTTCGCGCAGGCTCATCAATCAATGCTAAAACACAATCAGACGATTTTATCACAGCGTCAATATTTTTCATCTCGGCTGCAAACGACGACAATCCTTTATTGATAGATTGATCGTCGGTGGTGAGACAGAACACCTCATCATAAATCATCATCTCTGCACTATCAGCAGGAACGCCGAATCCGAATTGAAGCAGATATTGACATAATGCTAAAGTCTTAAGTACGATGGTCTTACCACCCATATTAGCTCCCATAATGATTAGAGGCTTCAGACCAAAATCAATATCGACTTTCTGATATTCTTTATTCTCTTTCTCTAAAATATTTTTAACCTCAGGATGGAAAATGCCTTTGTATGAGGATTTATCTTCAGAAGAAAGTGTCGGGAAACAAAGTCCCATCTCTTTCATCTGCAACGATTTTGCAAGATTCAAATCGACATCTGCCAAGGCATTCATCGCTACTATCATTGAATCGGAATAAGGTTTCAACCGTTTTGAGAGTTCGTTTCTTATCTCATCTTCCAACGCTGCCACTTCGTTATAAATCGTCTCTTGATAAAAATCCTTCGATTTCAACTTCTTACGCAGCGACGCCAATCTCTCGGAATAAGAATCATAAATGTAAAATGTAGCTATGCGGAGTCCGTCGGGATCCAAAATCTTAACGACATCTTCCAAAGATGTAATAACTATTATCTCATTGAGGTTCAATTCTTCCAATATAAGTTTAACATCGGCAGAAAGAAGAGCGAGATTCTTCACTTCAAAGAGTTCGATGTCATCCAGAATAACCGAGGTTGCAAGACGCGACAATGTGTGGTTTATGTCCTTCAGCTTACATAATTTAAACTGTAAAGTCTGAATCTTATTCTTATTATCTTCATTATCAACAACGTGATAAAACTTTCTCATTACCTCATACGACTTCTCGATGGAAAGTCTGTCGTGCATCATAGAACTTTCGAGTAATAGTTTTCTCGAATAACCGGAATGCGTACAAAGGTTATCAATCATAAAACGCAGTCCGCATGGTGAATCAATAAGTTTTCTCAGTTGCATCAGTTTCTTTTTAAATCATAAACCGGAAGTTTGATTGCTTCCGATAAGGTGTTACATAATTTTTCAGAGTCTAAGACTATACCGTTGGGCGATGTCGGATTTACGCAGACCGCGATGAGTTTGCTTTTCTGCAAAACCGTTATCTTACGTCTTCCATTGACGAAAGTATTGTAAGTCATCGGAGTAAGGAATATTTTGGTAAAGTCGCGGACTACTATTTCTGTCTCGTTGAATATTTTATTTTGTCTGACATGATTAACAAATCCATCTGTCAATGCGCCGCTTACATATAAAGTTCTACATTTTTTTATACCATCGGTGTTGATATTTACGGAAAGTGATGACGCCACTTTAAGATCATGAAGCGAGTCATCTTCATCAACAGCCCACACTCCTATCGTGACGTCGTTGAATAGATGACGATTTTCTTGTGAGGTAAGTTCCAAGTTTATCATCTGCACCACGAAGGCGGTTTTCTGAACTAAGGTGTTGATATTAGCGGAATAAGCAGCTCCTGTTGCGAGTATCATCGACTCGCTCACCGCCGGCGATGCAAGACTCATACGCGACAAAGCGCCGTCGATTATCGTCAGGTCGATGTTATATTTCTTCATATCATCCATCCAACGACGCAGTCCGTTTGTCGATGAAGGTCCGGAGAGGAGGATCTTTCCAGGTGTCAAAGACTTGCCTATCACGATATTTCCGAGAGAAGTATTTTCGTTGGTAATCTCTAAGAGTTCGGCGCTGAGACGTTTTGTGAGATAATGTTTCTCTGAGGTGCCGAAATAAACACCTTCGCGTAAGAATATCTCAGGTTTCGCCGTCCTTGTGACCTGGTCTGTCGTCTCGCCGTCGATGCCAATGGAACTCACAGCAACGCGTTTCTCGGCGAGTGGAAGACGCTGCATGACATAGTTGAAACACTCCGTCTTGCCGGTATTCTTCTCCAATCCCACAATGGAACAGCTTTTATATTTTATGAGTTCGTCAATGAAAGGCATTTTTCAATTCCTAACTACTAATTATTAGTTTACAAACTTCTCCCCTTTCTTATATTCCTTCACTCTACCCTTCAACTCGCCATTTTTATAGTTGGATTCCGACTTGATGCTGCCGTCTTCGTATAATTCTATCGCGACACCGTTGGCTACGTTGTTGGAAAACATCTTCTGCGATTTCAGTCTGCCATCTTCGTAATAGGTCTCTTGTACGCCTTCAAACAATCCGTCTTTGTAGGTGTACATCACGGCTTTAGGTCCTTGTTCCTTATCGGCATACGAATACCAAATAGTCACGCCGTTTCTTTTTCCATCTTTATATTCCGACTCTTCTTGTATGAATCCGTTGTCGTAATAAAGAATCGACAAGCCTTCCAATTTTCCTTCTTTATATTCTTGTTTAACAGAAGAACGTCCGCCTTTGAACCACACGCAGTTAAGTCCGTCCATCATGTCGTTTTTATAGTCTATCTTCTTGATGATGTTGGCAGATTTGTCGAACTCCAAATAAAGTCCGTCTTTCTTACCTTCTTCATATTGTATTATGTAATGGGGCAAATCGGTGTTAGGATGATTCTCTACCCACGAACCTTCTTTCATTCCATTCAACACCTCACCTGTCACTCTGATGGTTCCGATATATTTTTCGTATTTACCATCTGGGAAGTCTGAGGTCTTTAAGTTATAGATTTGTTGTGAATATGTCGCGATAACAAACAGCATCATCGACAAAGTCAAAATAATCTTTTTCATGTTATTCTATTTTGTTTAAAAATCTAAAATCTATAAAAGAGAGGACGCAGAAAAACCACGTCCTCCAATTGTTCATTGTCAGTTGTTCATTGTCAATTGTTTAATATATTCATCTATTCCCTTGGCGGCTTTCTTACCTGCGCCCATTGCGAGGATCACTGTTGCAGCGCCACTTACCGCGTCGCCACCAGCGAAGACGCCTTTGCGTGTTGTCTGCATCGTGACTTCATCGGCGATAAGACATTTATGACGGTTTGCCTCGAGGCCTTTTGTA
Source organism: Bacteroidales bacterium (assembly GCA_017461665.1). Classification (GTDB taxonomy): domain Bacteria; phylum Bacteroidota; class Bacteroidia; order Bacteroidales; family F082; genus Limimorpha. The sequence continues at coordinate 7,788 of JAFTXI010000048.1, read as the reverse complement.
GTGCTAAGAATCAATGGGTTTGGTGAAGTACCGAGTGACATGATGACCATATCTACATCTAATACGAACTCTGAACCTGCCTTTTCTATCGGGATGCGACGTCCTGATGCATCAGGTTCACCGAGTTCCATCTCAACACATCTCACTCCTGAGACCCAGCCGTTCTCGTCACCCAAAATCTCTTTTGGATTGGTGAGCATACGGAAGATGATACCTTCTTCTTTAGCGTGGTGTACTTCTTCTAAACGTGCAGGAAGCTCTTTCTCCGAACGACGATACACTATCGACACTTCTGCTCCGAGACGTAAGGCTGTACGAGCAGCGTCCATAGCGACATTACCGCCACCGACGACAGCTACTTTCTTACCTACGAAGTTTGGTGTCTCAAAACCTTCTTTATATGCAAACAACAAATTGTTTCTTGTCAAGAACTCGTTAGCTGATACTACGCCGCAGAGATTTTCTCCCGGAATATTCATAAATTTTGGAAGGCCGGCTCCTGAACCGATGAAGACAGCCTCGAAGTTTTCTTTCTCCATCAGATCGTCGATGGTGACAGTACGACCGATGATGACGTCTTTCTCAAACTTAGCTCCCATCTTTCTAACATTGTCTATCTCATGACGAACCACTGTCTCTTTTGGAAGACGGAATGAAGGGATTCCGTATGACAACACGCCGCCTAACTCGTGGAGAGCTTCAAAGACGGTGACATCATATCCCATCATGAGGAGGTCTTGAGCGCAAGTGATACCGGCAGGACCGCTACCAACGACAGCCACCTTATGTCCGTTCTTTTCCTTTGGCATGTCGAACTCGACGCCATTGTCGCGTGACCAATCGCCGACGAAACGTTCCAACTTACCGATTGCTATTGGGTCGAATTTCTTACCCATGACGCATGAGCCTTCACATTGCGACTCTTGAGGACAGACGCGACCACATACTGAAGGAAGTGCCGAACTCTTATTAATAACGCGTGCTGCATCTTCGAATCTACCTTCAGCAACGCAATTCACGAATTGTGGTATTTCTATATTTACAGGACAAGCCTTGACGCACTGTGGGTTCTTACATTTCAAGCAGCGTTGTGCTTCGATGACAGCCTCTTCTGCATCGTAGCCATAACATACCTCTTCAAAATTCGTCGCTCTGACTTTTGAATCTTGTTCTCTTACAGGAACGCGTTTCTTGTTGTCGCGCATCTCTTCAACGATGCCGCCGACATGACACACGTGACCTTCTTCTTTCTCTTCTCTTTCTAAAATCTTATGTCCTTCAACATTATTGTACATAGCCTGACGTTTCATCACATTGTCGAAATCGACTAATGCACCGTCAAACTCAGGACCATCGACGCAAGTGAACTTGGTCTCGCCACCGATGCTGACACGACATGCGCCGCACATACCTGTACCATCGACCATGATAGAGTTAAGACTGACTGTACATTTGATACCGAGTCTTGAAGAAAGCTGTGAAACGAATTTCATCATGATGAGCGGGCCAATAGCGATAACTTCATCATATTGTTTTCCCTCATCGACGAGACGCTGCAACATCTCGGTCACTAATCCTTTATATTGTGACGAACCGTCGTCTGTTGTGACGTAAAGATTTGAGATGGAATCTAATTCTTTTTCATAAACTAAAAGGCTTTTGGTTTTTGCGCCGACAATGACATCGGCTTTAACGCCATGTTCATATAACCATTTGACTTGTGGATAGATTGGAGCAATACCTACTCCGCCGCCAACAAATACAAATCTCTTATTCTTACGTTCTTCATCGCTGAGATGCACAAATTCCGATGGTCTTCCCAAAGGTCCTACCACGTCAGCGAACTTTTCGCCTACATTATATTCTGCCATCTTTCTTGTTGATTTGCCAATTGCCTTAAATACGATGACAATAGTACCTTTATCCACATCATAATCGCTGATTGTTAAAGGAATACGTTCCGACTTCTCTGTCGTCTTCACGATTAGAAACTGACCTGGCAATGCTGATTTTGCCAAACGAGGTGCTTCAATCTCAAGTAAAAATGTCTCTTGAGCTAATTCTTCTTTTCTAACTATGGTAAACATAATTATATATTTTTTATAAATTAATGCTTAATGAATTGAGCTGCAAAGATAGAAAAAAAGTCTAATGACAGAAGACCGACGGCAAAAGATTATTTTCTTTTGATATATGTCTAAAATATTGTTATGAGTTATTTTTTAATTTTTTCTTTAAGAAAGATTTTATAAATTTGCGTACAAATTTTTCTGAAATGAGTAGAGGTTTATTTTTACTATTTTTAGCTGTATCAACTGCACTGACTTTAACTTCATGTTCTAAGTTTAAACTATTTTCTGAAACAGAGATGCCATATCATTATGGAATCTTAAATGAAATTAACAAAACGATGTCGTCCGACCCAGAGCAGGCATTGGTGATGCTTGAGAAATTAGGTAATTCAACAGAGTTAATGAATTTAAAAAGAGCCGAGTTATACGAGTATCATACTCTTTTAGCTGAGGCTCGATACAAATGCGACCTCAAACATATTGACGTCACCGAATTGATAGAAGCATCAGCTTATTACGATAGTCTTACCAATTTATATCCAAACAACAAAGATGTATTATATCAACATTCAAGAGTGAGATATTACAGAGGTGTGGCTGAGGAAGAACATGAGAACTACAAAAAGGCGTTCACAAATTATTTAGAGTCTTTAAAGCAGATAGAAAACATACCTGCCATCCAATCGAGAAGCGATGAAATAACTCATTTCAAAGCTCTTATCTATGTAAGACTTAGCGACATACTTTATTGGTTAGACGTTTATGAAGCAGCTATCGAATGTCTTAACTATGCCAATAAATTATTTGAATCTGAAGACAACCAAAGCGCCATCGTTCGTAACAATATCATGATTGCCATGATGTATGGACATAACTACGACTATGACAAATCGTTTCAATATCTTAACCTGGCTGATTCCTTGCTAATGGATTTTAACGAAGAATCGCCTCTTAAACATGACATAGAAAGAATCAACTCTTCCATTTTATACGAGATGGGCCATTACGAAGAACCATTAGCGAAGATGTTGAATCAATACAACACATTGGAATCTGAGAACTTAAGAATGGAAGCTGCAGGTATAATAGGCGATATTTATTATACTATAGGTGAATTAGACTCTGCGCTGTTTTATTACGAGCAATATTTCCCAAATAACAAATTCTCAAAGATACACTCTGCCAATCATATCATTGAGATTGGTCTGATAATGGGTAATGATGAACTTATAAAAAAATACGCTCCAATGCTCGCAGAAGATACTAATAAGGAAATCATGCTTTCTTCTATTAAGACAGAATTATCTTCCATGTATGAAGAATATAGAATCAACAAACGTAACGAAAATATTTACAGAAACATCTTGCTATACCTCGGTATAATCTTGATATTAACATTGATATTCTTTGTTTTTGGCTTATATCTTCTCAGAGTCAAGAAAAATAAATATGATAAAGAGCTAAACGAGAAGACTTTTTATATCAATTCACTACAGGAAAAGATTAATAAGAAATCTACCGAAAACAAATATATCAGACAAAAAATCAAGAGTCTCAAAAGCGAATTGCAAGACATCAAGACAAAGAAATATCTTATGCATGCTCCTTTTGATATGAAGTTGAAGAAACTTCTTGATGAGGCTCCGATATGCAAACGACTTAGAGAAATAAATCTCGACAATTCAATAAAGACAAATGTAGAGTACCCTAATTTGAGGTTAAGTGAAAGCCAGGAAAAAGAAATGGTTGATTTGTTTAATAAGACTTTCAACAATGCTTTCAATAAAATCATCTCTAACCACGAAGGTTTAAAACAACAGGATAGTGTTTATCTATGTCTATATTTAATAGGTATGGATGAGAAACATATCTCTGCAGTCACAGGCAAGACATACAACACCATATACAACAGAGCAAAGCGTATCTTGGAAATTTTAAAAAGCGAGAAGACGGTAAAAGAAACATTACGCGATGTTATCATTCAAAACTATTTATAATCAATGTATTAAACGATGAGGTTGCATGTACTTCACACACAACTTCATCATTTAAAGTAAAAATAAAATTTTATATTACGATAAGTTTTGTACGATATTTATCTAATGTCACAATATATATACCTGCATTCAAATCACTTATGTCAATATTAGAAGTATTGTCTACTATTGTTGTTCTAATAACAATTCTTCCTGTAACATCAGTTATCGTCAAGACATTATTGTTAGGAATTGTCTCAATTTTAACATTTAAGATTTCATTAGCTGGATTCGGATAAACCATCATATTAGATTTGGTATTCTCATTTAAGTTATCATTATTGTATGATATGATATTTATGTCGTCCATAGCCATTTGATAAGTTCCGTTCTTCACGAAAGCAACTTTAACATCTTTGCCATTCCATTCTGAAATATCCAATTTGTATGGTTCTGTATAGTGATAAGGAGAATTGAAATCGTTAGCCAATTTATATACTTCATTCCAGGTTTCGCTTTCCATATCATATATCATGATGTAGAAATAATTGATATACATTGCTTCAGAATGATACCATAACCAATAATTAATAACAGCGTTTTCATTTTCTGGGATAGAAATAACTGGTGTCATAAGCCAATCGTGTGTTGTTTCCGGATACATAGTTCCACCAATCCATGCGGCAGAGTCACCTGAGTGAACATAACCGAATGGTGTTGCATCTGTAATATCCCATTTTTCCCATGGGTCCAATCCTGTTGCCGGATAATCCTGAGGTGCTTGTGTAATTGCTTGAGAAACACCCATTGTCCATCCTTCGTCAAAACCAGGACCTTCAAAACTTGTTTCTAAGAGTGTAGTTTGTGCCGAAGCAGAAATAAATAATAACAAATTGAATAACAATGTTAGGTAAATCTTTTTCATAATGCAAAAATTTAGTTAATAATACATTTTTTAGGAGTCACCACAGAGACTTCTTTTGGCAAAGTTAAGTAAATATTTATAAAAAAAAAGAGTTTTATTAAATTACATAAAAAATTTATAAAACTCTATCAGAAATTATTTTTGTATGATTATATATTTAAACCACCTCTTTTATCCTAACTAACTGTTCTATAAGAGTTTCTACCAAATCTAAACGTAACATATTGGCTCCATCAGATTTTGCTTCTGCCGGATTAGGATGCGTTTCCATAAATATGCCGTCAGCGCCTACAGCGATAGCAGCTTTGGAAATCAATGAGATTAATTCAGGTCTACCTCCTGTAACTCCTGATATTTGGTTTGGCTGCTGTAAAGAATGTGTCACGTCCATAACTACAGGTACGTTGCATTGCTGCATCTCGTAAATATTTCTGTAATCCACTACAAGATCCTGATATCCGAAGAAATTACCACGTTCTGTCAACATAACTGAATCGTTACCAGATTGACGTACCTTATCTACAGCAAACTGCATCGATGCTCCTGATAAAAATTGTCCTTTTTTAATATTAATTGTTTTTCCTGTCTTTGCCGCTGCTATCAATAAGTCGGTCTGCCTACATAAGAAAGCGGGAATTTGCAGAATATCAATTCCATATTCTGAAGCCACCTGTGCCTCTTCCACTGCATGAATATCAGTAACAACAGGGACATTGAATTCTCTTTTGATTCCTGCAAGAACATTTAGAGCTTTTTCATCACCAATTCCCATAAAAGAATCTAAGCGCGAACGATTTGCCTTACGATAAGAACCTTTGAATACTAATGAAATATCGTATGTGTTACAAATAGTTAACAATTTCTCGGCTATTTTAAAAGGTGATTCCTCATCTTCAATTACGCACGGACCTGCCAATAGAAAAAATCTATTCTTCTTAAGATTTTTTAAGAATGGGTAATGAGAAAGTTCCATATCTTATTTATTAATATGATTTAACAATTCTTTAAACGCTATTTTGAACCAAGGAGTATATAATTCAGGATATTCCACAATATCTTTTTGTATGAATTCTAAGGTCTCATATTTCCATGATTCTACCTCATCAGTATTGATATTCGGTGTTTCGTCTGTCGTTCCTATAAACACATGGTCTATTTCATGCTCCATAAGACCTTGAGTAACATCAGCTTTATATGTAAAATGGAACAATTCTTTCAATTCGCACGACATTCCCATTTCCTCCTGCAAACGTCGTGTGGTGGCTTGTTCGAGAGACTCTTCATGACGCGGATGCGAACAGCATGTATTTGTCCATAAGCCTGGTGTATGATATTTAGATAAGGCTCTTTGCTGTAACAACATCTCCCCTTTTGAATTAAAAATGAAAATTGAGAAAGCGCGATGCAACTCAGCTTTAATATGAGCTTCCATCTTCTCCATCAAGCCGATAGGATTGTCGTTGGTATCAACTAATACTACATATTCTTCCATATAAAGTTTATAGTTTAAGGTTATAGTTTAGAGTAGTTGAAAGTATTATAGTTAAAAGTTTAAAGTGTATAATAGTAATCATTAGACGTTAAATCTGATATTCAAGATGTCACCGTCTTGAACGATATAATTCTTTCCTTCTACGCGGAACTTACCTGCTTCTTTTACAGCAGCTTCCGAGCCATATTTCAAGAAGTCATCCGTACTCATCACCTCAGCACGGATAAATCCGCGTTGTAAGTCAGAGTGAATCACTCCGGCAGCAACTGGAGCTGTATCACCTATATGAATTGTCCAAGCACGAGTCTCATCTGTTCCTGTTGTAAAGAACGATTGAAGCTTAAGTGTCTGATAAGCATAGCGAACGAGCTTATTAACGCCTGGTTCTGTCAAGCCTGCGTCTTCCATAAACATAGCCTTGTCGTCTTCGTCGAGTTCAGCGATTTCCGATTCTAATTTACCAGCTATTACGAGCATTTCGTCGCCTTCTTTCAGAGCAGCTTTCACAGCCTCTGAATATTTGTTTCCTGATGTTGAAGAAGCGTCATCGACATTACATACGTACATTATAGGTTTTGCTGTAAGCAACTGAATATCTTGTATATATTTTTTATCTTCGTCAGAGACTTTAGCATCACGGGCGTTTTGCATATTTTCAAGAGCCTCCTTATATATTGTCAAAACTTCGTAAGCTTTCTTATTATCTTTCTCACCATTTTTCATAAGCTTCTCAACACGTTGGAGTTTACGAGTCACCAAGTCCAAGTCACGAACCTGAAGTTCCAAATCGACGAGTTCCATATCGCGGACAGGATCTACGCTACCTTCACTATGAGGGACGTTTTCATCATCGAAGCAACGAAGCACATGAATAAGAGCATCGACAGTTTGTACCTCTGCAAGCAATTTATTACCGACGCCTTCGCCGCCTTTACTTAATCCTGGAAGGTCAACGATTTCCACTGTTGCCGGAACAATTCTTTTAGAATGAGAGATATTATCAATAAGTTTGAGACGTTCATCGCGTACCTCACACATTCCTATATTCGTTTTGGTAGCAAATCCGCCTATTTCAGCTTTAGTATTTGATATACAATTAAATATTGTCGTCTTTCCAGTATTGGTCAAGCCAATAATTCCACAATTCAATGCCATAATTATATTTTTTTAAGTTCTGCAAATATAAGAAGAACTCGCGAGAAAATGGCAGGAAATTGGGAAATAATGCAATTCGTTGGTAGATTGTTTAATACGCAACGGGCTTCCGTGGTTGTAATGCGGTCCTGAAAGACCGTATATAGATGAGTTAAGATATAGATTTGC
>JAFTXI010000047.1 GCA_017461665.1 Bacteroidales bacterium | reverse complement strand
TTCTTCGCTTTATATGCAGTTTTGCACAACCGGAATCTCGTTTTATAAATTTGAGACACAATCTTTCAAGAAAACCTTTTTTGAAACGAATATCATATGAAAAAAGAAACCGCCTAACTTTTTGTTGTTAGACGGCCTCACTAAACATGGCGCAATCAAAGATAAGATACAAGTACACAAGGTTAATATTTATAACTTAGATGTTATAATCTCAGTCGGTTATCGGGTCAAATCTCAAAGAGGTGTTGATTTTAGGATCTGGGCTAACAGAATCCTTAAGGATTATCTAATCAAAGGTTTTGTTGTCAACGATAAAATCTCACAAAGGAAGTATGAAGAACTGTCGCAATTAGTTCATATACTCGGTCGTACAATCAGTTCTCAGCCTGAATTATCAAACCAGGAGAATTTGGATTTAATCAATGTCGTAACGGATTACACTTACGCTCTTGATACTCTCGACAAATATGATTATCAGAAATTAAAGATTGATAAAACGACATGTGAAAACAAATTTATCGCTACATATAATAATGCCATCATAACGATTCATAAACTTAAAGAGAAATTCGGCGGGAGTTGGCTGTTCGGAAACGAAAAAGATGATTCGTTTAAAAGTTCCATCGGACAAATCTATCAGACGTTCGACGGCAAAGATCTATATCCTTCCGTTGAAGAAAAGGCGGCAATGTTGCTTTACTTAGTCACCAAAAATCATTCTTTTAGTGATGGTAATAAGCGCATCGCTGCCACATTGTTTCTCTGGTTTATGCAAAATAATGGCATCTTGTATAACAACGATGGTTCTAAAAGAATTAGCAATGGTGCTTTAGTCGCTCTCACTCTGATGATTGCGGAAAGTCGTCCAGAAGAGAAAGATGTGATGGTTAAGGTAGTTGTTAATTTGATTAATAAGGATAACTATTGATGTTTTTTACATTTTAAATGAATTTAAAATATTGGGTTAAAAATTGTTAAAAACAAAATATTTCCTTCACAAAAGCTTGACAAAAGGTGGGGGATGTTGTAGATTTGCGGGGAGAGTGAATAATACTTTTGAAGTTGATGTGATGTTAAATGATGAAAAATCTGTGAAAAATTCGGATAATGAAAGATTAGATTCTGAAAATTAGTATATTTGCAAAAAATACCAAAAACGAAAAGATGAGTTTAGGAATTACAGTAAACAAGGAGAAAAATGGTTTGCTTATGGCTTATATAGCTGAGCAAATTAATGGAGTAACTCTTCGCAAATTGTTGAAGATAACATATCTTATCGACGAGAAATTTATGAAACAAAGAGGATTCCCTCTCACATGGTTCGATTATTACGCATGGGAAAAAGGTCCTGTCGCACCGGAGGTATATGATATAAAAAACGGAGCATTCCACGATTGATGATATTGTGGTTTATAACGTTAAAAAAAATCTTTCGCCTTTCGTCTTTTGCCTTTCGACTTTTTACTATCTTTGCGAAATAATTATTTAGTCAAGAAAAATTAATTATCTAACAAATTAAAAATGGATTTAAGTAAAGTAGTAGCTATATCTGGCAAACCGGGATTGTTCTTGGTTTCAGGTCAGGGAACAGGAAAATTGGTCGTAGAATCATTGCTCGATGGAAAACGTACTCCTGCTTTCGCAAACGATAAGATAAGTTCTTTGGAAGAAATAAGTATCTTTACAACAGGCAACGATAAGCCTCTTAAAGAAGTGTTTATGAGTATCCGCGAGAAAATAGGCGATAACATAGGCTTCGACCCTAAAAAAGTTTCTCCAGTAGAACTTAGAGAAAAGTTTATGCTCGTTCTTCCTGAATATGACGAAGACTCAGTTTATCAGTCTGATATGAAAAAGGTGTTCCAATGGTACCAACTCCTCAATGATAAAGGTCTCTTGGACTTCACAGTGGAAGAGTCAACAGAAACTGAAAACGCAGAAGAAACAAAATAACCTTAAATATTCATTTAACGGTCGTCGCTTGACGACCTTTTTTTTATAAATGCCATGAAGAAAATTGCAGACTTCCGCCTGATAGAAAAAAAAGAATGGGACAGATCGACATTTCTTTTGCTTCAATGTGATGAGCCTCTTGAAGAGATAAAAGCAGGTCAGTTCGTGCAGGTACGCGTCGATGACGCTCAGCATACTTACCTCCGCCGTCCTATTTCAATACACGACGTAGATTATCAAAATCGCACAATAACATTGTTGGTGCAGAGAGTGGGCGAGGGTACTAACAAAATCTCCGACACTAAAATAGGCGATACCTTAAATATAATATATTCTCTCGGAAACGGCTTCACACTTCCTGAAGATAAAAACAAAAACGTCATCTTAGTGGGTGGCGGCATCGGTATAGCTCCGCTTTATTATCTCGGTAAGATGTTGAAAGAAAAAGGAGTGACACCTCATTTCTTACTTGGCGGTCGCTCGAAAAACGACTTGATAATGTTGGAAGAGTTTAAATCTGTCGCTGAGGTGTTTATCACCACCAACGATGGTAGCTTAGGTGAGGAAGGTTTTGTTACTCAACATTCTATCTGGAAAGAAAAGCAATTCGACATGATTTATACCTGCGGTCCTAAGCCGATGATGATGGCTGTGACGAAGATCGCGAGGGAAAACAATATCGACTGCGAGGTGTCGTTGGAAAACCTCATGGCTTGCGGTCTCGGCGCTTGCCTCTGCTGTGTGGAAAACACCATCGAAGGCAACGTATGTGTTTGTAAAGAAGGTCCTGTAATGAATATAAATAAGTTGTTATGGTAAACGAAACGATACATCTCAAAGGTCTTACCTTGAAAAACCCTGTGATGACGGCATCAGGAACTTTCGGCTACGGCGAAGAATATGCCGACTTCATCGACTTGTCGCAAATAGGCGGCATACTAGTCAAAGGAACAACCTTGAACCACCGCGAAGGAAATCCTTATCCTCGCATGGCTGAGACTCCCTCGGGAATGCTCAATGCCGTAGGTCTCCAAAACAAAGGCATCGATTATTTCATCGAGACTATTTATCCAAGAATTAAAGATATTGACACTAACATAATCGTCAACGTATCAGGTTCAACGATAGAGGATTATTGCGCAGTGGCTGAGAAAGTCAATGCTCTTGAAAATATCCCTGCTATTGAACTCAACGTATCTTGCCCTAACGTGAAACAAGGCGGCATGGCATTCGGCGTGACGACTTCAGGAATTGAACAAGTGGTTTCGGCAGTGAGAAAGGTTTATGACAAACATCTCATCGTGAAGCTTTCTCCTAACGTGACAAGCATCGCTGACTTGGCATTGGGTGCTGAGGCTTCAGGTGCTGACTCTGTCTCGTTGATAAACACATTGTTAGGAATGGCTGTCGACGCTGAGAAGAGAAGACCTAAGTTATCGACAATAACAGGTGGTTTGTCGGGAGCTTGCGTAAAGCCTATCGCGTTGAGAATGGTATGGCAAGTGGCTAAGGCTGTGAAGATTCCGGTAATAGGTTTAGGAGGCATCTCATCGGCGACAGATGCTATCGAGTTCTTGCTCGCCGGTGCGTCAGCGATAGAGATTGGTACAGCTAACTTCATCGATCCTGCTATCACCGTCAAGGTGGCAAAAGGAATAGTCGAATATTGCGAACGTCACGGATTCAAGAATGTCAGCGATTTGATAGGAGCGATGGAGGTTTGACAATTCATAATGCATAATTATGAATTATTGACAATAATGTAGGGGCGTATTGCATACGCCCAAAATTGCATATAAAACCATTGTTTTATTTACAGCAGCGTTTGCGTTAGGGATTGGAGCGGCATCCTTTTGGAGCGAAAGCGGAAAAAGATATAGCGGAAAGCCCGACGGCGATAGCCGGAACGCCCAAATTAATTAACAATTAACAATTGAAAGTTTATAATTAAGTAGAGACGCGTCGATTACACCAATGATTTTAATAATACGTAATTGACACGTCTTGGAAATTGAAAGTTGAAAATTTATATTAAGGTCAGAGTCTGCAAATCATTAATAAAATTAACAAAAAAATCCTTTGCAGTTAAGAGTAAAATTGTAAATTTGCACAACAAAAAATAGGGGCATATCGAATGTGTCCGGAAATGTAAAAAATTATAAAAAGAATATACAATGGGAAGAGCATTTGAATATCGCAAGGCAGCGAAGATGAAAAGATGGGGTCACATGTCGAGAGTGTTCCCTAAATTGAGTAAGATGATTACTATTGCAGCTAAAGAAGGTGGGGCAGATCCTGATATGAATCCAAGATTGCGTCAGGCTATCATCAACGCCAAGGCTGAAAACATGCCAAAGGACAACATCGATGCAGCTATCAAGAGAGCGACTGCTAAAGACGCTGCTGACATGGTGGAAATCGTCTATGAAGGCAAAGGTCCTGCCGGCGTTCTCGTCGTCGTTGAATGTGCTACTGACAACACAACACGTACCGTAGCCAACGTTCGTTCTTATTTCAACAAATGTGGAGGTTCTTTGGTTCCAACAGGTTCTTTGGAATTCATGTTCAGTCGTAAAGCTGTGTTTGAACTTGAATTGCCAGAAGGCATGGACGTAGAAGAAATCGAACTCGAACTCATCGATGCAGGTCTCGAAGAAATAGAAGCAACAGAAGAAGGCGTTGTAGCATTGTCGGACTGGACAGCATTCGGAACGATGCAGACAGCTTTGGAGAAATTAGGTATCGCAGTTAAGAAAGCCAACTTGCAACGTTTCCCTAACAGCCCTGTCGCTTTCTCGGCAGAAGACGTTGAAGCAATAGAGAAATTCTTGGAAAAGGTAGAAGACGACGAAGACGTACAATCGGTCTATACCAACATGGAATAATTGAAGATAAAGAAAAGATAAGATATTGTGGTAGAAAAAAGACAGCTTTAGGGTTGTCTTTTTACATTTTAAAAGGTTTTAATCAGATTGTTAGTATTTATACACTTATTTATTTTTAAATCAAATTATGAAAAAGTATTTCGTTTTAATTGCTGTGGTTTGCGGCATCTTGTTTTCATGCAAACCAGATCCTAAATTACCTTCTGTAGGTACTCATCCCGTAACTGAAGTGACAGCAGAGAGCGCTGTTTGCTCTGGAGAAATATGGGATAACGGTAACGCGGAAATTACTGCAAAAGGTTTCTGCTGGAGCACAAATCAAAATCCTACATTGAATGACAATGTTACAACTGAGTTGTCAAGATATGAACCAGCTACTGATTTCTTCACAGCGACAATTCGTAACTTGAAAGACAGCACGACTTATTATGTCAGAGCATTCGCAACAAATGAAGTAGGTACTGCTTACGGCAGTGAGCAAACATTTACTACTTTAAAAGCTGATGATAATGGTGGTGACGACAACGGTGGTGAAATAGTTGTTGAGTTACCAGCAGTTACAACTGTTACAGTTTCAGAAATTACAGATAATACAGCATCAATAGTAGCTGAAGTTCTTAATGACGGCGGTGCTGAAGTCACAGAGCGTGGTTTTTATTGGAATGAAAAAAATGTGGAATTTGAAGGCGAGATACCTTTAAATGATAATAAAGTTGAAGCTGGTTCTGGTGCAGGTCAATTTAATTATCAACTTACAGATTTAAAAGAAGGTACAGAATACAGAGTGATGGCATACGCAACTAATGATGCTGGAACATCTTACGGTGAGATTGTTTATTTCACTACTGAAAAGAATGAAATAGTTGTCGAGTTACCAACAGTTTCTGGAGTTACAGTTTCTGAAATTTCATTCCATACAGCAACAATAACAGCAGAAGTTTTAACTGATGGTGGTGCAGAAGTTACTGAACGTGGATTTATCTGGAGCAAAGCAGGTGCTGGTATGGATAATTCTGAGACGATAGAACCACATCGCGTGAAAGTAGGAGAGGGCTTAGGAAGTTTTACTTATCTATTAACAGGTTTATCAGAGTCAACAGTATACTATGTCAATGCTTACGCAATAAACAGTGCAGGTGAAGTCGTTAGTGATCCTATTCATTTTACTACCGAAGCAGATGATGTAGTGGTGGAATATGAATATGTTGATTTAGGTCTTCCAAGTGGAGTTAAATGGGCTATGCATAATGTCGGAACTTCATATCCTGAAGGCCACGGTGACCATTTCGCATGGGGTGAGATAGAACCAAAAGATACATACGAGTCAGGAAATTGTTCTTCATATTATAAAGATTTAGGTGATATCTCTGGTAATCCGTTATATGACGCAGCTGCTGCAAAGTGGGGTAATGGATGGAGAATGCCTACATTGGAAGAAATGTATGAACTCACACAAGAATGTACTTGGACATGGGTCGATGATAACGGCATTGTTGGTTATAAAGTCACATCAAAGACAAATGGTAACTACATATTCCTTCCTGCTGCAGGTTTCCGCGTCAATGGTGATTTGATAGACTTAGATGTCTTTGGCTATTATTGGATGTCAACGCCATACGAAGAAGAAGGATCTGAGCCAACTTTAAATAAAGCTTGTTTCTTGGATATGTGCAGCTATCAATTTTACTGCAACTGGAGTCTTCGTCGCAATGGTATGACGATAAGACCTGTGAAGGATTAAACAAAAAAAAAGAGCGACGCCGTCGCTCTTTTTTTTACCTTATTCCAAAGTATGAATTACGAGACCTGAACGGAGTTTAGGTTCGAACCATGTTGTCTTAGGAGGCATGATATTGCCGCTGTCAGCAATGTCTATGATTTGTTTCATTGTTACTGGATGTAAAGCGAAAGCGACTTTCATCTCGCCGTTGTCAACGCGACGTTTCAATTCGCCGAGACCACGGATACCACCAACGAAGTCGATGCGTTTGTCGGTACGTAAGTCTTTAATACCTAAAATCTTGTCTAAAACAAGGTTTGAGAGGATTGTTACGTCTAAAACACCGATTGGGTCTTCGTCGTTGAAAGTGCCGGCTTTAGCGTTGAGTTTATACCAGTGACCATCTAAGTATGTACTGAATTCGTGTAACTTAGCAGGTTTGTAGATTTCTGTTCCCATGTCTTCAACCTCGAATGATTCTGTCAAAGCGTTGAGGAATTCTTCTTTTGAGAGACCGTTCAAATCTTTAACGACGCGGTTGTAGTCGATAATCTTCAATTGGTTGTCAGGGAATATTACTGTCATGAAGAAGTTATATTCTTCTTTGCCTGTGTGACCAGAATTGTTTTCTTTTTTCTCTTGACCTACGAGAGCTGCAGCAGCGCTTCTGTGGTGACCGTCGGCGATGTACATTGAAGGAACTTTAGTAGCGAAGAGTTCAACTAATCTGTCGATAGTAGCTTTGTCGTCGATGACCCAGAAACGGTGACCGAAGTTATCTTCCTTAGCGATGAAGTCGTAGATAGGAGCTTGGTGACGAACGATATTGTTGACGATAGCATCGATTTCGTTGACAGCTGGATAAGCGAAGAATACAGGTTCAACGTTAGCGTTTGTGATGCGAACGTGTTTCATACGGTCTTCTTCTTTATCTTTACGTGTGAGCTCGTGTTTTTTAATGACTTGGTTTACATAGTCTTCACTCCAAGCACAAGCAACGATACCATATTGCCAATGAGCGTCGGCTTCTGTTGGGTTCATGCTTTGAGCATAGATATATAATTTTTCTTCATTGTCTTGAACCAACCATCCATAATCTTTGAATGCGTTGAAGTTTTCAACGACTTTGATATATGTTGTAAGGTCGCTGTCTTTTGTACCATGGGCGAGGTCGATTTCAGCTTTTGTTACGTGAAGGAGGCTATATGGATTGCCTTCACATTCAACGCGAGCTTCTTCTGTATTCAAAACGTCGTAAGGTCTTGAAGCTAACTTTTCAACAATATTTACCGGAGGACGGTATCCTTTAAATGGTTTAATTACTGACATGTTATTAGTTTTTAGATGTTAATATTTAGTTAATAGTTGTTTACCATATAATGTTTTCTTCGAAATCATCGATGCCGTCTTGCGACTCGTGAATATCGTTGATTTCGTGATGATAGTTGTTATTATTTTTTTGTAATGATATAATCAATGCACCTATCATCTTTGTTAATTCCATCAGCTGTTTGCGAATTTCTTCCTCTTTTTCGTTGTTGATGAAATCATTTTGTCTTCCTATTGTTGTGAAGACAACACATTTACGAATGTTAGTCTTTGCAGATTTCAGTTGATTTACGAAAGAAGATTTGTTTTTAGATGAACCCTCTGCGATGTTGAAAGCTATCAATGTTGCTTCTTCCAAAAATCTTTTGTAGAAATGACTTTCGATGTCATTAGTTGCCAAAGAACTAGCTTCGGTTAGCAAAGTGACAAAACCAATGGCTTTGCTATATACACGAAGATCTTCAAATCTGAAGAAAGTCGTAGATTTACTTTCGTCTTGACCCATACTATAGCTATTGTTAGTTAATATTAGTTGGTTTATAATATTAACAAGATTCATCTCGCCGTAATGGCGAGATGAATCTTGTTTTATTTATCAATTAACTCTGAATTTAGTTTCACCGTTTTCGATGAAGCCAACTATTTGGCGTGCTGCGGCGAGACCTGCATTCATGTTAGCTTCTGCTGTTTCAGCGCCTTGTTTCTTAGGTGTTGCAAAGAAGCGAGGAGCGAATTGTTCTAATGCTGCTTGGTTTGCAGGAGCGATGTCTGTTACATATTTAAAGTCAGCGCGGTCTGCGAGGAGTTTTTCCATACCAGCTTCGTCGATAACTTCTTTACGAGCTGTGTTGACTAAGCAACCGCCTTTAGGCATTTTTGAAAGAAGTTCGTAGTTGATAGAACCTCTTGTTTTTTCGTTTGCAGGGATGTGCAATGAGATGTAGTCACAGTTTGAGTAGAGTTCTTCCAATGTTGCAGGAACTTTAACGCCTTCAGCTTCCATTTTCTCTGTTGGTACGAATGGGTCGAATGCCCATACTTCCATACCGAGAGCTCTTGCTTTTTCTGCTACCAAACGACCTACGTTACCGTAAGCGTGGATACCGACTTTCTTACCTTTTAATTCACAACCTGTACCTGGTTTGAATGTGTTACGTGCCATGTAGATCATCATACCGATTGCCAATTCTGCAACTGCGTTTGAGTTTTGACCTGGAGTGTTCATAGCTACGATGTTCTTTGCTGTACAAGCTGCTAAGTCTAAGTTGTCGAAACCTGCGCCAGCACGGACAACGATTTTAAGGTTGTTAGCGTGGTCAATAACTTCTTTAGTGACTTTGTCTGAACGTACGATGAGAGCGTCAGCGTCTGCTACTGCATCGTAGAATTGTTGTACATCTGTATATTTTTCTAGGAGAGCCAATTCGTAACCAGCTTCTTCAACGATTGTTCTGATGCCGTCAACGGCTGCCTTTGAGAAAGGTTTTTCTGTTGCTACTAATACTTTCATTTTTTAATTTATTTTATGTTATGAAATATTATTTGTTAGCTGCTTCGAAGTCTTGCATGCATTGTACGAGAGCTTTAACAGACTCTACTGGGCAAGCGTTGTAGATAGAAGCGCGGAAACCACCAACTGAACGGTGACCTTTGATACCGACCATACCACGTTCTTTAGCAAATTCCATGAATGCTTTTTCTTTGTCTTCGTGACCTGGAGCCATTACGAAGCAAACGTTCATGATAGAACGGTCTTCTTTAGCTGCTGTGCCGACGAACATTGAGTTGCGATCGATTTCGTTATAGAGGAGTTCTGCTTTTTCAACGTTGATTTTGTTCATTGCTTCGACGCCACCGAGGTTCTTAACCCATTTTAATGTTTGGTACATTACGTAGATAGGGAATACAGGAGGAGTGTTGAACATAGATATGTTGCGATCTTCTTCAGCAGCGTGTGTACGGTAGTCAACCATTGTTTGGAGTTTGCGTTCGCCTTCTAATTTGCCAAGGAGGTCACGACGGATGATGACGAATGTAACGCCAGCAGGACCAACGTTCTTTTGAGCACCACCGTAGATGAGAGCATATTTGCTTACGTCAACAGGACGGCTCATGATGTCTGATGACATGTCAGCGACTAAGTCAACTGGGCAATCCATATCGTAACGGATTTCTGTACCGTAGATAGTGTTGTTTGTTGTGATGTGGAAATAGTCAGCGTCTGTAGGGATTACATAATCTTTAGGGATGTATGAATATGTTTTGTCTTCTGAAGAAGCAACGATTTCAACGTCGCCATAGAATTTAGCTTCTTTAGCAGCTTTCTTAGCCCAAACACCTGTTTGAAGATAAGCGGCTTTGTTTTTCAAAAGGTTAGCTGGAACATGGAAGAATTGTGTTGAAGCACCACCGCCAAGGAACAATACTTCGTAGTTATCTGGAATGTTCAAAAGTTCGCGCCATAATTGACGTGTTTCTGCCATTACGCGTTCCCAACCCGGTGTACGGTGTGAAATTTCAAGGATACCGATACCTGTGTTGTCAAAGTCACGGATTGCTTCAATAGCTGCTTCAACAGCTTCTCTTGGAAGGACACATGGTCCTGCGTTGAAATTGTGTTTCATCTCTAATGTATTTAAATTTATAAATGATTATTTTTTTATTTAAAGTTTTAACGTGGCAAAGATAACAAATTAAACTAATAAACAACACATTTATTATAAAATGTTTTTTTTTATTTTTCTGACAATTATTAACTATATACCTTATTAGTTATATGCACCCAAATCGTAACCTATTCTACAAATTTCGCTTAAATTGACTTTTTTTGAAAAATGTAGATTTGGAAGGATTTTAAAAATACTTTTTATTAGTTTTTTTCTCGATTGATTGTTAAAAAATAAATCTTAAAATTTTATAAATGATTGATTTATATAAATCTATAAAAAATATAAAAAAGTTTGCGAAAATGTATTTTTGTTCAAAGAAAATTACTATCTTTGCCGCTCGAATTGGTGAAAAAATAAAAGTTATATATAGCAATGAAAAAAGACATACATCCAAAAAATTACCGTCTCGTCGTTTTTAAAGACATGTCAAACGATCACGCTTTCATGTCACGTTCAACAATCAATACAAAAGAAACTATTGTATGGGAAGACGGCAACGAGTATCCATTAGTAAAACTCGAAATTTCTAACACATCACACCCATTCTACACAGGTAAGATGAAACTTGTTGACACTGCAGGTCGCGTTGATAAATTCAACAACAAGTACAAAAAATACCAAGAAGCAAGAAACGCTAACAAATAATTATATTTGTACTTTAATTAAAATTAAGCCCTTATCTTTTGATGAGGGCTTTTTGGCATGATAATTGACGAACGCGCGGACGTAATTTTTAATGAAATCAAGATATGGACAACCAAATAAATCACGATTTGTTCTTGACAGATATAGTAGAAACTGACACCGAATATATTCCGCTTCTCACTGCGGAAGATGAAAAACGCATCAATGAAGAGGAAGTGCCAGAAGAAGTACCAATCATGACGCTGCGTAACGCAGTGCTCTTCCCAGGTGTCGTAATACCGATAACAGTCGGTCGCGATAAGTCAATAAGACTGATAAAAGAAGCCTATAAACGCCATCTCCCAATTGGCGTCGTGGCTCAGAAAGATGCTGCCGTCGAGGACCCAAACCAGAATGACCTCCACGAAATCGGAACAATAGCAATGGTGATGAAAACATTGCAGATGCCCGATGGTAACACAACAGTAATAATTCAAGGCAAACGCCGTTTCCAACTCCAAGAGATAACACAGACTGAACCTTATTTAAAAGGTAAGGTCGCTCCTTATGGCGATGGTCTCGTAATTCCTCGCGATCGTCAGTTCAAGGCTTTGATACAGTCTATCAAAGACATGGCGATGCAGATAACTCAAAAGTCTGGAACGCTTCCTTTCGAGGCTTCCTTCGCTCTTAAAAATATCGACAGCCCTTGGTTCATGGTTAACTTCATCGCAAGTAACTTGGTACAATCGATGCAAGATAAACAACGTCTCCTTGAAATCAACGACATAACAAAATTCGCGACAGAGCTTCTATCAATTCTGAGTAATGAAGTTCAGATGCTTGAACTGAAACATCAGATTCAAAGTAAGGTTAAGATGGATATGGATAAACAACAGCGCGAATATCTGCTTAACCAACAACTTCGTACCATTCAGGAAGAACTCGGCGGAACTCCTAACGATATTGATATAAAAGTTCTTAAGGAAAAAGCGGCTAAGAAAAAATGGTCGAAGGAGGTGGAGGAGACCTTTGAAAAAGAATTGCAGAAACTGCAACGCATGAATCCGCAAGTCGCCGAATACGGAATACAACATAACTACTTAGAATATATTGTCGAGCTTCCTTGGAATGAATATACCAAAGACAACTTCGACCTAAAACACGCTCAGAAAGTCTTAGATAAAGATCACTTTGGACTTGAAAAGATAAAAGACCGTATCATTGAATATCTCGCGGTCTTGAAACTGAAGAACGACATGAAGTCGCCAATTTTGTGTCTCGTCGGACCTCCTGGTGTCGGTAAGACTTCTCTTGGAAAATCAATAGCAAAGGCTTTAGGTCGTAAATATATAAGGATGTCGCTCGGTGGTGTGCGCGACGAGTCGGAGTTGCGCGGTCATCGTAAGACTTATATCGGAGCGATGCCGGGTCGTATAATTCAAAATCTTAGAAAAGCTAAGTCGTCGAATCCTGTCTTCGTACTCGATGAGATCGATAAAGTCAGCGGTAATAATGTCAACGGCGATCCGCAGGCAGCTTTGTTAGAAGTGCTCGACCCAGAACAAAATATGGCGTTCTCCGACAACTTCTTGGAGATGGACTATGATTTGTCAAAAGTCTTGTTCATTGCAACGGCAAATAACCTCTCGACCATTCATCCTGCCTTGCGCGACAGAATGGAAATCATCGATTTGAGCGGTTATCTCCGCGAAGAGAAATTCGAGATTGCAAAACGACATCTCATCCCTAAACAATTGAAAGAACATGGCTTGACATCGAAAGACGTTACCTTCTCGAAAGAGATGGTGATGAAGGTTATTGACGACTATACGCGAGAAGCCGGTGTTCGTACATTAGAGCGTCAGATTGCAAGTGTCATTCGTCGTAAGGCAAAACATATAGTTGTTGGCGATGAATACGACAAGAAAGTCACAGAAAAAGATTTGAAAGACACGCTCGGCGTTGGAATGTTCCACGATGGTGATGAGGTGAAACACTCTACTCCTGGTGTCGCCATCGGTCTTGCCTGGACTCCGGTAGGAGGTGAGATACTTTCTATCGAGGTAAGTTTGAGCCGCGGTCATGGCGCGCTTCATCTGACAGGAAATCTCGGCGATGTCATGAAAGAATCTGCAACGATAGCATACGAATATATTAAGGCACACTCGTCGCAACTTGAGATAGACCCAGCAGTCTTCGACGAATGGAACGTTCATATCCACGTGCCTGAAGGCGCTACACCAAAAGACGGACCTTCTGCAGGTATCACCATGCTGACAGCACTGACATCGGCATTTACTCAGAGAAAGGTGAAAGACCAACTCGCCATGACAGGTGAGATAACGTTGAGAGGCAGAGTGTTGCCCGTCGGTGGAATACAAGAGAAGATGCTCGCTGCCAAACGTAATGACATTACCGATGTCATCTTGTCAGTGGAAAACAAACGCGACTTCTCCGACATCAAAGAAGATTATGTAAAAGGTCTCAACTTCCATTTCGTCACCTCTATGATGGAAGTCCTTGAACTCGCACTTGAAAAAGAACAAGACGTAAACGACTTAGATTACAATCAATATCTCATCAATTCGCATAAACGCGTTGCTGGTTTTTTAAGTCAACAAGACAACGAGACGACGAGACAACGAGTTAATTAACAATTGAAAATTGAAATTTGTACGGACACACTGAATGTGTCCTCATTGAATTTGTCTGATAGAGACGTCACTCCTATGGCGTCTCCATTTTTTATCAAGACGTTAAATCCCCTAATTCTTTTTCAAGCTCTTCTATACTTGCCAATGTACCTTTAAAATCTTTTGGAAACAATTTTGACAATTCATATTCGGAAATGCCAAGAGGATTATTTTATCCTTCAAGAGCATAATGTACCATTACATCATCTTTGTCTTTACATATCAATAGTCCTACTGTAGGGTTGTCGCCATCTCTTTTTAAAACGTGATTTGCGCAAGAAACATATCCGCTGAGTTGTCCTAAAAACGATGGCTCAAATTTCCTTGTTTTAATTTCAACGACAACATAACAATGCAAATGAGTGTTGTAGAAAAGCATATCGTTCGTATAAATCGGTATCTAAGAAATTCAATAAAACATGTCGTGACCAATTATTTTCTATTGTTTTCCTCACATAGAAAAGAGCCTTGTCTGTATTATTTTTACATTTGTCGATGATTAATCGATGGTGACTCCAAGGAATTTTAAAAATATCAAATTCGTCCACAACTTGTGGACAAATTATATCAATATGATTATAAAGTAAATAGAAATATTTTGCGTATTTAATGTTGGTTTCAGATAACCCTTTTACATCGGGTAAAGCATTCTGTAAATCACGACTTAGATTTTTGAAGAAACCATCACCCCAACGACTTTCCGCTTTCTTGTTTACAATATCGGCACCGAGTGAAAAGTAAAATCTCAGCATTTCACTATTGACTTTGATTGCCGCCTTAATCTGACTTTGTCTGAATCGTAAACTTAAATCCTTAATCCAATTGGCATAATCGCCATCCATTTAATTAATGTAGTCATAGCATCATAATATTTTGGTATTTGTTAATAAATTAATTCTCCCTGCAAAGTTACAAACATCACATCTCTTTTGTCAAGCATTTGTAAAGGAAATATTTCATTTTTAACAATTTTTAACGTGATGTTAATGAAAGAGTGGAAGAGATGTTAATGTTTATTAAGGAACGGATTTTTTGCTATAAGATTTTGAACTGTTAGCCTTAGTTCAAAGGTTCAAAAGTTTAAAATAATTTTCCGTTTTCAATTTTTTTCTTCTTTTTTTCCCCCCCCCAAAAAAAAAAAAAATTATGCATTATGAATTATGCATTATGAATTTTTTTCTATCTTTGCTGTCGCATAAGGAGCCTTTACGAACCGTTGCGTTACGGAAGGTGAAAAGGGAATCCGGTGTGAATCCGGAACAATACCAGTTGCTGTAAGTCCCACTCCTAAATAGAGTTTGTTTGCCGCACTCTCTGCCACTGATTAAGTATCGGGAAGGCGCGACAAATGGGATAAGTCAGAAGACCTACCTTGTGTTTTATGGGTTTCCACTTGCTGGTTACTGGTCGAAATCAACTTATTTTTATTGCGTTTTTTTATTGTGCTAAAGGCAAAATGAGCTAAAGGCGTAAAGGGACTTGAGAATCTGAAAACTTCAGAATTTCAGAACTTCAAAACCTTCGAGACTCATAGACTCATGGACTTATAGACTCTATAAATGCAATTATCTAAGTGATTTTCGACATTATTTATTGAAAAATGTATGAATGAATTTAAAAGATAATTAACATTTATAAACATTAAAATTTTAAGTCATGAAGAAATTATTTACTTTTTTGATGGCAACATTAGTTACACTCTCGTTAACAAATTGCCACAATCGATTGAGACAACAAATGGAAGAACTTGAAGGCAGAGTCGCTGCTCTTGAAGACGCAGTTAAGAACGTCAATGACGACATTCTTTCTCTTCAAACAATTATGAATGCATTGCAGAACAATGTCTATGTAACTGATGTGATAACAACACAAGATGGTTACACAATCCAATTCTCAGATGGCACAAGCGCAATTATCACTAATGGTCAAGATGGTACTAACGCTCCAATTATTTCTGTAAAACAAGATACTGATGGTTATTATTATTGGACTCTCAACGGCGAATGGCTGATAGTCGATGGTAATAAGGTACGTGCCAACGGACAAGATGGTCAGGACGGACAAGATGGTCAAGATGGACAAGATGGTCAGGACGGTGCTGATGCAATCGCTCCACAAGTACGTATCAACGAAGACACTAAGGAATGGGAAATCTCTACCGATGGTGGTGAGACTTGGGTTCCTACAGGCGTCATTGCTGAAGGTCAAGATGGTGAAGACGGAGCTCCTGGCTCGATAGAAATTGTCGGTGACGGATGCGTTTTTCAAAGTGTGGATACATCTAACGAAGACTATGTATTAGTCGTTCTTGCCGATGGTACAGAAATAAAACTTCCTCGTTATGATGAGACTGCACCTTTGTTTATAATAGTAGATGCTCCTGAACTTACACAAGTTGAATACGGTATGAGCATAGCATACGATGTGGAAGTTGAAAATGTTATTGAATACATCATTAATACACCTGAAGGCTGGAGCGCAGATTATGCAGAAAACACTCTTACAATAACTGCTCCTACAAAAGATATGTGTCACTACGATAAAGAAGGCAGAATTGCTATCACTGTCGTTTCTGAATCGGGCAAGACATCTATCGTTAAGATAAATGTCATGGTAGGAGAGTGGGTTAACGAAGTAGAACTAAGAACCCTGACTTTTGAAGACAATGATGCGATGTTCGATGCTTACGAGTTAGGCTATTGCGGAAGAACTATCAGCACTTGGAGCGACCTCATCGCTCAAGATCAATACATGGACAACCTTATCTATGACATGTCGGCAGCTGAGCCTTATTATTGGTACGATCAAAACAATACAGAACTTTTGCACGCATTCCCTTATAACTACGGCAGTTACGCTTATTGGGGCGGCGGTCATGCTGTATCGAATTACGCAAATACCGATTACATAACATACGGCGATTATAACAGTCAACTCACTGTTTATGGAACAGAAGGTGCCGGAGGTCATAATGGTTCATCAAACTTCTGTATGCACTTTGGTTATGCTGATGATTCGGGTTACAACTACACAGAAGAACTTCCTTCTTTCATGTTCGGCGACGGCGAAGCAAGAGTCATCGACCATATCTATGTAAACAACTCGACATACGCTTTGAATTGTTATTACAACGGTAATGGTCTCACAGATCCTGTCGGTGATGACGATCAGGTTTGGATTATCGCTAAAGGTTTTGACGAAAACGATGTTCAAGTTTCAGAAGCAACATTCTATCTCGTCGATGGTGTTGACGGCATTGTCACAGAATGGACAAAATGGGATTTGACATCACTCGGTAAGGTTATGCGCGTCGAGTTCAATATGGGTGGTTCTAACGACAACGGTTACGGATTCTCACAACCTGCTTATTTCGCTTACGACGACGTTGCGGTTCAATTCCCTGGTGAAGTTGTATTTAGATAATATATGAAAGAACTCATTAAATTTTTCTGGTTATTTATAGTTGTTGCTATTCTCGCGGCTTGTAATATAGACGAGGAGTTTTTTGCCCCCAAAATTATCCTCGACAGTGATACTGGTGTCTATGCCGTGAAGTATGGACGCGAAATAGTCGTTGCTCCTAAATACGAGCACGCCGAGAATGCAACATATTGTTGGACATTGGATGGTGAGGTGATTTCCACTTCACCATCATTGTCGTTCTCGAGAGAAGAGGTCGGCGAATATTTTATCACCATCGTTGTCACTACAGAACACGGCTCCGACGAGGAAGAGATTCGTGTCGATGTTGTCGAGTTGGAGATTCCGACAGTGAGCATCGCGGGTAATAAAAATATCACCGTCACTGTCGGCTCGGAAGTACGACTTGCTGCTGCAGTGCGTGAGACGTCGCTTCCGACAAAATTCGCATGGACTGTCAACGATAAGGTGGTGAGCAACGAACTGAATTATACTTTCAGAGCTAATGAAGTCGGCGATTTTGTCATCAAGGCGACTGCCAACAACGACGACGGATCTCATAGCGATATGGTTGAGATACAAGTGCTCAACGCTGCTGATATTCCTTTTACCTGGGATTTTGGGAGATATACCTTACATACTGTCGAGGGACGAAAACTTCTCATCGAACCTCTGCAGACGCCATACGAAAATGATATAGAGTATTCTTGGAATGTGACGGAACTCAGCGAGTTGACGGGCGACGACTCTAAATTTGTTTTTACAGCTAACGAGTCGGGCGTATATCATATCAACGCTACTGCCACAAAAGTTGATGATGATAGTCAGACGAGTATAGCGCGTTCTTTCGAGGTGACGGTATATGAGGAAAAAGCTTTCTATCGTCCAAAGAGTGGCGCGTCGCAGGCTGATTTTAACAGAGTCTTTGAATATACTCCGGCGCCCGGACAGTTTATCAACGAGTTGAAAACCGGCGGCTTCGACGCTTCTCATACAAGCCCGGAAGCTGCTGTCACTTACGCAGAGTCTCGTATGAATGAGGCTAACTGGATTTCCTTGGGCGGCTTCGGCGGTTATGTCGTAGTGGGCTTCGACCATAGCATCGACAATACGCGCAGCTACGACCTCGGCATCATAGGAAATGCCTTCGACGGCTCCTCAGAACCGGGAATAGTTTGGGTGATGCAAGACGAAAATGGCAACGGATTTCCTGACGATACCTGGTACGAACTCGCAGGTTCCGAGACTGGAAAATTTGAGACGATAAGAGATTATGCAGTGACATATTATCGTCCGACAGGACCAGAGATGCCTGTGCAATGGACTGATAATCTCGGTAATAACGGAGAGATAGATTATCTCAAACAATTTCATGATCAAGATTATTATTATCCTCTTTGGATAGGAACGGATTCTTATACCTTGAAAGGAACTCGTTTGGAAGCTCGTAACTACGACCAATCGGGAAATGGCTCTTATTGGATAAATCCTCATTACGATTGGGGTTATGTAGATAACTTCAGCCCTTCGGATTTTAATTCCTCAAACAAAGCTAACCTTTTCAGAATATCCAATGCTATCGACTTCGAAGGAAATCCAATAAGATTGTCACATGTCGATTTCGTCAAGGTTCAATGTGCTGTCAATGCTAAAAGTGGCTGGATCGGAGAACTCTCCACGGAAGTATGTGGTTTTTATGATTGTAGCTTAAAAAGATAATTAATGAAAATAATAAAGTTATTTTTAAAGTCACCGAGTCATCGAGTCACCAAGTCACCGAGAAAGCTTGGTGACTTGGCGACTTGGAGTCTTGGAGTCTTTCTTCTGTTGTCCCTCACTTCCTGCATGGAATGGGAATACGGTCTTGAAGAAAGTTTCGATGCTTCGGGCGAGGGATTGTTCATTTGTAATGAAGGTAACTTTCAATATGGTAACGCTACCTTATCTTATTATGACCCGGAAACGAAAGTCGTTGAGAACGAGGTTTTTTATCGTGCTAATGCGATGAAACTCGGCGACGTGGCGCAGTCGATGATAATTAGAGACGGAATCGGTTGGGTTGTCGTAAACAATTCACACGTCGTCTTCGCGATAGATATAAATACTTTCAAGGAAGTAGGTCGTATCACGAATCTGACATCGCCGCGTTATATTCATTTCGTCTCAGATGAGAAAGCGTATGTGACGCAGATTTGGGACAACCGTATTTTCATCGTAAATCCAAAACGTTACGAGATTACAGGTTATATCGACGTGCCAAATATGACGATGGAAAGCGGATCGACGGAGCAGATGGTTCAATATGGAAAATATGTCTATGTGAACTGTTGGTCGTATCAGAATCGTATCTTGAAGATTGACACCGAGACAGACGAAGTCGTTGATGAGCTTGTCGTTGGCATACAACCTACGTCTCTTGTGATGGATTGCAACAATAAATTATGGACGGTGACTGACGGCGGTTATGCTGGTTCTCCTTACGGTCACGAAGCACCGTCGCTGTATCGTATCGATGCAGGGACTTTTACGATAGAGAAACAGTTTGAGTTTAAGTTCGGCGACGCTCCTTCAGAGGTGCAGCTTAATGGAACCAAAGATAAACTCTATTGGATTAACGATGACATTTGGGAGATGGATGTCACGGCAGAGCATGTTCCCGTCAGACCTTTTCTGCCATATAACGGAACCATTTATTACGGCTTGACGGTATGTCCTCGCACCGGCGATGTCTATATCGCAGATGCTATAGATTATGTTCAGCAAGGAATGATATATCGTTATTCTAAAGAAAGAGAACTGCTTGACGAATTTTATGTCGGAATAATTCCTGGCGCTTTTTGTTGGAAATAAATTTTGATGAAATGAAAAAGTTACACATTATATTATTGTTTGTTTTATTTCCTACTTTGGTTTTAAGTCAGGAAGATGACGACATTAAATGGTATTTGAATCTTCCTGAGGTTACGATATACGCCGAGCGTCCAATTAAAGAGATTGGTACTCAGCAGACAAGATTGGACTCCATAGTCTTGAGTGAAAATATAGCTCTTTCTGTCGCCGATGTCCTTACGTTCAACTCGCCTATATTTGTAAAAAATTATGGACGTGCCACATTATCTACTGTGGCGTTTCGAGGCACGTCGGCATCGCATACGCAGGTGTCTTGGAACGGTATGAAGATAAACAACCCGATGCTCGGCATGACCGACTTCTCGATGATACCTTCTTATTTCATCGATGACGCAGTGCTGCTGCACGGAACCTCGTCTGTCAATGAGACGGGCGGCGGTCTCGGCGGATCGGTGAAACTTTCTACCAAACCGGCACAAGCCGATGGCTTTGGCTTGCAATATATTCAAGGTGTCGGTTCTTTTAAAACCTTCGATGAGTTTTTAAGATTGACTTACGGCAATATGCATTGGCAGACATCGACGCGTGTGGTTTATTCTTCTTCCCCAAACGATTATAAATATCGTAACCATGATAAGAAGGAAAACATCTATGACGAGAATATGAATATCATCGGTCAGTATTATCCGATAGAGCGAAATAGGAGTGGAGCTTTCAAAGATTTTCATTTTCTGCAAGAAGCATATTACGACAACAAAAGAGGCGACAGGTTTGGATTGAATGCCTGGTACATAAATTCCAACAGAGAATTGGCGATGCTCACCGTCGATTATGGTGACGACACAGAATTTGAAAACCGTCAGAGAGAGAATACGTTTCGCACCGTAATGTCGTGGGATCATCTGAGTGAAAATTGGAAACTCGCTTCTAAGGGCGGTTACATTCATACTGATATGGCTTACGACTACAAACGCGATTTGGGTAACGGTATCATGGCTAACATGACGCAGTCGCGTAGTGAGATAAACACTTTCTTCGGACAGGTGGAGAGCGATTATTATATGGGTAAGAAATGGCTGTTCACCGCTAATGTCACTGCTCATCAGCATTTTGTTGAGAGTCGCGACAAGAGTATCTTGCAGCAGGACGGAAATAAGGCGATAGTAGGCTATCGAAAAGGACGCATAGAGTTAAGTAATTCTATCTCGGCAAAATGGCGACCCATCGACCGTTTGGGAATGTCGTTGGTGATACGTGAGGAAATGTTCGGTAACGAATGGACGCCTATCATACCTGCGTTTTTCATCGACGGCGTGATTTCAAAAAAAGGCGATGTGGTGGTAAAAGCTTCCGTTTCGCGTAACTTCCGATTCCCGTCGCTCAACGACTTGTATTTCATGCCTGGCGGCAATCCCGACTTGAAAAAAGAAAACGGCTGGACCTACGACGCGGGACTTTCGTTCGCGATAGGAAAAGAAAAAGTCTATCAGCTCAGCGCATCGGCAAACTGGTTCGAGTCGTTTATCAACGACTGGATTATCTGGCTGCCGACACCAAAAGGATTCTTCTCGCCCGACAATATCAAAGACGTACACGCTTATGGCATAGAGATGAAAGGCGACTTGGATGTCGCCTTGTCGAAAGATTGGCATCTGACACTCAATGGCACTTTGTCGTGGACGCCATCAATCAACGAAGGCGAGCCTCGTTCTCCAGCAGATCAGTCGGTGGGAAAGCAGCTGCCTTATATTCCTGAATATTCATCGACAGTCATGGGAAGATTGTCATGGAAGACATGGTCGTTCCTATATAAATGGTGTTATTATTCAGAGCGATACACAATGTCGTCGAACGATGTCACTCTGACGGGAAAGCTGCCGCAATATTTTATGAGTAACATCAGCTTGGAGAAGACGCTATCATGCAAATGGGCAGACTTCTCGATAAAAGGAGCTATCAACAATCTCTTCAATGAAGAATATCTCTCAGTATTGTCGCGACCTATGCCCGGAATCAACTTCGAGGTGTTCTTAGGGATAACGCCGAAATGGGGAGAGTGAAATTCATAATGCATAATTCATAATGCGTAATTGTGGAGACGCGTCGACAACACCTATAAAACATAAAAGAGATGTTATTGACACGTCTTTTAAATTAACAATTGTACGGATTTTAAACTTCCCATGAACTGATTTTCTGTATTGATGCTGTCTTTCCTAATTTTTCAATGTTTTCTTTTATGATGACAACCGATTCTACGAGCGAGGGGAGACTCATTGTTCGTTATAGAATGTTCTATTCCGAAAATCTGTTTTAATTGTTTTTTTGCTTCGGTTAGAGATATTCATTTGCAAAATATTTAGTTTAATCCGAGAAAATCACTCAATGGACGAATTTTTGCTCGATATGTATTGATTTTTTGTTTCAAATTTGGTTGCTTAGGTATTTCAATCTCTTTTGAGTTATCAAAATGCAATACCACGTAATATGGTGCGTGTTCTGGATGAAATCCGTACTTCTCAAGGGTTTCTTTTGTCCAGATTTGGAAATGACCTTTGGTTTTCAAGCGGAATAAATGGCAATCTTCACCACCTGTATGTAGAAGAACATATTGCATACGTTCAAATCCAGGTGTTACCAGCAATGAACCCTTTGAATCGCCTGCACGAAGATAGCAAATACTTTTATCTATCATGAGTTGCTTGGTTTCTTTGCGACAATGATTGACCATTACCATAACCTCATCAGGATTTTCCGACATTTTACGGAAAATCTTTTGTGCCATTACAGGTTCTTCTATTTCTTTTCGACGGCGAATGCCGTAGTCTAAATATTCTTGACATTGGTCTATGCCGATAAAATTACGACCAAGAAGGTTGGCTGCTATTCCCGTTGTGCAACTACCAGCAAAAGGGTCGAGGATAGTATCTCCCTGACGAGTACTTGCAAGAATAATTCGATACAAAAGACGCAACGGTTTTTGAGTTGGGTGCTTGCCACAACGTTTTTCCCATGATCCAACCGAAGGCAATTTCCAAACATCAGGCATTTGTTTGCCACCATTAAGTTGAGTCATAAGGTCGAAATTTAGATAGTACTTACTTTTGTCAGATTTTGCTGCCCAAATTATAAACTCAGCTGAAAAATTGAAACGTGTTCCTGTTAATGATGGAGGAGGATCAACTTTCTGCCAAGTAATCACATTCAATATCTTATACCCTAAATCAGTCATACAACGAGCAACGGAATATATATTGTGAAAAGTTCCCGACACCCATATAGTACCATTATCTTTAAGTCTTTCTCTACACAAAGACAGCCATTGGTAATTAAATTCATCTTTTTCTTTATCGGGTCTGATTTTGTCCCATTCTCCAAAATTTGCAACTATAACCCTATTACCTCGAATAGTTTTCCCTCCGCCTGAAATAAAATACGGTGGATCAGCAAAAATCATATCAAATTGTTCGTGCATTTGCTGAAGTAGTTGCATTGCGTTACCACATAAGAGTTTGAAGTCGTTGAAACTATTCATTCTAAACCATTTTTACAAAATTGTCATACCATTTTTTTGCATGCATTTCTTCGGAGCAAAATGCAGTTTCAAATTTTTGATAGAGTTCGGGATATTTCTTTCTCTGCTCAATAATGTTTCTCAAATCAGAAATTTCCAATGGAATTTCTTCATACCTTCAATATAATCATCTGGATTTTGCGTATTATAGTAAAATGATGTTTTACGATTACGAAAATCAGAAATTACGTTGATATTAAGATTGTTTGTCGCAAAAACACAATAGGATTTAAGATTACGAGTTGCCAATAAATGATTTCCCAAGTGCCGAGAAACTGGCTCCATTTCCATTCTTCGTTGATTGGTACTATCGGCAAGTGTAGCTTCTAACAGCAGGGTGTGTTCAGGATATGAATCTGTTTCACTATATTCATATACAATATCGGCTTCGCCTCCTGCGGCATGAGTGACTGGTAGCAAATCAGCATCTAACGAAAGTTTAAGGTAATCAAGAATTTTACCTTGTTGATTACTTACTTTGTACCATATAATGCCTAATACATATTCAAAAATAGTTGGAATATCAGCATTGTCTGTGACCATACTATTAATAAAGTCATCATCTCGACTATTGAATTTATCTAATAAAGTCAACAAATTTTCATCAGTAAATTTGCTCTCGATTAGTTTGCCAAATCGTTCATATCGCTTTTTGTCTACTATAGAATACGCTTCTTCAATAGTAGATATAGATTCTCCCAAATCAGAATTCAGATTTGATATTATTTGTTGCTCATTGTAAACAAGTGATGACGAAATATCGACTAAGTCGCAATTGGTATGTAGTAACGAACAATGAATAAAAGCATCCTGATATAACTGATTTATCGCCGAACTGAAAAATTGTTTTGGAACAACATCAAGTTTTACTTGGCCATCTTCGAAAAGTATAATATCAGTTGTTTTTATGTATCTTCTATTGAGATCAAAATAATCAGATAGAATTGCTTTCGCTTTGAATAGGTGCAAGATTTTAAAGAATGCTTTCTTAAAATCTTCTTCATTTGTGCAATTCTGAAATACATTTGCATTAATATGTTCTTCTGAATTGTTTCTTATCGCCCTCTCATTCGAGGTATCAAACAAATATTGACGCCACCATTTTCCAATATTAACTTTTTTGATTGCCCTAAGTAATCCTGCAATATTATTTGTTTGTTTTTCAAAGAATACTAAATGTAGTTTTTTATACAAATCTGCGTATGCCATATCATATCGGCGACTTTTTCTGTTTATTCCAATAGCACATATTACATCATCGTTTACGTCGTTTTCAAGCAGGTACTGTAATCTTTTTGATAATTATCTTTTGCAAGAAGTATTGATATTATCACATTGTCAATTGATTGATTACCTTGTCTTAAAAGCTGTATTTGATTTTTTATATGTTCTGTATTATTTGCATTTGTGCATAAAGGGAGAAGAAAGGTAAACTCATCAATAGTTAAATATTCAAGATTTGAAAGTAAATACAACAAAACAATTAAAGGTCTAACCGTATCGGACTCAACCGAAATAGATGTTTTTAGAATTTGTTTTAGATAGATAAAACTATCTTTTGGAATTTTGAGAAAATTATTCGACACAAAATCGTCAGATTGACTTATACTTAGGAGGGCTTGTCCTGCAATTGTTAATCGTCTATTAGTGTCAATTAAACCTAAATCAACAAGACCAGAAGTCTTTTGTCTTGCATCTTTGTCTTTTCGTTGTGCATCACCATAAACAAAACCATTTTTTTTGCATATACAAGTAGTATTCTTCTTGTAACCTATTGTTGTTTTCCCAAGTTTGATTTTTATGCTGATGCAAGTCAAAAAAGTTTTTTAGCAACAATAATTGTTCTTTTATTTTGCGGTTAAAATTTTTAGTTCTAAAACTTGTCGTTCCGAAACACCAGCAATAACTTTTATAAACTATATCTTCTAATTGTGCCATAATATTAGTAATTTGTAATTAAGACCTCATCACTACCTGTGCTTCGGTCAATTGTATGATAATTTAAATTTGAATAATTATAATTTAGGTGGTGGCAAACATATTGCGGATTATTGGTAAGCCAGTCTTGCAAAATATTGTTCACCTTGCCTTTGCTTGTCAAGACATTTGATAAGGCAAAGCGTATATTGTGAGTATGCAACTCATCTAAATAGTGATACAATGCATGTTCTAAATTTTCAGTCCAACCACCTTGCTAGTTATATGTTGCACATGTTATTAAGTATGGTGGATCTGCATATACAAAATCTTGAGGTGTTAGTCTTTGCGAGGAAAAATATCTAAAGTCTCGGCTTATAAACGAACATTCTTTTTCTTGTAGTCTCACAACAAATTTTTTTAATTTCGTTTGCATGTCACCATTGAAATCACGTTTGCCTACAGGTAAGTTATATTCACCTTTTGAATTAAATCTTATTTGGTTGTTAAAAGCATAAATAATAAGCACATACAGATAAGTATAATACTTTTTATCTTTTCTTTTTAGTGCATTGAAATATTCACGTAATTTAAAAAAAGATTGTTTGTTGTAATTCCCTAAACCTGCCGAACTGTTGCAATTGTAATATTCATAACCATGCTCAGAAACCAGAGATAAACCATACTCGTTTATGATGTTCATAATATCACAAATCAAATTATTGATAGGAATATTTTTGAACAACTTTAAAAGCCCTATAACATTTTTATCTATGTCATTGAAAATAACTTGTTGACAATTAATGTTAACACCAACATTCCCACCACCGCAAAAAACATCAACAAATGAATTTATATTCTGAGGAAATAAAGGAAAAATTTGAGGAAGTAATTTATATTTTCCTCCCGTGTAATTTAGCGGTGATTGTATGTGGTTACTTATTATTCGTGACATATACATAAAAAAAAGTCGCTCTTCATTATCTTGTATATCAGATTTTCCAGTAGTAAATGCTTTATAACTTTCTGAAAAGACCTGTACTTCTCCTTTTGCATTTAGAATTCTCAGAATGTCATCATCACTGATTTTAGCATTTGAACGGTCATTACCTTTTTTACTCATATTATTGTATGACAATAGGATATACCTACAATTTAAATTGATTACTAAATCTTCAAACGATTCTGCTGCTGCTTTTGTACAATATCTGCTTTTTAGCCTTTTACGTTCCATTTTTCGCGCAATGCCTTCTACGGCAGGTTTCTCCCATCTTGCTACATTTTCCAAAAGATGATAAGCATCACAATATTGTCTGGAATTGTATGGAGGATCTAAATACACGATATCTGCTTCCACTTTTTTTGCCACAGAGTTTATATCTTCATTAAAACAGAAATTTTCAACTTTATTATCATTTGAAGCATTTGGATAATAAAGTTCAATGTGTTTGTCGAACTTTACTCCTTGACGATATGCGTCGTAATGCCCACAAGTGTTGGCAATTTTATCCATGGCATAAAGAAGCGATGTTATCAGCAATGCTCTCTCTCGTTCATTAATTTTCCCTGCTTTATATTGTTGCTCAATATCTTCTCTAATAACTCCTATCTTGGAACAATCTTCACTACTAAAAAAAGTATTGGCAAAATTTGACGACATATAATTCAATTCGCTTGTTTGAATTAAATTATAAGTAGCAATAATAGACTTAACTTTTCTGTATCAAATTTCTGAGAACTAAATCAGGCTAAATTACAAATGTAATTACTATATAAAATATCGTTCGTTATTATAGTTTTATCAGTAAATGCAGATGAAACCGCTCCTGTGCCAGCAAATAAGTCGGCAAATGTGTTTATATCGTGGCAATTCTCGTTCACCACTCTTGTAATAAAAGGGAGTAGTTTGTATTTGTTACCAAGATAACGGCGACTATTGATTGCTGTTGATTTTAATTCCATTTTATCTCATTTTTACAATTTCCATTGCCTCTTCAGCAATGTCTTTTTCTAATTCTGTTATTTCTTTGATTTGGTCGGCAAGCCAAAGCGTAAGTAATTCTTTTGCGTCAGTATTCAATATGCTCGCGAGTTCAATTACCTGTTCGCGCTTTGGTGAATAGTTGCCGTTCTCTATTTTGCAATAGGTTGCTGTGTCGATGTCGAGAGCTGCGGCAACCTTGCGTTGTGGCAGGTTACATTGCTTTCGTTGCTCTTTTAGTTTTTCTGATAACATCATTGCTTGTAATTGTTTTGATGAAAATAATCTTGAATGATTTGTGCAAATTTATAAATAAATTCTGAGATGACGGTTCTATTTATTGTTAAGTTTTAAATTTTATATGGGAATTACGATAAAACTTTTAGACTCATTTAAAAGGGTGCGAATTTATTTATAGAGGCTTATCTATGGAGGATATGTAAGATTTATTGTATAAATCTCGTTATAGACAATAGTTCGATGACTTTTGAGTAAACTAAAACATGCTCGTACCACAGTCGTGTCAAGTTCGTGTCAGGTTCGTGTCAAGTTCGTGTAAAAAATAATTCCTAATTCCTAACTCCTAATTCCTAATTATTCTTATCTTTGCTGTGTTAACAACCATTATCTAATTAAACTTATAACATATTGATATGAAATCAGATATTGAAATAGCAAGGGAAACTTCTCTTAAAAGAATCGAGGATATCGCCAACAGCGTAGGTATTCCTTCAGACGAGATAAATAATTACGGTAAATATATTGCCAAACTTCCACTTTCTCTTATCGATGAAGAGAAGATAAAGAAAAGCAACCTTATCCTCGTCACGGCTATCACTCCAACAAAGGCTGGCGTCGGTAAGACAACTGTCTCTATCGGACTCTCATTGGGACTTAACAGAATCGGTAAGAAAGCAATAGTGGCGCTTCGTGAACCTTCGCTCGGACCTTGTTTCGGTATGAAAGGCGGTGCAGCAGGCGGTGGCTACTCACAGGTGTTGCCTATGGAGAACATCAACCTCCACTTCACAGGCGACTTCCACGCAATAACATCTGCGCACAATATGATTACTGCGCTCTTAGACAACTACATCTATCATAACAGAAAGACAGGTCTCGCTCTTAAAGAAGTAAAATGGAAACGCGTGCTCGACGTCAACGACAGAAGTCTGCGTAACATTGTCACTGGTCTCGGCGGTTCAGCCAACGGTCTCCCTACAGAAAGCGGATTCGACATCACACCGGCATCAGAAATAATGGCAATCCTTTGTCTCGCTAAGGACTTAGACGACCTCAAACGTCGCATTGGTAACATCCTCTTAGGTTATACTTTCGACGACCAACCTCTGACAGTCAACGACCTTGGCATAGCTGGCGCAATCACAGTGCTTTTGAAAGACGCTATACAACCTAACCTGGTACAGACAACCGAAAACACAGCAGCTATCGTTCATGGCGGTCCTTTCGCTAACATCGCACACGGCTGCAACTCTCTCATCGCTACTAAAATGGCACTCAGCTACGGCGACTACGTAATCACTGAAGCTGGTTTCGGTGCCGACCTTGGTGCAGAAAAATTCTTCGACATCAAATGTCGTAAGGCTGGTCTCTCACCAAAACTTACAGTTATCGTTGCTACAGCACAGAGCTTGAAACTTCACGGCGGTGTTCCAGAAGATAAAATCAAGGAACAAAATATTGAAGGATTGAAGAACGGTCTTCAAAACTTAGACAAACACATCGAGAATGTAAGACGCTTCGGTCAAAATGTTATCGTGACATTCAACAGATTTGCAAGCGACACCGACGAAGAAATCGCATTAGTTGCTGAGCATTGCCACGAAATGGGAGTGGGATTCTGCATGAACAACGTCTTCGCCGATGGCGGTAAAGGCGGTGAAGAACTCGCAAAACTCGTCGTCGAGACAATAGAAAACTCACCATCAGAACCTCTTAAATATATCTACGAAAACGAAGATTCTGTACGTACTAAGATTGATAAAGTGGCTAAGCAAATCTACGGCGCAAAAGATATAGCTTACTCAATTATAGCACTCAAGAAAATCAAACAGATTGAGTCGTTGGGAATCTCACATTATCCAATCTGTATCGCAAAGACACAGTTCTCATTCTCGGCAGATCCTAAAGCTTACGGCGTTGCAAAGAACTTCGACCTTAACGTAAGAGATATTATAATCAACAACGGAGCTGAGATGATTGTCGTTATCATGGGTGATATTATGCGTATGCCAGGATTGCCTAAAGATCCACAAGCACGTAATATCGACATCGTCAATGGTAACATCGAAGGATTAAGTTAACAATTACAATTAACAATGTACGGACACATTGAATGTGTCCAGTAGAGACGCGTCAATCACATTGATGAAAACAAACAATAATGTGATTGACACGTTTTTTTTGTTATAAAATCGGGAACCAGATAAATACGGCGCAGTCCCAGAGTGCGTGGGAGATGATGATGGCTCCGAGTCTGTTGGGAAAGAAACGGTAGGCAAGTCCCCATATAAAACCTGCGACCATAGCAGCCATGATTAGCATGAAATTGAATTTGGGGAGATGCACAAGGCCATAAATAAGTGTGGTTAATATAAATCCGACGTTGCTGTTCCAACGCGATGAGAGCCTATTCTGTATATATCCTCGCCAGAATATCTCTTCTGCTGGACCGATGATTAGAAGCATTAGCAATGAAAGTACAAACGGGTTTTCTCCATCTTTCATGCCGTAGATAGAATCCACCTGAGGGCGGGCGAAGTCGAAAAGAAGTGTTGAGAAGAACTCTCCGAGCCAGAAGATACTCCATAAGGCTACGGCAAGGGTTACTCCAATCAAAATGTCGCTAAAACTGATGTTGATATCTTTCCACCAACGTGGGCGAGCCCAGCATGTATAGAGAGTCAACGTGGCACCTGAACATGTCATCATTATCCAAAAATTGACATGCGGAGCTGTCCATGGCGAAAACATAACAGTCCAAAGTATTGCTGCTAAACAGATGCCGACTACGGGCTTTTTTAATGAAATGTTGCTATCCACATTACTGAATGATTTTACCTATTATAAGTGCTATGCTAAGTAGTAACGAGAAAGCAAGCTGTAGCTGTGCTGTCTTCATGTCAAGCTCAGCGATAACGCCAGAACCTTCTGTTAGCGAATGCATCATAGGTTTTACACATTTGATAGCCATTGGAA
Organism: Bacteroidales bacterium; assembly: GCA_017461665.1. GTDB lineage: Bacteria > Bacteroidota > Bacteroidia > Bacteroidales > F082 > Limimorpha. Next base: position 7,015 of record JAFTXI010000047.1, on the reverse strand, counting down.
GTGTGAGAAGAACAACGGAAGCGATGAGAGGCATGATGCCGATGGCAGAGCATACAACTACCCATAAATATGGGAATATTACTTCGAATCCGTAGAACCAAGCAGAGATTTTTGTGCCGATGCCCATCGCCATAGTAGTTATGCCAGCACGCTTGTCTGTATGAATGTCGCGCGTGTTGTTGGAGTGTAAGATGGCATCGGTGATGAGACCAACAGGAAGAGCGATCCACAACACATTCCAGTCGATGTTACCAGTGACGACATACGAGGTGCCTAAGGTCGGAAGAAAAGCAAATGTAAGGATAATGTCGAGGTCACCGAGTGCATTGTATTTCAAAGTAGGATAAAGAAGCGTAAAGACCGCTCCTGCAATGCCTATGTATAGAGTTGTAAGTCCAGTGGCAGCAACAATGCCAAGTCCACAAACTATAGAAACGATAAAAAGTCCAATGGCGAGTCTCTTGATCTCTTCGGGACGGAACATCCCTGTGGTCATCGTCTTCGCACCGAATGTGTCGTCTGAATCGACTTTTCTTTTGTAATCAAAATAGTCGCTCCATACGTTGCCTGTCAGATGAAATAATATCATCCCAATAAGTGCCCATAACCCATATAGCCAATTAACTTCGCTGCCTCGGAAAAGCAAAAAGGCAAGTGTTACGATGATAGGCATAGCAGACGCTGGTAACGACCAAGGCCTCAATGCAATAAACCATTCTTTAAAGGTATGCTTTTTCATGTATGGTGAAATTATAATGTATAACGGTGCAAAGATAATTAATTATTTAGAATATGGAAAGATTAGGGTGAAAATTTCTTGATGTACCGACTCGATGTCTTGTTGTCTCGTTGACTTTTTCTATTATCTTTGTTGAGATAATTAAAAATGAATAACAATGCTAATTACAAAAGAATAAGAAAAAATCAATCCACTGCAAAAATGGTCGAAATTTTGACTACTTTTGCAGTAAAAGTGTAGTTATGGTAATCAATAGAGATTTTTATATTAACAAACTTCTTTCTAAAAGGGATAATGGTAAGGTTAAGATAATAATTGGTATTATACCTTTTTTCGTTAGAAACATTATTTGTGAGTGAAATTTGTGGATATGAAAATTCTAAAACTATTAAAACATAATCTTCAATTTTCAATTTTCAATTTTCAATTGTTAATTGTACATTGTATATTGTTAATTCTATTCTCTTCTTGCGGGAGAGACCATTCTTCTGACGAGAATCTAAAGATCTTTAAATATAATGAGGCAGCAGGAATCTTGACTTTAGACCCGATTTATGCCAAAGACCTTCCTCATATCTGGGCTTGCAATCAGATTTTTAACAGCTTAGTCGCTTTTGACGAAGAGATGAACGTCGTTCCAGCGATAGCGAAATCGTGGAATATCAGCGATGATGGAATGACATATACTTTCATTTTGAGAGATGATGTTTGTTTTCATGAAGACGAGTGTTTTGTGAAGACTACAAGACCACAAGACCACAAGACCACAAGTCTTGTTGACTCGTTGTCATGCAGTCTTGTTGACTTAAATAAGACACGAAAAGTCGTTGCACAGGATTTCGTTTATTCATTCAATCGTGTTCTTGATAGAAAGCTGAATTCTTCGGGTAGCTGGATTTTCTCTAATGTGAAGAAAAGACAACAAGTCGCTGAGTCACCAAGTCACCAAGATTTGGAGGCTGAGCTTGTCGAAGGTACTACTAAGTACGCTTTTTATGCTCTGAACGACACTATTTTAAAGATAGAATTAAGTCAACCATTCCCGGCGTTTCTTGGGATTTTGTCGATGACGTATGCTTCCGTTGTCCCAAAAGAAGCCGTCGATTATTATGGAACAGAATTCGGACGACATCCGGTTGGAACAGGACCTTTTAAATTTCAATATTGGAAAGAAGGAGTGAAATTGGTTTTCAGAAAAAATCCAAACTACTTCGAATTTGAAAAGACTGCAAGGCTACAAGACTGCAAGACTGCAAGCAATATACTAGTTGACTCGTTGTCTTGTAGTCTTGTTGACTCTATTAGACTTCCATATCTCGACGCTGTCTCCATAAGTTTCATCATCGACAAACAAGTCGCGTTCATGGAGTTCGTGAAAGGTAAGTTCCACTTTATGTCGGGAATAGATTCTCGTTATAAAGACGAGCTGCTGACGCGAGACGGAAAACTTCGCGATGAATATGAAGACAAGATTTATCTGATAAGACAGCCGTATCTCAACACAGAATATCTCGCATTCTTCCTCGACGAGAACGATACTCTATGTAAGGAAAGAAGCTTGGCATTACGTCAGGCGGTGAGTTATTCTATTGATAGAGAGAAGATGCTTCGTTACCTTCGTAACGGCATGGGAACACCCGGCAACGGAGGAATCATTCCGGTAGGACTACCTGGGAGCAGAGACAACAAGACAACAAGACAACAAGACAACAAGACAACAAGACAACAAGACTGCAAAACTACAGGACAACATGTTGACTCGTTGACTATTGGTCATGTTGACTTTAACATCGGTTATCCTTACAATCCGAAGAAAGCTGAGCAACTTTTGAAAGACAATGACTTGATTGGTTATGAGTTGAAACTTTATACTACACAGGAATATATCGACATTGCGAAGTTTGTGCAGTCGGCTCTGACGGAGGTTGGGTTGAACTGTAGGGTAGAGGAGATGATGCCGGTGGCATTGAGAGAGAAACGCGCCAACGGTAATCTTCCGTTCTTCCGTTCCTCGTGGGTGGCAGACTATCCAGATGCGGAGAATTATCTATCCTTGTTTACTACGAACAACTTCACTCCGCAAGGACCTAACTATACACATTATTCCAATGAGAAATTTGATGAGTTATATCAGAAGTCGTTGAGATGTAACGATATTCAAGAGAGAGCGAAGATTTATTATGAAATGGACAGCCTTATGATGACAGAAGCGCCCGTCGTGATTTTGTTTTATGATGAAGTCATGCGATTTGTCAACAAGAATGTGACAGGTTTAGGAAGCAATCCGACGAACATGCTGAATTTGAAGGAAGTGAAGATTAATTGATTAGTTGTTTGTATAAATATAAATGACAGAACTTCATCTTTTGTCTTTCGATACTAATGCATATAAGTTGAGGAAAAAGACTAATGCAGTTGGCATCATCGCCAAATCGGGACGTTATGGTGGGACAATGAATATAGGAAAGCGTTTATTTTATGTAGCGTTTTGCGTTAGGGATTGGAGCGGCATCCTTTGCGAGCTTCCATTGGTGCGAGAGCGGGAACAGGTCACTGAGCCTGTCGAAGTGACCGGCGTTTCGACAAGCTCAACGACTGAGAGCGGAGACGGGAGTGAGCAAAGATATAGCGGAAAGCCCGACGGCGGAGCCGGAACGCCCAAATTAATTAACAATGCATAATTCATAATTAAATGGATTTGAAAAGTTCAGAATTCGTGTTAAATACGTGTATTTGTGGTCTGATTAGTCTCATCGAACTTAGAGTTTTTGAGAGAGAAAGGATAAGAGATTGAAAGGCCAAAGGTGGAGTGGTTTTATCGTCTCTTTATAGTCCTCAAAAAAAATAATTAAGCATTGTGAATTATGCATTATGCATTGAAAATTTTATTATATTTGCACCCGTTTTTTAGATGATAATAAAGATGATAAATATAACATTTCCGGATAAGACCGTTAGACAGTTCGAGGCAGGTGTAACACCTCTCGATATAGCTAAGAGCATCAGCGAAGGTTTAGCTCGTAACGTGTTGTCAGCCAAAGTTAATGGCGTAATGTGGGATGCGATGCGTCCTATCAATGAAGACGCAGAGATTCAACTCTTCACTTGGAACGACCCAGAAGGCAAGGCAACAGTTTGGCACTCGTCAGCTCACCTCATGGCAGAAGCCATCGAACAACTTTATACAGGCGTTAAGTTCGGAATCGGACCAAGCATTGAAAACGGTTTCTATTATGACGTAGATTTTGGCACAAACGTCATCACTGAAGAAGACTTAGCCAAGATAGAGAAACGCATGATGGAACTCGCATCACAAAAACAAGCATTCGAACGCGTCGATGTGTCAAAGGCTGAAGCTTTGAAACACTTCACAGAAAAAGGCGACGAATATAAACAAGAACTCATCAGCGAGTTAGAAGACGGAACCATCACCTATTACAAAACAGGAACCTTCACAGACTTATGCCGCGGACCTCACATCCCTGACACAAGTTGTATCAAAGCTATAAAATTATTATCTATAGCTGGCGCTTACTGGCGCGGCGACGAGAAACGCAAACAACTCACTCGTATCTACGGTATCACATTCTTGAAGAAAAAAGAACTCGAAGAATATCTCGTTCTCATAGAAGAAGCTAAGAAACGCGACCACCGTAAACTCGGTAAAGAACTTGAACTCTTCATGTTCAGCGAGATGGTCGGTAAAGGACTCCCGATGTGGTTGCCAAAAGGTACAGCATTGCGCCTCCGCCTCCAAGAATTCTTGACAAAGATTCAAAAACAATACGGTTATGAACAAGTGATGACACCTCATATCGGTAACAAACAACTTTATGTTACTTCAGGTCACTGGGATCATTACGGACACGACAGCTTCCAACCAATCACAACTCCAGAAGAAGGCGAGGTGTATTTGTTGAAACCTATGAACTGTCCTCATCACTGTATGATATATAAATGGCAGCCACGTTCCTACAAAGACCTTCCTTTGCGTCTCGCAGAGTTCGGAACAGTATATCGTTATGAACAAAGTGGCGAGCTTCACGGTTTAACACGTGTACGTTCTTTCACACAAGATGACGCTCATATCTTTTGCCGTCCAGATCAAGTTAAAGACGAGTTTATCCGCGTGATGGAGATTATCGAGATAATATTCAAGGCGTTGAAATTTGAAAACTTCGAGGCTCAGATTTCTTTACGCGACCCTGAAGATACAGAGAAATATGTAGGTACAGACGAAAACTGGGAAAGAGCAGAAGCAGCTATCGTAGAGGCTTGCAAGGAAAAAGGTCTTCCAGCAGTAGTTGAATACGGCGAGGCAGCGTTCTACGGTCCTAAGTTGGACTTCATGGTAAAAGACGCCCTCGGAAGAAGATGGCAACTCGGAACAATTCAAGTTGACTATAACTTGCCAGAACGTTTCGACTTGACATACATCGGCTCAGACAACGAGAAACATCGTCCTGTCATGATTCACAGAGCACCGTTCGGTTCAATGGAACGTTTCGTAGCAGTATTGTTGGAACACTGCGCCGGCGACTTCCCATTGTGGCTCACACCAGATCAAGTGATGATTTTGCCTGTCAGTGAGAAATATCACGAATATGCAGAGAAACTCAACGAGATGTTGAAGAGAAACGAAATCCGCACATTGATTGACTTGAGAAGCGAGAAGATAGGTCGTAAGATCCGCGACGCAGAAATGAAGAAAGTCCCTTACATGCTTATCGTCGGTGAAAAAGAAATGAATGAAAATTCTGTTTCTGTCAGAAAACACGGACAAGGCGACTTGGGTTCAATGTCGGCAGAAGAGTTTGTCGCTATGATAGACAAGCAAGTTAAAGAAGAACAAAAAATAAAATAAATATAAAGATTGTTAAATTAATATAGGAGACACAAATTATAGCACTACCTGTTAATAACGGAAGAGGTCCACAAAGAGGACAGAAGAACGAGGATCCACATCGTATCAACGAGAGAATCACTTCGCCGATGGTAAGAGTTGTAGGAGAGGGCGTTGACAATGAGATACACTCGATAAGAGAGGCTCTCAAGATTGCCGACGAGATGGGATTAGATTTAGTGGAGATTTCACCTAATGCCAATCCTCCGGTCTGTAAGTTGATGGATTATAAGAAATTCCTCTTCGACCAAAAGAAGAAGCAAAAGGAAATCAAGGCAAAGACAACGAAAGTCGTTATCAAAGAGATTCGTTTGGGACCACAAACCGACGATCATGATTTTGAGTTTAAGTTGAATCATGCCAAGAGATTTTTAGAAGACGGTGCAAAGGTCAAGGTTGACGTATTCTTCCACGGACGTTCCATTGCTTATAAAGACCAGGGTGAGATTATCTTGTTGAAGTTCGCACAAGCATTGGCAGATTATGGTAAGGTAGAATCTATGCCTAAGTTGGAAGGCAAGAGAATGCTTATGATGATTGCTCCTAAGAAATAATATAGACACTCATTCTAAAAAAAAGGATATTACAATGCCAAAAATGAAAACAAAATCCGCTGCCAAGAAACGTTTCAGAGTAACAGGCACCGGTTTAGTAAAGAGAAAGCACGCTTATAAAAGCCACATCTTGACAAAGAAGTCAGTAAAACGTAAACGTAACTTACGTCACGCTACAATTGTTGAGCCAGCTAATATGAAAGCTGTGAAAGAAATGCTTCTCATGTAATTAAAAAAATTGTTTAACTCTTGATAGAGTAGAAAAGTTCTCGAAAGGGCGAGGCACTCTATCGGAATAAAAAGTAAAAAAATGCCAAGATCAGTTAACGCAGTTGCTTCAAGAGCAAGACGCAAAAAAGTTTTAAAACAGACAAAGGGCCAGTTCAGCGCACGTAAAAACGTTTGGACTGTAGCTAAGAACTCTTACGAAAAGGGTTTACAATACGCATATCGCGACAGAAGAAACAAGAAACGTGATTTCAGATCCTTATGGATTATCCGTATCAATGCCGCAGCACATGAATACGGCATGACATACAGCACATTCATGGGTAAACTTCACGCAGCTAACATCGACCTTAATCGTAAGGTTTTAGCCGACTTAGCTTTGAATAATCCAGAAGCATTTAAAGCTATCGTTGAAAAAATTAAGTAATAATAACTGAATGAGTGTAAAAGGAAGAGGCTGTCTAACAAGTTTAGATGGCCTCTTTTGCTATTGGGTTTCCAAATCACCGTTTATTATAGTTGACACATCACAGATTAAGACTGGTTATGTTCAATGTTTATTTATAAAAAAAAATAAGGCTTTTCCATTGA
>JAFTXI010000046.1 GCA_017461665.1 Bacteroidales bacterium | reverse complement strand
GCAAATCTATATCTTAACTCATCTATATACGGTCTTTCAGGACCGCATTACAACCACGGAAGCCCGTTGCGTATTAAACAATCTACCAACGAATTGCATTATTTCCCAATTTCCTGCCATTTTCTCGCGAGTTCTTCTTATCTTTGCAGCCTTAGTAATTGAAGTGCTTTTTTTCTATAATAATTTTTGAATAACGTAATATTTCGGAGATGAAAAGGTTTTTTGCATTGATGCTTATAGCATTGAGTTTGACTGTCATTAATGAATCTTGTAAACCAGAACCGGAAGAGGAATTAGGTTCCATATATGGTATCATAACAGATAAGGCAACAGGTGAGCCTGTTAAGAATGCTAACGTACAATTACGTCCTTCGGGCGAGACTTCTCTCACGGGTAATGACGGTCGTTATGAGTTCTTAGACCTTAAATCAGGTGATTATTCTATCACGGTTTCCAAAACTGGCTACACCGACTTGATAGACGACTACGTTATCACTGTTGATGGCTCAAAGGCGATGCGACGTGACGTGCAGATAGAGAAACTTCCGGCAGCATTAAAAATACTCGATGACAACGGTAACGACATCGACTCACTCGACTTCGGCAGTAATATTGACGATGTCTCTCGTCTGTTTAATATCTTCAACAACGGCGTTTCCGTGCTGAAATACGAGGTGCTGAAGACAGCTTCATGGATTACAAGTCTGAGCAGTACGGAAGGTAGCCTGCAACCAGGAGCAACAAAACCTATTGTGGTTGGAATAGACAGAACAAAACTCTCGGTAGGAGAAAACACCACTACCTTACATGTTACATCCGACAATGGCAGTAAGCAGTTGGTGGTTAAAGCATTTAAGTTAGGTGATGTCGTGACCTTGGATCCTATCAATGTCACTTTATCGTCGGCAATGTTGAGAGGCAATGTCAACAAGGATATTTCCTATTCTCAGAAAGGATTCAGCTTCTGGTCAGATTCCGACGATGCGACGAACCTCGTAGTGGAAGGTAACAGCGTCGGTGAGTTTGTTTATCATGTAACAAATCTCGAAGAACAAACAACGTATTATTACAGAGCCTATATGATATGTAACAATGAGACTATCTATGGAGAACAGAAGAGTTTTAAGACAGCAGAAAGTATAGATAAGCCTATAGTTGTTAGCAAAGATGTAACTAATATAACCCAAACTACAGCTACTTGCGGAGGAAATGTTACAAGTAACGGCGGAGCGACTGTGACGGCACGCGGAGTATGTTGGGGTGAAATACAGAATCCTAACATTGATAATATATATTGTGAAGAAACCACCGACGGTAATGGTACGGGTTCCTTTACATCTTATCTTACCAACTTAAAAGCAAACACAACGTATTACGTTAGAGCCTACGCCACCAATGAGAAGGGAACGACTTATGGAGAACAGAAGAGTTTTACAACACTTCCAGAAATAGAACTTCCGACAGTTACGACATACAACGTTTCTTCTATAACACAGACAACGGCAAGCTGTGGTGGATATGTTACCTCAGATGGCAATGCTACGGTTACAGCACGAGGTGTCTGCTGGAGTACATCTTCAAATCCTACGATAGATAATAACCACACAACTGACGGCACAGGAACAGGAAGCTTTACTTCAAACCTCACAGGCTTGACAGCAAACACAACGTATTATGTAAGAGCGTATGCTACGAATGAAAAAGGAACAAGCTATGGCGAAGAAAAGAGTTTTACCACTATGGCATATATGCCGACGGTTGTGACATATCCCGTTACGGATTATTCTGAAACCACGGCAACATTTAACGGAAATGTAGTTTCCGACGGCGGAGCATCGGTGACAGCAAGAGGATTCTGCTGGAACACTTCTCCTAATCCTACAATAAACAATAACTACAACGTAGAAGGCAGTGGCAACGGCGAGTTTACTTCAAATATTACAGGCTTAAACGATAACACCACTTATTATGTTAGAGCATACGCCACCAATGAAACAGGCACGAGCTATGGGGAAGAAGTGAGTTTTACTACGGAAGCTGAAGAAACAACAGGGTCTATTAATGGATATGACTGGGTTGACCTTGGTTTACCATCAGGATTAAAATGGGCTACCTGTAATGTTGGAGCATCTTCACCTGAAGAATATGGAGATTATTTTGCTTGGGGAGAGACAAGTACGAAATCTACATATACAAATAGCAATAGTCTTACATACGGACTAAGTATATCACAATTACAATCTCAAGGCTATATAGACGGAGGAGGTAATCTTACTTCATCACACGACGCTGCTACAGCCAATTGGGGAGGCAGTTGGAGAATGCCAACGAAAGAAGAACAGCAAGAATTAGTAGATGAATGTACATGGGAATGGACTACGCAGAATGGTGTCAATGGTTGCAAGGTAACGGGACCAAACGGTAACTGTATCTTCCTTCCTGCTGCGGGCTACCGTTACGGGTCGTCGCTCGACGATGGGGGTAACTACGGCCGCTATTGGAGTTCCGCGCCGTTCGACGACATCAGCGACTTCTACGCGTTCAGCCTCGACTTCAATAGTGATGCAGAGATCGTGTACAGCAATAATCGTAACTTCGGTCAGCCTGTACGTCCTGTTTCAGAATAAAAGCGAAGCGCATTCGATTTATTTGATTCATTTGATTTATTTCCGCACGGCATTTAAGAGCCGTGCGGTCGTCCAAGAAAAAATAATAAATCCGGCGAAGCCGGTTTTTTTGAACTTTAGAACTTTAGAATTTTAGAACTTTAGAATCTGGAAATCAGTCACACGGACGTGTGACTCTACGAGAGATTCAGGATTTCAGGATTTCTGGATCTCTGGATCTCTGGGGAATTGAAAACTGAAAACGGAAAATTGACTTTGAGCCTTTGAACCTTTGAACCTCAGAATCTGAAAAAACTCATAGACTTATAGACTCATAGACTCGTTGACTCGTTGACTCTAAAAAATAATTCCTAATTCCTAACTCCTAATTCCTAATTATTACTATCTTTGCAAAAACTGATAAAACTCAAACTTTATGAAAACACAAAAATACATTAGATTCGATTGGGCTATGAAGCGTATGCTACGCGATAAAGCCAATTACGCAGTTTTGGAAGGTCTTCTAACAACTTTATTCAAAGAGAAAATTACAATTAACAAACTTTTGGAAAGCGAAAGCAATCAGGAAGACGAGTTCGACAAATACAACAGAGTCGATATTCTTGCGGAGAATAGTAAAGGCGAACTGTTTATCATCGAGGTACAGAACAACGATGAATACGCCTATTTCCAGAGAATGTTATTCGGAGTTTCTAAGTTGGTGACAGAATATATTAATAGAGGAGAGGGTTACCAAAACATCAAGAAGATTTACAGTGTCAACATTGTCTATTTCGACTTGGGTCAAGGCAAGGATTATCTCTATCATGGCAAGACCGAATTCTTGGGAGTCAATACAGGCGAGGTTTTAAATCTCAGTCCTTTCCAAAGACAGAAGTTCAATGTCGATGTTGTGAGTGAGTTGTATCCCGAATATTTTATTTTAAAGGTCAACGATTTCAAAGGTGAGCCGAGTTCACAGTTAGAAGAATGGATATATTATCTCAGCACCGGTGACATAACGAATGATTCCACTGCTCCTGGTTTGAATGAAGCGAGAAAGAAATTAGAATTGGCGTTGATGAGTAAAGACGAGTTGTCGGCGTATTATCGTCATTTGGATAACACCGTGATATTGAAAGATAATATCTACACCTCTCGTGGCGAAGGCATGTTGGAAGGCAGAGCGATGGGAAGAAAAGAAGGCATGCGAGAAGGACTGAAGAAAGGTCGTGAAAAAGGTTTAGTTGAAGGATTTGAAAAAGGTAGGGAAGAAACGATGAGAAATATAGTTTCGAAACTTAAATCGGCAGGTTCGAGCATAGAGTTTATCGCAGAAGTCACAGGTTTTACGAAAGATGAAATTTTAGAACTTTAGAACTCTAGAATTTTAGAATCTTAAAACTTCAAAACTTCAAAACTTCAAAACTCATAGACTTATTGACTCATAGACTTGGTGGCTCGGCGACTCGGTGGCTTAAAAAGAGACGCTTCAATTACATCGTGTTTATTTTCAAAGGTGTAATTGGAACGTCTCTACTAATAGTCTCTTAATCTCTACAAGACACATTTGATGTGTCCCTGCTAATTGTTAACTGTTAATTGTAAATTTATTTCAAATAAGTATCAAGCCAATTGTAGAATCTTCTTTGCCACAAAATACCGTTTTGAGCTTGAAGCACCCAGTGGTTTTCATCAGGGAAGTATAAGAACTCAGCTGGGATGCCTCTTAAGACTGCTGCGTTGTAAGCCTGCATACCTTGTGTGTATGCGATACGATAGTCTTTTGCTCCGTGTATAACCATGATAGGCGCTGTCCATTTATCGACGAATTTATGAGGTGAGTTGGCGTATGACCATTGTACTACCGGATTGTCTTTGTCCCAATAAGGTCCGCCTAAGTCCCAGTTGACAAACCACATCTCTTCTGTTTCAAGATATTGTGATTCTAAGTTGAACATTCCGTCATGTGCTATCAAGGCTTTGAAACGTCCATCGTGATGACCTGCGAGCCAGAACACTGAGAATCCTCCGAAGCTTGCACCGACGGCACCGAGACGTTCTTCATCGATGAAAGGCTCTTTTGCCAAGGCGTCGATGGCTGAGAGATAATCTTTCATACATTGTCCGCCGTAGTCGCCGCTGATGGCTTCGTTCCATTCCTGACCGAATCCAGGGAGACCTCTTCTGTTAGGAGCAACGACGATATAATCGTTGGCAGCCATCATCTGGAAATTCCAACGGTAAGACCAGAACTGACTTACAGTGCTTTGTGGTCCGCCTTCGCAATAAAGAAGTGCAGGATATTTCTTGTTCTTGTCGAAATGCGGAGGGTAAATAACCCAAACCAACATTCTCTTGCCGTCGGTAGTCTCAATCCAGCGTTCTTCCACATTACCCATCGTCAACTGATTGAAGATGGCGTCGTTGACAGCGGTGAGTTGTTTCGCCTCTCCGCTTTGAGGATCGACGATGAAGAGTTCTGTTGGATGCGACATCGACTGACGACCAGCGACTAATTTGTCGCCAGCCCAAGCGATAGAGATATAATTATGTTTTCCTTCTGTTATCTTTCTGATGCTTCCTGTGCTGAGGCTGAGAGCGTAGATTTGGTCAGTGGCGTGACGGTCGCTGATGAAGTAAATTGACTGTCCGTCGGGAGCCCAGAGCAGATGAGTAGCGTTTTGGTCGAAGCCTATGGAATAGTCTTTTTTCTCGCCGGTTTTTAAATCCATGACGAAGAGACGTTGTTTGTCGGCTTCATAACCATCGCGTTCCATGCTTTCCCAAGCAATCTTGTCGCCTTGAGGAGAAACGACCACATTCATGTCGTAACCCATCATACCTTCTGTGAGATTCTTGCATTCGCCTGTCGGGATGTTATATTGATAGATGTCGGTGTTTGTGGAAGTGGCGTAATCCTTTCCGACTTTCTTTCTTGAAGAATAAAGGATGTTCTGTCCGTCGTTGGTCCATGCTATTTGTTCCATGCCGCCCCAAGGTCTGACAGGAGCTTCCCACATTTCACCTTCCATAATATCCAATGTGTTATTGCCATTGTCGGCAGTGACGAAGATATGTCCGAAGGTGTCAACCCATTGATCCCAATGACGATACATTAAGTCGTTGTTGACTCTTCCTGAAGAAAGAGGAAGGTCAGGGTAGATGTCGGCGACATTATCTTTCAGTTTAACCTCTGCAGTGAAGAGAAGCTGCGACTCATCAGGTGAGTATTTATAACCTGTGACGCCGCCTTTTACGAACGACACTTGTTTTCTGTTACTTCCATCGGGATTCATCTCCCATACCTGCATCTCGCCGCTGTCGGCGCTCATGAAGAGAATCTTAGAACCGTCTTTGTTCCACGACGGGCTATATTCGCTTGATGCAGACTGGGTAAGACATCTGTTGTTGTTACCATCGATGTCGATGATAAAAATGTCGGTCTTGCTTTTGTTTTCCGGAATGATAAAGTAAGTGAGGTTGTAAACCACTTGTTTGCCATCTGGGGAGATGGCGTATTCGCCGAGGCGGTTCATCGACCAGAGAACTTCCGGCGTCATGATGTCGGAAGATAATGTTGGAGCTTGAGGCGGAGCATACGTTTCAGATTTCTTATCCGACTTCTCTCCGCAAGATGCTAACGAAAGAGCAACCAATGCCATGATGATAATGTTTTTTTTCATAGTAAATATATTTTAATTTATATTTTTTTCCAACGTTTTATATCTTTAATCTTCAATTATCTGTAATGTCGTCAGTCCGTGTTCTCTTCCAACGATGTAGATTTTTCCAGCAGAAGTCTGTTGACAAAAGTTATTCATCTGTATCTCTTTCCCCAAGATAAAATTGTGACAAGAAAAAGTGTCGCCGTCTTTTATGGTTGAATTTTCGCAATGCTCAGCAATGAATCTGTTATCACCGAGATAACGAGCAATACAAATCCTGTCGGGAAGCCAACCGAAACGTATTCTATCATCTATGTTAAGGTCATCTGTAGAAATTGTCTCTAAGTTAAAAACTTCCGATTCTATCTTGTTTTCTATTTTCAATAAACTACAAAACGACTTCCAGTCGCTGCCGATAGCATATTGCGACAAGACGTTAAGAGTTCTTAGAGAGACGCAGTCGTAGCCACGCGTTGAATAATTCCACACGCGTTCCAAAGTGCTTTCGGAGATATGTTGTCGTAGTTCCAATTCTATCAATGTGACGAGTTCAACAAAGTCGGCGTGAATGTTTAATGCCTTGCCCAATTTTTTTTCTACGCGTTCGCGTAATGCGTAAATCTGTGGTATGTCGCTTTTTATTGTCATAATTATCATTTTACATTACAAAAATATGATTATTTTTGGCATAAATTACATTGACATGAATAAAGAAAGCGGATTGTTTGAAGATAATATCGTCGCAAAAGAAGATAAAAATTATTATCACGATTTTAACTTGTTGAAAACCACTGCAAGTTCGAGATTGTGGAGAGTCAGTCGTGACGGGAAATATTTTCTTGTGAAGACAACAAAAGACAATTCGGAATTTCAGACAAAGATGCTTCGCAGAGAATATGAGTTGTCTATCTGCTGTGACAATCCCAATATCGTTCATGTTTTTACATACGAAAACGACATACATGAAGGCGACGGAATTGTGATGGAATATATTGAAGGCCGCACTCTAAGCGAATTCCTTTTGGAGAAACCTTCTTTAAACAAACGACAAAGAATTTTTACTGAATTACTTTCCGCTGTAAATTATCTTCATAAGAGAGGAATCATTCACAACGACTTGAAACCCGAGAATATACTTATCACTCGTGCCGACGACACATTGAAAATCATAGATTTCGGTCTTGCCGACAAAGACGCTTTTTATGTATGGAAGACCTTAGGATGCACTCAGAAATACGCTTCCCCGGAATTAAGAAATCAGAGTGAAAACATTGATGTACGCAGCGACATCTATTCTATCGGTCTCATTATGAAAGAGATTTTTGATGGAAGATACAGACATATTATTAATAGGTGTTGCAAGGAAAATCCCAGGCAGCGTTTTTCGGATGTCGATGATTTACAAAAGAAGTGGAATAATAGGAATAAAGTCTGGAAGAGCTTGGCTGTGTTACTGATTCTATTTGTTGCATCATTCCCGACATATCTTTACTTCTCGGAGGGAAATGCTGAAAAGAAAGAAATCGCGATGAGAGAGACTAAGATTGAACAGATTAAGGAAGGAGCCAAGATGATGCTAGAAGAACTCTATATTGAAATTAAGTCAAATGTTGATGCCGATGGTTATATAGAGTTGTCGAAATATTCTGAGATAATGCAGGATTTTGCAAAAAAATGGACACAATATCAAGAAGATAATGTCTATAACAACCCCGATCCAGAAGTTGTACAAAGAGCGATGTTAGAAACCACGAAGATTTATAACGAATATTTTAAGGAGATTGAAGAGATAGGAAAGACGATTTTTTGACTATCAGTAAATTATTCTTACACTGTAAACTTAGAGTTTTTTAGAATAAGGTCTATTTTTATGGAAATAGAAATATTGTCGCACTAAATAAAACGAATCATGAATACACAAAAGTTACTATCTATAATAGCTCATAACATTTGAAGAACACGAAACGATTGAAGTTGATGGTTTTACTATCAATGTGATTCCTGCAATAGACTGGTTGCTCAACAAATAGAGACGTGTTTTTAATTGAAAATTGAAAACTGAAAGTTGAAAATTTTCTTTGGTGCTCCAAAACTTCATAACTTCATAACTTCAAAACTTCAAAACTACGTCTCATAATCTACTTCGCTGAACAAAATCTCGTTGTCTCTGTTGCCTGAGCTTGTCGAAGGCAAACTCGGAAACGTCACTTCGACAAGCTCAGTGACCGATCTAAAAGACAACAAAAGACAATTTCCCCATTCATAATGTTTACTTACATTTGCCGTGCAACAGCTGCGTTAAAGTCTAATGGCGAAAGTCTATGACAAAGGAAGAAAGGGTAAAAGGGAGAAAGGTTTATGTTTGTAACAGAATAATAATTCCTAATTCCACACTCCTAATTCCTAATTAAAAAATAATTAAAAAATATCGTTTTCATGTTGCACGTATTAAAATAATTTTTAATACTGCAACATAATTCGATAAACACGTTAGTGTTTGTCTTTCTCGCTGGTGAACCTAGGAAATTCATTAACGACAAGAGAAGACGAACCCTATCGCGATTCGTGTACGCGTGTCTATGCGTGTACTGATTTGGCGTAGGCTGTTGCCTTTTTTCCTTGTCGCGGTTTTCCTAGGACCTATCAGCAGAAAAAAGAGTTAGCGCCTACGTTTTTTATTTGGTGTTTTCCATAAAAAATGTAGGGTGAAAATGTTAAGGGTGTCATGAGGTGAAGTGGCATCATAACAGAGTTTATAGTTGAGTAATACTAAATAGTTGGAATTAATAACCATTTAAAAACATTAAAATTATGGCAGAATTCACATTAAGCGGACGCCTAAAGGTAAAGACTCTCAAGGCGCAATTTAAGGCAACTTATGGTTCAACATTAAGGGTATATAATAACATTTCTTGTGACGGTCCTTTCGCTGACGACAACGCTACATTGGCATCAATCAGGGCATTTGGTCACAGAGGTGGCGACTTTGAAGTTAGAGGCAATATGCTTGTAGGCAACTTTGAAAAAAAGGTTGCAGAACTTTTCGGTATCGGTGTTCAAGTTGCTTCTCCAGACGATAAATATCTTGTTGATAATTCCATGAGTCTGACGGCATCTGGTAGAATTGATAATAAAGAAGTATCAAAAGAAGTGGCTGAACAAGAGGCAGAGAAAGAACAACTCTCAGGACGCAAACAGCGTATCAGAGTGGAAATTCAAATTGCTGAGCACGACTATGCAGCATTTGATGCTGATGGATCAATGGTAGGTGACACATACGCATTTAATGGTGATGATGGATACGAGGAATTGAAACTCTATATTGACGATGAAGAATACGATTTTGGGTATGATGAACCAGAAGATGTTATTGAAGATAAGTACTCTGATTACAAGAAATTTGATTTGGAACAGGAGTGGGAAGATGAGGAAGTAGGTTCGATAGGCTATTACTGCAATACGGCTTTTTTGACGTGGGAATTTGACGTTGTTGATTTTGATATAAACAAGCTGACTATCAACTACGATTGCAATGATGTATGCTATGAACCGGCAGGCTATAATGTTGAAAGTCATATACTTTCTCTTTCTTATGATGGTGAAAAAATTGATACATCTTCTTATGAATGGGGCGATGGTCCTCTCCAAACAATATGGCGTAATGAAGATGAAGAGGACTATGATGAGGAGGATGAAGAAGATGAAGTATATACAGATGAGGACTACGATGATGAAAAGGATAAAGAAGATGAAGCATACATTGAAATTACTCCAGATACAGTAATTGACGATATTTATGTGAAGTTTACGCTTAAATACCCACATTTGCATCTTCGCTTCCTGTCTGAATCTGGCGTGATGGAAGAGGTTATAGATTCTTCTAAGACTGTGGCTGAGATTAGGAAAATGCTGAAGACTAAACCGGAAGTCGAATCTGGAGAGGTGCAGATTGGTGAAAAACGCGTAATCAGGGATGTATGCAAAGAGTTTGATAAATATGGAATTGGAGATACTTGGGTGTGTTCCCATTATGGTGAAGATAAAGAACCAGAGCCTCACGGTAGTGATAGGACTTTAGCCTTTGCAGAAAAGGATTCTGTAGAAGATGCTCCTTATATGATTGCAGGTATGCGTAAGATAACCGAAGATGGTAAAATAATAGAAGAAACTCCAATGTCATTAAGCGAGAAGTTCGGAATTCTTGCAGCAGTCATGGCAGGTATGGACGACAAAGTTGAAAAGGAAGAGATTGAAATGATCATGGGAATAGTGAGACAGAATTCAGATATGTTTGACATCGATGAGTTAAGAACAGCTTTGTTAAAAGAATTAAATGGAATTCGTGAATATGAATCACACTCAGCCATTGTTAAAACTATTGATGGCATTGATCGCGAAATCGTATTCCAAGCGTTGGTGATGGTTGCTGTATCAGACTTTAAACTCACTCAGGATGAATTAAGCTTACTCAGTGGCATTGCTGATTTGTGGGAATGGAATTGGGATTATTGTGCCAGTGTTATCAGAAATATCATTAATACTATTCAAGAGGCAAACGGCGGTAGAGAAGTTGAGATTGAAGAATAATAGTTTTGTTTTAATGCAAAGAGACTGTCTAACAGTATAGACGGTCTCTTTTGTGATATAACTTATATATTGTGGAAAGTTAAAATATGAAATCCATAATTATATTAAATAATTTATAATTTGAAATAATACATAAAAAAGTTATGGAAAAGATTAAAGAATATGAATTAAATGAGCAGTTAGACCACATAGCTTATATGTTCAATGTTCGTACTAAAGGTAAGAAATACGAAAATTTCATAGTGAATGCCATATATACTAAGGTGGGAAATCCTAATCTGATGCCGGTAACACAACAGTATGTAAGAAATCCAAATGATTCAAGAAAATATTATCTTCTTGATCTCTATTTCCCACAAATAAAATTTGGTGTTGAAATTGACGAGGGACAGCATTTGTCTAAGCTGCATCAAATTGGTGATAAAGAACGAGACGAAAATATAAAAACGGCAATTGAGTGTGATGTGTATCGTATTCCAATAGTAGATAAGTTAACCGGAAAGAAAAGGTCATATACTGAAATATGTAATGACATTGACAGTGTCGTTGAGATAATAAAACAAAAGATTGATGCCCAGGTGAGTGTAACTTGGGTGACAAATGAAGAAAAGAAACGTAACTTAGGTTTAGTCAAAAATGGTCAAGGTACATTCGATATTGCGGATGATATAACATATAGCAGTATAACAGAGATTTATAATATATGTGGCGGCTGCCGAAGAACAGGAGAGGATGCAAAAAGTCTTCAAAAGTGCGGACACAAATTGAATAGCAGATACTATTTATGGGTGCCGACTCTCACAATTGATAATAAAGGTCAGTTAAAAGGTGAAGATCAAGATAAAGATGTTAAAACTGCAGAACCTAAATACAATAATTATCTCATCGAGGATGGAAAGAAAATTAGAGAGGTTAACAATGGCCCTCAAGGGTGGGAAAATCTTTCTGAAAATCATTGTAGAGTTGTTTTTATGAGAATGAAAGATATGTACGGTAGATCATGTATAAAATTTATTGGTGTTTTTAAATATACCCAATGGAGCCAAAAAGAATGCATACATGAACGCATTGCAACAAAGATAAAGATTTCAGACCTATTACCAGAAAATAAACAATCTTAAAAATAATATAATTATGTATGACGAGAGAATAGAACAATTAATTAATGCTGCATTAGCTGACGGAGTTCTTACAGAAAAGGAAAAGCAGATTCTTTTCAAGAGAGCGCAAGAACAAGGAATTGACCTTGATGAATTTGAGATGGTACTTGATGCTCGACTTGTAGAGCTACAAAAAGCCGAGAAAGAGAAAGCGGAAAAATCAGCTCCGAAATCTGACAAGTATGGAAGTGTTCGCAAGTGTCCTGCTTGTAGTGCTATTGTTGGTGCATTTAAAGGAAGTTGCCCAGAATGTGGATACGAATTTTCTAATGTCGACGCGAACCTGTCATCAAAGAAGTTATATGATGCTTTGGCAAAGGAGATGTCCTCTCAAAAAAAGAAAGAAATTATTGAAACCTTCCCTCTCCCTAACACTAAGGCTGATTTGTTGGAATTTTTAACAGCCCTTAAGCCAAGAATTGTAGACCTAAATAGCGAGTTTGCAGACTCATACTATAAGAAATATGCAGAATGTATCGAAAAAGCAAAGGTTTCTTTTTTAGGAGATAAACAACTTCAACCATTTATTGATGATTTCAACATAGTTAGAAAGGAAATTAAAAGAAAAAAGATTAGTTATTCCCTAAAAAAGAGATGGAAATTAGTCGCC
This sequence comes from Bacteroidales bacterium, assembly GCA_017461665.1. Taxonomy (GTDB): domain Bacteria; phylum Bacteroidota; class Bacteroidia; order Bacteroidales; family F082; genus Limimorpha. Next base: position 124,377 of record JAFTXI010000046.1, on the reverse strand, counting down.
ATCGTTTTAGTCCTAGTAGCTATTGGCATGGCTGCGACAATATCTTCAATTAAGGAGAACATAGCAGCAGCACAATTGGAGAGGCAGAAGCAAACATTTGCTATGCATATTTCCGACGGTGACGCAGAGTGTGCAAAGTCTGTTTTGAAAGAAATGGGTATATACTTTTATGATGAAGCATTAGATCTTATAAAACTTTATATTTCTAACGGAGATGTAAATAATGCAATTGATGTTTACGAGAAACTAACCCCAAAGCATTGTTCAATGTTTGATATAGAATATTCTCACCTACGACATGGCTCAAATAAGCAATATGAACCAGAAGCTACAAATTTGATAAGAAAAGAATTAATCAAACTTGGCGATTATGATATGGCTTGGTATTATTCCGAAAAGAAACATCCGTTCTACGATCCAAATGATTTTATGCATGCAGGTCATTATTATAGATTTATGGCAGAGGTTGTAAACTACCTATGTGAAAACAATAAGAAACAGGAAGCGCGTAAGTTTGTTAACAGATATATTCAGTGGTTTAGCGACAATGTTGATGTTATTTCCAAGAGTTGTGAATCATATGAAAACTATAATTCTCAGAAATCAAAAACAAAGTTGCTTAATATTATAAACAACTATTAATATTACATATATGAAATATAGTAAAGAAGATATCAATCAGATAATCCATTTATATAATAATTATTTATACAAAAAGTTTTCTTTTGATGGTTCTATTGAAGTTGTGCAAGATGGGTATCAAAATGATCAGTTGAAATTTCATAGATGGAATATATCTCCAATTTGTATAGCAAATCAGACATTTAGTAGTATTCAGCTCAGTGATAATGCTATTGGGGATATATTGTTTACATTGAGCAAAATGCCTTTAGAGAAAGCTTTGGAGTTAAATGAGGAAATTATAAAAAATAGCTTAAAATAACCATGGGACTATTTGACAGAAAAAAAGAAGGCGGATTGATGGATGTAATCCGCTGTGACGAACAAGAATATCTTGTTTGGAAATGGCGTCCTTCAGGGGAGGCGAACTCAACGAAGAAAGAAAACTCAATTAGATGGGGTAGCTCCTTGCGCGTAAAAGATGGCGAAGTCGCAGTTTTCTATTATCAACAGAATGATGGTACATTGATGGACTATATCGTCGGTCATCATGACCAGAAAATAGAAACTGCCAACTTTCCTGTGCTTACAAGTATTGTAGGTTCTCTTTGGGGAGGTAATTCTCCTTTCCAGGCAGAGATATACTTCATCAACCTACAGGGCAATAACCAGATAAAGTTTGGTATTCCTTATTTCGATGTGGCAGACCCTCGCTTCCCTGATTTTGCAGTGCCTGTTGCAGTAAGGGGTGATATCACTTTTAATCTTACTGATTATAAGCAGTTCATAAAACTTAATCGCCTTATTGATTTTAATCTTGAGAGTTTCTCAAGGCAAATTAAAGACGTCGTTATCAAGTTTACAAAGAACTTTGTGGCAAACTGTCCGCAAGACAACAACATTCCTGTAATTCAACTTGAGCGAAAGATTGTTGAAATAAGTGATTTGATTAAGTCACGTCTTGATAGTATTTTCGAGAATGACTTTGGTGTTAACCTCAAACGCTTCGACATTTCTGCAATTGAGATTGATAAAGAAAGCGAGAATTATTATGAATTTACTCGCCTTACTAAAGAACAGCAGTTGCGTCGTGCTGAGATTGGTACAGAACAATATGAACGCGTGTCTAAACTTTCAGCCGAGTCTCAGTTTATTCAGGCTCACGCCATCGACCAACAAGCTGATGTACTTAAAACATCTGCCCAAAGTATGGGACAGATGGGTGGAATAAACCTCGGTGGTGGAGACGGCATGAATCCAGCTGGTATGATGATGGGTATGGCAATTGGAGGTGCAATGGGTGGTCAGATGGCAAACATGATGGGTAATATGATGAACCAACCAATGCAAGCTCAGCAACCACAACAGCAACAAATGGCTCCGCCTCCGATTCCAGGTGCCAATGTCACTTATATGATTTCAATAAATGGTCAGCAATATGGTCCATATAATATGCAACAATTACAACAATTGGTACAAAATGGTCAGATGAATAATCAGACGTACGTATGGAAACAAGGCATGGCAAATTGGGAATTTGCTGGTAATGTAGTAGAATTGGCAAGTCTTTTCGGAGTAGGCACGATGGCACCTCCACCGCCAATGCCATAAAGTGTTTAATTGATAAAATTATGATTAAATAAATTATGAAAATAGATTTTGTTAAAACAATCATTGCAGTTGCAATCAGTTGTCTAATCGCATACGGATTTTACTCTATATGCAAAGTTGATGAATTAAGATGGTTACTCACAATTGTTTCTGGTGTGGTAATGATAATAACTTTCGTGTTTACACTTGGAGTCAAACCAAAAGCAGAACGAACATCAGTTATGTTTACAACAATGTCATCAATATTCTTCATTGTTTTCTGTGCAATGAATTTGATATTTGCTTTTCTAAACTTCAGCAAACCATTATTCATCATTCTTAATGGCGTGGTTTTGCTGATTTACGCTTTAATTGCGAATAGCATGTTGAAGTGCAAAGAATAAAATCAATAGAAGTCTGATGTAAAAAAACGCGTTAATGATTCTTGCATTTGTTGGAACGTTAACGCGTTGTTTTTTAAATTGAAAATTGAGAATTGAAAACGTAAAGTTAGTTTATGAAAAAATAGTTTATATTTACACTGAATTTTTTACCTGTTTTTGATATGTATAAGAAAGCTTAAAATAATAATTAAAAACATTTTATATGATAACATTAATATCTGTTCTATCACCTGTTGATGACCAATTGAACTATGGTGATAATGTTCTAACAAGGATGGAAGCTGTATCTGATAATCCTTATAGAGAAGGATTGTCTATTGAAGATTACTTACATAACCTAAATATTTATGCTCAAATAATGAAAATCTATGTTGATTTCTTTTCTGAGTATTGGTATAAGGACAATGTAGAGAAAACCAACGAGATGATGACTAAGGAATTAGAAAGAGTTGGTATTAATGGATGGTCTGGTCTTACAGCAAAGGAAAATAACCCGTTAGGAGAATATGTGCTTACATTGGATTTTCCTATCAAAGATTCTGATATGAAGAAATTTTTTGATAGAGTCAGGCGCGGAGATCTGGTGTTCCTTTGTAGATATCCTAAAAATGGCACTTGTGCATGGGAGTTGTTGAAGGACATTAGATAAATTGAAATCTGAAAATTGAAAAAGGAAAGTTGTGGACAAGGCACTATTAATTCTATGAAACATGAATCTGTAGATTTAGGATTACCAAGTGGTTCGCTTTGGGCGACTTGCAATATTGGAGCTAATTCTCCTGAAAAGTGCGGCGACTACTTCGCTTGGGGTGAGATAAAACCAAAAGACGAATATTCCGGAGAGAACAGTCTGACGCATAACAAGAATATAGCAACAAGCAAGAATAGATTGTGGAATATCTCTGGCAATCCTAAATATGACGCTTCTACAGCCAATTGGGGCGAGGAGTGGAGAATGCCGACAAAAGACGAAATGTTAGAATTGATAACGGCTTGTAAATTGGAAGAAGATGCAGTGCTGAATGGAAAACAAGGACTTAAAGTCATAGGAACTAATGGCAATAGCATTTTTCTTCCGTACAACTGTGTGTATTTTGAAAAACAACGGATAGAAAAAACATACTGCAATTATTGGACATCGTCTGCGTTTGAAGGAATCTATCTCTCATTTCGATTAGAAGATTTAAGGGTAATTCCGACAAGCCGTTTGGTGGGGTATGGGATAAGAGCGGTAAGACGAGTTGAAAATTGAAAATGAAGATATTGTATGTACATGGATATAACGGTGATCCTTACGGGGAATCATACAACAATTTAAAAAATCAGTGTGGAACTAAACACGAATTACATACAATTGATTATGACCCGAACAAACCTATTGATGCTATAAAGATAATCAATAAATATGTTGATGAACATAAGATAGAACTTATAATTGGTGCATCTTTGGGAGGTTTCCTTACTATGAATGTTTTTGGAGTTTCCAGAATTGTTGTAAATCCGTGCTGGAATCCTGCAATTGAACTGCCTAAAATCGGATATACAGGAAATATTGATTCATATTGTGAAATGTTACAAGGTCTTAAAGATAATAGCGATTCTGAGGAATATCATTTGTGTTTGGGTGTTTTTTCATCCGGTGATGAACTATTAGGACTTAAATATGTAACTGAATTTAAAAAGTATTTCAATTTGCAATTTATTATTGATGGACCTCATCGAATAACATCACAGATGGCAAATACTATTATAAATGATATTTTGTTAAAACATGAAAAAGAAGTATCAGAGTATTGCGCTAAACTTAAAGCAATGAACATTTTGTGATTTTCATTTACACAAAATTACGGATGGTGCCCATCAAAAAAACAATTTCCTAATATCCATTGTAAAAAAGTCTTCTGTGTTGATGCCTCCGTCTCCAATGATAAATGCTGATTTTGGATTGAATAACTGACGGAATTTCTCCAATCCTTCAGTTCTTTTCTCGGCATTGCTTTTAACCTCAATGGCAATCAGAACGCCATTTTTACGCAGAATATAATCAACTTCAAAGTCGCGTTCTCTCCAATAGAAGACTTCAAAATGATGTATAAACGACTGACTTACAAGATAAGCTCCTATATTGGATTCATAGATGCGACCCCAGGATTTTCTGTCTGTAATGGCTCGTTCAAAATTTATCGGACTATAAACGGTTTTCAAAGCGTTATTATAAACCTGTAACTTGGGAATGCTGGCTTTTCTTCTTGCATTGTCGATGCTGAATTTTTGTAATCCACATAATAAACCGCTTTCTTTTAGCAGATTGATATAACCCGTTAATGTCACTGTATTACCTGCATCTTGAAGAGAACCAAGCATTTTGTTTAGCGACAATAATTCACCGGAATAGGCTGCACCTAACTCAAAAGTTTGGCGCAACAGAGCAGGCTTGCTTATAGGTGTATCCATCAATATATCCTTGTTGATTGTCGCTTCTATTATTGCAGATTGAATATATTGGTTGAAACGTTCTTCGTCATTGATTAAGGAAGCTGCACCAGGATATCCACCAAAAAATATGTATTGGTCTAAAGTGAAACCGAAACAATCTCTCATCTCCTGATAACTCCAATGGCTCATGCGAATCTCTTCAAAACGACCTGCTAATGACTCTGATAGTCCTTTCTCTAATAAAACACGGCTACTTCCTAACAATAAGACTTTGATGTTGCAATCGTGGAATGTATCGTTGTCCCATTCTTTTTTTACGACCTCACTCCAGTTTGCAATCTTTTGAATCTCATCTATTATCAAAATTACATCATCCCAATTCTTGTTTTTTTTCAAGCTACGTATAGCAGCCCAACAATCGGAAATCCAGGCGCTATTCGTTGCAGGAACATTATCTGCAGAATAAAATTGATATGGGATGTTTATATCTTTCAAAACTTGTTTTACAACCGTTGATTTTCCAACCTGACGAGGTCCCATTACTACCTGAATAAACTTTCGTTCTTCTAATAGTCTATTTGTAATTATCTTATATTCAGCTCTTTTGTACATATTGATACATTTTGCTCAGTGTATTGAGTATTTTTACTCAGTGCAAATATATAAAAAATTGAAAACGGAAAACGGAAAGTTGAAAATTTTCTTTGGTGTCTCCAAAACTTCATAACTCCAAAACTCCAAAACTACGTCTCATAATCTACTTCGCTGAACAAAGTCTGTTGTCTCTGTTGCCTGAGCCTGTCGAAGGCAAACTCGGAAACGTCACTTCGACAAGCTCAGTGACCGATCTAAAAGACAACAAAAGACAATTCTCCCATTCTAATGTTTACTTACATTTGCCGTGCAGCAGCCGAATCTCTCGTAGAGACACACGGACGTGTGTCTTGATGCCTAATAACAAAAGGCATATTTATTTGCCTTGACATTCTTTTTTGTCATAAATTTGTTACCTTTGCTTCGAGAAACAATAAAACAAAATTTATGACACAAGAAAAAGCACGCGTTGTAAAGTCGCATGATATTCATAGTGATGCAGATTATTCAAATTGGATTGCAGAAGTAAAACACCGTTATCGTTCATCTCTGGTTAAGGCTGCATTAAAAGTGAACGGTGAGAAACTCATAAGAAATATTCAATCTTATAACAGCTGGTAGAATATTCCATTCATTGATAAGTGTTGGTTCGATAAGGACAATGAGGATTTGAATGAATCATCAGTCTTTTAAACAAGCTAATGGTATAATTTTTACGCCATCAGGACGAGTATAAGCCATCTGCCCTCCGGTGAGTATTATCAATAAATCAGGTTCTCGTAATGGAACTTGTTTTTCCGTTTCGTTATATTTTTGTATTAATCGCTTTAGTTCTTTCAGATGTTCTGCTCCGTCTTCAATCTCTCTGCTACCTAATTTACATTCTATCAGTGCATACCGACCATCAGACAAATGAAGAACCAAGTCAGCTTCAAGTCCGTATCTGTCATGATAATAAGAAATATGACTATTGAAATCAGGAGTATAAGCCCTCAGGTCACGAATACACATTTGCTCAAAAATAAATCCGAAAGTTTTCAATTGGGTCATCAATGAGTCAGGAGATAATCCGAGTGTGGCGACAGCAATTGATGGGTCAACAAAAGAACGTTTAAATCCGCTTCTGATTGCGGTTTTACTTCGTATAGCAGGACACCATGCTGGAATATTATCAATGACGAATAGACGCGTTAATGCATCTATATAGTCTTCAAAAGTCGGTTTTGTGCAACTGACTTCTCCCGATGCAATAACATCTTCCAATATTGATGATTTTTTTGCTAAAGTTGATATATTTCGAGAATACGATTTTAGAATTTGTTTTGTCAGTAATTCATCACGTTTCACACCATCTATTCTCGATATATCTTCCTTGCAAACTGTATCAACATAGTTCTGTGCTATCAGCAATTGTGCCTTACGAGACTTTATGTTTACACTTGCAGGCCAACCTCCACGGCACGCCGAAAAAATCAAATCCTCTATTTTCATGTCAGAAGTGATGCCGTCAATATCAAGATTTGGGTTATTAAATAATTCCGACAATGAAATCTTTCCATTAGACTCCTTTGATTCGTACAAACTCATAGGAATCATTTTCATACGACTGATACGGCCTGTTCCGGAGTGCCTGATTTTATCTTTCCGGACAGCATTAGACCCTGTGAGAATAAATTGACCGACAGATTGTCTCTTGTCCACCATTGTTCTTACAGCATCCCATAATACAGGAGCATCCTGCCACTCATCAATCAATCGAGGAGTTTCACCCAATAAAAGGAGCGATGGTTTGGACTCTGCTGTTGCAAGATACTCATTGCTCATATCGGGATCCTGCATTTTTATTACACTTTTAGCATGTTGCTCTGCTGTGGTAGTCTTGCCACACCACTTAGGACCTTCAATAAGCACAGCACCAAAAGCTTCAAGCCTTTCGGCAAGAACATTGTCAGATACTCTTTTAAGATAATCCATAATTAGTAGTTTTTTATAGTGCAAAAATACAAATAATTATTAAAATTATACAATTGTTTTCCTTTTTTGTGGTGTTTTATTTTCCTTTTTTGTGGTGTTTTATTTTCCTTTTAGTACCAGCTTATAAAAGTAGACTATACAGTCATCAGAAAGTAATACAACATTTTTATCTCCGTTTTTTTTTGTCGGTTTTTATGTTTACTATAGATTTTACCCTACTTTTTTGAATATTATTCCCAATATGAGGAGAATGTTCCCAACATCTCTTAACTCCCTCTAAAAGACAACAAAAGACAAATTGTGCTGTAGATGTTTTTACATACTTTTGCCAAAAATTATTATAATTCATTAATTTAAAAACACATTATTATGAAAAGTAAACTTACTAAAATGTTAGTAGCATTATTCATGGTCTCATGTGGAGGAAAAGAAGAGACAATTACTTCAAAACAAGTAAAACCAGCAGGCGTTTATGGTAGTGATGCAGCTTTGATTTCCATCGTAGATGACACTTGCACTTAAACAAAAAAGATGGCCGATTAAGACTTAAAGTTCAGTTGAAGTTAGAGAAGAAAGATCCTCTGTTAAATCTCTGAAGACGTTCTTGATAGGAGCGGAGGTACATTCGCTTGCATCTGGCATCTAAGAAGGAACGCTCGATAAGTTCATAGACAAATGTATTTTCCTTGGAGAACATCTCTATTATGGTATCGACCTTTTTGGGAATGACGCCAATCCTATTACCAAAAGTGATGAAGTCTTCTTTGCATGGATGTGATGTGTTGTTGTATATCTCGGAATATTCTTCCTTGGGAATCAGTCCTTTTTGTAGAGCAAAGTCACTGTCGTCGATATGAATGGATGTGTTCATTAAATCGTATGCTGGCGTTAAGGTGTAGTCGCCGTCTATGGTTTCCTGGAGTGAGAAGTTTTTCAGATGTGCATCGCCATTGCTAAATAAGTAGTTGAACACAACTAATGTGAAAAATTTCGTCATCTCGACCTGCCATGCGGAAACATTTTGCCTAAGCAGTTTCGCTATATCTTCGTAACTTCCTGAATATTTGAAGTCTTTACCGTTATTCTTTTCTGTCTTTCCTGCTATTGATGCGAAATCGTCTTGCTTGATTTTGGAACCGTCATCTCGATAATCGAACCTTTTGGTTATATATGCAGGACGACCGTCTGCAAAAAACGCCAGTGCATTAGTAGCGGTGTTTATCTTATATACTTGATTCGCAATTTGCATGGTAAGGTGTTCATTGGCAGGAATATTGTCAATATAACGCAGATGTTTGTAATCAGGGATAGGCTTGATGATATAACGTCCCGATTTGCCTTCTGGAGTGAGGATTATTTTGCCTTTATTTACAACAGCCGACAACTTCTCTTGCACACCAGAGATAGATATTCTATTCAATGATGCAATGATGTCGGCAGTTACATCGTCAAGAGAAAAGTCCATAATATGACAGACTTTCTTACCATCAAATAATCTCCGCAGACATTGTGGACTATATGTGTCGAATCCTGTTGCGAGTGTTCCCGGACAAACTTCTATCTTTTTCATATTTCTTCTATTGTTATTGCACCAATTGTGTCGTGTCTTGCTGTCGCCAACAACAGCCCAAACGAATCGTTTTCATCTATTTTCAGAGTCATGCATTGAATTGTTTTGTTTGCTCCTTCCGAAAGCATATTGAAGAAGAATGGGAAAAGCTCGTCGGAAATATACTCTTCTTTTCTCTTTGGAAATGCAAGCGATATGGCACGAAAACTATGATTGATGAGATAATTATCTTCATACTTGAAAATGTATTGCATATCATCGGTCTCGGTCAAAATACCGGCGACAATCTTATTCGATAAAACCAATGCTCTCCTCATTCACTAACTATTTTTACTTTTATAACAATTTCCAATCCTAAAATATCCGCAATTTTTTCAAGTGTGCTCAATGACGGATTGCCTTTCTCCGACTCAACGCTTTTAATGATACGAACACTGAGTCCGGTGTAATCTGCCAGATCCTGCTGAGTCAATCCTAATACCGATCGACGTTCTTTTATTAAATTACCATATTTCATAGTGTAATATATTTCACTTTGGGTGCAAAAGTAATAATTATTTAGAAAATATGCAAGTATTTGTGCAATATATTTCACTTTCACTTATAGAATTGTCTCCGTCACTAAATACCTTTCACCCTTAAACCCCTTGGGACAAAGTCTGTTGACAAATGTCCTTTTTTTCTTAAATTTGCGAAAAAATTATTTTATATGAAAAGATTATCGTTACTCGCAATTTTAACTTTTGCCTTAATGCTGAATGTCAAGGCTCAGCAACGTCTCACTTATCAAATGTATCATCTCGGATCCGATAGCGGCGACACGACCTTCACCGAGGTGCAGCGTTTCGCTAACAACCAACTGAAAATCCAAAACCTCCCCGTATTGACAGATGAAGAAATTTCTCAGATGATTCCGGGAATATCTCGCGACCTAACTTATATCGACTACAATACCGACAGCGCGTATTACCAAATGTCGTTTGCCGATGGCGATTCTTTCTACGCTTCTATGTCGTTGAAAAATAGCAGCGTTAAATTCACTGAAGAAGGCGAGGAGTTGATGAACGGCTATAATTGTAAGAAATATCGTACAAGTATAAACTCCAATACGATAGAAGTATGGATGACAGAATCTCTTGGTTATGATGCTACTCCAAGCATAAGTCGCGGCGTCCTCAAAGGCGTGATGATAAAACAAGTTATCAACGGCAGCAGAATATTAGAGTTAAAAAATATTAAGAAAGATAGAAAACTGAAAAACGAAACCATCCCTTCAGAACTTGGAACACGTGTCGCTGCAAGAGATATCGACAAGATTAGTAAAGATAAACTTATCGTCAAAGTGCCTGTGTTCGATGAAGATCAGATTCATTTTGCTGAGATAGAGAAGTATCAGGGCGAGATTCCTTTCGACTCAGTAATTCATTTTGCCTACGGAACCTTAATCTTAAAAAGAGTTAACTTACAAAATCTTCCAGAACATTATACTTATTTCATCGACGTTAGAGAACAATCTAATGGCGACGCATACGATCGCTCTGGTTCTATCTTCGTAATTCCAACCGACAGAGAACTTAGCTTGAAAGATGCTTTGATTGATAGTATCCAAGTCCTTCATTCTTACACCGATAGAAGAGACATTACTTACAGAGCGATAAAGTTGGAAGACGACTTCCTTCCTGTTGTTGAACTGATGAGATTTTTCACTCCTTTTGGTGTAAAACATTTTAACGATAGAGTTAAGATTGATGGTTTGGAATGGTCTGACGTGGCTTATTACAAACAAGAAGTGACTGAGGTCAGCAAGCATCTTCGCGGCGATGTCTTGATAGGTGCTTTCATCAGTAATTATGATGGCGGCGGTCATAAGTTGAGCATGGATATTCTCGCATATCCCGGCGATTATTCTTGGGACACAACTCAAAACGACGACTGGACGCTACCTCTCTTCAACACATGTAATGTGATGGAAATGGCAGGTCAACATTATTGTCGTATGTTTAAGACCGACAGCCTCACCGTTGAGTTTGAAGTGCCAGAAAATGTCGGCGATCTTCGTCTCAGATATATCAGCACCGGTCACGGAGGCTGGGGCAGAGGCGACGAGTTCAACCCTAAGGAAAATACAATCATCATCGATGGAGAAAAAGTGTTTACTCACACACCATGGCGTTGCGACTGTGCGACTTACAGAGAACTTAATCCTGTATCAGGCAACTTCTGGAACGGAGAGTCGTCTTCGGATTTGTCGCGTTCAGGTTGGTGTCCTGGAACAGCAACGCAGCCTGTCTATTTCGACTTAAGTTTCTTAAAACCAGGAAGACATACAATCACGATTGCCATTCCTCAAGGCGACGACGAAGGTAACAGTTTCAACCACTGGATGGTATCGGGAATACTTTTAGGAACTTTAGAACTTTAGAACTTTAGAACTTTAGAACTTTAGAACCTCAGAATTTTGGAATTTTGGAATTGAGGTTTTAAATTAATTGTTATTTTTGTAAAAAATTAAGATTTTGAAAATAGCTGTCAACACACGATTGTTACTAAAGGATAAGTTGGAAGGCATTGGCTGGGTGGCTTTTGAGTGTATGCGTCGTATCGTGAAGTCGCATCCTGATGTCGAGTTTTACTTCATCTTCGACAGAGAACCTGACCCTCGATTCATCTTCGCCGACAACGTCAAGCCGGTAGTGCTCTTTCCACAAGCACGTCATCCTTTTCTATATATAGCGTTCTTCGAATTCTCAGTGGCGAGATACCTTCGCAAATTGAAACCTGACTTGTATCTATCGACAGATGCTTATCTCAGTTTAAGAAGTAAAACTAAGCAAATAGCTGTATTTCACGATTTAAACTTCGAACATTTCCCTCAGGACTTTCCTAAAATACATCTTTGGCATTACAAGAAATTTTTCCCGAGATATGCTAAGAAGGCAAGTCGAATCATCACTGTATCAGAGTTTTCAAAGAAAGACATCTGCGAATGTTATGGAATAAGTCCCGATAAGATTGATGTCGCTTATAACGGAGCCAACGAGATTTTTAAACCTGTAAATGAGGAAGTTCAGATAGAAACAAGAAACAAATATTCCGAAGGACATCCTTATTTTATGTTCGTGGGTTCTCTGCATCCTCGTAAAAACCTGGCTCGACTCTTCACTGCATTCGATATTTTTAAGAAAAAGAACGACAACGATATCAAGTTGGTAATCGTGGGCAATAAGAAATGGTGGACTGAGCCAATAAAAAACGCATACGACGCGATGAAACATAAAGACGACGTCATCTTTGCTGGAAGGTTGTCGGCAGAAGATTTACATCTCGTCACGGCGTCAGCGCTCGCTTCGGTATATGTTTCTTATTTTGAAGGATTTGGAATTCCTATCGTGGAAGCTTTCAAATGTGATACACCTGTCATCACTTCCAACGTGACATCGATGCCTGAAGTAGCTGCTGATGCGGCACTTCTTGTTGATCCATTTAAGGAAGAATCTATTGCGGATGCTATGGAAAAAATCTTAGACGATGACGTGCGTAAGTCGTTGATAGAGAAAGGACGAAAGAGAAGAGAAGATTTCTCGTGGGATAAAGCCGCAGAATGTTGGTGGAAATCTATTGAGAAATTGACAATTATGTAGAGACGTATCAATTACACCTGCAAAAAATTAACAATATGTAATTGCTGCGTCTTAAGATTGAAAATAAATTAAAATAATAACGTGGACAAAGATTGTTGACTGTTGTCCGTTGACATTAAAATAAAGAAATATGAATATTTTAGTATTAGGTTCTGGTGGTCGTGAATATGCTTTGGCATGGAAGATCAAACAAAGTCAGTTAGTTGACAAATTATATATTGCTCCGGGTAATGTCGGCACAAATTCCTTAGGTGAAAACATTAATATCAATATCGCTGATTTTAACATTGTTAAAGAAACTGTCATAAGTCGCTGCATTGATATGGTCGTCGTTGGTCCTGAGCAGCCTTTGGTTGATGGCATCGTAGATTTCTTCAAGAATGACGAAATCTTAAAAAATGTTAAAATCATTGGTCCTGACAAGAAAGGTGCTCAACTTGAAGGCAGCAAGGCATTTGCAAAAGCTTTCATGGAGAAATATAACGTACCTACTGCTTCTTGTTTCACGGTGACTTCTGCTAATCTTGAAGATGGCTTGAATTATCTCACTACACAAAAGTCGCCATACGTCTTGAAAGCCGACGGACTCGCTGCTGGTAAAGGCGTTCTCATCATCGACTCTTTGGAAGAAGCCCAGAACGAGTTGAGAGACATGCTCTCTGGTAAATTCGGTTCAGCATCGGCAAAAGTCGTCATCGAGACATTCTTGAAAGGCATTGAAGTTTCGATGTTCGTACTCACCGATGGCGAGCATTATGTCGTTCTTCCAGAGGCTAAAGATTATAAACGTATCGGTGACGGAGACACTGGTCTTAACACTGGCGGCATGGGTGCTGTATCGCCTGTTCCTTTCGTGACAAAAGACTTTATCGATAAAGTTGAAAATAGAATCATAAAACCAACGATACAAGGACTTAAAGAAGAAAATATCGACTACAAAGGATTCATCTTCATCGGCTTGATGAACGTAGATGGCGATCCTTACGTCATTGAATATAACGTGAGAATGGGCGACCCTGAGACAGAAGGCGTTATGACACGTATCGACTCCGACTTGGTAGCATTATTAGAAGCTTGCGCTCAAGGCAGACTCAATGAGGTTGATTATCAAACATCAAAAAACACATCTGTCACAGTGATGCTCGTATCAGGCGGTTATCCTGAAGATTATAAGAAAGGAATGCTGATGACAGGCTTCGATGAGTTGGATTCAGAATGTATAATAGCTCATGCCGGAACGAAACTCAGTGACAATGGCGAAGTCGTCACCTCTGGTGGTCGCGTCATTGCAGTGACAGCTCACGGAAAAGATATTGAAGAGGCAAGAAGCAAGGCTTATAAAAACGTTGAGAAAATCAAATTTGAAGGTGTCAACTATCGTCATGATATTGGTTTAGATTTGATGAACTTATAAAATTATGTTAAAATTTTTTAAACATAATTATCTCGCACAGCAGATCGTCGTTGTCGTAATGGCGATGGTTTTATGGTTGCCAGTTTTCATCATGAAACCGGAGTTGAGTACGGGAGAAAACAACATACCTTTATATAATCTGTTGATTTATATTTTCAGTTTCTCTCCGATTATAGTCAAAATCATCGTCTTTGCAGTCAACGTCGTCAGTATGTTTCTTTTCAATTCCATGCTGTCAGCGAACCGCTTGGTCAGCAAATATAGTTCAATCGGAGCCTTGGTCTTCCTTCTGATGATGACATCTTGCTCCGATTTGTATACCAGTTTCCCATTCATCTTTGCGTGCCCATTCATCTTGATGGCGATGCACATCATGTTTCTTATCTATCAGACTGATAATCCGGAGAATTACATGATGAACATTGGTTATTTTATAGCAATCGCATCAATGTTCTATTATCCGTCTGTATTTCTGATGATATGGGTTTTTATTTCATTCTTAATATTGGGATTCAGGGAGATAAGATATTCGCTCATTCCTCTTACGGGATTTTTAATCGTTTATGCTATAGTAATTGGATTAGCATTCATCTTTGGAGATGTTAATAATATTTTAGAATCATATTCTTTATTCTTTAAAGATATTAAGATTTCCTTCGATTTGAATTATAGCGATAAGATATTTTTTATTGTCAGCAGTGTTTTATTTGTCATCTCATTATTAAGAATTTTAAGCAACAGAAGTTCCGACAAAGGAAGTAACATCAGGAAAAGGGTGGGAGTCGCAATTGTATTGACTCTTCTTTCCATTTTTATTTTTATTACACATAAGCCATTGATGAGTAA
Source organism: Bacteroidales bacterium (assembly GCA_017461665.1). Classification (GTDB taxonomy): domain Bacteria; phylum Bacteroidota; class Bacteroidia; order Bacteroidales; family F082; genus Limimorpha. The sequence goes on along the minus strand of JAFTXI010000046.1, from coordinate 109,287 downwards.
CACCTTACTTTTCATGATGTACGCATTCTTCTACGCTATCACATTGTCAGACATTAAGAAGTTACGTTTGGCGAATGTCATAGTGATGTTGATGTTACTTTATGTTCTTGCTAAACAATATTTACCTTTATACGGCATAGCATTATGAATCTCATTGCACATTATACCGACACTTTTATTGAAGCTGGCTGCGATGAAGCAGGTCGCGGTTGTTTAGCTGGACCAGTGGTGGCAGCAGCTGTTATTTTAGACAGAAACAAAGACTATCCGATGTTGGACGATTCCAAGAAACTTACAGAAAAACAACGTAAGAAATTAAGGGAAGTCATTATCAATGACGCGCTTGCCTACGGCATTGGAATCGTAGATAATAATGAAATAGATGAGATTAATATCTTGAATGCCTCATTTCTCGCAATGCATCGAGCCATAGAACAACTCGCGATAAAACCTGAGTTCTTGCTCATAGACGGAAATCGTTTTAATCCATACAAAGACATTAAACATCAATGTGTTGTTGGCGGCGATGCCAAATATCAGTCTATAGCTGCAGCTTCAATCTTGGCAAAGACAACGAGAGACGCGATGATGGAAGAATATGATTTACAATATCCAATGTATAACTGGAAGAAGAATAAAGGCTATCCGACATTGGAACATAAAAACGCCGTGGCAGAATATGGAACGACACCGCTTCACAGAATGACGTTCAATATGACTATTCAATTGAAACTGTTTTGATTGACAATATAAGTAATGCAGTATCAGCTGATAACAACTTCTTTCCATGAAGCAGTGCCGTCACCCCAGTTACCTACTAAGGACGGGTGTTTGACGTAACTCTTCAATAGCTTAAGAAAGTCTCGCCTCGGAATAGTGTACGCTCCCATTCTCCTGAAATGTGGAGTGTCTTGCTGTACGTCGATAATATCGAAGTTGTTTCTTATCAGGAAGTCACAGAGATTGTATAACGCTACCTTTGAGGCATCGGTCTTTGTATGAAACATCGACTCGCCACAGAAGACGCTGCCAATAGAGACACCATACAATCCTCCAACCAACTCGTTATCTAAGTAGGTCTCGACAGAATGAGCGAAGCCTAATTTATGCAGTTCCTTATATGCCGCTATCATATCTTCGCTGATCCATGTGCCTTCTTGATCTTTTCTCTCTACACTCGCACACATCTCAATGACTCTGTCGAAATCGGTATCGAAAGAACATGAATATCTGTTTGAATCGATGGTCTTCTGCAACGACTTGGTGATTTTCATCTCGGTAGGTTTCATCACCATGCGAGGGTCGAGCGACCACCATAATATTGGTTCGCCTTCAGAGTACCATGGAAAAATTCCCGATGAATAGGCTATGATAAGTCTCTCCGGCGACAAGTCGCCTCCTATAGCAAGAAGTCCGTCTTTGGTGGCAAGGTTCGCAGATGGAAAATCATAAACGTCATCTGCTAAAAGGTATATCGACATAGCATTAAGTTTAGTTAATAAATGAGGTTTTATCGTGACAAAGTTAAATTATATTTTTAAAAAAACAAAACATATTATTGTTATTTTTGTGTCAAAATAAAAAATGTCTAATTCATGATAAAATTATGAATTATGCATTGAGAATTATGAATTATGAAAAGATATTTTTTGCATTTGGCTTATAATGGGACGCGTTATCATGGTTGGCAGATTCAACCCGATGCGACCTCTGTGCAGGAAGAGTTGGAGAAATGTCTCAGCTTGAAGTTAGGGGAGAAGGTGAGCCTCACTGGCTGCGGAAGAACAGACACAGGCGTCCACGCTCGTAACTTCTACGCTCATTTCGACATAGAGAAAGAGATTAAGAACTGCGACGATTTCGTCTATAGACTGAATATCTTTTTACCCGACGACATCGTCATTTACAAATGCTGGGAAGTGGCTTCCGACCTTCACGCTCGTTTCGACGCCAAGTCAAGGACTTATCATTACTATATCACACAAAACAAAAATCCTTTTCATACACACGACGCTTTCTATTATTATGGAAAATTAGATGTCGAAATGATGCAAAAAGCCGCCGAAATCTTGTCTGAATATACCGATTTCACGAGTTTCTCTAAACTTCACACGCAAGTCAAGACCAACAACTGCAAGATTATGGAGGCACGTTTCTTTGAAGAAAACGACTTGCTCGTCTTTGAAATTAAGGCTGATAGATTTTTAAGGAATATGGTTAGGGCTGTCGTCGGGACGCTCTTAGAAGTAGGACGAGGCAAACTCAGCTTAGAACAATTCAGAGCTGTCATAGAGAACAAAGACCGCTGCTCCGCCGGAACATCCATGCCAGCACACGCTCTATTTTTGGAAAAAGTGGAATATTAAATCTCAGAACTTCAGAAATTCAAAACTTCAGAAGTTAAGAAGACTTGATTATTTCTTTAAACTGAGACTAACTTTATTAACGATACTTACCAAAATCTTTATAATAGTATGACAATCGCGCTTATCAATGTTTCATAATGAGTTTGTGTGATATAATTGCAGTCTTTTAATAATCTCAGCCATAATTTTGTTTCATTAGCTTCTTTAAGAGCGATACTTATTTTATTCAAATAATCAGCCTTTGATTGAGGAGGTACAGCTTCTGCAATATTAGTACCAATACTTGTTCCAGATCTTAAGATTTGCCTCGAAATAACGTATTCTCGGTTATCCGTAGAAGTCGTTAATTCTTTACGAAGATATACTATTTTCTTAGCAAAATCGTAAGTTAAATCTTCGATTTTTACTTTATAATAGTTATAAGTTGCTTTATTCATAAATTTTGTGTTTTATTAATTTATATTTTCAAATTTTGAGGTTCTGAGGTTCTGAAGTTCTGAGGTTTTACTTAGAGTCATATTTAAAGTATCTCACAATCATCACTATTGATAATATTGTTGCGATGATGTCGGAGATTGGGATGCTCCACCAGACTCCTTGTATTCCCATGAAGTTGGGTAGTATTAATAACAAAGGTATGAGGAATAAAACCTGTCTTGATAAAGATAATACTATCGATTTCCTTGCTTTTCCTATGCTTTGGAAGAAGTTACCAATCACGATAGGGAAGGCGATGATAGGGAAAGTAGCCATGACAATTCTCATGCCGTCGATTGAATAATTCAAAAGTTCTTCGTCGTTGGTGAAGAGAGAACAAACAAATCTCGGTATTGTCTCACCGATGATACATCCAGAACTTAATGTTGCTATAGCCAATAAGATGGCTTTTTTCAATGCTTCATTGACCCGCTCATATTGTCGCGCTCCGTAGTTGTAACTTACTATAGGCTGCATGCCTTGAGTTATTCCCATCACTATCATGGTGAAGAAGAACGTCACTCTGTTGACGATACCGTATGCTCCGACCGACAAGTCGCCGCCGAATTTCTTAAGTCCGTTGTTGATTAAGATGACGATGACGCATAATGCCGAGTTTAACAACAATGGCGACAATCCGATAGCGAGTATGTCCTTTATGATTTTAATGTCGAAGACGAAATCTTTTCTGTCTAAATGGACGAGTTCTTTTTGGTTTAAGAATATCTTGAAAAGATAGATGAGCGGTAATGTCTGAGCCAATACTGTCGCGATGGCGGCGCCTCTGATGCCCATGCCGAGTGGGAAGATGAAGAGCCAGTCTAAGACGACGTTAGCTAAGACGGTAATGATAGTTGCTATCATCGCTTCGTTTGGGTGACCGGAAGCTCTTAAAACGGAGTTTAATCCGTGATATAAATGAGTGATTATGTTACCGAGCAAGATAACCTGCATGTATTCGTATGCATAAGGTAATGTATTTTCGCTTGCTCCGAAGAAGAATAGGATTGGTTTTAGGAATATGAGACAAACCACGGTAAATATTATTCCGAAGAAGATATTGAGCATGATGGTGTTTGCCAAGGCGCGACAACTCTTCTCGTAGTTTTTCTTTCCTAATTCCATGGCTGTCACTGTGGATGCACCAACACCTACCATAGCACCTATTGCTGCTCCTAAGTTCATGAAAGGGAATGTGATGGCTAAGCCTGAGATAGCCAATGGACCTACGCCGTGTCCAATGAAGATGCTGTCAACCATATTGTACAACGACGATGCAGTCATCGCGATGATAGCCGGCGTGGCATATTTCTTCAATAATTTACCAACACTTTCTGTTCCTAAAAGTAAAGCTCCCTTCGGTTCACTCATATTAATATATCCTTTTTTTGAGGTGCAAAATTGCAAAAAAATCCTCAATTAAGAACCGAATTTGTCGAAATAATTTTTCTTGTCAAAATGTTAAATTACAACGATTTAGAAAATAAGCACGAAACCGCCGCCCTTACGCATCTTTGCTTTATAGATATTGTTTTCTATCGTGATACCGTTTTTGACGTAGTCTTCAGCGATTTTATTTGCGTTTATGCCGTCGCGAAATTCTGTCGCATGATTAGTTTTTAAGTCTAATTCAGACAAGTCTATCTCTATTTCGCGTTCGTCCCAGTTTGTTATTCCGCCCACGTACCATCTGTCGCCTGAACGACGTGCTATTACTGTATATTCGCCTACTTTTCCATCTAAGGCTATTGTCTCATCCCACACTGTCGGAATCTCTGCTATGTATCTTGTGCATTCGTCTTCGTCTCTATAGTTGCTTGGACTGTCGCAAAGCATGTTGAACGGCGATTCGAAGATGACATATTCAGCGAGTTGACGGCAGCGTGTTCCCTGACTCATCGGCTCGGTATAAATGGCTCTGTAGTTGTCTCTGTTGGCGTTACGCATCGCACCTTGTGTATAATCCATCGGACCAGCGAGCATTCTTATATAAGGTATTGTAGTTTCGTATGTCACCAAGTCGATGTCTTGAGCCCATTTGACTTGTTCCAATCCGAAGACGCCTTCAAAGTTCAAGACGTTGGGGTAGGTGCGATTCAATCCTGTCGGTTTATAAGCTCCGTGGAAATCAACTATGAGATGATATTTTGCTGCAATCGACGCCATCCTGTAATAGAAATCGACGGTCTTTTGATCATCTCTGTCCATGAAATCGACTTTAAAACCTTTGACGCCTATCTCGGAATAATATTTACAAACCTCTTCCATGTCACGGTCGATGGCGAGATAACCTGCCCATAACACTATGCCAACACCTTTGCTGTCGGCGTATTCAACTAACTCGATAATATCTATTTCCGGTATCACGTCGAACAAGTCGGCTTTCTTGTTGACAGCCCAACCTTCGTCTAAGATGACGTATTCGATTCCATATTCTGAGGCGAAATCGATATAGTGTTTGTATGTCTCATTGTTTATTCCCGATTCAAAGTCAACGTCTTTGATATTCCACGCGTTCCACCATTCCCAAGCGACTTTCCCTGGAACAATCCAGCTGACGTCATCAACACGTGATGGCGACGCTAATTTATAGACCATATCGCTGTTAGTCAACTCTCTGTCTTCCGTAGAGATGACCATGCAGCGCCATGGAAAGTCACGTGTGCCTTGAACTCTCGCAATAAATTCTTCTCTTTCTGTAACGATATATTGCAACATATTATGACCGCCTTGTTCTTCGGCCTTAGGATATGTCGCATGAACACCTTTGATGCTATTCTCTTCACTGTTCCTAATTAAATATGTTCCAGGATAATTTTCCAAGTCAGCTTCGGTAATAACTACTTTCTTGCCGTCTTCTAATTCTACCAATATAGGCATAAATGACAACTTATCGCTAATCATATCGTTGATTGACGTTACAGTATATTGGTTTTCAAAAGAGTTGAAAAATTGTTTCGTTATAAAGTCTAATTCGCTTCTTCTCGCGTTGACGTATGGAATATATGCAGTATGATTTTCGTTGAAGTTATAAAAAATGCCTTCTCTGATAATGGTTATTGGCTTAGGAAATCTTGTGCAGAAACGATAAGCTACACCGTCGTTGTAAGCTCTGAACTGAACGTTGTAACTTCCTTTAAATGTAATTGTCAGCTCGTTATAATAATCTTCAACATATTCTTTCTTGTAAAAGTTTGCTTTGATAAGTTTATCGACGGTCTCTGTTTTGTAATTTCTTACAACAGGATTTTGTCCTAAAATTTTCCCATCGCTGAGTTCCATTGTGATAGGAGAATCGTTGATTACGACGGTACTATCGTGAGTTACGGAATATTTTAAATAATCATTGTCGATGGTTACTACAACATTGATTTTCTTGTCGGGAGATTGTAATGAATATTTTTTCTGTGCGAGTACAAAACTGCTGTTAATCAATATGACGATGCAGATTATTAAAGATTTAATTTTCATAGTATTAAAAATTATAATTAGTTCAAAAATAATTGTCTCAAAGATAAACAAAAATAGCGAATGTTATTGGAAAAATGTTTAACTTTGTCAAAATTAAAAAATAGAAATTATGAATTTATTATTGATAAGTAATTCAACCAATTTTGGTGAGACTTATTTGGCTTGGGCAATGAGTCAATTGGAGTCGTTTTGTGAAAAAAACAAACTTAGTTCTGACAGCAGAATCGTTTTCGTTCCTTTTGCAGGCGTATTCATTAATGGTAATCCATATCCACAAAGCTATGATGCCTACACTGCAAGAGTGAAGAAGGTCTTTGAAGATAAGTTGGGACTTTGTAATTTTGTTTCTGTTCATGAAGTTGAGGATAAGATTAAGCTCGTTGAAGAAGCAGCATGTATTGTTGTTGGCGGTGGTAACACTTTCCATCTCGTTGCAGAGCTTCACAAATATGGTTTGATGGATGCAATCTCAAAGGTAGCGAAGGAAGGTACACCTTATATAGGTTGGAGCGCAGGTTCTAATATCGCATGTCCTACATTATGCACAACCAACGATATGCCTATCGTACAGCCAGCTTCATTCAACACATTAAACTTGGTTCCTTTCCAAATCAATCCACATTATCTTGACCCACATCCGGAAATCGACAAGATGATAAAACACGGAGGAGAGACACGTCAAGACCGTATCAACGAATATCTCGCTGTAAATCAAAATATGAAAGTCGTTGGACTTCGAGAAGCATCAGCTTTATGGGTTACAGGTAACAAGATTGCATTGAAAGGCGGTAAAAAAATGATGGTGTTCAAATATGGAACAGAGCCTCTTGAATTAGAACCGAATACTGACGTGACACAATACGTCATTGGATAAATTTAGCTTTCTTCAAAACAAAATGTAATGTTTGGTGTTTAATGGAAAAAACATCAAATATTATGAAACCTAAATTATTAACATTAGCATTATTGTTAGTCATAGGCGGCAGTCTCTTCGCACAGAGTGCCGCCAAGGCTAACAGGCTTCAACGTCGCGAAGCACGCAAACAACGTCAGGCTATAGAATTAGCACAATCAAAAGCAGAAATGATTCAGTTGGTGAAAGATACAACTTTCGTCCTGGAAGCCAACACATTCATTGGTCCTTTTGGACAAGAATCACCTGTTTCTTCATTCCAAAACTATTTTGCAATAATAGGCGACAAAGTTGCTATCAACATTGCTTTTGATAATCCTGTCTCTACTTCGGCTGCAGCGCCTTTGGCTTGGTATGGACCTGGAATACCAGGCGTTGGACCGGGTTATACGAGTCCTGGTTGGCCAGGCTGGAATTGGCAGTCTTGGGATACTCCAAACACTCCGGCATCGTTGATATCATACGATATCGATCTGTCCGACCCTGACGGTCCTTTCGTTATCACTGGTTCATTTAGGACATGGACCGGAGTTATTCCTGTTAATTTTAAAATTTACGTTCAAGCGAATGGAACAGGAAGAATAAACTTCTATTCCAACGATGGAGGCCAAGTCACTTTTACCGGTGACATCGTCTCACCTGATAATGCTTCAACTATTTACCCGCTGCCATAACTGTAAACAACTGAAAAATACTCGTTTTAAAAGATGTCTATCGTAGGCATCTTTTTTTTGTTTATTTTTATGAAAATAATTTGCTTTTTATAAAAAAAGATTAAATTTGCATTGTTATTCTCAGTGTTTAACTTATAACATATTTGCTTATGAGAAAATTGTTTACAATGTTTTTGCTTGTTACGTTAGCTGTTGTGTCAATGGCCCAAGCAAAGAAACCAACTATCATGGTTATGCCTGCCGATACGTATTGTTCAAGAAATGGATATACTACCGAATGGGTCGATGAAAACGGAAATAAAAATGTAGTTTCTGATTTGACAAATATCTTCAAACAGGATGATATTGAAGATTTACGACTTGTGATTTCTGAATTGTCGTCGATTATGGCGGAGCGCGGTTTTCCACTGAAAGATCTCGAACAAACATTAAAATCCATTCAACAAGAATCTGTAGAGATGAGTTTGTTGGAAAGTTCAACATCAGGCGCTTATATCACGGAGTCAATGCTCGATAAAGTTAAGAGAACAGCAAAAGCCGATATTATCTTAGACCTCGACTATACTGTGATGCAGAAAGGACCTCAGCGTTATATATCATACAATATGAGAGCATTAGACTCTTATACCAATAAGGTTATTGCTGCTAATTCAGGAGTCGGCTCGCCTTCAACAACAGCTCCTATAAACTTACTTTTGGAAGAAGCAGTCCTCAATTATATGGATTCTTTTTGTGCCCAGTTGATGGCTCATTTTGAAGATATGTCGAGAAATGGTCGCGAAATAGTAATGAAATTCAGAGTGTGGGACAATGCAGAAGTTAACTTTGAATCGGAATTTGATTTCGAAGATGATTATCTTGAATTGGTAGATATTATCTCTTATTGGATGGAAGACAATACTTTGAATCATGCTCCAACACGTACAAATGCTACCGAGAATTATTTAGTCTTTGAACAAGTTAGAATACCTCTTTACAAAGAACATAACGGTAGATTGTCAGCATTGGATGCTCGCGGATTTGCTAATGGATTGAGAAGCTACCTTAAAAAAGAACCATTCCTGATAGAAAGTAAAATTTACGAACGGGGACTTGGTGAGGTCTGGATTATTATAGGAGAAAAATGATATGAGAAAAACTAAATCTTTATTATTGATTTTGTTTATGCTTTCTACATATAATTTCGTAGAAGCTCAAAATATAAGAGTGTTACCTCCTTCAACATCAAATTTAAGTGACGACGCGGCAACAACCTTGTACAATAGGTTAAATCAAGCAGTGTCATTAAATGGAATAGGTTCAACAGATAATTCTAATAAGTTCTTGATGATACCTTCTGTAATAGTCACATCTATTGAGACAACAACGACCACACCAATAAATTATGTCGCAGAGTTGGAAATAACAATTTATATAGTCGATAATGATAAAAAACTCTTGTTCTCGCAAGGAACTCTCGTAAAAAAAAGTGTCGCTGAAAATGAAACCAAAGCCGTAATGGAAGCTGTGAAATCGCTTAAGGCACGCGATCCAAAACTTAAGAAAATAATCACAGTCGCGAAAGATAAAATAATCGAATATTACAATACTGAATGTGATAATGTAATAAAAACTATCAATGCTTATTTGGATATGGAGATGTATGATGAAGCTCTTAACGAATTGAATGCAATTCCACAAATAGATGAATTGACAGGATGTTATGATAACACATTGAATATCTTAAATAAGATTTCGCAAGAACAACAAACAGCATCGCAAAATTCAATAAAGAACTCTAATCCTGACGTGTCGTGGGTAAATAATTAATTAGATATGAAGAAGAGTATTATTGTATTATTATTGATATTGCCTTTTGTTGGCATTAGTCAGAAAGATTTTAAGCTTGTTGAACAAAGTGCTAAAGAAAAACCTAATTGGATCTATTCCAATCAATTTGATACATACATGATTCAGGCTAATAAAGTTGCCTCTATAGAGGAAGCTCAAGATATGGTGTTATCGTCATTATTGGATAAAATAGCGTCGTCGGTTGCTGTTGTTGTGAGCAGTGAAACAACAAAGGAAACTGATTGGACTGTCGTTAATGATAGGGATTCATATATGGAAAGTGTTAAAGCAAGTACAACTCTCAAAGTTGCAAAAATGCCGGCACTTCAAGGAATCAGCCTTTCAAAAGCAGAAGTATATTGGGAACGTTACATGAATAAAAAGACTAAAGAATCGTATTACGATTATTACATACTATATCCGTTCTCTCAATTTGAATTACAAGAACTTATCGATGAATACAATGCGCAAGAAAAGGCTTACAACGATAAGATAGACGCGTATAGAAATTCTTTACCAGAGGTAAATGATATAGATAAACTCCTCAGTGATATCAATGACATGAAAACATTGTTGAAGGAATTTGATGAAGCCGATTCAAAATACGGAAAACTTAAAAATGCAATATCTCAGTATGAAAAAAATATTTCAAATATTTATATTGAGGTTCTTGAAAATGAGAATGGTAAACTTGTAATTCAATTGAAACATGATGAGAAGGTTATGAAGACAAAATCCTTGCCTCAACTAAGAAGTGAATGTGCAAGAGACTTTAGCAAAAAACATAACGGAGATAAGATAGAATTGACATTCAACACTTTCGACTGTTATGAACAAGATGACAATTATGTTGAAATTCGTTTTACATTTGGTAAGAAAAAAATAATTGAGAAAGTTAACATTAAACTATAGTGTTATGAAGAATACAATAATGATTATAGTGTTTGTTATTGCAATTTTAAGTTGTAATGATTGTTTTGCACAGATTGAAGATCCGTTAAATCAGAATAAGAAAGTTCATGGGGAATGGAACAGCGAAGCAGAAGAAGTTATAAGCAAGAAAAAGAAGAATCAAGATAAAGTCGAGGAAAACAATCCTGTCGCTAATAATGTACAGCCGAAACCACAATCAAACGTTAAGATTAACAATTCATGTCCTGATAAATTAACAGTTGAGTTGATTTCTTTGGTCGGTAATAAGTCTTCTCAAGAAGTGACGATAACAATAAGATTTACAAATCATAAGATTAATGAGTCTATGTATCTGAGAAATTATGTAGCTTTTAATGAAGAAGGTGAGGAGTTTTCTGGATATAGCATGGGATATTATAAAACATTGACAGATGTTCCACAGAAAGCTTCATGGAAGATAGGACAAATGTTGCCTTCAAAAAATAAGAAATTGACGGCAATTTCATTTATGCTTGGAGATTGCACTATAGAAATGAGAGATATACCGATAGATTGGAAATAATTTAGTTTAATAATATGCGGAAGCCGAAAAGCAAAGAGTAGGCACAAACAAAAAAAATTAAAAAAATGAAAAGAGTTTCTTTATTTTTAGGAGTTGCCCTTATGGCATTATTTATGGCATCATGTGGTTCTGGAAAACAAGTTGCTTCAACCTATCCTTGCCCAGATTGTAAATCTACTACAGATGTTTTTAGATATTTAGGACAACATGTTGCAAGTAGCGACAGACAAATGCAACAAGCACGTTCACAAGCTGCTAATGCTGCACGTGTACAATTGGCATCAATGGTTGAAGTAACAGTTAAAAGTGTTGTAGATAACTACACTAGTGAATATGTCACCGGCGCAGAAAGCGATTTCAGACAACGCCTTCAAAATATTTCACGTACAGTAGTTAATCAATTGTTAGTTGGTACACCAGTAACATGCGAAGGTACAATGCCAAGTACTTCAATTCAAGGAGCTACTATCTGCTTTGCTTGTGTTGAACTTACAGGTAAATCAGTTTTAGACGGTATTGCAAGCCAAGTGTCAAACGATGAAAAACTCAGAACAGATTTTGAATATGAAAAATTCAAAAAAGTTCTTGAAGAAGAAATGAATAAATTACAATAATCCACACTAAATTGAGAACTTTAATTATTGTATTACTGCTTAGTGCAGGAATATTGCAAGCAAAAAATACGGGGGAACAAAATTATTCCCCCGTAACTTGTGGAGAGGAATTGCCCAATTGGTTTTTTGAAGGAGGTTGCATAGGAATCTCTGATCCGATCAGCGACACTACAATCGCATATCAACAAGCCGTACAAAGAGCTTTGGCTTCCTATACTTTCGTTAATGACACAAAATTTGCATCGGTATATGAGTATTATTATCTCAATACCACTCGCAAAGATAATGATTACAATAACCAAAAATCACACTGGATTGCCGAATTTGAAACAACGCCAAAAACCTTATCGTATAAAGTTGAAAAAACATATCGTACAAAATATAAGGAAACTATAGTACTTCTCGACGTTACTATTGCCGAAATTGCAGATGTTACAATCGCAACGAATGGTTCTTTTATGTATCATTATGATAGTTACGATGATGCAACAGACTATGGTGAAAAACAAATGATGATTGTTGAATCTAATGATACTATCAGAAAAATGGTTTGGAATTCAACTATCGACAATAATAAATATCTGAAAAGATCATATATCGACGATGCTTATCTCGACCTGAAAAAAACGATGAACTCCTACAATGATTTTGGAGAAATATCAGAAGAGATGGTATTCTCGAAATGTGAATTCGGATTATGGAATAGTTTTATCGATACATACTTTCAGGCATTGACGATGTTTGAATCGAAAAATGTTATTATCGAGAACACAACACGACAAATTATTAATGAAAATGATACTTCATACGGAGATAAGTCTCAAAATATTGCACGTTTGGTGATGAAAACAAATTTGTCATGTCGAGTCTCAAATCTTTCATTGAAAAATAATTGTTTATATGCTAATTGGGAGATAATTGAAAGATGAAAAATGTGTATTTTTGTATCATGTTTTTGTTTTTTGTGAAAATGATGATGGCTCAAAATAATGATTGCTCGGATTATAAGTCCGATGATATGTTTTTTAGATATACTGCGTCTGGATGTCAAGTTGTAGTATATGACAATCATTCAAAAGCTATCAATGAATCACGTAAGATGGCGAATATAAGCGCCGAAAGTGAGTTGGCAAAAATGGTTAACTCGGCAGTAACTCGCGTTGCTGAAAGAATGGTTTCTGAGGACAACTCTTATTCCGAAATATATATAGACACGACATTAGTGTCAACCTATAAATATTTTACCGGAATTAAAACAATTTGTCAGTCCGAAACAAAACTTATTGACAATATGTATGTTACATTTGTGACAAAAGAAATAAGCATTGACAATATTAGTGATATGTTTTGTGTGGGTAATAGTGAGGAAAAACAGAAGTTTAAAAGATTATTAGTAAAAGAAAAATAAATAATATCTAACCAATTATAATTTTTTTATGATACACAAAGGTTTAACTAACGAACAGGTAGAAGAAAGTCGTAAAAAACATGGCTCTAATGTTTTGACGCCTCCTAAGAAAGAATCGCTATGGCATCAATTTTTACAAAAATTTAAAGACCCTATTATTAGAATTTTGTTGATAGCATTGGCTCTATCCGTAGGAGTCTCACTCTATCAGTATTTTACAACAGATGAAGGTCTCGCAGTCTTATTTGAGCCTATAGGAATTTTTGTAGCAATCATGCTCGCTACTTGCATAGGCTTTGCTTTTGAAGTCAGTGCAAACAAAAAATTTGAGGTCCTCAATAAAGTAAGTGACGACGAAGAAGTTAAAGTCGTACGTAATGGAAATATCACTGTAATAGGTCGTAAAGATATTGTTGTTGGTGACATTGTTATTATTGAGACCGGTGATGAAGTACCTGCCGACGGTGAACTTATCGATGCATTTTCGCTTCAAGTCAATGAGGCTGACCTTACCGGAGAGCCAATGGCAAATAAAACTACTGATCCTAAAGATTTCAACCCCGATGCTACATATCCTTCCAACTGGGTTTTACGCGGAAGTAAGATAATCGACGGTCATGGCGTGATGCGCGTTGAAAGAGTAGGCGACGCTACTGAATGGGGAAAGGTATATAAAGGCTCACAAATAGATAATAATATCAAGACGCCTCTTGATAATCAGTTGGATCATCTCGGTCATATAATAACTATCGCAAGTTATATCATCGCTGGTATTATCTTAGTGATGCGTCTTGTGATGTTCTTTACTTCAAATAACGATGCTCCATTCGAATGGCTCGCTTTCGCTCAATATCTCCTCAATACCTTGATGATGGCTGTGACAATCATAGTCGTCTCTGTTCCGGAAGGTCTTCCTATGAGCGTCACCCTCAGCCTTGCACTCAGCATGAAACGTATGCTCACAGCAAATAACTTAGTTAGAAAAATGCATGCTTGCGAGACAATGGGCGCTGCCACTGTGATTTGTACCGACAAAACAGGAACGCTGACACAAAATCAAATGAGCGTCAATGATATGAGTTTCCCAGCCTTCCCTGAGAAACAACTCTCTGATAATGAAATTAGCAATCTCATAAAAGAAAGTCTTGCTCTTAACACAACAGCATTCCTCGATTTCAGCGATGAGAAGAAAATCAAAGCTATCGGAAATCCTACAGAAGGTGCTTTGTTGTTATGGCTTAATAAACAAGGCGTTGATTACATGAAGATTAGAGAAGGTGTCAAGATGTATCAACAGGTTCCTTTCTCTACAAAATATAAATTCATGGCTTCCATAGTTGAGTCGCCGGCAATGGGAAAACCAATATTCTACGTTAAAGGCGCTCCTGAAATGATTTTAAAACATTGTAATAAGATAGCTACTCAAGAAGGTAATGTCGATATTACACCTTACAGATTAGATGTTGAAAAACAACTTCTTGAATATCAAGGTAAGGCTATGCGTACACTCGCTTTTGCTTATAAAGTCGGCGACCCTAACGAACAATCCTTCGATCCAAAGACCGATGAACTTGTAGCAGAAAACTTTATACTATTAGGTATTGTTGCCATCGCCGATCCGATACGTCACGATGTGGCTGACGCTGTCAAGAATTGTATGTCGGCAGGCATCGATGTTAAGATTGTTACTGGCGATACTCCTGGTACTGCTATAGAAATTGGACGTCAACTTGGATTGTGGCTCGGCACTGATTCTAAAGAAGTTAACCATATCACTGGTAAAGATTGGGAAGCACTCTCTGATGAAGAAGCTCTTTCTGTAATTCATAACATCAAGATTATGTCGAGGGCACGTCCTATGGATAAAGAACGTCTTGTGAGACTGTTACAAAGTGAAGGCGAAGTCGTTGCTGTCACCGGCGACGGAACAAACGACGCTCCTGCTCTTAAAGCCGCTCAAGTCGGTCTTTCAATGGGCGACGGAACAACAGTTGCTAAAGAGGCTTCCGACATCACAATCTTAGATAACTCATTCAATAGTATCGCACGCGCTGTGATGTGGGGAAGATCATTGTATATCAATATTCAACGTTTCGTGGTGTTCCAAATGACAATCAATGTAGCTGCATGTCTCATCGTTATGCTCGGCGCATTACTCGGAACGGAAATGGTTCTCACTGTTACTCAAATGCTTTGGGTTAACCTCATTATGGATACATTTGCAGCTTTGGCTCTCGCATCATTGCCACCTTCAGAATTGGTGATGAAAGAGAAACCACGCGACAGAAATGCTAATATTATTACAAAGCCTATGTCGTGGCAGATATTCGGTGTGGGTATTTTGTTCGTTCTCTTTATGTTTGGTCTCGTTCAATATTTCAAACATGCTGATGTGACATCAATGGCAGACTTCTCACTTGCTGAATACTTTAGTAATTATTTCAACTTTGATGTTGTATCTCACGGAATTTCAACAATAGAACAGACATTCATTTTCTCGATATTTGTTTTCTTGCAGTTCTGGAATTTGTTCAATGCTAAGGCTTTCCACAGCGACGGCTCAGCACTGAAAGGCTTGTTCAATAAAGATGTCATTGCAGGATTTGGTTTGGCATTGTTGGTGATTGTTGGCGGACAATATCTTATCGTCAGCTTTGGCGGTGAAATGTTCAACGTCGCTCCTTTAACAATGACAGATTGGCTTTATATCATCGGCGGTACATTCCCTGTTTTGTTCATCGGTGAAGCAATGAGAGCAATAAAGAAATTGGTGAAATAGTATGGACGTATCGCATACGTCCATAAAAGAGACGCCACAGGAGTGACGTCTCTTTTTTATTAATTCATATTCCAACAATAACTCCAAACATAAAATTGATTCCGGCTTGCGGAAAATATCCGTCTTCTATATATTCCTCTCCTCCAACCAAAGCCTTATAAACCCAAGCATTGCTGCAATATTTCTTGTTGAAAATATTATTGACCGATAAATTGAAATTCAAGTCTTTGAAAAGCGACTGCTTCCATTCATAATTAATATTAATATTACTTAAGAAATAAGGATCTAAACTGCGTGAAAGGGTAGAAGTGTTGTCGATATATTGTCGCCCGACATATTTTTCTTGAAAGACAATATCCAAATATTTCACAGGACTTACTTTAAAATTCAAACCGGCGATAATGTTAGGTGAAAAAGAAATATCTGTCGTATTTAGATGATTTTCAATTTGTCCTAAGTAATTCCAATCGGAATCGTAATTATCGACATAATCTATGAAATCAATAATCTTGTTCTGACTTAGGGCGAAATTGAAATCCAAAGCAAAATATCTGTTGAATTTAAGCAATGCGCTTCCTTCTAAACCTAATCTATAACTTTTATTAACATTCATCATGATAGTATTTCCGACATTATTAATTTCTCCTGTCATAACAAGCTGGTCGTTATAATCCATGTAGAAGATGTTGGTGTTGAAAGTCATTTTGTTATTTCTATGTGAATAACCTAATTCATAATCAATGAGTTTTTCGTGTGTCACGTTTTCTCTCTGAAACTCATCGGCATCTGTGTAAATGTCGCGGTTGGGTTCTCTGTTAGAATAAGCGACAGAAAAATACGCGTTGTTTCTTTCATTTATCGTATAAAAAACTCCTCCTTTAGGATTCCAGAAGTTAAATATATGATTCTGAGTAATGTCGTTTAAGTCATCGTGTATTCCTTCGATGTCGTAACGAATATGTCGATATTGCATCTCAGCAAAGAAATTCAAATGCGCATTCATTTCGTAATTCGCTGATACATAAACATTATAATATTCTTTGTTACCCGTGTTCTCATACCATCTGTGATTCAAAGGAATATTATATTCAGCCCAATTTACAATTCCAAAATGGTCACCGTCGTATTTGTTCCAA
Source organism: Bacteroidales bacterium (assembly GCA_017461665.1). Classification (GTDB taxonomy): domain Bacteria; phylum Bacteroidota; class Bacteroidia; order Bacteroidales; family F082; genus Limimorpha. The sequence goes on along the minus strand of JAFTXI010000046.1, from coordinate 92,145 downwards.
GAACCTCCATAATTGATGTCGAACTTTCCGATTTTCTGATTCAATGCAATGTTGAAACCGTAATATTTATTATCTAACCATTTCTGCTGTATCAAGTTAAGTCGCTCGATGATGGTGTCGCCAATAATCAGAGGCTCTAAACCGTAATTAGATAACTTCCTGTCGTTCTTATAGTTTTCGTAATAACCTTTTCCTGTGGTGAGAAATGCCGATGCCGTTAAAGTCAGATTTGAAGAAAAACTATGTGCGTAATGCAGTTGATAATAACTTTGATCGTATTTGTCGATTTCATTTTCATAATAACCTTTAACATTTCCATCTTTATCGTACATAATTCCCGAAGGATTGTAAGTCGGGTTTGTTGCGAGGCTATCTTTCGGTGCTCCGTTCCATGCTTGATAAGTCTCTTCCTTTCCATTCATAATCATGAATTTAAGAAAGTCGTTCTCGTCAGACCAAGAAGCGGAAAGTTGATAAGAAAATAAATCAGAGTAAGCTCTCTCAATGTAGCCGTCCGAGTTAATCTTGCTGATTCTTCCGTTGAAGTTAAAGCCTTTTTTGTTTCTTCCAGTAGAAAAATTAATCGTGTTTTTCAAGGTGTTGAAAGAACCGACAGAAGAACTCAGTCTTGCAAAAGGCTCTGATGTCTGTTCGTCAGTCTTGATGTTTATCGAAGCTCCGAAAGCTGCCGCTCCATTGCTTGAATTACCTACTCCTCTCTGTATCTGTATGTTATCTACTGAAGAAGCCAAGTCGGGGAGATCTACGAAATAAACGAGATTAGATTCTGCATCGTTGACAGGGATTCCATTCAAGGTGACGTTGATTCTCGTGAGGTCGCTGCCTCTGATTCTCATTCCCGTATAACCAACACCTGAGCCAGCGTCGGAAGTCACTATTAAAGAAGGTGTGCTTTGCAAAAGATAAGGAAGGTCGGATCCTTGGTTGCTGATTTTCAGTTCTTCAGAATTTATCTCGGAGTAGGTGAGAGGCGTTTTATCTCCTACACGCGATGCGGTCACAATGATTTCGTCTTCCATCTTGTGATCGGTATTCATCATAATTTTTACAGATAAATCCTTAACGACTTTAATATCAGTTTCATAATTTTTAAATCCGATGAAAGTCGCTTCTAAAGTATAGTTACCTTTTGAGATGTTTTTAAATTCGAAATAACCGTTTTCGTCGGTGACGACAATCTGATTAGTTTCTTTTAAGGAGATATGAGCGCCTATCAAGTCTTCGTGATTTTCCTTGTCAATTACAGTTCCGCTGACGTTAAATTGCGCTAATAGCTGTACTGGCATCAGGACTGCCAAAATGATGATTGTTGTGATTTTTTTGAACATAATTAATTGATTTAATTGTTAATAAATTTAATTAAATCAATAGGAGGAAATTTTTGATGTATCTCATTTCCCGGTCTCGGCATTATCCGTATCCGGTTCAGAGGGTGTGATCTCAGCCGTTTTCATTTTACGTCAAGTAAAAAAGGCACCCCTATTGAAAGTGCCACAAAGATATTGTTTTTTTTAATAAGTTTGCAAAAATAATTTTATTATGAAGATATTAATTTTAAATGGACCAAATCTAAACCTCATAGGTAGAAGAGAACCACATATTTACGGAACAGTATCGCTCGTCGATTATATTAAGGAGATGAAAGAGAGATTTCCAGAACATCAGTTGGATTATTTCCAGTCTAACCACGAAGGCGTTTTGATTGATAAACTACATGAGGCGTGGGATAATTACGATGGTGTTGTTTTTAATCCTGGAGCTTATTGTCACACCTCCATCGCATTGGCTGATGCCATACGATCGATAGAGACACCTGTCGTTGAAGTACATATCAGCGACATATATTCTCGAGAAGAATATCGTCGTCATTCCTATACAGCAGAGGCATCGGTTAAAAGCATCGTTGGCAAAGGACTGATAGGATATGATGAAGCGGTGGGGTTTTTAATTAACAATGTACAATTTACAATTGTAGGGACACATTGAATGTGTCCTTCGGTAGAGATGTACCAATTACACCTAAATGTTATAAGAAGTAATTGATACGTTTTTTTGTTGAAAAATAAATCTTGATATGACAGAAACAGGAATAAATTGTTATTTTTGCAAATACATATATAAGTAAAAGTCTATGTCTGAAAAGGAAATGAATTCATATAGATTTGGTACAGGGGTGGAGCTGACCGATGAGATGCTTTCACAGGTGATGAAAGAAGTTGCTCAAGAAGCCCGTGAGAGTAGCAGGATAGCTGCACAAGCACACTTCGAGCAGATGCTTAGAAGTATAGCGATGAATAGATCTAAATGGGAAGAACGTATAAGCAGCATTATCAATGGATAGTGTAATGTATAAACCAGAACTAATAATTATAGCTGGACCAAGATACAATTTCGTTTAGTGGATGGTGTTATAGCCAAAATATACGTAGACGAATTGCCAGAGTGGGCGAAAGTTATATTACCTGATTTTGAAGAAAATTGATTTATAATTTTCTATTGATGCGTCTCATTTTTTTTAGATTTTTAATTTCTAAACTTCTGAGGTTTTAAGAAAAGTCTTTAACGTTTAATGAATTAAATGTTTTCTTTTTCTCTAAGAAGTATTTGAAAACGATATTCTTCTGATAAACTTGAGTGACTTTCTTGTGTGTGTATTTTCTTCTTTCTTTCCTTAAATAGGGGAGATGTCGTAAGAAACTCAGATGCGCTCTTGTCACTGCGAATAAATCGGCAAAGCTACCATCGCACAAGAATTTTAATCCGGCAATCCAATCTAAAAAGAATCTGTAAAATATTGTCCAAAAGACTTTCCCATCAGGAAGGTTCTTCATCAATAGTGAGAGATTATTCCTAAAATTAAGATAAGTCTTTCTCGCTGACGATTTTGGTAATGTTCCGCCACCGATATGAAATATTTTCGAATCGGGACAATACATTATCTTATAATCTAAATTTTTCAATCTCCAACAGAAATCTATCTCTTCCATGTGGGCGAAGAAAGTGTCGTCCAAACCACCGTGTTGATGATATAAAGAGGCTCTTACAAACATGCAAGCTCCTGTTGCCCAAAAAATTTCTTTAACATCATCAAATTGTCCGTTATCGGTTTCTAAATCCTGAAAGAGTCTTCCACGACAGAAAGGATAGCCGTATTTGTCTATAAAACCTCCGGCTGCTCCAGCATATTCAAATTTTGTCTTGTCGTGATATGACAGAATCTTTGGCTGACAAGCTGCTATTTTCTCATCAGATTCCATCAGTTGAATGACAGGTTCAATCCAGTTTGGCGTGACTTCAATATCGGAGTTGAGCAAGACATAATAATCGGCATCAACTTGACGAAGTGCGACATTGTAGCCTGTTGCAAATCCTCCGTTGAAATCGTTAAGAATCAACCTTATGTCTGGATAATTTTGTCTCATAAAATCGACGGAGTCATCGGTAGATTTGTTGTCGGCAACGATAATCTCAGCAACGTTGGAACTGTTTTCTATTACATTAGGTAGAAACTTTTCCAAGAAGTCTTTTCCATTGTAATTCAATATGACAACCGCCACTTTTTTCATAGGCGCAAAGATAATAAAAAGACAACAGACAACGGACAACAGATAACAGTTTTTTTAGTATAAAAAAAAGAGACTCCCATTGCTGAGAGTCTCAAAGTAAAGATAAAATATGTGGTATTAAGAAAAGTTACTTCAATGTTTATCTTGGGTTGTCGTAGTAGTCCTCAGCTTCGTCGCCGTAAGTGTTTGGACTGACGCTTCCATCACCGTTTTTGTAGTAATAATCGTAATAGGAACTATATGTTCTTGAATAGATTTCATTAGTCCAGCGGTTGTTGTTAAGTTCACCGACAGCGTCAGAGTGAATAAGTTGGAAGTCGTTTGTTACGATGTCTTTTGTCATAAAGACGAACTTTTTGTTTCTTTGATTTCCGAGGGTGTAATAATGCCATATTTCGTAAGGATAGGCACCTGGCTCATTATGGTTTTGAACTATTCTGTCTGGTGCTCCATATTTCAAGAATACAATACCTCTGTCTGTTTGATAACCTTTGAGTCTTTGAGCTGTGAAAGAAGCATTTACGCGTTTAACTTGAGCATAGTAGTTTTCCCATTCCAACTGTGGCGACAATACGTTACGACTTGCCCAGAAACTATAGAAGTATTGTTGCATCGTATTGATGTCGTCAGTTTTAACAAGATTGTTTGCGTATTCTTTTTCAATTTGTGAAGAAATAGCTTCTAAAGTTTTGATATACTCTCTGATAGTATCGATGTTGTTGATATTTCCGCTAAATACTTTTTCAGGATCGATTGAAGCCAAGACAGAATTATCTATTTCATAGTTTGAATTACTTCTTTGGAAGAAAAATTGATTATATCCAATAACCTCGTTTGTTCTGTCGCGAGCTTCGAGAACTAAATAATAGTTTCCAGAAGGAAGGTTACTAATATCCATAGTATTGATAATCACCTCTGTATCTTTAACATTCATTTTCTTGGTAAAGAAGAGATTGTTGACAATTGTGTTGCTTTCAAAAGTCTTGATATATGTATTGAGGAGATATTTTTCATTTTCGCCAAGTGTTTTCTTAGTATTGTAAATCTCTGCGTAGAATGTCAAACGGTTCATTGATTCAGGATAATAAGGCATTATCATAGGAACAAGATCGTATCCGTTTTTTGAATTTGCCGAAGCTGTTACTGTTGGCTTATAATCTTCGAGGGCTATTATACTTGAGAAACAGATGTTTTCAGGATAATCAATAATCACGGTTTCTGTGACTTTGAGAGGTCTCTTGTTATTGTTGGCGTCTTCGATTGTTATTTCCATCTGGTATTCGCCATTTTGAAGTGAGTAGCGTTGGAAGTCCATGAAGAAACCATTAACATTAGTGGTGTCGGCTATCTTTGGACTTGTTATCGAATATTTATCATAGTTTTTAATAGACTCACCTTGTTTAAAGATTACGGTTAAGTTCAAAGAGGCTTCGTATTCATTTTGGTTCTTAACGTAAACCAAACTGCTGCAATCGAATGTGATGTAGGTCTCAATGTAAGGAGAACTGTTTTTGCCAATAATGTTAAAGGTACCGTATGAAATAAATGCATCGATATTTTTATCTTCTGCATTGATCTGTGTTGCCATGAAACACATTAAGAAGAATGTTAATATTTTTTTCATCGTTGTTAAAATTTATTTACGTTTGCAAAGATAGGCATTGTCTGAATTATGTCAATAAATTTTAACTTAATATTTATGGAAATGTATCGACGAAATCTTTGTAAGGTGTAGATGATAAATAAGATACGAAAATCGTTTCCTTAGAAATTCGACTTAATATGCTTCGTTAAGAAAGTGTTTAAATCGTCTTTTGTGTTAAAAATATTTTTGATTTTATTACTTCTTTTATTAGCTGCTCCGTAAGTTAATTCCAATAGAACTGCAATTTCTGCATCGTTCATATTCATAAAATATAGAATTATGAACTTAATATCGCTTGGAGTTATAGCTTCATAACATTTTTTTATAGATGAAATCGCGTTTGGGAAACAATTATTGAAAGTCTTTATTAATAATGTAATGTCTTTATTCGATAGAGCAAGTTTAGAGTAATCCTGAACATTTTTGGTAAGAACGGTAACACCTTCAAACAATGACTTAATCTTTGTATATATGCGTGATTCGTAAAAACGATTATAAGCGTCTTCAAAACTTTCATTCACCTTTTTAGATTCTAAATCGACTAATTTCTTTGAGATATTGTCAATGATTTCATCTTTAGACTGAATAGTCTCATTATTTACATTAATGGTTTCTTCCGCATTGCGTATTTTTTCTTGGAAACTCTTTTTATTCCTGATATTGAATAATATAATAAAAATAATAGCGCAAGTTAGAACGATTAGGATTATTGTTAAGTATGTGTTGTTATTGTTTTCCTCTTTTAAATCAGAAGAAATAATATTACGATTGGTGTCGAACAACTTTTCCAATTCTAATTTCAAAGGTGTCATTCTAATTTCAAAGGAGTTGTTCTTAGCTTGATGTTGAATATAAATCATTTCATTCTCATGATCGTTGAGATTGAAATAAGCTTCAGCGAGTTTTTCCGACAAAACAAGTTTTTCTTGTTGGTTTCCATTCTCGAAACAATATAGTAGGTGAGGAAGGGCTTTTTCGTAATTTCTGTCATAAAAGTAAATTGTGCCCATTGCGGAGTGGAAATCGTAATCTTGAATTTTGACATTGAAGTGATTCTTGAAAATAGAATCTGCGTTTTTGTAATCATTTAATTCATATAAGGTTACAATCTTATTGTCGATAATCTTTCGATATATATTGTTAGGAATTTCATCTTTTTCCTCAGCCATTTCAAAATAGATTAAGGCTATATTTGGAATCTGATTATATTGATATAGCTTACCCATTTTCAGAAGCATATTCAAGACTTTTTCGTTATTGTCTGATTCTTCATAATCGGATAGAGCCTTGTCGTAGAGTTCTATTGCAGGTTTAAGAGAATTGATGTCCTTATAGACGTCGCCTAATCTTTCATATATTTCACCTCTGAATTTATAGTCGTATGGTTTTATTTCATCAATTTTTGAGAAGTACAGATTGATATTTTGCAGAGATTGAAACAATTTACTTGCAGATTGCAGATAGTGTCCATCTGAATAATCATTAATTGCATCTATGTAGTAAATCTGTGCAGCTTTTTGAAGAAAAATTGGTTTTTTGTGATATTTTTCTGAGCATTTGTTTACTATTACAGTCTCATTTTCAGATAGTGAATCGTTCCCCAAAAACGAATCGTTTAATATTTCATTACAATACGATTTGGAGACATCGCTACAAGAACATAAATTCAATGTAATGATTGTCAGTAATAAGAGTGTGATATTTAAAAATAACTTCTTCATTTTCATTTGCAAAAATACTGTTTTTATTTGGTGTAAAAGAGAAAAAAAATATTTTTTTTAAAAGTCTTGTTTGAAACAAAAAAGTTGTATCTTTGCAGCGGAGAAATGGCAGAGTGGTCGATCGCGGCGGTCTTGAAAACCGTTGTACAGCAATGTACCGGGGGTTCGAATCCCTCTTTCTCCGCGAACTGAAGTGACTGATTAAGTCGCTTCTTTTTTTTATCCCCAATTGTTGTCCTACTTATTTTTCCTATCTTTGTGATAACAATAATTCATTTCAAATGGAAGAGAATAATTCTAACAGATACACTCATTCTGAGGAAGTTGCAAATGCAACATCACATCTTATTGGAACCTTACTTGCCGTCGTTGTTTGTACTTTCTTTCTCATAAAAGCAAGCGACTCTTCGCCATTGTCGATATTCAGTCTGTGTCTCTATTTCTTTGGTGTGCTAAGTTCTTATTTAGCTTCTACTTTGTATCACGCATGTCCTTTTAAAAAGGAGAAATCTAAATTATTATTAAGAAAGTTCGATCATGCCGCGATTTATTGGCATATCGCCGGAAGTTATTCTCCTATCACATTGATAGCCATGTATAATTCCGGTTTTGAAATATGGGCTATCGGTATTTTCATCTTTATATGGTTATCTGCAATTCTCGGTACAGCATTAACATTCAGAAAGATGAAATCTCATAGTTATTTAAAGACAGCTTGTTATGTGTTAATGGGTTTATCAATTCTTGTCGCTTTCAAACCTTTATATGACAGCGTCGGTCTTAAGGTGGTTTTACTCATTGTTGCAGAAGGTGTTAGCTACATATTAGGAGCTGTTTTATATAGTTTTAAAAATGTAAAATTCATACATTCAGTCTTCCATGTTTTTGTCGTTCTCGGCGACGTCTTTCACATGCTCGCTGTCTGGAAAATCCTTAACTTCTGAATGAGGAATCCGATTATGAAAAATATGTAGAGGCTCGTAAAAAAGAAAATATTGAAACTATCATGCGAAGAATTAAAAAGATTTAGTTATGAGATATTCGTTTTTATTACTTATTTTATTGACGTTTAATACGATAGTTCAAGCTCAGTCGCTCGAAGAATGTCGTGAGTTGGCGAAAAGGAACTACCCTGAAATTAAACAATACGACTTGATTTCCAAGACGGAACAATTTAACTTGTCGAATGCTGTGCGCTCATGGATTCCTCAGGTGGCTTTCTCGGCGCAATTTACCTATCAGTCGGAGACTATTACATATCCAGATGTTCTTGCCAATATGTTAACTTCAAATGGTATTGATAATGTTGGAATTAAAAAAGATCAGTATAAAATTGCCTTGGATGTAAATCAGAATATTTGGGACGGAGGTCAGACGAAAGCCAACAAGGAAATTATCGCTTCTGAGGCAGAAGAGCAGCGTCTTTCCATAGATGTTGATATCTACAATCTTCAGTCGAGGATTGATAATCTGTACTTTGGCATTCTATTACTTGAAGAACGCGAGAAACAAACCATTGAGACGATGCGTCTTTTGGAAGGTAATTTAGAAAAAGTACGTTCATATTACAATAATGGAATTGCAATGCAGGCAGACTTGGACGCTGTAGAAGCTGAGATACTTACGTTGAATCAGAGTCTGGAACAGATATTAGCGTCTAAGGCGACTTATCGTAAGATGTTGGAAATCTTTATCGGACAAGAACTTACTTCTGACACATTGCAGCGTCCTTCCGTACCTCAAATCTCAGAACGCGTTTCTAAACGTCCGGAACTTTCTCTCTTCGATTCAAAAATTAATAAGATAAATGCGCAGATGAAAATGATTAACACTTCTGTTTATCCGCGTTTCAATGCCTTCGCTCAGGCTTATTACGGTTATCCTGGATTTGATATGTTTAAAAGTATGACATCAACCGACTTGACAATCAATGCTATAGTTGGATTAAAAATGTCGTGGAACATAAGTGCTTTTTACACGAAGAAAAATAACATTCAGAATTTGGAGATAATACGTCAGCAGATTGATGTTCAACGCGATATTTTCAATTTTAACACAGAAATGCAAATCAGTCAAGACGACGGTGAAATAGCTCGTCTTACGAAAGCTCTTGAGAATGACAAACGTATCGTTGAGTTACGTCGTTCTGTCAGAGAGGCTTCGGAATCTTTGTTGGAAAACGGCATTATCAACACGACAGATTTGTTGCAGAAAATTACTGAAGAAGCGACTTCGGTACGTAATCAGACTTTACATGAAATAGAATTATTACAAGTAATTTATAGATTAAAACACACATTGAATCAGTAAGTTATGAAAATGAATAGAATTATCGTTTGTCTATTGGCTGCATTTGTCCTTACAGCCTGTAATGAAAAAAATAATTTTGACGCTACTGGAACTTTTGAGGCTACTGAGATTACGGTTTCGTCGGAAGCATCGGGGAAAATTCTTTCTTTCAACATTAACGAAGGCGCCGATATTAAAGAAGGTGACGTCATTTGTATCATCGATAGCGTGCAGCTTCATCTGCAACGTAAGCAACTTGTCGCGCAGCAGAACGCCTTACTCAGCAGTCGTCCTGATATTCAGAAACAAGTGTCGTCTTTGAGAGAACAAATTTCAAAACAGAAGACCGAACTTAAACGCGTCGAGAATATGTTGAAAGACGGCGCAGCAACTGCAAAGCAATTGGACGACATTGAGTCGCAGATTAGAATCTTGGAGAGTCAGCTTGAAGCGACATTATCGACACTCGACAGCAATACTGCGACAATAAACAGCAATGTGGCAGCTCTTGAGGCTCAGATAGAAGCCTTGACAGACCGCATCGCTAAATGCAAAATTTTGTCACCTGCCAACGGAACTGTCTTAATGAAATATTCAGAAAAAGGCGAGCTCGCTTCAATGGCAAAACCGCTTCTCAAAATGGCTGACCTGAACAATATTTATTTACGCACTTACTTCACTTCGGAACAAATTGCCGACATCAGTTTGGGCGATAAAGTCATTGTGATAGCAGATTATGGTGCAGACAAACAATATGAATATGAGGGCGTTGTTACATGGATTTCGTCGCAGAGTGAGTTTACACCAAAGACAATTCAAACCAACGACTCAAGAGCTAACTTGGTTTATGCAGCCAAAGTAGCAGTGAAAAACGATGGCAGATTGAAAATTGGAATGTTTGGAAAGATTGTCTTAAAATGAAATCTGTTGAGGTTTATAATGTTAAGAAAAAATATGGCGAGATTCTCGCTCTCAACGACGTCACTTTCAGCGTGGAAAAAGGCGAGATTTTTGGCTTGATTGGACCCGATGGCGCCGGAAAAACGACATTGTTTCGCTTGATGGCGACTTTGCTAAATCCCGATGAGGGCAGCATTAAAATCGAAGGTCATGACGTGATGCATGATTATCACGAGATTAGGAAGATTTTGGGTTATATGCCTGGACGTTTTTCTCTCTATCAGGATTTAAGTATTGAGGAAAACCTGAAGTTTTATGCTGCTTTGTTTAACATGGATTTGGAAGATGGTTATGAACTTATCGAGCCTATTTACAAGCAGATAGCGCCTTTTAAGAAACGCGCTGCGGGTAAGTTGTCGGGCGGTATGAAGCAGAAACTCGCTTTGTGTTGCGCTCTCATTCATCATCCTCACGTTCTTCTTCTCGACGAACCAACAACAGGCGTCGATGCTGTGTCGAGAAGCGAGTTCTGGGATATGTTGTACGACCTCAAAAAGAAAAACATAACGATTTTGGTTTCAACGCCTTACATGGACGAGGCTTCACGTTGCGATAGAGTAGCTTTGTGCAATGAAGGCGAAATCTTGACAATAGATTCGCCGAATAATATAACGGAGAAATTCGACAAAACGATATACGCAGTTTCTGCCGATGATAAATATAACTTGTTGAAAGAAACGAGATTACAATCAAACATTTTGTATTGTTATCCTTTCGGAAGCTCGCATCATATTATTGTGGATGAAAATTTTTCTGAAGACATATTTAAAGAGAAAATGATGCTGTTAAACTTAAAGAATTTTAACATTGAGAAGATAAAACCTTCCATTGAAGATGTGTTTATTAATTTGATGAAACATGAATGATTTCATAATAAGTGTCAATAAGTTAACCAAGAAGTTCGGTGATTTCACCGCTGTCGATAATATCACTTTCGATGTCGAGAGTGGCGAGATTTTTGGTTTTCTCGGAGCCAATGGTGCGGGAAAGACCACGGCGATGCGTATGTTGTGCGGATTGAGTTTTCCTACATCTGGATCTGGAACGGTTGCGGGTTTTGATGTAAGGACGGAAGGCGAGATGATAAAACGTCACATCGGTTATATGAGTCAGCGTTTCTCGCTTTACAACGACTTGACCGTCTGGGAAAATATGCGTTTCTTCGCAGGAATCTACGGCATGACAAAAGATGACACTAAACTTAGGTCGGAGCAACTTCTTGAACGATTGGATTTTATGTCGAAAAGAGATACACTCGTCAAAGACCTGCCTCTCGGTTGGAAGCAGAAACTTTCTTTCGTGATAGCCACGATTCATCGTCCGGAGATAGTGTTTTTAGATGAGCCTACAGGTGGTGTCGATCCTATAACGCGACGTCAGTTTTGGGAGATGATTTATGAAGAGTCATCAAAAGGAACCACGATTTTTGTCACGACGCATTACATGGACGAGGCTGAATATTGCAACCGTCTTTCTATAATGGTCGATGGCAAGATCTGCGCCTTGGATTCGCCTTCAAACCTTAAGAAACAGTTTTCTGCCGAGACGATGGACGAGGTATTTCGTAAGTTGGCTCGTAACGCAAAAAGAACAGAATGATATGAGAAACAGTAACTTTGGAGCATTTGTCAAGAAAGAGACGCTGCACATCTTACGCGATGTCCGCACGATGATGATTGTCTTGCTGATACCTGTCATCTTGATGATATTATTCGGCTTCGCAATATCGACGGAAGTTAATAATTTGAATGTCGCTGTCGTCGCGCCTGATAGAACGGAAACCGTCAGAAAATCGGTGGAGCGACTTGTCAACAATTCATATTTTACATTCAAAGGATATATAAGTCAAGATGAAATCGACTCAAAATTAAGGAGTTCTGAAGTCGATGCTGTCGTTGTCTTTGAACACGACTTCGATAAGATAATGATGGAACATCAACTTGGTATTGAGACGAAACCAGCCATGCAATTTATCTTCGACGCTTCTAACACAAATGTGGCGTCGGCAGGAACCGTTTATCTTCAGAGCGTTATGATGAATGATATTTCGCAGCAGTCTTTGTTTGAGATGCGGCTCCTTTACAATCCGCAGATGAAGTCGGCGTATAACTTCGTTCCTGGAATTATGGGCTTGATTTTCATTCTGATATGCGCAATGATGACATCTGTTTCTATCGTAAGAGAGAAAGAAATAGGAACGATGGAAGTGCTCCTTGTCTCTCCGGTCAGCCCGATGAAGATTGTGTTTGCGAAGATGATACCTTATTTTGTGATATCCTGCATCAATCTTGCAACGATTCTCTTAATATCACATTTCATTCTCGATGTTCCAATGTCGGGCAATTTGTTAAATATCATAGTCTTATCAGTGACATATCTGTTTCTCTCGCTTGCGTTGGGACTCTTCGTCTCATCAATTTCCACCTCGCAGGTCATGGCGCTGCTCATCTCGGCGATGGTCATGTTGCTCCCGATGATGATGCTCTCCGGAATGGTTTTCCCTTTAGAAAATCTGCCTTTGGCAATAAAACCGCTGACTTACATCGTACCCGCGCGCTGGTACATCGAGGCGATAAGAAAACTCATGATTATGGGAACACCCTTTATGGCTGTCATCAAAGAATTTATAATATTGATTGTCATGACATTGATACTGTTACTCGTTTCAATAAAATTGTTTAAGGATAAATTGGAATAGATATGCGTCAGTTGTTGATATTATTACAAAAAGAATTTATTCAGATAAGGCGGAATCCCTTCTTGCCGAAACTCATGATAATTTTTCCAATCATGATAATGCTCGTCATGCCGCTTGTCACGACTATGGATGTGAGAAACGTGAAAGTCGTTGTGGTAGATGAAGATAAGTCGTCGTTGTCACGAAGAATCGTTGGAGATATTTCAGCATCGGACTATTTTGTTTTGGTTGGAGAGAGACACTCCTACGAAGAAGCGATTTTGATGATAGAGACCTGTGAGACCGACATTGTACTTACGATTCCGGAAAACTTTGAGCGTGACTTACAATCTGTTATGCCGAGAAAGATTGATATTTCCGCCAACTCCGTCAACGCAACCAAAGGCTCGATGGGAAGTCAATATCTGATGCAGATTGTGGCACTGTGTATCACCAAACAGATGGAAGAGAGTGGGGTAGAAGCGGCATCAGATCTTGTCGTTGTTCAAAACAGATACAACGAGACGATGGAATACCGTAACCTCATGATTCCCGCGATAATGATTATGCTGATAATTTTGATATGCGGATTTTTATCGGCGATAAATATCGTAGTCGAGAAAGAGAACGGCACGATAGAACAAATCAATGTCACGCCGGTCAGCAAACTCACTTTCACGCTTTCGAAGTTGATACCGTATTGGATTATAGGGATTTTTGTTATCACGATAGCGATGATAGTGGCGTGGTTGGTTTACGACATGACGCCGCGAGGCTCTTTAGGAAACATCTATCTCGCCTCTATTTTGTTTGTCTTAGGATTCTCAGGCTTTGGTGTTGCCGTCGCCAACAAATCCGACAACATACAGCAGACTATGTTCGTGATGTTTTTCTTTGTCGTCATATTTATGTTACTCAGCGGTTTGTTGACCCCTATTTCATCGATGCCGATGTGGGCGCAATACTTCACCATGATATTACCGCCACGCTATTACATCGACATCATGCGAGCTGTCTATCTCAAAGGCGCTACCTTTATCGACTTATGGTACAACTTCGCCGCCTTAGGATTCTTCGCCGTGATATTTAATCTTATAGCCGCTATGACGTATAAGAAGCAGAGATGATATGAAGTGTTACGATAAGATACTCAGTGTATTATGCTGAAATTTTTTCATTCTCTCCCTTTGTTGAAATATTTTTAATATTTTTTTTAATGTTATTCTTTTTTTCCCTAATATTGCACCATTGAAAAGTAAGTAATAACTAAAACAAAAATCACGAAACAGAAAATAGGAATTATACCGACATATTATATTAAATAGATAGCATTTGTAGCTGTCCTTGAACACCAATTTTCCACAACGTCCTCTTTGGAGGACAAACCAATCAAGGCCGAGTTACCAAATGCCGTATCCGTTACGGCGTGGAATAACTTGTTTAGATTGGTGGGCGTGGAAACCCGGTGTTCGAGCAAGGTATAGTTTCCACGCTTTTTTATTTTGTGGTAGAGAGGAAAAATATGAATCATACTCTTATAGCTAATTCTGGTATTCAACTTATAACATTCATATTAAAGTTAAATACACAAGATAAATTCAAAATGTGGTTTCATGAATGGTACGACACAAGTAACGGACACTGGCGATTGGATCTTGCTCATGAAGTCGCAACGGAGGATAATGTTTTGTTTTATGACAAATATGAATTGTTTGAAGGTGGTTATCTTAATGATCCAACGATTGAATATGATCCATCTGAACTACAAAATGATGGGATCAATCCTCTTATGATAGATGGCGAAGTATGCTCTGGCATAAGAGGAGATTTATATAAACTTACATTTTCTGACAAGCATAATGCCATAAAATGCTTTGAGAACAAATGGTTACCTCTTCCTTATTTTTTCAAAAGGACTGAAAAACGATTTAAATTCAGCCCTAAAAATTGGGCTCGCGTTAAGTTTATACCACGAGTATGTGGAAAAATGGAAATAGAGTATGATGTAGTTCTTGCATTTGATACAAGAGCCGGATACACTTCAAATGATTATGATGAACATCCTGTATTCCCAGACCAATATTGTTCGGAAATGAACTTCTCGTTATGCGATAACGAATTTTATCTGATGGATTTTTGCTCGCCTCAGAAGAAATGGAGTTATATAGACGAATATATATTTAAGCTTGTACACCCTAATCTAGGAAGTGTGTCCCAAATCAGAGGTGCTAATGTTCACAAAATGTCTTATATAGCCTCTTACATTTTTCTAATTAACTATTTGGCTCAAAATAAGTTGTTTCCAACAGTCAAGTTGTATAAAGACCAAGATGTAGAGGTGCGGTATGTTGATATGGTCGTTGATATTGGTAATTCTAAAACAACGGCATTGTTAATTGAAGACAACTCTAATTTTAATCAAGTCAGGCCTTTAAGTCTAATAGATTATACAGATTTACTAATTGAAAAAGAAGATAGGGCTTGTATTCGTTCATACAATGAACCTTTCGATATGAGGTTGGCATTTAGACGCGTAGATTTCGGTAATTTTGGTATCAATGATAGTCGTCAATTTGTTTATCCAAGTTTTATTAGATTAGGACAAGAGGCTAATACTCTGATACATAGAGCTTGTGGTTCTTCGTTGGAAGAAGAAACCTTGTCAACGTATTCAAGTCCTAAAAGATATTTATGGGATAACAAACCAAGTAAGAAAGAATGGGAGTTTCTTGTTCTGCATGGTGAAGAATCAAGTCATATATTGAACGTTAAAGGAGTTAGTTCTCATTTGATGAGCGATGGAAGAATTGACGTGACAGGTGCAGATGGTGGACGATCATCACATTATTCGAGAAGAAGTTTGATGACATTTGCATTTCTCGAAATGCTAACACAAGCATACACTCAGATTAATAGTGAGTCATACAGAAATAATGTCGGTTGGAAAACACTTCCTCGTAAAATTAAGCGTATAATTGTCACATGTCCGACAGCTATGTCTAAAATAGAAAGAGAGGCTTTGGTAAAATGTGCTAAAGACGCCGTAACTTTATATGGCAGGTTTACATACGGGGATAATATTCCAAGTATTGAAATTATACCTTCTGTGCGTTCTATGAAAGATAATGAAAGTTCTTGGTATTATGATGAGGCTACATGTGCTCAGCTTGTTTATATATATGGGGAAGCCGGACATAAGTATAAAGGTATTTGTAGTGAGTTCTTTAATTTGTATGGCAAATCTACAAATGGAAGCCAACAGCCTACACTAACTGTCGGTTCATTGGATATAGGTGCAGGAACTTCGGACTTAATGATTAGTGAATATTCTTACACAAAAGGTGACCTCACTACAATAACACCAGATCCTAAGTTTTATGACAGCTTTTATTTCGCCGGAGATGATATGCTTAAAGCTTTGGTAAAGAACGTTATGTTACTTGATGAAAAATATAGCGCATTCCGTAAAGCTTTACGTAATCTCGATCCTATACAATACAGACAAAAAATCAAGAATTTCTTTGGACCCGATTACAATGGTCTGACTTTCGCAGATCGTATTGCAAGACGAGATTTTAATATACAATATTCAGTTCCTCTGATGACATATTTCTTAAACTTGGCATCAAATGAAAGTTGTAGTTGTGTCGTAAAATACGATGATGTGTTTAAAGTTAATCAACCAAGTCGTCGTGTTATTGAAGATTTTAAGATACGAATGGGAATAGACATAACTACTCTTACTTGGGAATATGACAAAGAATTTGTTGCGGATATAATATCTAAAGAATTTGAACCGCTCTTAAAGAAAATTGCGGCAATGTTTTTCGCATATTCTTGTGATGTAATACTTTTATCAGGAAGACCGTCGTCATTACCAGTCATTAGAAATATTTTCTTGAAATATTATCCTATTTCTCCGAATAGACTTATAACATTGAATAATTATTATGTGGGCGATTGGTATCCATTCTGTCAAAATACAGGATATATCACTAATCCTAAGACAATTGTTGCGATGGGTGGCGTTATTGGTCATTATGCTTCAGAGTATTCCAATTTGGATAAGTTCTTTATAAACTTGGAAAAATTGAAGAATAATCTTAAATCAACTGTAAATTATATTGAGGCATCTCGTGATGGACATGCAATCGAATATCTAATAACTCCAGATAAATTGCAAGGTGAAATTACGGTAAGTAAAATACCTGACATATTAAATGTTCGTCAGTTTGGCTTAGCGACCTACCCGTCACGAGCACTATATTCTATTGATTTCAATTATATGAATTTGGTAAATAAAATTCGTAACAAAGCATCAAGCAATGGTAAATATCCTTCTGACGCAGCCGTACAGTCTATGGCTAATGAGGAGGTGGAAAACTTTAAAAAACGTATGCCGTTTAAAATTACGATTGATCGTGATCCTGACGATAAAGAATGTCTTGCAATAACCTCTATCGTAGATAGAAATGGAGTGGAAATGTCTGATAGCAGTATAGAAATACATATCCAGAGTTTAGGCGTTGACGATCAATATTGGTTAGATTCAGGTGTTTTTGAATTTTAATGTAATTTTTTGAAATTGAAGTGTATGACAAAAGACATAATCACAAACATTGATGTTATTAAGCAATCGATAGCATGGGCTGACAAATATGGCAAAGATTCTTTTCCAAGGGAAGTCTTAAAAAATTATCGTAGAAGATTAAAAAGAATTGCAGACGCACTTTCAGAAAACTGTTCTGCGGCAGCCTATGGAGAGAGCCAAGTTGGTAAATCCTATCTTATGAGTAGTCTTTTATCTACTCCGGAAACTCCATTCGTTATTGAAAATAACGGAAAACGATATAGTTTTATTGATAAGATAAATCCAAGTGGAGGTAATACAACTCAACAAGAATCTACAGGAGTAATAACGCGTTTTACAATTAGGCAATGTAATAGTAAAATGGCAGATTATGTGAAAATTACAAATCTATCTGTCGTTGACATTATAATGTTATTGGCTGATTCATATTACAACGATGTAAATATCAATACTGATAGTTGTTTATTGAATACAGATATCGATAATGCCCTTTCTCAGATGACAGATTTATGGAACGCAAAGTCTCCAGTTCACAATATCATTACAGAAGATGATGTTCGTGATATTTGCGATTATCTTAATGATATTATAGGTCATAATGCCGCATTTATATATAAATCCAATTTCTGTAAAATTGTAGCTCCTGTTATAGATCGTGTTCCTTATGATAACTGGGTAAATATATTTGGACTGATCTGGAATAATAATGCTGAGCTTAACAGACTATTCAGTACACTCATTAATGAATATAAGAAATTGGGGTTCATAACCGAAATATATGTACCATTTGATGCTGTACTGCGTGATAAAGGAACATTGCTTAAAATTGATTGGCTTGACTCTGTTTGTGGTATATATAAAGAAACAAGTGATGATGTGTTATATACGGATGTGTTTGACTGTAATGGTAATATAATTGCGAAAGATTTCAGCAAAGCATATTTGTCGGCTTTGATAGGTGAATTAACATTTGTGTTATCAGAGGAAATAGCTGCTGAAAGAAAATTTTTAAAGAAGATTGATTTGTTGGACTTTCCAGGTGCAAGGTCTCGTGAAAAAATAAAAGAGGAACAAGTTGGAGAAATGTTGCCAACAATATTACGAAGAGGTAAAGTCGCTTATTTATTTAATAAATATTCTCGTTCATTAAAAATTAGTTCTGTTCTTTTCTGTCATCATCATCAACAAAAGACAGAGCCAACAATAGGCTCGTCAATTTATAGTTGGATTGAAAATAATATTGGTAAAACAGCTGAGATAAGAGCAGGTGTGCTATCAAAAACAAATGGTATTGCTCCATTGTTTTTGATATGCACAAAATTTAATGTTGATTTAGAGAAAACCAAGAATGATACACCTGAATACATATCTAAGCTAGATAATCATTGGGTTAGATTTAATAAGATACTTCCTGAAATAATCGGATCAGAAAAATGGATGGATGAATGGGTGTCATTGGGCTGTGTATTTAAATCTCCGTATTTCCAGAATGTATATCTACTCAGAGACTTTTATTGGTCTTCTAAAAATCAGGTGTTCGATGGATATAACGAAAAAACAGGAACTGTTGAAAGTAATGTACATGCATTTGAAGACTATCCAAATTATTTTAATGATCTTCGAGAAAGTTTTCTTACAAACCAATTCGTCAAAAAACACTTTGCAAAACCTCAGCAGGCATGGGACGATGTCGCGTCAATCAACAATGATGGTTCTAAGGCTATTATAAGAAATTTAGATGCTATTGCAGAAGTTCTTGATAATGCAAGACACGAAAGATATTTCCAGCAACTCGTTGAAATTAGAGATGAAATAACAAGTAGATTAAGTGTTTATCACGAATCTGACGATAAAGAAGAAAATAACATAAGAATCCGTAAAATAACAGGTGATATAAAACTCCAAACAGAATTTGCTTTTGGGGAAAAACCTGAACTGTTCGGTAATATCATAGATAATTTGATGGTGTCATCATCCGAACTTAGAACTATTGCTTATGATATTATCGTTCGTCATATTGATGAACCTCAGACTGTATCATCAATAAAAATGATTCGTGCTTTTTGTGAAATTGATATAAATGACGATAGAGCGTTAAATATACATAAACTGTGTAAAAGATATAATAAAGAAGAATCGGAACTTAAAGCTTTCTTTACCGAAATGGGTATCACATTAGAGGATATTATTTCAGATGAAAGTGAATTGCTCGCCACAGTGCCTGATGTTATTGCAAAACATATTGTTGAATATTGGAACAACCATATCAATGAACAGGTTAAAAAAATGAGTGATGTTCTGCCTCATGCTGATGAGATATTCATGATGTTGACGTTGTTGAATAAGTTGGGTGTCAAAAAACATATTTCAGATAAAATCAACAAGTATTATACTGTTTTTGATATGAATGCTCTTCCTAATGCAATTGCAGACTACGCTTCATTGGCACTTAATAATTTTGTTAGTACGGTAGGTAGAGAATATATATCTGATGAAGATATGATGAATGTTTCTCAAAAAGCAAAAAAATGTCAACTTGAGATTGATTTGTCTCCAGCAGCATCAAGTCATAACATAAAACCTCAACCTTTATTGGAAGTCCTATCAGCATTGGATCAATCGAGAGATGAGATGAATAATTCTCGCATAGATTTGACAACTTTGAAGAAACTGCCATTTTGGGATAGTTATCAAAGATGGGAGAATTTTATAACTATAGGCTTATTATATGCCAGTGACATCTCTCATGTCGACCCTGTTGCGAATGCAAGTATAAAAGAAATAATAGATACAAATAGAAAATTATATAATTGATTAAGTCTATGGCAGAACATACTTTATATGGAAAAAGAAAACTCTGTTATACTGAGGTTACAGACTTTACTGATTTTCAAGGAATAGGTAGAGATCCACTATATAAAAGATATGATAGTGTATATTCCGTAATTGAGAAGAATATTGAATCTCAATATAGAGACTTTCTGGCACATCCTATATATTCTGATGAAGACCAGATTTTATGGTATGTATGTGAATGGACAAATCAACCTGTTGCATTTAAAGATTTATCTGGAACAGAGAAAACTAAATACACCGCTATCAAAGAAAAAACAGTGGCTGTATATGAAGATGTGTGCAAGAAATTACAAGGGGAAGATAGACAAATTCTGTCAGGTGCAATCAAACACATTGATGAGGAATTTATGTTCTGCTATGACAACAAAGTGGTAGTCGTGGCATGGGGAATGTCTCCTGAGTCAAACAAGCATATTGTTAAAGGTGCAATAATACATGATTTAAAGATACAAGCATATCATAAAATATCATTTATAGTTGGTGATAATGGAACTCTGATTAACAAATTGGTAGGAAATGTTAAAAGAGTTGATGGTACTATATTGGGTATTAATGATTTGCCTAATGTTACACCTAAAAGTGGTTTTACTTTTAAATGTTGGGAGCCAAATCCAATAGGAATGAAAGTTGACAAACCATTGACGTTTGTCGCTAAATATGTAGAAGTTGTTGTTGAAGAATCATTTATTGAAGAAAAAGAAACTCCTATTGAAGAAGCCACAAACGAACCAGAAACAGTTCGTGTCACATTCCTTTGTGGCGGAGAAGGTTGTTTAATCGGTACGACGGAACATATTATCAATAAAGGCTCATATATTGACGAAACAAATATTCCGTCTGTAATTGCGAACGATGGATTTACTTTCGTTGGATGGAACGATTCGACTAATAAAAAAATAGATGATAATACTGTATTCACGGCTGCTTTTGAAAGAATAAATGTGAATTGCAGATTTGTTTCTGGAGAGTTCGGTGATATTGAAGGACAAGATACATTCGTATTTCCTTATGGAACAACTCTTGACGAAAATGATGTTCCAAAAACAAACCCTAAAAAAGGATACAAATTTGTAGGATGGAACAAATCTCCAAATGGCTTCGTTCTTAATGCTGATACAACTTTTATCGCTCAGTATGAGAAAAAGATACCATGGTACAAACGTTTCTGGAGATGGCTTACTGGAATATGGACAGCGTTAACAGGTAAGGGTTGTTTAAAATGGCTCTTGTGGATCTTATTGATAATTCTGTTTATATGGTTGTTATCATTTTTATTTAGAGGATGTGGCTCATCTCATGGAAGTGATACGGTTGTTCCTACACCTGTGATAGAAACTCCAGATGGAAGAACAATAGATAACAATGGACCGATAAAAGGAATTGTTGGTGATGATGGTAGTCTGCCGGATAATAATGTCGTCGCTCCTATTGTTGGTGAAGATGGCCAAAATCCTCCTATAATTTCAAATCCGGGTGCACCTGATATTGTAGCAAATAGATTAAATATCTATTTTGAAAATGCAGATGTAAATCTTGAACAATTTATAGCGGACTTGTCTCAGATATATTCAGAAGATCAATGTCAAGTTATTGGCTTGGATAGAAATGTGCCAATGATGCAGATTCTTATACCAGAGAATATGCGAGATGTTATTAGAGAAAATCTAAACAAGCAGCTGCCCAATTATGATTTTTTTATTATTGATGAATCTATATTTTCTCTTAAGGGTAATGGCCGTGAAAATATGGCAAATCAAGGGTGGCATCTTGATGCGATAGACCTCAAGGAAGGATGGGAAATAACAAAGGGAAATCCTGAGATTGTGGTCGCTGTCGTTGATGATGGAATTGATGCAAATCACGACATCCTTAAAGGAAGAATCATAAATCCTTATAATGTATTCACACAAGACAACAGACTCAGTACTGGAGAAGGTCATGGAACTCATGTCGCTGGACTTGCCGTTGGCTCGGACAAAATGTATGACACGGGCGTTTCTGGTATAGCTCCAAAATGTAAATTGATGCCAGTACAAGTTTTTGACAATGGGCTATGTACATTTTCGTCTATTACAAATGGTATTATGTATGCTATCCATAATGGAGCACATGTGATAAATGTTTCAATAGGTCCTAATTTTAATGGATTGGATATATTGCCTATTCAAGACCAGGAATATATTGCAAGAACACAATTTAAGAATGAAGAAATTGTTTGGAAACGTATTATAAACGTTGCTAATGAACATAACGCCATTATTGTTTTTGCAGCAGGAAATGACAATATTTTGGCAAACATTCCTCCCGAAAACAGAACTGATAAAACATTGAATGTTGCTGCTGTCGATATGCAAATTCAAGGCACCGATTTTACTAATTATGGTATCGGTTCAAACATTTCAGCTCCGGGTAAAGATATTTTAAGTTCTGTACCCAACAATGAATTTGCAGCTTATGATGGTACAAGTATGGCCGCTCCAATTGTGTCTGGAACTATTGCATTGATGAAGAGCTGTAATCCTGAAATTTCAATATCTGAGGTTTTACATATTTTACAAGCAACAGGAGAACGTGTTTCTGATTATGTACCTCCAATGATTCAGGTTGATGATGCTTTAATTGCACTTACAACAGGAATTTTTCCAGAAATGCCTTCAAATGATGGTGACAATAACAATGGTGACGATTCAGTAAGTCCTTCAAGTGGTGATAATGTCTCATCGCCTAAAAATCCAAATGATGGAAACAATTCTTCGTCAGATGGTGAAACTAATATTGGAAACAATCCAGGTGCTGGGGCAGGAACTATTCCTGCTGACGGAAATCCAAACGAAGGTTCTGATGGTGTTACCAATCCTTCAGACGGCAATTCGGGACAAAATCCAGGAGACGGCAATAACGATATCCCAGACGATAAAGACGGAACAGACTACGATGCAATACGAAGACTCATTGAAGCATATAAACAGAAAATTATTGAATTGGAAAAACTTTTACCTGAGAATAAATAAGAAAAGTATATGGCAATTAACGAAACATTAAAATTTTCATGGGGACATATCATCGCGTTTGTAGCTTTGATATTGATTAGCTACTTGTCTTTTATGGGAATAGCTTATTTGGAAGAAGGCAATTTCCTTAAAGCAGGTTTGGGTGTTGTAATAATCGACATGGTTTTGGTATTGTTTTTTATAGTACCACAATTGTTAAAAGGTACAGAAAAGAAATTTAAGAAGAGAATATGGTTTGAACGTATACTTGTTTTTCTTTCACCGGTTGTATTCTATTTTATGATGAGTTCATATTCTCATTTTTGGACTGTATTTAAAAACCGTCAGCAGATAGAAACTACATTCACAGAATCTGTAAAAACGACAAAAAACATGTTCGATTCTTATGAAGTATATGCTAATGAGCGAATAAAAGAATATACAAAGAAACTTGCAAGAGCAAAAACCGATGAAGTTTCTAAAAACAATAAAATTGAAGCATTAAAACTTCAACTGATTGATATGAATTACCATTCGTTAAAGGAATCTGCATTTGATTGGATTGACGAGGTAACAGGTGTAACAGTATGGAATGTTTTCGTTATAGGAAATATAGATAAAACTATAAATGCTATTGATAAATGGAATAATGTCTTGAATGAATTTTCAAGCAAGATTATGGCAGATGAATCAAAGGAAGTTGAAGCATTTTCGGCATCTGATCCAAGCGTCATTGCTGCAAAAGATAATTTGAATAATCTAAGAACTTCTTTTACTTTAAGAGGTAAACCAACAACGATTGCAATAATACTTGGAATTTTCTTTTATCTATTACTTCTTTTTCCATACGTTATTCAACGTAGAAATACCAAAAGTACTTATAGATTAATATTTTCTGAAGGAGGTTTTTCTTTCAATAAACGTAGAAAGAATAATAAAAATACAGAAAAATCAGACGACATTATTATCGAAGATAATGAAGATAATATGTCGTCTGATGGCGGTGATTATGGATCATTTACAATGTAAAAATTAAAAACAAACGATATGAACTTAGATGATATACTTGATAATATTGATCAGTATGCTGACAATATTGATGATTTGGTAAGAAATCTTAAACAGCTTGGTATAAATAGTATTGATGAATTTAAAAGTGCAATAAGAGAAAGTGGTATCAGTGTAAGCAAAAGCATTAGAGACCAAGTTGCGACAAAATTTGCTAATTCTGAAGAAGATGATTGGAATGAGGCAAAACAAATTAACACAGAAGATGGATATTTGAATTATCTCAGAAACTATCCCGATGGTAAATATAGAGACCAAGCTAGAAATAATATATCAAACTTAAAAAGCAAGGTTGCAGTTGAAGAATCTGATAATATATGGAATAGTATTGATAAGGATAATATGGAACAATTACGAGGTTATATTGCGAATTATCCGGAAAGTCAACATTTAGTAGAAGCATGGGCTATTCTTCGTGAGTTACAGAAAGAAGAGTATTTAGGAGTTGATATGTCTACGTTGGCAAAGCAAATTAATACAATTATGGCAAATCCCGATGAACCACGAAAGGATGATGCTATCTTTAAAGAAATCTCTAAATACATTAATACAAAAAAAATAAAAGTTAACGATTTATTGGAAACTATTAAGAATGATAATAACTTTATAAGTGGTAATGTAGCATATAAGTTATGGTACAATGGGATTATTACTGATTTTAGAGAGACGGGAATTGCAAAAGATTTTATTAAACACATGATGTCTGGTGTTACACCAGTACAATTATCTGCAGCATCAGAACTAAAAAAAATCACAAAAGTACCTAGTACGGAAATTTATTTCTGGGGAATTCCTTCATCTGGTAAAAGTTGCGCAATAGGTGCAATACTTAGTACTGCAGATAATGGCAAAGTGGCATCAAGTATGATGAAAGACCCTAAATGTCAAGGCTTTGGGTATATGAATGAATTGTCAGATTTGTTTGGATTAGACAATGAAGTCGGAACACTTCCAGAAAGAACACAAGCAACATTGAGAACTACTTATGAAATGGGATTTGAATTACAAGACAAAAAGGGTTTGATACATCCTATAACTTGTATTGATATTGCTGGTGAAGTGTTTTGTGATATGCATAAGTTGCAATCAAAAGGAAAAGGTTCTCTTAAGTCAAATGTATATGAAGTGCTCCAAACTTTAAATAGGATTTTGATTGACAACAGAACATCTAATCGAAAGATTCATTTCTTCGTAATTGAATATGGCGCAGAAGATAGAAAATATAGAGGAGTGCCACAGAAAACATATCTTAACTCAGCTTTGGCATATATAATAGAGACTGGTATTTTTGAAAAAGATACAGATGCGGTATATATTCTTGTTACAAAAGTAGACAAGGCAAATGCTACAGGGGAAGAATTGAGAGATAAATTGGAAAACTATATCAGTTCTAAATATGACGGATTCCTTGGTAACCTTAAAAGACTTTGTTATGATAAGGAAATTAATGACGGTAAAGTTGATATACATCCATTTACATTAGGTGATGTATGTTTTCAATCCTATTTTAGATTTCATGCAGAACCAGCTTCTAAAGTTGTAGAGACAATTTTGAAAAGATCTTTTGGATATAAACCAGGAAAATTATCGAAATTAATAAATAAATTCAGATCATAAATTTATGGATAGAAATAACATATTAGGAGTAGAAATTGAATACACATATCAGGGTAGCAATTCACTTATGTCATACAACTCGAATATAAAATGGGCTAAGCATATTGGTGAGATTGCGGAAATAAAACAATTAAAAAAGCCTGATAATCAGAGTTGGGATTTTCTGCTTTTGCAAAAGATAGATTGCGGACATATAATTAGAATTTATTGCGCCAATGCAGGACGCAATGATTATATGTGTGCATCTATTTTTGTTCCTTGGAATATAGTTATATCAGGAAAGGAACTTGCTAAAATCATTGATATTACGAAAACAGAATTATTGAATTGGAACAAGGATACTTCAAAAACTAAATTAGAAAAGATATTTTCAGAAACTATCTGTGATGTTGTAGATATACAACAGTCATCATTGGAAGTATCATCAAACAAGGTTGCTTATAGATTCTATGGAGAATATTATCAACTTCATGAACTACTAGATAATCTCGATCAACCGTGTTATTCTTCATACAAGTTTGTGTTTCTTATAGATAAAAGTTCAAATATTGAATGTGAAACATGTGATGATTTAACAGAAAAAGATTTTGTTGGTAGTGCTATAATAAATCCTCCTAAAACATGTAATGGATTTAAACCTTACATCGGAGATAAACCATTCGAAAAATCAATAAAGAAAAATTTTAATACAATATTGAATGTGTCTTGGAAACGAGATGGATATAAAACCATTGAAAAAATAACCCAAATATCAAACTGTGATGTGGTGTTAAATCTACCAACTCAGAATGAGTATAGAATATTAGTGCCATATAATTCAATTGTTGTAAAAGATAAAAAAGGCAATAGAATAGATCAATATACATTGATGATAAACAAGGAGACTATTTTACCGAATCAAAACGCTGAAATAGTTGAGGAATCTATTTCTAATGTTGAGGTTATAGTATCAGTCAATGGTTATGAACAACATCGCGCTAATAAGGATTTAAGAAATAGTTGTGAAGTTAAGCTTGAAAAGATAAAAAAAACATATAGGTTTATTATCACTCATATAACAAAATATAAAAAAATAGAATTTGAAACAGAAAAAGACTTGTGTGAGAGTCCGATAGAAGGATATAAAACTACAAATGGAAAGGTATATCCTGATTATGATAATCAATTAGTCTATAAACCTTTTACCAAAAAACATATAATGATATTGTTGATACTCGTTTTATTGTCATTATGTGTTGGTGGATGTGCTGGGTGGTTCGTGAAATCTTATTTTTCTAAATCAGACACAAAGAATAATAATACAGAGATAACATCTTTGAAAAAGGAATTGTTGACTCTGAAGAAGGTGTTGGAAAATAAAGAAAAGGAAATATCGGATTTGAAAAATGACTTGAAAAATAAACCAAATGTAAATTCGAATCATAATAGCAATGATGTAACATCTAATCCATCATCTGCTACGAAACCAGAAGTGTCTGTTATTGATTATCTCGACAATAATGAAAAGTGGAATCGTAATGAAATGGAAAAATATCCAGAAACAAAAGGTCTGTGGGATGCTATGAATGAAAGAAGATTTGATGATATATTAAAATATCGTGACGAACTTAGTGCTTCCCATCAATTCTTAAAAATATTTAAATGTGTTGAAAATAATAGGTACAAAACAGGATTGGGGAAATATATTACTAAAGATTCAGATTTAAACATCACCATTAAAAAATATATAGAAGCACTTGATAACGCCTCATCTCCCGAGCCAAAGAAAGAAAACAAAGTGAAGGAGAATAAAGATGAGAAAAAAACAACAGAAACAAATAATGCAGAAAGTTACGTATGAAAAATATTCCAATAAAAATAATAGCCCTTGTTACGTTGGTGATTGCGGTTACTGCAAGTATCCTTTTGTATTTGCCAACAATTGTTGCTCCGCCAACATCTGTACCAACTGTAAATCTTCATCAACAATCGTTGGAATCTGGTGTAAATGCATTCTGTGAACAAAGGGGTGAGGCGTTCAATGATTCGCTATATAGAGTTGTTGTTGATAAGTTAGCAATGTATAAGGCGGAGTTATATGTGACAGAAGAAGAAATAGATTTTCAAACAAAAGCATTGGTTAAAAACTATCTTCCGATATTTATAAAATATAGTAATGATAAGTTTAAAGCATCAGTTTGGAGAAAGTCAGACCATAAGGCAATGCTTAATAGAATAAACAATATTAGAACTTTAAAAGTTGTTTTTGAAGAAACAGATACAGTGAATGGATCATTTAATGATTCGTTAAATGAAATCGAAAACATAATTCAATTATACAACAATGCATGTGAAACTGCAAAGTATAAGAAATTCTATTCAACCAAAGATGCTGGTACAAAGATTATGTATGCGGAACATTACAAGACAATTGCACCATTGAATAATTGCCAAGAACTTGTTAATGATTTGTCGAAGGTAAAGAATAATATTGGTGAATCGCATTATAATCAAGTTGCTGCAAAAGTTGACAAACTGGCAAACTATAAACAAATGAAAGAGTCTGCATTTTACAATTTGTTTAAAGTTATAAGTGATTTAATTGATGAATATGATGCGGTATGTAATATGTACGTAAATTATCAGCCATCGGATGAATTAAGTAATGAGGCTCGCAAATATTATGATGAGGCGGGTAGTTATTATAAACAAAAAGCGAAACAAGAAAAAGAAGAAAAAGCAAGGCAGGAGAAAGAGGAGCAGGAGAAATTCAAACCACAACCTAAGCCGGAAATCAATATCAATACTAATAATAGTGAATGGATTAGCATGATTTCACCAAGTTATTCGTATAGAGCATACCAATCAACAAATTATGGTCAACGCAATTCAACAGCAACAATGTCTTTTACTATTAAAGGATATGAATCTTTTAGTTTTTATGTCAGAAGTGATGGAGAAGCGGATAAAGATTACCTGCTTGTTGGTGTGGATGGAAAACCAACAGAAAAATATTATTATTCAACGACTAAAGGAAATCCAAGAAGTGGAACATCTATTGGTTCATACACGCTTGTAAACTTGAAAGACTTACAGAAAGATAGAAAATATACAATATATGTTGTATATAAGAAAAACGGTAGAAAGAATAAAGGAAGTGATAAAGGCTACGTTTTAATACCATATAAATAAATGAGAGTATGAAAAAATGTATATATGTTATTTTGGTGGCATTGTGTTTTATAAACATAGATGCAAATGCTCAGAATGAAAAGGGCGTGTTGAGCAAGATTATATCAAAAAAGACGCAAGCACATAATGCTGATAGTATTGGATATATTTTAGACTCATTGAATAAAATCATTCTGTATAAAGATAGTATTGCAAATGATTGTTTTAAGTTTATCGCTACGTTGGTGGAAGATATAGAGAGTGATTCCATTAAAATAAGTGGTTTTATTCATAATAATGATTCTTTGACAAATGAAATTGCTTCTCGAGATAAGGAAATAAAAAGATTGGAAACAGAGTTGGAGAATGAGAAGACTTTTGTTGAAACATGGATGGGTAGATGGGCGAATCGTTGGTGCTTGTATGAGAAGTTTGACAAAGAGAATGTGGATGAAGCAATAAAATATTTAGATAGAGTATATTCAGGTAAACCACAAGGCAATCATTCAATTGTACACACTTTACTCAAAGAGTATGAAAAATCATATATGGAATTTCAAACAATATTGAAAGAAGCACAGAATGATGAAAATAGAACTGTTCCGTTGACAAAGACAGCAGAAGATTTTAAAACGAATTACAAACAACGTATTGAAAGTATGCCATATTACAAAAAATATTACAATAAGGATTGGACTATCAAATATTTAGACGAACAAATTAATACATCCCTTGATATGTTGAATAATCATACAAAAAACAAACCTGTTGATTTTGATTTTATGATAGACAAAGATGTGATGTGAGAAATTGATAAAATAGAAATAATTAAAATAACACAAAATTATGAAAAAAGCATTGTTAATAGCCGTTATAGCCATCTTCATGAGTCTTCAGATGTGCTATGCTCAAAAGAATCAAGTATCTGATTATAACTTGCGTAAGGCGTATGAACTTTTTGACCAGAATGATTTCGATGGCTCAATAAAATACGTCAATATGCAATTAGAGGAAACTCCTAAATTGTCGGAGGCATATCTCCTAAGAGCTCATATATACTATCTACAGGATAAATATGGTTTTGCTCTTACCGATCTTAACATGTCGATAAAGAATTGGAATAAAAAAGAAGATATCCAAAAATCTACGTTATATTGGTCCAGGGCTCGTGTATATGTTGATTTGAATGAACTTGATAAGGCTATAGATGATTATAGTATAACATACAAAATGCTACTTAAGGAAAAGAACACAGAACTTATTCATACTGTATTGTATGAGCGTGCTGAAATTTTTTATTATATGGGCGATGTTGAAAAGGCAGATGCCGACTATGACCTCATGCTTAAACATGATGAAACCGATCAAGTCGCTATGATAGGATTGGCTCGCAATATGATTAACCGTGGCGAGTATGACAAAGCAATAGAAATGTGCAATAAATGCGAAAAGTACGACAACACATACGAAGCTATATACAGCTTCAGAATGCAGGCATACGATAAAATGGGCAAGACGGACTTAGCTATCGACGATGCTATCCTTTATATCTATTATTCGGAAAATCCGGTATATTACGAATACATCCTTAAAAAACATCTCACTTATTCCCTTGCCAAGGTAAACAAGATGATTAACAATAATGATGACAATTATATGTGGAAAATGCTTCGCACAAGCATATATGAATGGATGTACGATTTTGTCAAGGCTATAGAAGAGTATAACAATATCGAGAAAGAATATGGAGTATCCGCAGATATTTACTACTACAAGAGTATGTGTTATAGCGAAATAGGTGATACAGACCATGCTGTCGCTGAAATAACCAAATACCTTGAGATGGGTAATGCAAAAGATTATTATGGATTATCCCAAAGAGCAAATTATTATCGTGAAGCTGGCCGTTATGACGAGGCGATAGTTGATTTCTCCCAAATGATAGAGGTTTACCCTACGTATGCGTATGCTTATTATATGCGTGGCTGGTGCTACGAACTCAAAGGTGACGACAAAACCGCAATGGAAAACTACAATGCCGGCATTGATGTAGATAAAGAATACCCATACATATTTCTGATGCGTGGTGAACTCTATAACAAACAAGGAATGAAAGAATTGGCAAACGCCGATTTTGAAGAAATATTGAAGTTAGATACTGTTGCAGAATCTGGAAGTTGTCGTCAATACGCATTGCACTTCTTGGGTAGAGATGATGAAGCCATCGAATGGATGAATAAGGTAATTGAAAATGATCCGGAAAACAGTGGTCAATACTACGACAAGGCATGTCTGTTCTCAAGAATGGGCAAGACCGACGAAGCCATTGCAGCATTACGTATATCTCTTGAAAAAGGCAACCGCTCTTTCGCTCATATCGAAAATGACGACGATATGGATCCTATCAGAAACCATCCTGATTTCATTGCCCTTATTAAAGAGTATAAAGACAAACCAATCGCCACTATCAACGGTGATAATGATAAGCAAGACGAAATCTCAAATATTTCGGAAATACCGATGAAGAAAATGTACAGTGGAGTTTATGAGGTAGAATGCTCCGTGAATGGACTCCCTCTGAAATTCACCTTCGACACGGGAGCAAGTATCGTCACAATCTCATCAGTCGAGGCAAACTTCATGCTCAAAAATGGATATTTAACTTCCGACGACATAAAAGGAAAACAACATTACAGCACCGCAACAGGCGACATACATGAAGGAACAACCATTCGATTAAGAGAAATCAAGATAGGAGATGCCATTTTGAAGAATGTCGAAGCCACCGTCATCGACAAACAACAAGCACCACTTCTACTCGGTCAAAGTGTACTTGAAAGATTCGGAACAATAACAATCGACAACATCAACTCCAAACTGATTATCAAACAATAAACTACACAATAAAGTTGATGCAGATATTACACATGTTTGCATCAACTTACTTTATTGACGAACATAAAATATCCGCGAGATACCCGAGATACGTGGAGAAAATTATTAGTGTTAATTCGTGCCAATTCGTGGACTAAAAATATCTGTGAGATACCCGAGATCAGTGGGGAAAAATATTCGTGCCAATTCGTGTCAATTCGTGGACTAAAAATATCTGTGAGATACCCGAGATCAGTGGAGAAAAATATTCGTGCCAATTCGTGGACCCAAAAAACTCCGTGCAGATTCCCAAGATCCGTGGAGACAAATATTAGTGTTAATTCGTGTCAATTCGTGGACTAAAAAACATTCGTGGATTCCTCCAAATAAAAATCCCTCAGCGTTCAATCAAGTACCGAGGGATTGCTTCTAATGTAAATCTCTACGCCGTTTTTTTTCGTTTCTTACCATATTCGTGTACTATCTCGAACATGGTATGATTCTGAGCCAATATATTTTGGATGTCCTTTCGTCGGTAGTAAATATTCTTTCCTAATTTAGAGAACTTTATCATGCCATTAGACCGCAATGTCTGCAACGTCCTTTGGCTTATATGAAGTAATCTCATGACGTCATGGCTGTCTATCCAATCCTCTAACGGAGTGTTCGCAACATCTTTGGCAGGAATGTCACCGGCATTGTCATCAGGCAATATACCCCGCCTTATCAACTCATTACGTAAAGGACAGTCATTATATCGACATCCTTTGTTATCACAATCCTGAGATTTAACATTTTCAACTGTTTCTGTTATTAATTTTTTGTCCTTCATCGCGCTATTTCTCCTAAATGTTAAAAAATACAAAACCAATACAACTTCAAACATCCCATAATGACACCTCCTGCTGTAATACCCTTGAAAATCAATGTGAAAATACAACTTCAGCATTAAATACATAAAGCAAATCTTGCCGTACGCACATTTTAAACACTTTGCTTGCTCAAGAAGCAAATCAGTAAAATCCCGATAAGGATCTCTGAAAACAACAGCTTTAATAAGCATGTCGGAACGGAGAATAAACCTGAGACCCGTAACTGCTTGTAATTCTTCTAAATTATTACTGTTCATTCTTAAAAAATATTAAGTTTATATATAAAGACCGTCAACCATTTGCCGTCAAATTAATAATAGAGATAACCAACGGTAAAAGTTTTTGGTTTAGTTACAAAATTATAAAAATAATGACTAAAAGGCTATAGAAAAACAACCTAAATTATTGATTTTCTTTCAACAATAAATTGTTGATGATTTCTTTATAAAATAATATCCATTTGTGAAAAAAATGTTTATGCAAACGATATTTATGATATATAGTAATTGCTAATTGCAAATTGTTTATTGTCAATTAATAAGCAATCCTCAATACCTGAATAACAAGTACTGAGGACTACTTCTTAAGTAAAAGAATAATAGCTTATGGTAAGACAATCATTCAATTACCACTTCTCCAATGTAAACAGAATCCGATACCAAAGAACCATTCTCCGATACAAATCCCAAATACACATGGACAGTGTCTCCCGTCCAATTAGAAGGATAATTCAGGCTGACGCCCTCATCGCCACGACATGCGGAAACCATGTCATAAACAGACTCCTGCTTGTTAGCATTATACGCCAACGGCATGGCGAAATCAGTGTCAAGAGCATTGGCGGTGCCGCTGTTGTCGCTCCATGAGATTGCAATCTCACCCTCGTTATTCTGCTTCTGGATGTTCAAAGGCAGAGCGAGACTGCCCCTCGAAACCATCACCTTAGAATAATCGATTGACACATCAGGAGAAACACCTTTAATGGCGTTTTTCAAAGTGTACGACATTGCCGCATTGAAAGCTGTCTGTCGCGTCGCATACATCTTAAATCCCACACGGATATAAGATTGAAGCGGACGCAGAAAACCAAGCACAAGCGCGAACTTCTCACGCTGACCCAACTGTTTGGCAGTGCGCGCATCTTTAACATTAGGGGCAATTGCTCTCATATAAGAAATCCCCTTCCAACTTGAACCAATCACGGTTCCGACCTTACCTGAGAATCCTCCCAGGATACCTTGTTTGATATTACCCATAATAGATAAATTTAAAATTGTTAATAAATGTAGAACTATAATAATCCAATGCTAAATCGTTAATTGTCAATTCAACAATGAATTTTCACGGCAAAAATAATCGTAATATCAACCATCTTTTTAGATTTGGTTTTAAATGCCGTTCTTTGCGTTGAATTGCGTTACTCTGCTTAGATTTGCTTATAAGAATTTTACAACTTAGTAGCTGAGATGACGTATAAGAAACAGAGTTGAAGACTACGATTGCTCCAGAAACAAAAATACCGCCTTACAGCAAAGGGTATAGCTTTGAAAAATAGCCTAACAAACAATAAGTAATTTTTTATATGAATAAAATCACTACAATTATAAATCGTAACTTCTTTTATAGCAGCGTTTTGCGTTAGGGATTGGAGCGGCATCCTTTGTGAGCTTCCATAGGTGCGAGAGCGGGAACAGGTCACTGAGCCTGTCGAAGTGACCGGCGTTTCGACAAGCTCAACGACCGAGAGCGGAGACGGGAGCGAGCAAAGATATAGCGGAAAGCCCGACGGCTTCGCCGGAACGCCCAAGAGTAATTCATAGTGCATAATTGGATGAATTGAAAGTTGACAATTGACAACTAATGCCGATTGTGCTGAATACACTGTTAATCTGGAATTTAAAACTTTGCGTTCCTTTGCGCCTTTGCGAGAGATACTTCTAATTAAAATCACGCAGAAACCAATCCGTGCCCATCAGTGTCAATTCGTAGGAGTCTCCTTCCTGTCACAGTCGTATCACAGTCGTATCACAGTCGTGTCAGGTTCGAGTGAGAGATTCCTGTTCTAACTAAATCATTTGTTAAAAACTTTTAAGGAAAAATGTTAACAAAAACACTCAAATCGTAAAATATTGAGAATGTTAATGAATATTAACTAAAAATATTTGGAGATCAATAACAATAGGTTTAGTTTTGCAGCGTGGAGATGAGTAAGTGAAGTTTTATAGAATCATAAACCAATGGAAACTAAACAATTTATAAAATTATCAAAAGAGGGAGAGAACTCTCAAATTGAGTACAAAACATGTTATGATCAGATTTCATATTCTCTGTATGAAAGTGTTTGCTCTTTTCTGAATCATAGCGGAGGAATCATTTTAATTGGGGTAAATGACAATGGTAAAATCATAGGTGTAAATCCTGATAAAATACAAGAACTTAAAAATAATATTATTAGCACTGTGAAAAATAAGGATCTATTTTTACCGAGTCTTTACCTTACTCCCGAAATTGTTGAAATAGAAGATAAGGTCGCAATGGTTTTACACATACCATGTGGACAATATGTTTATAGATATAACGGAAGATACTTCGACAGAAACGGAGAAATAGATTTAGACATAACAGACCATCCGGAATTATTGTTATCGTTGTTTGAACGGAAGAATCCGCATTTGTTTGAAGAAAGATTTGTTGATGGTTTAAATATTGATGATATAGATCATAAAACCATTCAATTTTGTCGTAAAATTCTTTCTGTTAATAAACCAAACCATTCATGGCTGCAACTATCTGATGAAGAGATATTAATACATTTACATCTTGCAAAAAGAGACCAGATTACTAAGGAACTTAAAATAAAATATGCAGCACTTATTCTATTTGGAAAAGAATCTTCAATACAAGAATTTTTGCCACGATATAGGTTTGAAGCCGTATTTCACATGTGTACATATAAACAATACACTGATATGTCGTCATTGTCAAATCGTTATGATGATCGTCGTACATTACGCTGCAATCTTATCAATGTATATAATGAATTATCCCAATTTACAGAAAGATATTTGCCAGATAAGTTTTATCTTCCAATCGGGACAACAAGACGAATAGATTTAAGATGGAATCTATTTCGTGAGATAATAGCCAATATGTGTGTCCATAGCGATTTTAGTAGTGGTTATGCCTGTTTTTTTCATGTGTTTAAAGATAGGGTTTTGACTAAAAATCCAAGTAGATTACTTCCTGAAATTCCAGAAGGAAATTTGAAATTAGAACAACTTAATAATTATACAAAGAATCCATTATTGGTTAAGGTTTTTCATGAATTATCATGGGTTGAAGATATGGGGTCGGGGTCGAGAAATATATTACGCTATGCTCCATTATATCAACCAGATTATAAAGTGGAAATTCTTAATGGTTCTCACTTTATTTTTTCGATAACATATATAAAAATGTCCTCAGAAAATGATGAAAATGTCCTAACAAATTCGAAAATGTCCTGACAAATCCGAAAATGTCCACAGAAAGTGATGAAAATGTCCTGACAAACCCGAAAATGTCCACAGAAAGTGATGAAAATGTCCTGACAAATCAGAAAATGTCCTCAGAAAATGATATGAAAGGTTTAGAATCAGATGAGTTAGATGTTTGTTTAGATTATATACCAATAAAAAAATTGAAGAACAAAGAATATAAGAGACATCTTAAGATAGTGGAACTAATAACTGCTGATCCTCAAATAACAATCGATGAAATGTCAGAAAAATTAAAGGTAAATGAAAAAACAATTCGTCGTGATATTGAAAAACTAAATCCCGTAATAGAACATGTTGGTCCCAACAAAGGAGGTTATTGGAAAATCAATAATTCGTAGGAGTCTCCTTCCTGTCACAGTCGTATCACAGTCGTGTCAGGTTCGAAGTTGTAATTCAATTCATAATGCATAATTAAAGGCATAAATGGTGAGAGGGTCAGAGTCCTAAAGTCAATTCTCCATTTTCAATTTTCAACTTTCAATTCCTCTGTCCCTTTCTCCCTTTAACTCCCTCTAAACCTCAAATCTTTCCGTTTTCTTTAAGCCATTGGGCTTCGTCACGGAGCGTCTCTTCGATAGGACGTGTCTTGTATCCTAACTCGCGTTCTGCCTTGCTATAATCGAATTTGTTGTTTCTCTTTAAGTTATAGACTGAGAATGTCGTCATCATCGGCATCTTTCCTGTCTTGGCGGCTTTCTTCTCCATCTTCTTGGCGATCTTCTCAGCCATCTTGATAGGTAAGAAGAATTTTATCGGCTGACATCCAAGTTCCTTCTGAAGCAGATTGCTTAATCTTTTAAGAGTAATAACCTCGTTGCCAAGGATATAACCTTCCCCGACTTTTCCTTTGTCGGCTGCTGCAATACAACCTGCTGCCAAGTCTCTCACATCGACTAAGTTGAAAGAACCGTTGATTCCTATTGGCATTTCTCCTTTAATGATTTTAACTATCGTTGACGTTGTCTCGCTCATCGCGTTGTCGTTCGGACCAAATATTCCAGTAGGATAAACGACGCAGGCTTGAAGTCCTCTCTTCTGAATTGCTGTGAATACGTTGTTGGTTGCCATGGCTTTACTCTTGCTGTACCAACCCACCACATGATCCAAATTGAAATCGCTCGATTCTTTAATCTTCTCTTTATGAGGACGCTCTGGAATAGCTCCCGTCGAACTTACATATACTAATTTCTTACACTCTTTATGCTCGAGACAAAGATCTACGATGTTTTCTGTTCCACCAACATTGACATCTAAAACGACTTTACGATAGTTCGGATTCACCGTCACCATACTCGCAACGTGAATACAAATCGTTTCAGTTCCTTCTTCAACATCGAAAAACTTCTCCAAAGACTGCTTGTCGCAGAGGTCGCCATAAACAATCTCAACATCTTTCGGGATATACTTTGCCGCTGTATCTCCTTCAAGGACAAATGCTCTTACTTTTTCACCACGTTCCAATAATTGGGCGCAGACATTGCTGCCTAAAAAACCGGCTGCTCCGGTCACGAGATAAATTGTGTTTGCCATTTCGTTATGTGTTTGTTTGAGTCTGCAAAAATATATCTATAAAATCAGATGGTTTTTCCTATTTTTCTTACTTGTTGGTATATTTGTCCTAAAATGGATTTGATTATGCTTCTGTATATTTCTTTTTGTGTATTTTTGCGAAAAAATGAAACGAGATGGAAAATTATTTTGATTGGCAGTCGAAGATAAAGGAAAGCGTGCCGGAGAATATGAGGATAGGCGATGACTTGATAATTTTAGAGAATATTGATCTTAAAGATTCAGAAAATGTGCCTCGAAAAGTTGATGTCAACACCTTTATATTAATGGATAAGGGAAACAGTCGCGCCATCGTCGATGGAAAAGAATACAGAGTGCAGTCGCCATGCATAGCGGCAGTGCTTTCAAATCAAACGTATTGTTTCTTAGAGGCTTCCGCCGACCTTTCAGTAAGGGTAATCATCATGTCGAAGAAGTTTACCGTCGATATGGGCTCGCCATTTCTTCGTAAGATGATAGAAGAGAATCCTGTCATCGACATCAGTTCCGACATGATTTCTTTCAACACTTATTATAAGATGTTACTTCATGCCGTGAAGTCGCCGTTTAAAGCAGGACGCTTCGAATCGGCGAAACATCTAACACTTTCGATGTTGTATTATTACGCACGCCGACTGGAAAATGTAGTCCATGATAAAAAGAAAAAAGAAGTCATTTTCGACAGATTCTGCGATGACGTGAGAAACTATTTCGTCATCAACAGAACCATTCCTTTTTACTCCGGACGTCTCGGCGTAAGCTCTAAATACTTGACAGAGATTGTGAAAGAGAAGACAGGAATGACAGCAAACGATTATATCGACAGGCAGACCATGATAGAATGCGAAGCTTTACTTTCTTCTACGGATATGAGTGTCCAACAAATAAGCAGGATGATGCATTTCCCATCATGTTCGGTTTTTGGTAAGTTTTTTAAACGCGTCACTGGAATGTCGCCAACAGAATATAGGGAGAAAACGAAATGAACAAGAAAATCTCATATTTGAAATGGCGCAACAGGATTGAGCAAATCACGCCCGACGACCATCGCATCGGAACGGACATCTTGCTCATCGACGACAATCACGCCTCCCGAGCTGAA
Source organism: Bacteroidales bacterium (assembly GCA_017461665.1). Classification (GTDB taxonomy): domain Bacteria; phylum Bacteroidota; class Bacteroidia; order Bacteroidales; family F082; genus Limimorpha. Next base: position 53,059 of record JAFTXI010000046.1, on the reverse strand, counting down.
TTAAGTCTCGACTACGAACCTTTTAAGGTCGATATGACAATGGCGATAATTTATGAAAAGGGGAGTGCCAACCTGAAAATTAACATGAAAGAGTATCATGTCGAAGCGCCATCGGTACTCGTAGTTCTCAACGACCAGATATATCAGCCTTTAGGACATTCCGATGATTTGAGAAGTAAGATAATATTGATGTCGCGTTCATTCTCAGACAGTTTGTTCATCAATTCGGGAGAGATCTTGCCTTTGCAGTCATCTATCGTAAAAAATCCTGTCATGAAGATCGCCAACGAAGAAAACGTCTTCGGTCAGTTTTATCAATTACTCTTAAACATTGCATCGTCGCCGCGCCAAGAGTATAAACTCGAAGCTGCACGACATCTCACTTTGTCAATGTTTTATGGATATTCACATCAGAAACATGACGTGAAAGAGGTGAAGACAGCGACCAACAGACAAGACGATATTTTGCAGACTTTCATTGAACTTTTGGAGAAGCATCACAAGAAAGAAAGAGAAGTCTATTTTTATGCCGACAAGATGTGTATCACTCCGAAATATCTCTCGCAAGTCGTCAAGGACCTTCACGGAAAGACAGCCTTGGATCTCATTGAAGAATATGTCATTGCAGAAGCCAAGTCGCTGCTTTTATCTACCAAGATGACGATACAACAGATAAGCGACGAACTTAACTTCCCATCACAATCTGTATTTGGAAAATATTTCAAGAGAGTAACAGGATTGTCGCCGAAAGAATATCGGGGGAAATGAAGTCAACAAGACAACGATATCTCACGTCATATTCCTCGTGGTCTCGTAGTCTTCCTAATGAGAGAAAATAAATCCTATATAGCATCGAGGTCCCATTGGAAGAAATAAATTCTCACTGCCAAAACCAGTGAGGAAATCTATTTTTAATGTGAGGTGCATGGCATCGGACAGACAATACTCGCAGCCAATCATAGGGTCGATGGCAAAGAATGGTTCTTTGTTGATAACGACTTCAGTCTCAGGATTCCAATCGTGATTGTCGCCTTCAAAAATGAAACAATCGGTCAATGCACCGCAGCCGATGGTTAAACCGACGTATGGCATAAATTTCCCGAACTGCCAATAAAAATCATTTAACAATCCAGCCCAGAACGTCTTCATATAACTGCCGTTATCCATAAGACCTAAGGTGGAGACATAACCTTCTGTTCCAATACGATAGTGATTCCCAAGATGAAACCTTATCGCGCCACCAATACCTTTCGTCACACCTTCTGGTTTATAATCCAACGACCTGACATTAGTTGAAACATAACCAGCATGAAGCATCATGCCGCCGTCATATCCATTAAACAATTTCTTTTCTTTTACATTGTCTTGAGCAAATACGCTGAGCGATAAAACTGCAAATACAAGTAATAAAACTTTTCTCATGGTTAATAAATTGGTTGCTGTTGAGGCGCAACAATTACATTTTATTTATTTTCAATTAGTTAATTAGTGCATCCCTAAATTGTACATTGTTTATTATCAATTGTCAATTTCCTTAAACGTAAGCATTGGGATATTAAGATTCAAGAAGTCGTCTTTGTCGAGCTTATCCTTAAATATAAAGTCAAAGAACCCTTTTTTATAGGCGATAAATGAGCTAAGACTTATGTCGTTGCGTTCGCAGAATATCTTAAGAGCCTGGGGAGCGTTTGTTGTATGTACGAGTTGAAAATGTATTTCTCCATCAAAATCTTTATCAAGAAATTCCTTCTCTAAGTTCTCCATTTTTATAGCTTCTTCTTGACTCTCTGAGTTCTCTACGAAATGAATGACATGGATATGCGGTTTGTAAGGTTTCAAGATGCTGAAAATTCTATCGATAGTTATTATGTCGTTTTCGCTGAAATCTGTCGCGTAGACAACTTCCTTGCTCTCTCTCCAATTGTATCCTTCAGGAATGAAAAGCATAGGGACATCGCATTTTGTCATCACGCTTTTAACGAGACTGCCTTCAAGGAAACGCTTGCCTCCTTTACCGCGAGTACCTATTAATATAAGGTCAGGATTTTCTTTCTTGGATAATTCTATCAACTCTTCTTCTGGGTCGCCACTCACTAAAATAGAACGTACTTTAATGTTATCGGCACCTTGTTCCTCAATCATATTGACGAGAAACTCAGTCTTTTCCTTCATAATCTCCTGCGAGTTCTTCTCTAGTTCAATAAGAATCTCCGTAGTAAAATAATTGTCGGTATCCATATTGCCTGGATAACAATTGCTTCCAACAAAGACATTATCCATATAAGCGTGAAAAACGATTATTTCGCCACCAGCATCTTTCAAAAAATCAATAGCGTAGGGGAGAAGAACCTTGTTTTCATCGGTGAAATCAGTCGATAGTATTATTTTCATTCTGTTAAAATTTTGTCTGACAAAGATAACAATTTCTTTAGAAAAAATAGAAATAATATTAGGATTTTTTATTACCTTTGTAAGGCTTATATAAAACAATAATGATGAAAAAAACACTACTTTATCTTCTGACAGTTACATTATTATCTTCATGTGCTGATGATCTGCAAATCGTTACTCCGATTCCAACGGAACAACAGATTGAATGGCACAAACTTGAGACATACGCTTTCATTCATTTTGGACTTAATACTTACAACGATTTAGAATGGGGTTATGGCGATACTCCTGCTTCTACTTTCACCCCGACAAACTTAGACTGCGAACAATGGGTCGCTACTTTGAAAAAATGTGGCATGAAAGGCGTGATTCTCACCGCTAAACATCACGACGGATTCTGTTTATGGCAAACGAAAACAACAGATTACAGTATCGCTAATTCTCCTTATAAAAACGGCAAAGGCGACATGGTGAAAGAACTCTCCGACGCATGCAGGAAACACGGACTTAAATTCGGACTCTATCTTTCGCCTTGGGATAGAAATCATGCTGAATATGGTCGCGAAGGTTATGTTGAAACTTATCATAAACAAATTGACGAACTTACATCTAGCTACGGAGAACTTTTTGAGTTTTGGTTCGATGGGGCCAACGGCGGAAACGGTTTTTACGGAGGCGCTAACGAAACACGTTCCATAAATGCAAAGGAATATTACGATTATGAGCGCGCCCGCGATAGCATTTTAAAAAGACATCCTAACGCGATGATTTTTGGAGGAACTTGTCAGACAATACGTTGGGTCGGCAATGAACAAGGCTGGGCTGGCGATACAGACTGGTGCATGATAAATCCTGAACATCATCAAGATAATCATTTTTATTTAACTTACGGTGATGAAAATGGAACACATTGGATTCCTGCTGAAGTAGATGTTTCGATACGTCCTGGTTGGTTCTATCATAAAAGAGAAGACCATCAACTGAAGTCGCTGTCACAAATGACTGATATTTATTATCGTAGCGTCGGTCATAATGCAAATCTGCTTCTTAACTTCCCTATAAACCTTGATGGAAAGATTCCTGCTCAAGACTCGGCAAGAGCCGTTGAATGGTATAATGTGATTTCCAACGACTTGAAAGACAACCTTCTGAAAGATGCAAAGATAAATATTGATAACGAAAGAGGTCGTAAATTTAAGGCTGAGAATGTGATAGACGATAATTGGGATACATATTGGGCAACCGAAGACGACTATAACGTCGGAACTATCTCGTTTTCTTTCGATGAACCGGTGAAGATGAATAGAGTAGTGCTTCAGGAATATATTCCTCTCGGTCAACGAGTTAAAAAATTTTATATAGAAGGAGAACTTAATGGAAAATGGTTTAAGATAAATCCTTCTGATACTTTATCGACGATTGGTTACAAAAGAATCGTACGTTTCAATACAGTTGAACTTGATAAGTTGATAATCTATTTTGAAGAAAGCAGAGGACCGTTATGTATAAATAATATCGAAGCTTATTATGCACCTGTTCTACTGACGGAACCTGTCATCACTCGCGATTATGACAATTATGTGAAGATTGAGACATCCGACAAAGACGCTGCTATTTTTTACACAATCGATGGTTCTGCTCCAAACAAAAATTCTTTAAAATATGATAAGCCATTTATATATAACAAGAAAGGTGTAATAAAAGCTGTCGTTTACGATATTGAATCCAAAAATAAAAGCGCTGTTGCAACGAAAGAAATTGACTTATCACACGATTTCTTTAACATTATAGAACCTAATGAAGGAAGCAAGAAGATGATCGACGCCAATGTATATTCGACTATGTATATTGATAACAATGAGCCGGTTATAATTGAATTTAAAGAGAAACAAGTGATTACTGGATTCAGATATACTCCAAATCAAAGTCGTGATGCATCGCGTCATATCGTAGATTATGAATTTTATGTTGACGGAAAACTGGTTAAATCGGGAGCTTTTGGAAACATTAAAAATAATCCAATAGAACAAGTCGTGAAGTTCGATGCAGTAGAAGGAAAGAGCGTGCGATTTGTTCCCAAGAGCAACACGGATAATAGTAGAAACTGTGGCATAGCAGAGTTTTCTGTGATAACAGAGTAATTATAAACTTTAGAACTTCAGAACTTCAAAATATAAACTATGAACTCTAAACTTTCAGATAAAGTATATGAAATTGTGAGCGACATTCCACGAGGCAGCGTGATGACATACGGACAGATTGCTGAAAGACTTGGTAACAAGAATCTTGCGAGAGTGGTTGGGAATATCTTACACAATAATCCTACGCCGATAATAGTGCCGTGTCACAGAGTTGTCAACTCAAAAGGTGAATTAGCAAAGAACTTTGGTTTTGGAGGAATTGAAAAACAAAAAGAACTTCTTGAAGCGGAAGGCGTTGTTGTTAAGATTAAAAAACTCAGAACTTCAGAAGTTCAGAAAGTTATTTATAGAGTAAATATTTAGGTGATTTAAAACAAAAGAAACATTTAACTTGTTAATATTTAATATAAACTAAAATAAAAAGTTATGAATTATTTTGAAATAAAACCTGATGGTCAGGCGTACATAAGAACTGACAGTGGCACGGTGCTTCGTAAGGTCGGAAATGGCGAAGCTGTGAATCATGCCGATTTTGATAAAGATGAAACATTATTTGTGATAACGTACAATTCTGGCAAGAGCGAGGTGAGAGACAGGAAAAACAATCTCATCAAAATCATTGCTGAAGAAGGAGTTAAGGAAGCCTTTTGGCGTAAATATTATATTGAGAATGAAGAACGGAAACAATCTAAGTCTGCTCCAAAGGAATATATTCTTCTAATAATGAAAAACGGAGAGAACCGTATAATTGAATACTAATATTACTCTCGATTATTTCAACGAAATTCTTGATGACAGTTTTGTCTTAAACATTTTTCGTAATCTGAAGAAAACAGATTCGCTACTTTTAGCACATCTTCATTATTTCGCAACATAAGATTAAGGTTTTATTGTTGATAATAAAATTGTTATTTATGATTCCAATGTTTTATCTCAGGAATTAAAAATGGTTTTTAGTTCTGGGCAAAAAATGAAATATTCAATATCATTAAGACTGCAAATAGGAAAATCTTTCTCATAAAATATCATCATTTATTTCGTGCAAAATACATTGTTTTTCAAAAATACACTTTAAAAATTTATTACTTTTGTGACCTAAACTATAGATTGTGAAAAGTGATTATTTAAATAGATTTCTTTGGATAATAGCATTGATATTCACTGTCGTTGTTGGAATTTATATTCAATATCCGTACATGAATGAATTTCCTTCTTATATTCATGCATGGTCGCAATCAGATAGATATGCTCATTAGGTTTTGTTAATAATAATTTAGATTTATTTCATCCGGAGACATTTATTTATAACAAACAATTTCCTAATTGGTGGAATTATACTTACGACAATACAATAACTTCCGTCGATTTCCCATTGCTGGAATATGTTGTCGCGATCATAATGAAAATAACGGGAATTACTTCGCCCTGGATTTTTAGAACATGTACTTTTGTTATCGCATTAATTGGAATATTTTTCTTGTATAAATTGTCGTTTCAAATTACTAAGAGTTTTGTTAAGTCGTTGTTTGTTACGTCTTTCGCTTTAACATCTCCGATTTATGCTTATTATTTTAATGGATTTATTCCCAGTATTCCTGAGTTAACATTTGCAATAATTTCTTTATACTTTTACGTAAAATATTTCGATAATGTGAATAATAAATCGTTCACATTATCTATTGCTTTTCTCACATTGTCAGTATTAATACGTTCTTCATTCGCAGTAACTTACGTTGCTTTGTTATGTTTTGAATTTTTAAGAATCATAAGAAAAGAATCTACATTTAGAAATAAAATAATTCCTATCCTTACATCATTCTTGTTAATTTTTACATACTATCTTTGGAATAAACATATTGCAAATTTAAATGGTACGTTATTTCTCACCGACTTAATGCCTTCAAATGATTGGAACGACTTCTGGCACAGAATGACAAAGGCCAAAGATAATTGGCAATATCATTACTTCGGAAAAATACATTACTATTCATTTATTGTGATTGTCGTAATTGCAATGTTGTCAGTGTGTTTAAAGAAATTTAAAAGTAAAGAAGATCATAATTGTAAAAGAACATTGCCACTTTACTTCTTAATAATAATAATGTTTTTCGCTTATGCCTTGTTTACCCTTGCAATGGGAAAGCAATTTCCCAATCATGATTATTATTTCATTGATACTTATTTCCTTCCATTGTTAATATCACTTATTCTGATACTTAAATCATTACCTATAAAGACAAATTATTTTCAAAAGACAATATCTGTTTTAATATCATCGATACTGATTGTATTTATGTTAATAAATGTTAAAGAAATGCAACAGAAACGACGTGCGAAATATTGGGGAGAGGCTTCAGAAAGAACGATAAAGAATTATCAAGGTTCAGAAGAATTTTTAGACTCAATGAATGTATCAAAAGGTGCTAAGATTTTAACATTATATTCATATCCACAGAACACTCCTTTCATTTTAATGAATAGAAAAGGTTACACTTTAATGGATGAAAAAGATCTCTCCATAGAAACTGCCTTATCGTTTGATTATGATTATGTTATTGTAGAAAAAGAAATTTATGATAAAAAGTACAAGGGTAGGAGTGAACTATTTTTTGACTTGAAATATGTTTCGGATAATGGAAAGATAATGCTTTTTGTTAAAGGAAATTAATTTTACTCTTTGATAATAATTATTATGTCTCGTTTGTTTAACTTCATGAAAGGAAATAATTTTTATCTTTGTCGAGACATTATGATGTTGAATAATTAAACTTAAAATTATGTTAATACAGTTATTATTTGTCCTTATTTGTATTATTGTCGGTGCTCGCATCGGCGGTATTGGTTTGGGCGTTTTAGGTGGACTTGGTGTTGCCATTTTAACATTTGTCTTTGGTCTTCAACCCACTACGCCACCTATTGACGTAATGCTGATGATAGCAGCAGTTATTTCAGCAGCGGGAGCAATGCAGGCTGCCGGCGGTCTTGATTTTTTGGTTAAACTCGCCGAAAAGATTTTAAGAAAACATCCTCAATATGTTACATTACTTGCTCCATTAGTCACTTATTCGTTTACATTTTTGGCAGGAACAGGTCACGTCGCTTATTCCGTTTTACCCGTCATCGCGGAAGTGGCGCGAGAGACAAAGATTCGTCCGGAGCGTCCGCTCGGCATCGCAGTCATCGCTTCTCAACAAGCTATCACTGCCTCGCCAATATCAGCTGCTACAGTAGCATTGCTCGGCCTCCTCGCGGGCTTCGACATCACTCTCTTCGACATCCTTAAGATAACAATACCAGCTACTTTGATTGGTGTTTTGGTTGGCGCTTTCGCTTCAATGAAAGTTGGTAAAGAACTCGTCGACGACCCTGAATATCAGAAGCGTCTCGCAAACGGAGAACTTAACTCTAACAATGTGGAAATTAGCGAGATAAAGAATTTGTTTAACGCAAAGATTTCAGTCATACTTTTCGTACTCGCAACAGTTCTTATCGTTTTGTTCGGTTCTATTCCAGCAATGCGTCCTTCTTTCGATGGCAAATCTGTTGATATGCCAGCAATCATCGAAATATTGATGTTATCGACAGCTGCCATAATATTGTTGGTTACCAAGACTTCAGGTGCAAAAGCTGCACAAGGTAGCGTCTTCTCCGCAGGTATGCAGGCTGTCATCGCAATATTCGGCGTTGCTTGGATGGGCGATACATTTATTAATGGTAACATCACACAACTCACAGGTTCTATCGAGGGTATCGTCACCGATATGCCTTGGTTGTTCGGCATTGCTCTCTTCGTGATGTCAATTCTCCTTTATAGTCAGGCAGCTACGGTACGCGCAATAATGCCTCTCGGCATAGCTCTCGGTCTCAACCCAATGCTGCTGATAGCGCTCTTCCCCGCAGTGAACGGTTATTTCTTCATACCAAATTATCCAACAATTGTTGCTGCCATCAACTTCGACAGAACAGGAACAACAAAAATCGGTAAATATATTCTGAATCACTCGTTTATGATGCCAGGACTCGTGTCTACGATTGTAGGAATAGCTATAGGACTATTGCTGATTCAAATATTTTAAAAATCTCAGAATTTCAAAATTAAAGGTAGAAAGGTCGTTTGATTTAAGACTTTTCTACCTTTCTTTTTACCATGATTTCTTCTTACGTTTGCAAATAGTAATAAAATCGCAATACTTACATTTTGTATCGTCAGTAGTTTGAACGAATGGAATTTCAGGATTTAACAACTCCCTGAAAACAGCCTCAAAGAAAGTGTCACAGTTTTGAATAAGATTCTCGTCATTAAATGTATCACTATAGTTTTTGAGAGGAAAATAGATATTATTAATCTTTAACAATCCAAATATTCCAGGTTCAATATTATCGGTTCCTATATTATGACTTTTTGCATATAAATATTTGTAAATCAATAATTGTAGTGATTTCTCAGGCAAATCAGAAATGTTTTCGTACTTATCTTTTATCACAACATCGTCTTCATTGATTTTACCAGTCTTATAATCTAAAATCCTTATCTTTCCATCAGTTTTATCTATTCTATCGGCAAATCCAATCAGATTGACATCAACATTTTCAATCTTAAAAGTATGAGTAAGATTTTTCTCTAAGCCTATAATTTTTAAAGTGTTACCTTTGCTAAGGAATTCTTTTTCACAATTGATGAAGTTCTCGATAAGTTCTTCAATCATTATTTTATTAAGATAATTGAATCCTGTCTCAGGCAAACCTTTTTTGAAATTATTATTCACAAGAGCTTGTTGAAACAACTCGTTTTTTTTCTCCTCTGTTACTTTTGCATTATATGTCTCGTAAGTGATTATTGAATCATCAAATTCCTTATATAACAGTTCAAAAAATGAGTGTATAATACTTCCTATGACATTGCTTTGAATCAATTCGTCAGTGGAGTTATCTTGCACATTCTCAATATATTTAAGATAAAATTTAAGAGAGCAATTGAGGTAGCACGACAGAGATGTGGGCGACAATCCGGTTTTATTTCCTAAACTATTTGTTCCCGACAATTTAGTTTTTATCTTAGCTAAAATATTATCAGTTTTTTGTACTTCCAAATTATTAATTGGAGTTAAATTTACATCAGGATTTTTGTATAAGATATTATTTATCTTTATGTTACGATTCTTTTGCTGTAATTCGTGTTGCAATTGAAGTATGAAACGACTTGGTTCACCTTCGCCCATTCCATCGGCTAATATGTTATAATAAATGTTAACAATCTTAGCATTTTGAAGAAGTCTGTAAAAGTGATACGCATAGACTGCCTGTTTATTAGTATAGATGGGAAGTTTATAATGTTTTCTTAAATCAAAAGGAATCAGGCTATTAGTACTTTTTGATTGAGGTAGAATTCCTTCGTTTACACTTAAAATATGGACTACGTCGAAGTCGAGGTTTCTCGTTTCCAACAATCCCATTATCTGCAATCCGTCATTTTGACCATCTAACTTGATACTCATCTCGTTAGAGGCTTGTTTAAATAACATTTCAATATCATGAATCTGCAAAATGAGATTATATTTGTTATACAGTTTTTCTATCTTGTTGATTATTCTTCCTGCAATACTTATCTGATTTTTAAGGAAATATCTGTCTTCACCATTAGGAATTAAGTTGTTGATATTCAAAAGAAGTTCCTTGATTGAATTGATATATTCCTGAGTTGAGCCCCATTTTTTACATATCAGTGATAAGAATTTACGCAGATTTTCATTATCATTAAAATATTCTTCTATATCGTTGATTGTCAGATTATAGATAGTGTTTTTAAGATTATGATTTATAAATCTTGACAACTCAAACAAATCATTAGAGTCGAATATGTTTTTAATAAATTCGGTTTCCAACAAACGCTTCAGATTCCAGAAATATACTTCTTCATCTTTGTTGCTGCCATTTTTAAAAGCGAAGATATGATTGATAAATTGGTATAAGATAGTGTTAGAAAATGGATACCCCATCGTCACTTGTAATTTGTCGTAACTATTTGGAATAGAGTTGAGAACAGGGATTAACAAAGATTCATCGGAAAGTACAACAGCCTTATTGGATTTATCTTCTTTTTCTTTAATAAGATTTATTTGAAGCGCGTTTGATTGCACCGTCGAACCGGAAACCCCAACGATATTGATGATTTTATCGTCGGTGAGCAATTTGTCGGAAAAAGATTCAGGTTTTAGATTATTATATTTCTTAAAAAATTGACGGGCAAAAAGTCCTGCCTCTTGCTTTTCATCTTCCAAATAATATTTGTCTAAATCCCAAAGCAAGGCAGCTTTTTTGGATTCAACAAGTCTTACGATTATATTTTCCTCAGTCAAAGTCATTGCGTTGAAACCGGCAAAAATGATTTTTTTATCGCCAATAACATTGTCAAGTTCTTCTTTTGATAAATCGTATAACTTTCTTGTAATCAATCCGTAATATCCGCAATCGTCTTTGAGGAGAACCTCTCGTAAAGAATTGTAATAAGTATAAAGAGATTTGAAAAAATTCAAATAGGCTTTTTCGGTTTCCGTCTTATCCTTATCAGGATTCCAATTTTCAGCTTCTTTGATTTCCTTTATATATGAGAACAGATTCTCAGCATCAACTGCATATTGGTCTATTTCATCAAAATCTTTAACGATTTGCGATGCCAAAGAGAAATGATTGTAGTTTGAAACAAATTCGCTGTTATTGTTCATAATCTTCATCAATTCAAAAGTAGCATCAAGATTGTCAATGAGTTGTAATCCGCTCCACATCGACATTGCTTCCTGAATTGAGAGCATCTGTGGCAACCAAATATTCTTATCATTATCCGACATCAATTCCTTTCTGAGCATATATGCCGCGCGCTTATTTGGAAATATAACTGTCAGATAATCATGAGATAGATTATAATTATTCTTGATATAATCCTTTATTACTTTGATAAAAGCCATAACTCTGCCTCCTTAAGTTGATCCTGAGTTCCTAAATCGAACCAATAGTTAGGATTTATAAATTTTGATTTTACCGAATATCTTTTTGACAACACCTTGTATAATTCAAAAACGTAGCAAGACTTCAAATCGAATTCGGAGAAATAATTAGGTCTTATAAAGTGTAATCCACTGAATGATAACAATTTAAAATTATCATTTAATTCAACAACACCATCATAAACATTATTTTCAAGATTTAATCTGCCAAGGTAATTGTCATTATCATCGAAAACTAATTTTCTTTTATTGTCGCGATTCTGAGTAAGTAGCCAAACAACATCATCAGAATCGGAGAATTTGTTATAAAGCGATTCAAAATCAACATCTGTGACAATATCAACATTATGAATAAGAACTATTTTGCTATCTTTAAGTAATGGCAGAGCCTTTAAAATTGCACCACCGGTGTTATAAAGAAAATCTCTTTCATCTGAGATTTCTATCGTAACATTTTCGTAATTGTTTTTATTCACAAAATCTATAATTTGTTCTCCAAAATGATGAATATTAATCACGAAATGATTAAAATTTTGTTGAATCAAATTCTCAATTGTAACTTTAAGTAATGGAGTTTTATTCAACTCAACCAATGCTTTAGGCTTATCTGATGTTAGATTCTTTAACCTTGTACCGAGACCTGCTGCAAGAATAAAAGCCGTTCTTTTTTCATTTTGTATCATAGACGTAATATTTCTTTTGAACGACATGGTTTAAAACGACTTTGATTTGAGGATACTGCTTATGTAAAGCCTCAGCCATCATTTGGGCAAAAAATACAGAGCGATGCTGTCCGCCGGTACATCCGAAGCTTACAAACAGATTTTTAAAATCTCTTTCAATATAATTGTCAACAGCTTGACTTATAATAGAATGTGTCATGCCAAAGAATCGATGAACCTCTTCTTTACTGCTAAGATAATTCTGAACCTCAACATCTTCGCCTGTTTTTGATTTATATTCAGGATAACGTCCAGGATTAGGCAAGGCTCTGCAATCGAAGACGAAGCCTCCGCCATTACCGCTCATATCTTGAGGAACGCCTCCATTCTTATACGAAAAACTATTTATTGTCACGCATAATTTTTCTTCTTTAACAGATTGATATTTAGGTAATAATAAATGTAATTGGTTTAATACGAAACTTAATTCTTTCAATTCAAAAGGAAAGTCCAAGCTTTGAGTTAACGCAACGATTTCTTTCAGAGCATAAGGAATACTTTCGATGAAATGCTGTTTTTTCTGAATCAAGCCTCTGAAACCATACGCGCCCAAAACTTGCATCAATCTTATCAAAACAAAATATTTATAATACTTATCGAATTGAATATCATTTATGTTGATATAAGAACTAAGTTTTGTTTTATAATGAGAAAGTAATTCGTTTCTGAGAGAATCAGGGATTTGAGCTTTTACCTGATATAATAAGGAAATGATGTCATATTGAAGAGGTCCTTTTCTTCCGCCTTGATAATCAATAAAGAAAGTATGATTGTCTTTTATCATAATATTTCTCGATTGAAAGTCGCGGTACATGAAGAAGTCGGAGGGAGCTTCTATCAGGAAATCTGCAAGTTTATGAAAATCATGATTTAACCTTATCTCGTTAAAGACAATTTCCTCATTAACCTTCAAGAAATAATATTTGAAATAATTCAAATCATCTATTATAGAATTCTTGTCGAATCTTTCAGTAGGGAAGGCAACTGAATAATCTAATCCGTCGTTTCCTTTTATTTGAAAATCAACAAGATTATCGATAGATTCTTTAAAGAGTTCAATTGTTACCTCATCGTAGTGATTATTATTCACACATTTTTTAACATAATCGAACAAAGAACAATCACCCAAGTCAGATTGGATATAACAGCATTTATCATCGCTTATTGCTAAAATCTCCGGAACGGGCAAGTCTTTGTTTTTAAAATGTTTAGAAAACACTAAGAACGCATGATTTTCCTCGATGTTAGAATTATACGTCGCGATATATGTCGCTTTATTTGTAAAAACTCTAAAATAAAATCGCGAAGAACCTGATATTGGAAGTTTAACAATATCTATTATCTCGTCAGATAATGATTTGTTTATCAGATTGCTAATTTCGTTAATAATTAAAGAATCAGTTTTCATTAAATTCAAATTGAATGACTACAAATTTACAAATTTATTCACTTGTATAAAATGTAAAAAAAATATAATTTTGCAGGAAACACTGAAAATATAAAATAACAATTTAAAATACTGAATATCATGCATAACGATGAAAAAATGGGCTTTGGCTCAAAAGCAGTTCACTCAGGTGCCATCGATTGTTTAGGCAGTGCAGTGACACCAATATTCCAAACATCTACATTCCGTTTCAGAGACGTTGATCACGGAGCACGCTGTTTCTCAGGAGAAGAAGACGGATATATTTACACTCGTATTGGCAATCCATCAATCACAGAATTGGAAGAAGCTGTCGCCACTTTGGAAGGCGGATATGGCAGTGTAGCAGTAAGTTCCGGCATGGCAGCTGTCAACACAGTTTATATGACATTCTTATCACAAGGCAAACATCTTGTTGCACACAATTCTTTATACGGTCCTTCGAGAGGCGTTATGGATAGCATCTATCCTAAATATGGTGTGGAGTCAACTTTTGTCGATGCCACTGATGTTGAAAATGTTAAGAACGCGATAAAAGAAAACACCGCTCTTATTTATTTGGAAACTCCAGCCAATCCAACTATGGGAATTATGGATATTGAAGCTATTTGCAAAATTGCTCACGAACGCAATATCCCTGTCTGCGTCGATAACACATTCTGTAGCCCATATTTACAACAACCATTCGAGTTGGGCGCAGACGTGATTTTACACTCAATGACAAAATTTATCAACGGACATGCCGACATCGTAGGCGGTATTGTTATCGCAAAAGAAAAAGAAAACTACACCAAGTTACGTTCAATAATGGTTAACATGGGATTCAATATGGATCCACATCAGGCATGGCTGACACGTCGTGGTTTGAAGACATTGCCAATCCGTATCGACAGAGCTCAGGAAAACGCCATGAAGGTCGCTGAATTTCTTGAGAATCATCCTAAAGTTGAATGGGTGCTTTATCCAGGATTGAAGTCACATCCACAATATGAGTTAGCTCAACGCCAAATGAAAGGACCTGGTGCTATGATTACATTCTGCTTGAAAGGTGGTTTGGAAGCAGGCAAGAGAATGATGAACAACGTGCATCTCGCATTGTTGGCAGTTTCGTTGGGCGGCATCGAGACACTCATCCAACATCCGGCAAGCATGACACACTCCAAACTCAGCAAGGAAGCTCGCGAAAGCGCAGGTATTACAGACGGATTGATTCGTCTTGCTGTTGGTATCGAGAATGTTGAAGATATTATCGCCGACTTGTCTAATGCACTTGACCAAGCTTGATGATTTGCCAAGTCGCTGAAATATTTGACAAACAAAGCTTTTCGGCAAAGAAATTTACATTAACGATGGAATGGACTATCTGTTCCATCGTTATTTTTTAAGTACCTGAATTATTAGTAAATTATTTTAGATTTTTTTTCCTTTTACGACAAAATATTTTTATCTTTGCACCACGAATAAAGAGTGAATTTGGTTGTCAGATTTTTAATTTATTTTTCAAATCCGTAACCTATTAGTTATCAACACCCATCGAAATCTCTGCGAAGAGATGGAGAATTAAAATTTAAAGAATATGAATGCTAACGAACGTAATGAAATTGTGAAGCTTATAGAGCCTAACATTTTGCCTAACACTATCCAGATTGAAGTTAAAGTGACAGAAGATGAGAAACCTGTTGAAGAGATTGTTGTAAGAGAAGAAGTTGAAGAACTTGAACAGTTCGACAATCTTGAAATGGGCGATGAAGACGATGAAGAAATAGAAACAAACCATGATTTTTCAACTCTCAACAAATTACAGTTGATTGAGATTTTGGAAGAGACAGTGCAGGATACGGACGTTGTTAAAATAAAAGACAAAGTTGCATCAATAAAATCTAACTTCTTGAGAATTTGTAAGGAAGAAAGAGATCGCGAAATGGAGCAATTCATTTTAGATGGAGGTGAAAAAGAAAACTACGAACATGTAGAAGATCCTTTAGAAATCCGTTTCAAAGCTGCTTTCAATATTTTCAAAGACAACAAGGCCAAATTTAATGAATCGTTGGAGGAGCAAAAACTAGCTAACCTTCAACAAAAGAATGCTATCCTCGAAGAGTTAAAACAACTTATTAACTCGGAAGAAACATTGAAGAAGACTTATGATGAGTTCCGCGCTCTCCAAGATAAATGGAAAGAGATAGGTCAGGTTCCAGCAACAGAGATGACAAATCTTTGGAACAACTATCACTTCTTGATTGAGAAATTCTATGACAAAGTAAAGATAAATCGTGAGTTGCGTGACTTAGATCTTAAGAAGAATTTAGAAGCAAAGATTGAATTATGCGAAAAGACAGAAGAACTTCTTCTTGAAAAATCTGTCACAAAGGCATTCAAGCTTTTACAGAAATATCATGACGAATGGAAAGAAATAGGTCCTGTTCCGCAAGACAAGAAAGATGAGATTTGGGATCGTTTCAAAAACACTACAGATAAAATCAATCAGATTCGTCGTGACCATTACTCAAAGATTCAAGACGAGCAACAAGCCAACTATGACGCAAAGGTAGCTATCTGCGAAAAGATGGAAGAACTTTTGAATGAGAATATCAACAGTATAGGTGCTTGGCAAAAGAAATCTACTGAAGTTAACGAACTCTTTAAGGTATGGAAATCGGTAGGTCCAGCTCAAAAGAAACAAAATGATGAGGTTTGGAATCGTTTCAAAGCATCTATGGATTCATTCTTTGTCAACAAGAAGGAATACTTCAGCAAGTTAAAAGAACAACAAATCGAAAATCATAATAAGAAAATTCAACTTTGCATAGAAGCAGAAGCACTTGCAGACAGCAAGGAATGGAAGAAAGCCACAGATCAAATTAAGAAACTTCAAGAAGAATGGAAGAAGATTGGTCCAGTGCCAAAACGTCACTCTGATAAAATATGGAAGCGTTTCCGCACTGCTTGTGATGCATTCTTCTCAAGCAAATCAGAACACTTCAGTGGAATCAAAGGCGTCGAGGATGAAAACCTCCGTCTTAAGAGAGAACTTCTTGAACGTATCAAAGCATACGAAATTAAGAAGGAACGCTCAGAAAACATGGAAGCTATCAAAAGTTTCCAAAGAGAATGGATGGCAATAGGCTATGTTCCTATGAAACAAAAAGATGCTATTCAAGACGAATATCGTAAGTCTATCGACAGTTTGTTCGACAAGATGAAGATGACTGAAAACGAAATCTCAACAGCTGAATATCGTTCGATGGTTGAAAATATGAAAGATAGTCCAGATTCACGCGATAAGGTCATGAGAGAACGTAATGCCATGACTAAGAAGATAACTAAGTTACGTGAAGAAATAACAATCTTGGAAAACAACATCGGTTTCTTCTCAAACAGCAAGCAATCAGAAATCATGCGTGCTGAATATGAAAAGAAGATAAGTAGAGCAAAGAACGAGGTTAAAGTTTTAGAAGCAAAATTGAAAATACTTAACGGGCAGTAATTAATTATTTTTGAAAAAGCTGTACTAATGTGTGCAGCTTTTTTTTTGTTTTTATATATGAGCGTAAATACTTTTGGTAAAATATTTTGTTTGACGACTTTTGGCGAGTCGCACGGCGAGGCTATTGGCGGTGTCATTGATGGTTGTCCTTCTGGAATGTTAATAGATTTTAACATGATAGAGGAGGAGTTGCTAAGAAGAAGAACAGGTAGCGATTCTGTAAGTTCTCAAAGAAAGGAATCTGATAAGCTTATTTTCCTATCTGGGATTTATGAAGGACGTACATTAGGAACACCGATTGCTTTTATTGTTGAAAATCAAGATGCGAAATCATCGGATTATGACAACATAAAAGAAATATATCGACCGTCGCACGCCGACTTTACTTATCAGCAGAAATATGGTTTGCGCGATCATAGAGGAGGAGGCAGAGGCTCGGCGCGAACAACGCTGCCATGCGTAGTAGCAGGCGCCATCGCCAAACAAATACTATTATCTCACAACATAAAGATTAAGTCGTTTGTCACTCAGATAGGCGAGGAGAAGAAAGATTCTTTTTCTCATGAAGAGATAATTAATATCTTACATAAGATAAAACAAGAAAACGACAGCGTTGGTGCTGCAGTACGCGTGGAAATAGATAACGTACCAATAGGAATAGGCGAACCTCATTTCATGAAACTGCAAGCCGTCTTGGCTCAGGCAATGTTCAGTATCAACGCCGTCAAAGGATTCGAATATGGAGAAGGATTCCATTCAGCATCTATGCGAGGCTCACAATGTAACGACATATTTATCAATGATGGAAAAATACGTTGCAAGACAAATCATTCGGGAGGAATACAAGGTGGTATTTCTAACGGAGAAAAGATTTACTTCAATGTAGCTTTCAAACCTATACCGACAATCATGCAAGCCCAACAGACTGTAAATTATTGCGGTGAGGAAGTAATGTGTCGAGTTGAAGGCAGACACGACGTCTGTGTTGTTCCACGCGTCATGCCACTCGTCGAAGCAATGACTGCAATAAGCATACTCGACCTCATGATGATGAATCAAGCAAAAAAGTGAAATAATGTTTATAAAATAATGTAAAGACATATTTTGTGTCAAGGCTTTTTTTGTAAATTTGCAAGTCTTTTCGAGAATTGTAATTCTTAGTGCAAAAGACCTTATTTTCAATCATATCAATAAAATAGAAATAGATGGATAGTATTCGTAATGTTGCAATTATTGCTCACGTTGACCACGGCAAGACGACCTTGGTAGATCGTATTTTGTACCAATCGAGGATGTTTAGAGACAATCAGGAAACAAATGATTTGATATTGGATAACAACGATCTTGAACGAGAACGAGGAATCACTATCTTATCAAAAAACGTTTCTGTCAGATATAAAGGAGTAAAAATCAATATCATCGATACTCCCGGTCACTCCGATTTTGGAGGTGAGGTAGAACGCGTCCTTAACATGGCAGACGGCGTCATCTTGCTTGTCGATGCTTTTGAAGGTCCGATGCCTCAAACACGTTTTGTCTTGGAAAAAGCTTTGCAGTTAGGTCTTAAGCCGATAGTAGTTATTAATAAGGTAGACAAACCAAACTGTTATCCAGAAGAGACTCATGAGGCTGTCTTCGACTTGATGTTTAATTTAGGAGCAAGCGAAGATCAGTTAGACTTCCCGACAGTATTCGGTTCTTCAAAGCAAGGCTGGATGTCGAGCGATTATAAGAAACCAACTTCCGACATTTCATATCTTTTAGATACAATTTTGGAACATATTCCAGAAGCCAAATATGAAGAAGGAACTCCGCAAATGCTTATCACTTCTTTAGATTACAGCTCGTACGTTGGTCGTATCGCTGTCGGTCGTTTGAAACGCGGCATACTTCAAGCTGGCATGAATGTCTCTCTCGTAAAACGTGATGGCTCAGTAAGAAAGAACACTATTAAGGAATTATATACCTTTGAAGGTCTTGGAAAAGAAAGAACTAAGAATCCAATCAAAGCTGGCGATATCGTTGCTATTATGGGACTTGAAGATTTTGAAATTGGCGATACCGTTGCCGATTTGGAAAATCCGGAAGCTCTTCCTCCAATTCACGTTGATGAACCTACGATGAGTATGTTGTTTACAATTAACAACTCGCCATTCTTTGGTAAGGAAGGTAAATACGTCACCTCACGACATCTTCGTGAACGTCTTTATAAGGAACTTGAAAAGAACTTGGCTTTACGAATTGAAGACACAGCGTCGCCAGATTCTATGATGGTATTCGGTCGTGGTATTCTTCACCTCTCGATTCTTATTGAGACGATGCGTCGTGAAGGTTATGAATTTCAGATTGGTCAGCCTAAAGTTATCATTAAAGAAATCGACGGTAAGAAATGCGAACCTATTGAGATGTTGACGGTCCAAGTACCGGAGCAATTTGCTGGTCGCGTGATAGAGCTTGTCTCTGCAAAGAAAGGCGAGATGATTAATATGCAACCTAAGGGCGACAGAATGAACATAGACTTTGAGATTCCATCGAGAGGACTCATCGGCTTAAGAAGCAACATGCTTACTGCAACAGAAGGTGAGGCTGTGATGTCGCAGCGTTTCAAAGACTATGAACCATGGAAAGGTGAGATTGCAGGTCGTAACACAGGAGCCCTCATCGCGATGGAGACCGGTGTCGCTGTTCCTTACGCATTATGGAAGTTGCAAGACAGAGGCGCGTTTTTCGTACAGCCTAACGAAGAAGTGTATGCAGGTGAAGTGATTGGTGAGAACACGCGTTCCAACGACATCGTTCTTAATGTCAATAAAACCAAACATCTCACGAACGTCCGCGCTTCAGGTTCAGACGAGAAGATAGTCCTTATCCCACCAAAACGCTTCTCCTTGGAAGAATACATGGAAATGATACGCGACGACGAATATCTTGAAATAACACCAAAGAGCTTGCGTTTGAGAAAGATTATCTTGGATGAAATAGAACGCAAACGTCAGAACAAGAGAGAAGAATCTAACGATTGATTAAAATAAAATAAGGAGTCACTTCAAAAATGACTCCTTATTTTATTTGCGATATTGTTGTGTGAAACTTATCTGTTTCTATTTCTTTCATAAATGTCTTTGAAAGATCTCTTTTCGGAATTATCGTAAGCAGTGTAGAATAAGCAAACGTCATCGTAGCGACCTGCTGGGAACAATTTTCCTAACAATAAATTTGCTTCATCTGGATTATTCTCATTCAAATATATATAACATGTAGTTAACACGTCGTCAATGGTGTCATAAATTGTGTCCTTTACGAAATAGTTTTCCGTTAAAAATTGATTAAGACGAGTATTGACATCTTCTCTGATATAGAGGTCAGCTTCAATATATTCGTCGTTTCTAAAGAAGAAATCCATTTCCCATACAGCGTATGAATACCATTCATTTCCACTACCGTAGATGAATATTGAATCACCATAGTTAAATCTTGGTTCTCCATAGATATTTTTTATCTCGTCCGTTGAGGCTCCAAAATTAAAAGTAGGTTCTTCAAATAAAGAAACGATAACTTTAAGGGTAATAGAATTTTCAGAATTTGCGATTGTAACGTTGGCTTCACCAACATTCTTTCCCTTGATAACGCCATTGCTTGTTACAGTAACTACAAGTTCATTGTCGGAATAATAATTAATCAGATCATCAGAAGTTGCGTTAAGATTTAATTCTTCCAACAAAACAATGTCAATAGTTTTTGGACCATCATACTTAATAGATTTGTCTTCAATTTTGTTTCTGCAAGCTGTTAGCAATAACACACTAACAAAAAATAAGGCTAATTTTTTCATACATTTATAATTTGTTACAAAAATATAAAAATATGTTGTATGTGTGCGATTAATAAGAAAAAAAAAGTAACTTTGCGTTTTAAGAATAAAATAACTTATTAAATAATAAAAATATGATTAACAACAATTTCATTAAACGTCACAATGGACCTACAGAAGCTGATGTTGAAAAAATGCTCAAGGTTATTGGCGTTGAATCGACAGACCAACTCATTGGTGAGATTATTTCTTCTGATATTCGTCTCCCAGAAGGCTTGAATATCGGCAGAGGTTTAAACGAATATGAATGTGCAGGCAAGCTTAAGGCTTTAGGTGCAAAGAATAAGATTTATAGAAGTTACATCGGTATGGGATATTACAATGTCATCACTCCAGGTGTCATCACACGTAATATTCTCGAAAATCCGGGTTGGTACACATCATACACTCCATATCAAGCTGAGATTTCACAAGGTCGTCTCGAAGCTCTTTTTAACTATCAGACAGTTATCAGCGACATGACTGCAATGCCTTTGGCAAATGCTTCATTGTTGGACGAAGCCACTTCAGCTTCTGAAGCAATGTTGATGTTCTGGCACAGCCGCAGCCGCGCTCAGGTAAAGGCTGGCGTTAACAAATTCTTCGTAGCCAATGACGTGTTCCCACACACAATCGATGTTATCAAGACAAGAGCTTATCACTTAGGTATTGAAGTTATTGTTGACGATGTCAAGAACTTCAGCGCAGATGAAGAATTTTTCGGTATTCTTGTACAATGTCCAAACCAATACGGACGCATCATCAACTACAGTGAAGAAGTTAAGGCATGGAAAGAAAAAGGTATGCAAGTAGCTGTTGCTTCCGACCTTATGAGTCTTGCTCTCATCACACCTCCTGGAGAATGGGGTGCTGACGCTGTCGTCGGTTCAAGCCAACGCTTCGGTTTGCCAATGGCATTCGGCGGTCCTCATACAGGTTTCTTCGCAACAACAGATGCCTACAAACGCGAAATGCCAGGACGTATCATAGGTATCTCAAAAGACGCCCTCGGCAATCCAGCTTACCGTCTCGCTCTCCAAACTCGTGAACAACATATCAAACGCGAAAAAGCTACATCAAACATCTGTACAGCTCAAGCTCTCCTTGGTATCATGTCAGGATTCTACGCAATATACCACGGACCGGATGGAATCAAAGAAATAGCTCGACATATCAATAAGTTAGCATTCGTCTTAAATAAAGAGATGCAAAAATATGGCGTTAAACAACTTAACGACTCATTCTTCGATACATTACACTTCGAATTGCCAGAAGGCTTCTGCACATGCAAAGTCAACGAGTTGGCTCTCGAACATAAGATGAACTTCCGTATCATCGACAAACAACATTTCGGTATCAGCTTAGACGAAACAACAACATTAGCCGACGTCAACGAAATCGTCGCTATCGTTTGTGAAGTTCTAGGCAAACAACACGAAGACTTCGTATGCTGTCCTTCAGCATGTGCTTCATTTAACGGTATCGCTGCTGATATGCAACGTGCTTCATCTTATTTACAAGAACCAGTGTTCTTCAAATATCGTAGCGAGACAGACATGATGCGTTACATGAAACAATTGGAAGACCGCGACTTAAGTTTGAACCGTGCTATGATTCCTCTCGGCTCATGTACAATGAAACTCAACTCTGCAACATCAATGTTTGCTTTGAGCTGGCCAGAATTTGCTAACATCCACCCATTCGTACCACAAGAGCAAGCTGAAGGTTACTTAGAACTTATCAACGAATTAGGTAAAGACCTCTGCGAAATCACAGGCTTCGCTGGTATGTCGTTCATGCCTAACTCTGGTGCAAGCGGCGAATACGCAGGTCTTTTGACAATACGTCGCTACCAGGAAGCTAAGGGCCAAGGTCATCGTAACATCTGCTTGATTCCTGCTTCTGCTCACGGAACAAACCCTGCATCAGCTGCTATGGCAGGTATGCAAGTCGTTGTCGTGAAATGCGATGCTAACGGTAACATCGACATGGAAGATGCTAAGGCGAAAGCAGAACAATACAAAGACAGCCTCGCAGCATTCATGGTTACATATCCTTCAACACACGGTATCTACGAAGACGGCATTCGCGACCTCATGAAGATAGTTCACGACAATGGCGGTCAAGTCTATATGGACGGCGCTAACATGAACGCTCAAGTTGGTCTCACATGCCCAGGCTTCATCGGCGCTGACGTTTGCCACCTCAACTTACACAAGACATTCGCTATCCCTCACGGCGGTGGCGGTCCTGGCGTTGGTCCTATCGGCGTTGCAGCTCACTTAGTACCATTCTTACCAACACACCTCAACCTCGCTACATATAACGAGAAACTCGGTGCAGTGTCAGCAGCTCCATTCGGCAGCGCACAAATCCTCACCATCTCTTATGCTTATATCAAGATGTTAGGCGGCGAAGGTTTAAGAGAAGCTACTAAGATGGCTATCTTGAATGCCAACTATTTAAAAGACAGATTGAAAGATTATTATCCAATTCTTTATACCGGAAATAACGGTCACGTAGCTCACGAAATGATTCTCGACATCAACGGTATCAACAAGGCTACAGGCGTTGCTGCTATTGACATCGCTAAACGTCTAATGGACTACGGTTTCCACGCTCCAACAGTTGCTTTCCCTGTTCACGAAACATTGATGGTTGAACCTACAGAAAGCGAACCATTGGCAGAGTTAGACCGTTTCGTTGACGCTATGATTAAGATTCGTCAAGAAATCGCTGACATCGAAAGTGGTAAAGCTGAAAAAGGTAATAACGTTATTTCACATGCTCCATACACAGCAGAAATGTTGATGGCTGACAACTGGGAATTCCCATTCACACGTTCAGAAGCAGGCTTCCCTAACAAGAGCGATGTTCAAGACAAATATTTCCCACACGTAACAAGAATCGACGACGCATTCGGCGACAGAAACCTCTGCTGCAGAATCGACTAAGTTCACGACTTGTCACGTATTTGACACAGATATTAGTAGAGACGTCATATAGTATGGCGTCTCTATTTATTTTATTTGTAACTAAATATAAAAAAAGCTGCCCTAATTAAAGAGCAGCTTTTTTACATACGTTAGACAACTTATATTGTCTTATCGATTTTCCAGCTGAAGGCTCTTAATCCCAAGGCCTCAGTCTTTATGTCGAGTTCGTGAAGTGCGTTCAAAACATCATCGACGAATTCATCTTCAACGAAAGTCAATATCGCGTCGTTGAAAGTAGGCCAGGTGTGACTTCCCATGTGAGGCTCGCCACCACGACTGCCTCTTCCGCTGATTTCATTCCATCGAGTAAATCCTTTGCTGTGATTGTTTTCCAACAACTCGATAATCTCTTCGTAATATGCTTGATTATAAGCTATGAATATTCCAGTCATGATAAATCCTTTCTTTAATCTGTTAATGCCTTACGAGTGTTTTTATTAGCATTGCGTTTTTCTCTTCTCGAAACGAAGATCGCATAAAGGGTAGGGATGAGGACAAGAGTAATCAAGGTTGATACTGTCAAACCCCATGCTACTGTTATACCCAATCCGTTCCACATCTCAGCGCCTTCGCCTGTACCCATTGCCATAGGAACCATACCGAGAACTGTTGTCAATGTGGTCATCAAGATAGGACGCAGACGTTGACGCGATGCTGTAACAACGGCAGTATTGACATCCATACCTCTGTTGAGACACAAGATTGTGTAGTCGATGAGAACGATACCGTTCTTAACAACGATACCAACGAGAATCAAGATACCAATCAATGCCATGACGCCTAATGCCATGTCGTGAACTGCCAAACCAATAAGAACACCGACTATAGCGAATGGAACTGAGAACATAATGACGAATGGGTCGAGCAATGACTCAAACTGTGATGCCATAACGACGTAAACCAAAATGACGATTAAGAACAATAAGGTGAACAATCCGGAGAATGAATCCTGTTGATTTTCGTAGTCACCAGCAATCTTTACCATAAATTCTGAAGGAATCTCAGCCTTTTCAATATAATATTGTGCTACCTCAACACCTTCACTCAAAGCATAACCTTTTGAGAGAATACCGGTTACTGTTACAACACGTTCACGGTCTTTACGTTCGATTTTTGGAGGTGTCATTCCTTCAACGACTTTCGCGACGTCTTTAACTCTGACAGACTGACCTTGTGAGCCGTAAAGCATGATGTCTTCAATATCTTCAATGCTTTGACGGAATTCAGGTGCATAACGAACGCGGATGTTATATTCATCGCCGTCTTCACGGAAGAATGTCATGATTGAACCATTGATACGGTTTCTTACCATCGTTGAAGCTGTTGTAATATCAATACCATTGAGTTTTAATTTCTCGCGGTCGAAGTCAACATAATATTCAGGAGTATATTCGTCACGGCTGACGAGAACTTGCGAATATTGAGGTGTGTTGAGAAGACTATCTCTCAAAGCGAAAGCGATCTTGTCGGAATTGTTGAAGTCGTAACCGTAGATCTCTAGTTTAACGGAAGCCGAGCTACCCATACCCATACCTTCACTTACGTTGTACTTCTTGATGATTGAATTGTTTCTAAGATCTTTACGAATAAATTCTGCTATCTCTTGAGTGCTTCTTTCTCTTTCGGTTTTACCACCCAAGTCGATGTTCATTGAGATGATGTGCGTACCGTTGTTGTTCATAGAAGCAAAGGCATTGTCTTCATCAGCGACGCCATAGCTGTAGTTAAGCATGCGAATCTCAGGTATTTCTGTCTGGTATTTTTCTGACAACTCAGCTGCGAGCTGACCTGTAATACGTTCACCTGTACCTACAGGAAGTTCAATACTTACAGAAAGACGACCTTGGTCCATTGATGGAAGGAACTCTGTCTTTAGGTTTGGAACTGTTGTGACAATGGTAACAACAAAGACTAACAATGCGATAAACACAACTGATTTACGATGAGTTACTGCCCAATTAATGAGGCGACCGTAGCCATTGCTTAAACCGTTGAGAGCTTTGTCGATAGGTGTGAATATAATCTTATGCCATTTGTGCGTTTTAGGATTTTGTTTCAACATTCTTGAACACATCATTGGAACGAGTGTCAAAGCTGCTGATGTTGATACTATCATAATGATACTTACGATCCAACCTAATTGTTTGAAGAAGATACCGATAATGCCGTCAACCATTGTGAGAGGTAAGAACACCGCAAGCATTGTCAAAGTTGAAGCTATAACGGAGATGGAAACTTCTTGCGTTGCATGGACGGCTGCCTCTTTAGGTTTCGCACCTCTGTCGATATGTGAGGAGATATTTTCCAAAACAACGATGGCGTCGTCAACAACCATACCGATAGCGATTGTCAAAGCACTCATGGAGATAATGTTCAAAGTGTTGCCTGTAGCGAAGAGATAGATGACTGAGGCAACCAAAGAAATAGGGATAGAAAGTACGATGATGATTGTAGCTCTCCATCTTCCCAAGAAAACGAACACAACGAGCATAACCAACAAGAAGGTGATGAGAATTGTGTCTTTCAATGAGTTGATAGTGTCGATAATATTTTTAGAACCATCTACTACGATATTGATTTCAATATCTGAAGGAAGAGTCTTTTTGATTTTCTTAAGTTCATTTTTTATACCTTTTATAACTTGTACGGTATTGGCGTCGGTTTGTTTTTGAATTGTGATTGTAGCACCTTGTCTGCCGTTGCTGTAAGTCTTTTGGAGACGTTCTTGTTCACCGTCGTTAACAGTAGCAACGTCTCTCAAATAAATAGGAGCGTTATTGAATGTTCCGACAACTACGTTAAGCATCTCGTCAGCCGACTTAAATTCTTTTTCAACACGTACAGAGTAAGTGTTTGAACCGATGTCAATAGTACCTGCCGGTGTGTTACGGTTTTCATAAGCCAATGTCGAAGATATTGATTCTACTGTTATTCCGTAAGCTGCCAATTTATCAGGGTCGACAAAGACTTGAATTTCACGTTTTGGAGCACCTGATACTGAGATTGTACCAACTCCGTTAACACGTGCCAATGGAGTCGCTACCTTGTCATCCAGTATCTTGTCTAAACCACTAAGACTCTCTTCTGCTGTTGCCGACAACAACATGATTGGCATATCTTCCATACTGAACTTGAAGATGGTTGGAATGCTGACGCCATCAGGGAGCATCTGTGTCACCATGTCAAGTTTGTCGCGTACGTCGTTGGTGGCTTCGTTGATGTCTATACCATATTCAAATTCTAAAGAGATAACAGAGATGTTTTCTTTTGAAGTAGATGAAAGGTGTTTGAGGTTACTAACGCTGTTGAGTGAGTTTTCCAAAGGTTTGGTGACGTTAGTCTCGATGTCGGCAGCACTTGCGCCCGAATATGATGTCACAACCAAAATGGTGTTCTCTCCCATATCGGGGAATAAGTTGGTTGACAACTTGGTGAGAGAAAAAACACCTAAGATAGCTACTGTTACGAAGATAAGAGCTATTGTGACAGGTTTATTTACTGATGTTCTGTATAAACTCATTTCCTATATTATTTAACGTCAACTTTAATGTTGTTTTTAAGTCTTGTTTGTCCGCTTGTTACTATTGTTGCGCCATCGTCCAAGCCGCTGATGATTTCATATCTGTCGCCCATTCTGACACCAAGTTTAACAGGTGTGTATGTAACAGTATTGTCTTCATTCAAAACATATACATATTTATCATCAGCACCAACTTGCTTTAAAACTGCATTGTCTGGAACAACGACGCGGTAGTTTGTACCATAATTAATTGTAACTCTTGCGAACATACCTGGACGCAATTTCTCATCTTTGTTATTCACAAGAATCTCAACAGGGAAGGTGTGTGAACGTGGGTCGATGGTTGGATAAACCAAATTGACTTTGCCATTGAAAATCTCGCCTGGATAAGCATCGGCTGTCAATTCCACTTCCATACCTTTCTTAACTCTTGAATAATTGTTTTCACTTACGTTAATCAACATCTTGACAGGAGTAATGTTTTGCACTACGAAAAGAGGTTGTGCCATTGCGTACATATCACCTTCATCGTAGTTACGAGCTGTGACAATACCGCTGATAGGACTTGTCAAGATTGTGTTTTCCAATAAGTTGGCATAGCTTTTCTTTGAAACTTCGTAAGCAAGAGTAATAGCTTCGAAATTGGATTGTGATGCTGCACCTATCTCGTATAATTCTTTTGTACGTCCATATTCAATGGAATCGTTTGCAACTTGTAATCTTACTTTTTCAAGATTGATGGCATCCATGGTTGCGAGTTTTTGTCCTGCTTTGACATGATCGCCGACTTCAACTAAAATCTCATTGATACGCGATGCCGATTGCGGTGTGATATTATTAACAATGTCTGCTTCTATCGTTGTTGGATAAGTACTTAACTGTGGAACATTCTCTGCATGAACTTTAGTTACTGTAACTTTTGGAGCTTCTTCAACGACAACTGTTTGTTGTTCAGTAGACTTCTGTGTACATGAAGCCATTACCATCGCTGTTGAAAGAAATAAAATTGATTTTAAATGTCTCATTTTTTATTATGTTTTTTTAATTATTACTCGTTTATTTTTCTGAAATATATTCAACACCCATAAGTTCATCGATGGCTGCTTTGTTTGTCATATATTGGAAAATAGCCTGACTCATCGTGAGTTGTGCCTGTGTTAAGGCGAGCTGTGCGTCATTGAGTTCAACCAAAGTTGCCTTTCCGACTTCGTACATCTTCTCGGAAATATTGTAGCTCTTTTGCGCCATCTCTAAAGTGGATTCAGCAGCAGTATATCTCTTGACACTTGTATTCATCTTATCGATGTAGTTTCCTAACGCAATGTTCAAGTTACGTTCAGTGTCTTCAATGCTGAGTCTCAAAATATCTTGCGACTTCTGATATTGTCTTATGCTGTTACGTTTTGAGAAACCACTGAAAATTGGCACATTCAAACTCAAAGCAACTACAGAATAAGGATTCCAACTCATGTCGAATGTGTTACCCATAGCGTTGTAGTTATATGCAAATGAAGCTGAAAGGGTAGGGATATATTGGAATTTGGTCATCTTGATGGTGTTTGTCAACATCTCATCCTGCAATCTTAACTGCAATAAGTTTGTATTATTTTCAAAAGATATTGTATCTGTTTCTTGAACAACGGCTACAACTTCATTGACGTAATCCGACAAAGCTCCTTCAACGTCTAATTCTGTATTTAGATCGATGCCCATGATGGCTTTGAGTTGCCATATCGCCAAAACGACTGCATTTTCTGCACTAAACACTTCCGGTTCTGCATTATTGACATTGACCTTAGCTCTCAGATAATCAAACTCCGACGCTTTTCCGACATTGTACTTTTTCTCAACGTCTTCGAAGTTCTTCTGAGCGTTGTCATAAACTTCCTTGTAAACATTGTAAGCTTCTTTGGCGAGTAATACTGCGTAGAAAGATTGTTTAACTTGAGAAACCAATGAGATTTTCGATGAACGTGCTTGTTCTATCGCCAGCTCCACGTCTAAAGCAGAAAGTTTCAAACTTTGCCAAAGCTGTGCGTTGATGAGCGGCATGGCTGCC
This sequence comes from Bacteroidales bacterium, assembly GCA_017461665.1. GTDB lineage: Bacteria > Bacteroidota > Bacteroidia > Bacteroidales > F082 > Limimorpha. The sequence continues at coordinate 23,466 of JAFTXI010000046.1, read as the reverse complement.
GTAATTCCTGCCGAAACATTGTTATCAGTACCGACTTCTATCGACATTGATTGTCCTCCCATTTCCATTACCATGACCTGTTTCTTTAAGGTGCGTTGGTAATTGCCTGCTGCACTGATGTTTGGATACAAAGCCGAATACGCGCCTTTCTTGGCATAACCGGTTTTCTCGATTGTCATGTCGGCAATTTTAATTGTGTTACTCTCCGATAACGCAATCTCTATCGCCTCATCTAAGGTAATCTTCTCTTGTGCATGAGAAATAAGACCACTTACACAGAAAATACCTGCTAATAATAAATACTTGAATTTTAACATTTTATAATTAATTATTTGTTTGATATTCTTAAAAAATCGAGTCTAATTTTTTTAACTGCAAAAAAACGAAATATTATCGAAATAATTGTTAAAAAAACGACTCATTTCAACAAAAATATTTTCCGTTTCAACATAAATATTTCCGGACTCAATGAACATAAAAACTTCTTTTGTTTAAATGTTTTCATACTAAAAATGGTTCATCAAAAATAAAGACGAATTATATTTTTTCTGAACAAAAAATTTGTACTTTTACGAACGAAAATAATACGTGTTATAGCTTTATATGAAAGTAAGAATTATCGGTTTGTTGTTGTTGTTTGAAGCTTTATTTATGCTTATGGCTTCGTTGGTTGCTTTGTATTATTTTTACAAATGTGGCGACGGTGATGTTCTGGCACTTACGGTCTCAACAATCATCACAGCAATCTCCGGATTCATACTTATCTCCGCAGGAAGAAACAATAAGTCAAAAAAAAGCAATAAAGAGGAAATTGAAAACTTCGAGATAAAGGATTCTTTCTTCATAGTAACCGCAACATGGATTGTTTTTGCCTTGTTTGGAATGTTGCCGTTTTTACTAAATGGAACCGTCAGCAATGTTGCAGATGCTTTTTTTGAAGCCATGTCAGGATTCACGACAACAGGTTCAACAGTGTTGAATAACATTGACGAACAGCCGCACGGCATTCTCTTCTGGAGAAGTCTCATGCAGTGGTTGGGAGGCCTGGGTATTATCGTGTTATTCTTGTCAATTATGCCTGCATTGAATCATAAGTCAAACAAAGTCATGATGTTCTCTGCCGAAATGTCTGGCATCGGAATTAAGAAATTGCATCCTAAAATGATGATGACTGCACGTAAGCTCCTATGTATCTATTTCATCTTTACAGCCTTGTGCAGTCTGATGTACAAACTCGGACCAATGAACACTTTCGACGCTATCTGTCACGGAATGACGACAATGTCGAGCGGAGGTTTCAGTACTCATCAGGCAAGTATCGGTTATTACAACTCACCTTACTTAGAATATGTAGCTTCATTCTTCATGCTTGCCTCCGGCGTAAACTTCTCCTTATATTATTTTCTGTTCACCGGACAAGGAAAATTGTTCCGTGAGAATGAGGAGTTACGTTGGTACACAGGAAGCGTAATAGCTTTCACAGCATTGATAATTATGATGTTTCATTATGCTCCTGAATTGAATACCGTATCTACAAATATCGAATCTTTTCCACAAAGTTTTGAAGATAAACTCAGAACATCTTTGTTCCACGTCAGTTCTGTAATAACTTCAACATGCTATCAGGCAAATAATTTTGATTATGATTTATGGGGCGGTCTTTTCCTGATACCTACTTTTATTATGATGGCAAGTGGAGCCTGTGCCGGATCTACAAGCGGCGGAATTAAAATCATCAGAGAGGTTATTACTACAAAATCCATCAATAACATCTTCCGTCAACTGCTTCACCCCAACGCTCTTTTTACAGTGAAAGTCTCTAACGAAGTCATAAATGAAAATACTACGAGAAGAACTATCAACTTCTTGATTCTCTTCTTCTTGATATTTGTCTTTGGAGTTTTGTTATTGATTGTCAGCGGAAGTACTTTACAAGAAAGTATGTTTAATTGTATCTCGGCACTCGGTAACAGCGGTCCCGGAACAGGAAGCACCGGACCGTCAATGTCATTCTCGGAATTGTCGAATATGGGCAAATGGGTCATGTCGGTATTGATGTTGGTGGGACGTCTTGAGATTTATACAGTCTTGGTGACTTTCATAAGATTGTTCCGCGGAAGCAGATATTAATCTTGATTGAGAATTAACTATTCTTGATTGAATTTTTACAATCAGATAATTTTGTTGTCATATTTTTGCAGAAAAGATTTCCTATGAAGAATAATTCTATTTTTTTAAGATTTATTAAGGAAAAATCCAAAGTTATCGTAGCTTGGGTTGTTGTATTTTTATTTTTCTTCTTGTCGTTCTGGGCAGGATGGTTGGTTTCGTTCTCGCACGCCTTGTTACTCACTGTCTGTCTGATGTTTGCTAGCGATGTTGAATCAAAATATATAGTCAAGTTCCTTCAAAAAGGGAATATATTTCTATTTTATATCATTAATGTTTTCTTTGTAATATTGATGTCAGCAATAACTACCTATTTAGAAGGTATCATGTTTAATATCATGAGTAAGTATTTGTCCATCAGTATTTCGTTGTTAGATGGAGCCAAAGAACTGATTTTTCCTTTCTTAATAAGGATGGTTCTTTTCACAGCAGCGTCGGCAATTTCTGTCATCACTGTTCTTCAACGCGCTGAAAGAGAAAATCAGCGAATTAAAAATGAAATTAAAAGCGAGCGTCTTGATATGGAGCTGCGTTTCTTGAAGTCGCAGATTACGCCTCACTTTTTGTTTAACGCGTTGAATAACATATATTCCTTAGTTTATACCAAAGACGAGAATGCGCCACAGAGCGTACTTAAACTTTCAGATATGCTGCGTTATGTCATAGTCGATTGTCAAGTTGATTTAATATCTCTCGATAAAGAAATCAAATACATTGACGCATATCTCGACCTTCAGCAGATGAGCATGGAAAACAAGTCTAATGTCATTTTTGAAAAAAACATTAAGAATAACAACTTTATGATTCCTCCAATGATTCTTCAACCTTTGGTGGAAAATAGTTTCAAACATAGTCGTATCGTCAACGACCCGAATGGATTTGTTCATTTCCATATCATTCAGGAAGACAACGACTTAGTTTTCATAGCCCGCAATTCCATAAAATCAACATCAGTCTCTATCGTGGATGGTTCTAAGAAAGAAAAAGCAGGAATAGGACTGAAGAATGTTAAAAAACGTTTAGAATTATATTACGAAGATAGATTTTCTTTCGATACAAAACATGAAGATAATTGCTACACGGCTACAATAAAAATAGGAGATTCGTTAAATGAAAAGAAAGTATAATGTTCTCATCGTTGATGATGAGTTTCTTGCCAGAAAACTTTTGACGGAATACGTCTCGAAGATTGATTTTTTGCAACTTATTGACACTTGTGCAGATGCATCCACTGCAATGGAAGTATTAAACAGAGAGATGATAGATATTCTTTTGCTTGACATACAGATGCCGGATATTTCCGGAATGGAGATGTTAAGAATTATTAACAACAAACCTTCAGTAATTTTAACGACTGCCTATTCGGAATATGCCGTCGATGCTTTCTCTCTCGGCGTTGTTGATTATTTGTTGAAACCTTTTGATTATGCGCGATTTGTCCAAGCCATAAATAAAGCAGTTAGTTCAAAGACAATTGAACCGACGTCTGAGAGCAGCAGCGATTATATCATGGTAAAAGCCGATTATAAATTGTATAAAGTCAATTTTGACGACTTGATTTTTATAGAAGGACAACACGAATATGTGACCTTCCACACCAGGTCTAAGAGGATAACAGCTTTATATTCACTGAAAAACCTGGAAGACACACTTCCTCGAGACAAATTCGTCCGCACTCATAAATCGTTCATAGTTTCAATAAACAACATCGAGGATATCGACAAAACGCACGTGACTGTCGCCGGAAATAAAATTCCGATAGGAGCCAGCTATCGCGACGCTCTAATAGAAAGACTTTCTTAATTGAACCTGAGAAATACAAAACCTGAGAATCTAAAAGTTAGCTTACCTGTTTTCAGATTCTCAGGTTTTCATTTTTTTATATTTTAAAATTAGTCCTCCATAACTTCAATATCAATATTGCTATTGACCTTTTCTAAAGTGTTGCTTGATGGTTTCTGATAAATCTTTAGGTCAAACATCGTGACTACGGCAAACACATGATCGAAAATGTCACTTTGGATATTTTCATATTTCACCCATTCCTTGTTTGCACTGAAAGCGTAAATCTGCAATGGAATTCCGTATTCTGTCGGTGACAACTGTCTGACCATGAAAGTCATATCTTTATTTATATATGGACTCTGTGCCAAATATTCATTGAGATATGCTCTGAAAATACCTATGTTGGTTTGTCTTCTTCCATTGACCAAATTCGAGTCATCGATGCTATTTAATTTATTATATTCCTCAATTTCCTTTTCCTTGTCAATAATATATTGTTTCACCAACTGAAACTTCTTGTAACGTTCAAGCATTTCTGGAGTACAGAATTTAATTGTATCAATATCAATAACAAAAGAACGAGCGATACGTCTTCCTCCAGAGTTCTGCATTCCTCTCCAATTGGTAAAAGAATCAGAAATGAGAGAATAGGTGGGAATTGTTGTAATCGTCTTATCCCAATTTTGTACTTTTACAGTAGTCAATCCAATTTCCAAAACTTCACCGTCGGCTTTACTTTTTTCCATCACTATCCAGTCACCTATACGAAGCATATCGTTGACTGTCAACTGAAGTCCACCAACGAAACCAAGGATAGGATCTTTAAAAACTAACATCAGAACAGCCGATAAAGTTCCTAATCCGATAAATATGTTTGACAACTGTTTTTGCGTTAATATAGCTATTATCAGCAAGAAGCATACGATGTAGATAATAATCTTCAATACTTGTATAAATCCTTTGATAGGCTTGCTCTTTGAAATCTCGTATGTATCGTAAATATCATTCAAGGTTGAAAGAATAGCGTCTAAGACCCTACTATATACAAAGACTTCGTAAACCTTTGTTACCATGACTATTATAGAAGATAACATAGGGTAAGAAGGCAATGCCGTTGCTGCAAATGTTCTTATGATATATGCAGGAATTATCATGCATAATTTCTTGAATACCTTATTCTTAATCAATATGTCGTCTCTTTGTGACTCGCTCCTTGATATCAAAACGTAAACTGTCTTACGTATGATGAATGTCAAAAGATAATAAATAAGTATCGAAGCAAATATCAATGTCGCAAAACTAATTGTTTCCGATATGAAATTTGACACACCTCCGGTCACACCGATTTTACTTAATAAGTTCTTCAAAAAAAATATATACTTCTCAAACATGACTTTATTATTTACTTGATAACAAAATATTTAAACTCAATGGGTTAATCTCTATAGTTATATTTTTTTCCATTTTAACAGGTTCACCATCAATATTTACTACTTCATCATTTTTTCTAATAAGTTGTATCTTTTTTGCCATATATATGTCGATGAAATTGCTTTTATCAATCTGCTTAGCGAGAAAATATGTAGCAACGATTGGAACTTCCAATATATTGGGTTTCTTAAATATACACACATCTATCAAGCCATCTTGCACGCTGGCTTTAGGAGAAATTTCTGCATTATATCCAAACTGACTTGAATTTGCAAATGTCACAAAGAAGGGTTTGCACTCGATGGTTTGATTGTCGTCTAAGATGAGCGTGTATTCCTTAGGCTTGAAATTAGGATATTTTTCAGTGATAAGTTTTGCGTAAGTAATGAAACCTCTGTTCTCATCTTTTGCAAAATAGTCGGCTATGAGTGCGTCAAAACCAACACCAGCGATGCTGATAAAAGGAACACCATTCATTGTGGCAGTATCGATTTTCGTAACAACACCTTTGTTAATCACCTCGTTAATAAGTTTTTCAACTTTAAATGGAAGTTCTAAATGACGAGCGAGTCCATTACCTGAACCGTAAGGAACAATTACGAGAGTCTGCGGTTTACCTATCAAACATTTTGCAACCTCGTTTATTGTACCGTCACCTCCAACAGCAGCTACAAAATCATATTCTTCATCTACAGCTTTCATTGCTAAGTCGGTAGCATGATTTGCATACTCTGTAAAAACAATCTTATAATCGTATTTGTTTTTGTCAATGTGATTTTCAACAAGATTAGGAAAATTATTCTTGTTATGATGTCCTGAGATAGGATTAACAATAAAAATTATTTTCTTTTTCATTTTGTAAAATATAACTTGTTATTAATCATTCTGTTGTTATATTGCTGAAGCCTTAGTTTGAAATCTTGCTCAAGTCGGCTCTGTATATTAATATCTTCTCCTAAGATATTATTTTTCAGACGATTATCTTTATTTATATCATAAACGGCAATTGTTCTTTTACCATCACTTTGCAAGAGATAATTACCGTCAGAGTACTGATAAATATTATTAAGGAAACTTATAAAATACTGATTTTGTTTTCCATCGAAGATATTTCTTCCAAAAGTAAATATTGGCTCATTTATACATAGAGCCGAAAGTATTGAAGCATTCAAATCCACTTGCTGTACTATTTCATCAACTCTTTTGTTTTCAAACACTTCCGGAGCATAAAAAGCTACCGGTATTCTGTACGACGAATATGAGTTTTTGTATTCGTTGAAATAATGCAATGGATTGCTATGATCGGAGGTGATGACAAATATTGTGTTTTCAAACCAATTTTCTTTCGATATTTTCTTGAAGAAAGATGCTAAGGCGTCATCGGTATATCTCACGGTTTTTTCAAAATCTGTTTTTATTGTGGTATCTGGCAAATTATAATTCTGAGGCAACGAATAAGGATTATGTGATGACAATGTGTAAATTACAGCAGCAAAAGGTTTCTGACATTCACTTAATTTATCTGCCGTGAATTGTAAGAAAGGTAAATCATAAATTCCCCATGTTCCATCGTAATCTTTGTCGTTATTGTATTCGTTTCTACCAAAATATTCGTCGAAACCGCTTGACTTAGAAGTAGTATTGAAACTCATACTTCCGTTGTTGCCACCATGAAAAAACATTGTTTTATAACCGTAATTCTTTAATATAGAACCGAATCCGTCGAGCCTATTGATAGAATATCTTGAAGTAGGATAATCTGTCGCCATCAAGGATGGAAGCCCTGATAATATTGAAGGCAGCGCTTCTATTGAGCGGCGTCCGTTTGCCATCCCCTTGAACGTCAAACTTTCAGATAGTAAAGAATCTAAAAATGGCGTAAGGCTTCTCTCATATTTAGGGTTGTAAAATCCCATCATCTCTTGTCCTATGCCTTCTAAAATTATTAAAACGACATTATGATTGTTTGCACTTCCTTTAACAAAACGATTGTAATTCAAGTCTTTTTGAATAGGACAATATAAAGAATCAATTATTGAATCATCGAAGAACGTCACCTTGTCTATTCCGTCAGTGACGGAACCATAGATTATGCTGAAAGGCGTGTTGATTACCAAAGGAACATACTTGGTGGTATAATTTGCAGCTGTGAGGAGACTGATTGGTTTTAGCTGAAAACCTCCGCGCATTCCAATTACAGTAAAGAACAATATCAATATGAAAGAGATAGTTTGTTTTACATACCATCCTGAATTAGGTTCAGAAATAATTTCTTTAAGTCGCGTCTTTCTTGTTATAATGACAACTATGAAAAGAAATATAGAGAAAATCAGAAACATATACCAAAAATCAGCAAGAAAACTAAACATCAATCCCAACTGATTTTCATCCGTGCCTCCAAAGAAGGTAAACAATTCGGAGCACATTCTCTTGTCCAAATATCTAAAATAAATAACGTCAATAAGATTTAATGCTATTGCTATTGAATTGCTTATCTCAAAAATAACATCGGTAATTTGTTTATATCTTCGGCTATACTTAAATCTAAAAGGTAATCCGTAAAAAACAATCAACGGAATGTTAAATATTATTAAGGTATTTATGTCGAAACGAAGTCCAACGTAAAACAATCTTAAAAATTCGGTAAAATCAATGTCTGAGAAACTGTTGATGTTGAAGAAAAAAAGCAGTGTCCTACTTAACGAAAGCAGAAATAACATAGAAACCAATCTGATAATCATCAGTTTCCAAAATGCAATTTCATTTTCTTTCATCAACTTAATCATGTTTGCTTTTTTTGCAAAAATAAGAAAAATGTTCAAAGATTTCTTTAAAATATGACATATAAATTATTAGATATTCGACTGAATAAAGAAGGATTTTCTTAACTTTGTGAACCTAAATAAAAATATTGAATATGAGATATAAATTATTGATATTATTATTGTTAATAAATATTGTTACGTTTTCACAGAATAGTAATTTTTCACAATATCCCAATCCTGTGAAAATTCCGGTATATTTGTCAGCCACATTTGCCGAACTTCGTAGCAACGCCTTTCATGCTGGTGTTGATATCAAAACTCAAGGCGTTGAAGGTAAGGAGGTTTTTGCTGTTGCCGATGGCTACGTCAGTAGGATAGGAGTTTCACCTTTCGGTTATGGAAAAGTGATTTATATCACACATAATGATGGATTTACGTCTGTCTATGCTCATCTTTCCAAGTTCAATAAAAAAATCAATGATTTTGTTAAGTCTAAACAGTATGAAGATAAATCCTTTGCTCAAAATATAATTTTGGAGAAAAATCAATTTCCCATAAAGAAAGGTGATTATCTCGGACTTACAGGCGACAGTGGCAGTTCCGGTGGTCCACATCTTCACTATGAAATACGTTATACTAAAACTCAGGAACCTGTAAATCCTTTATATTTTGGATTAAAAATTAAGGACGACATCAAACCTCAGATAAAAGGATTGGCAATTTATCCTCTTGAAAATTCTGCTATAAATAATGGTGATTCAGCTATTTACGTAAAAGTTCTCAATAGAGATAACAAGTATTTTTTGGAGAAATCGGTATTTGCTGCCAATGGAGATATTGCTTTTGGAATTAATACATACGATCAGGCTAATGGCTCTTACAACAAGAACGGAGTTTATAGTATCGAACTATACGCTGATGATAAACTCCTATTTAAAATCATCTCTGACAAATATTCCTACGATGAGACTCGATATATCAACAGTTTGATTGACTATTCTCATTATATCAAAGAAAATGAACGTTTTATCAGAACAGAAGTTGACGAGTTTAATGAACTTAAACTTTATGAAAAAAGAGATGGCGTCATTAGAGTTAATGAAGGTGACACTCTGAAAATGAAGTATGTAGTTAAAGATTATAACAACAATAAATCAGTTTTACGTTTCACTCTTATTGGTAGCAATTTGCCAGAATTTGAAGAGAAACCAAGTTTGCCACGATCATATTATCGCATCTACGATGGCGAATCCTCTGAGATTTATTTAGATGGCTTTGAATGTATAATTCCCGAATATTCGTTCTACAAAGATGTTGCAATCAGGGCGTCACAGATAGACACTATAAAAGATATTTTTTCAAATTTTGCGTATCAACTTGGAAACGAGGAAATACCATTGCATAAAAGAATTACTGTTCGTTTGATGCCAAAAGAAGAGTATATCGGTGATAGTTCTTTGTATGTCGCATATAGAAACAAAAAAGGAGATTGTATCTTTTTAGGAAACAAAATCGTTGATAATTATCTTGAAGCCAAGACGAATGTTTTAAGCACGTATTTTATTGCAAAAGATTCAGTTGCACCAACAATAAAACCAATCAACTTCAAGAGTAATTCTTCCATTGCTGACAATTGGTCATTGAGAGTTGAGATTGACGACGAGGGAAGTGGCATTATGAAATATGAGATGTATGTCAATGAAGAATGGGTTCTTGCAGATTATGATGCAAAGAATAAATTGCTTATTTATCAAATTGACAATCATATAAAAGCAGGACGTAATAATATAAAAATCATTATTACTGATATGGTTGGCAATATAAAAGAATTTTCGACTATTCTTGTACGTTAACAACATTATTTATATAAAAATCGATAAAATGAAATTTCAATCGGTGCCTTTGGCGGAACGTTTGCGTCCTACATCTTTGGACCAATATATCGGGCAGGAACATCTTGTCGGGGAAAATGCTGTGCTAAGAAGAGCCATTGAGAGTGGGAGAGTCCACTCCATGATTTTTTGGGGACCTCCAGGTGTGGGAAAGACGACTCTTGCGTCTATCATTTCCAAACAGGTAAAACGCCAGTTTTATGTACTGAGTGCTATAAGCAGTGGTGTCAAAGACGTAAGGGAAGTTTTCGACAGAGCGCGTATGGCTCCCGACACGCCGATTCTCTTCATTGATGAAATTCATCGTTTTAGCAAGTCGCAGCAAGATTCTCTGCTCAACGCCGTTGAAAAAGGTCTAGTAATATTAATAGGTGCGACCACCGAAAACCCGAGTTTTGAAGTCATCTCACCATTGCTTTCAAGATGTCAGGTCTATGTCCTTAAGTCATTAGAGAAAAAAGATTTAGATAGATTGTTAGACAACGCCATTCCTATCTTAGAGAAAGACTGTGGTAAGAAGATAGTTCTCAAAGAGAAAGAGGCACTTATGCACATCAGTGGAGGCGATGCCCGTAAACTTCTTAACGCGATAGATTTAGTCGTTGGAATGCTCGACGAGGCTAATCCTAATAAGGAAGAATTGATAATAACTAATGACATCACTACACAATATATTCAGAGTAATCTATTGAATTATGATAGGTTAGGAGAGATGCACTACGACATTATCTCTGCTTTTATCAAGTCGATGCGTGGCTCTGACCCCAACGCTGCTGTTTATTATTTGGCTCGTATGATAGAAGCTGGCGAAGACCCTCTCTTCATAGCGCGTCGTATGCTGATACTCGCCTCAGAAGATATTGGAAATGCTAATCCTAACGCTTTACTTCTTGCCAATACTTGCTTCGATGCTGTGAATAAGATAGGATTTCCGGAAAGTAGGATAATTCTTTCTCAGACTGCCATTTATCTCGCCTCATCACCTAAGAGTAACGCTTCTTATATGGCGATAAACGATGCTCAGGAAGTTGTGAGAAAGACAGGTAACCTCAGCGTGCCAATGCATCTGCGTAATGCTCCAACCAAACTAATGAAAGACATCGGTTATAGCGACGGATACAAATATGCACATAGTTACGAAGGAAACTTCGTCGAACAAGAGTTTCTCCCTCAAGAAATCTCAGGAACAAAATTCTATGATCCTCAAGATAATCCTCGCGAACGTGAGATGAGAAGCTCATTAAGAAACAAATGGAAAGAGAAATACGGATATTAATTTATATATCCGTTGACTATTCTACCATTAGGAACAAACTGATATGCACCAGCATCTGGTCTGTTTCCTCTGTCAACTCCATCTAAATCGTATTGTAAAATTCCTGTTGAATAAGATGGTCTGCCTAATCCTATTGCAGGAGACAATGTATCAAGATGATAATCAAATTCTTTATTAACAAACTTAGGATCTTGATTGAAAAGACAAGCGTCGAAGTTCACAAAGGTTTCTCCATTTTTTCTTAATGTCTTCAAAAGAGTATTATTGAATATGTATGTCGTATCAGGTCCAGGATAGAAATCTGTTGAAAACTCATCTTCACGATTGCCATATACTATGCAATTATTCATTTCAAAGAAGAAGTTATAAGCGTATGCATAACCATCTGTAGGATTTTGATAAACATTATTAAACAATAAAGAAGGTGTACTTCTTGTCGATTTGTTCCAATAATTGGCAATTGTTCCTTGAGTGAAAACATACTCTCCTCCACCTGTCAATGCAGCCGCATAATTTCCGCAGTTAGAAATCACGAAATTGGAGGCGCTAACATTGTAGAGATTGCAATATATTCCCATACCGGTATGATTGTCTATCTTGGTATTATGAATACACAGAGGAGCCATGTTGTCTTTTAGGAAACGCTGAGCCTGAATACCAATAAAACCATTCTTTATAATTGCATTATTGATAGTATGACCAAAACCTTCACGAGCTTCCATTAACCATATTCTATCCCATTGTCCAGGCTGATTATCGTAGTAATCTTCCAATCTATCACCTTGAAACACTACAGGATTAGCTGGAGTTCCTTCAACACGGAGTTGACCTTCGCTATATGCCCATAACCCGCTACCATCGTGAAAATGAACCTGTGTACCTTCTTCAATAACAAGAGTTCCGTAAGAGTTAATCAAAGCATATCCATATACAACGTAAGGTCTCTCTGATGTCCAATGAACTTCCTGAAGACTATCCGCTATTATCTTAAATTTTGGAAAACCACCAATTTGCTGGTCTGCAATTATATAATTCGCATTTTGTCCGTACGCAGTTAAATTGACGTGTTGATTATTTCCATTGACATCTAAAAGCAGTCTGTCTTCAACGAAGAAAGGAGTGTTCTGATCATTAGGATTGATTGTCACCCTAATGAAAACATAAATACTGTCTTTTGCGTAAATCTCTACATCAGAGAAATCGTATCCCGATACTCCATCAACATTGATAGCGAACTGCGACTGATTGCCACCTTCCAATCTTAACGAATTGATTTTAACATTTTCATCATTATTATTGTAAATCATAAGATGACGAGTAGAAGAACCTATCGTTGTAAAAACAGTGTCGAAAGTGATTGTGTCTAATGAAAATGTGACTTTGAGTGAATTATCGTCGCTGAACTTAGGATCTTTTCTGCATGAAGCAAAAACCGACAAGAGTACTAAGATTACGATCCAAGAGTATTTACGCATAATCATATTTTGTTGTAAGTAATTCTAATTTAATTATTTTGTGCTATTAAGGTAGTCCTCCCATTTAATATTGAGATATGAATCAGAACCAAAATATTTCAAGATAGGAAGAAAATCTTTTGCTTCGGCATAACCTGGCACTACTGTCAAAACCTGATTTTTCTCATTCATAAATACGTATGATGGATATGACATCTTACCTTGAAGCAATGCTGCTGCCAATTGATGCGTTCCTTTTCTTGCTCCCATTGGATTTGGATTTATAAAGGTATGTCCCATAAATACAACGCTATCTGACTGTTCTGCATCAAATTTCACTGCATAGTAGTTTTCATTCATATATTCAACAACATCTTTATCAATAAATGTAGTTTGATCCATTTTTTTACACCATCCACACCAATCGGTATAAACATCGATAAAAATCTTTTTTGGTTGTGTTTCGTTTAGCTTGACAGCTTCTTCAAATGTCATCCAATTGATTTTGTTGGATTTTTCTTGTGCGTTGCAATTGTAGGCAAGAATAAAACCTACAAATATCATTATTAAACTTATTCTTTTCATACTATTCATATTTATATTTAGCTCTTTCAATTTCTTTCTTATTGTCTTTGTCTTTAAGTGTGTCGCGTTTATCGTAGAAATGTTTACCTTTTGCCAAAGCAATATTGACCTTTGCCAAGCCTTTGTCGTTGATAAACAAATCTGTTGGTACGATAGTAAAACCTTTTTCGTTAGATTTGGTTTTCAGTTTGTTAAGTTCTCTTCGAGTAAGAAGTAGTTTCCTTTCGCGTTTTGGATCGTGGTTGTTGTATGTTCCGAGTGAATATTCTGCGATGTGCATGCCGACAACGAATAGTTCACCATTTTTAAAAGTACAATATGAGTCTGCAAGACTTGCTTTTCCTTCTCTGATACTTTTTATCTCTGTGCCTGTCAATACAATACCTGCCATATATGAGTCGATGACAAAATATTCAAAAGACACTCTTTTGTTTCTGATGTGGATTTTATTTTGTGTTTTTTCCTTCGCCATAATCTTTACTTTCCACTTTAAAAGTTGGGGACAAATTTTGTTTTTGTCCCCAATAGTTTTTTTATTTTACGTCGCCTAAAATGATTGGCATTCCGTCGTTACCGCCAATAATAACGACTTTTGAATTTGGTGATTCAGCTAACTTCAATGTTGCTTCTATACCTTTGTCTCTAAGAATCTTATCTGTGATACTTGCACTTACGATGCTGTTAGCCTTAGCTTTACCTTCAGCTTCAACGCGTTGACGTTCTGCTTCTTGAGCTGCTTTATCAAGTTTAAATTCGTATTCTAAAGCTTCTTGTTCTTGTTTCAACTTGCTTTCGATAGCAGACTTGATGGTTGGAGGTAAGGTCACGGAACGAATGAGAACCTGATTCAACTGTACGTATTTCTCATCTAAAAGTTTCTTTGTCTCGACGAAGATTTCCTCTTGGATAGCATCGCGTTTTGTTGAATAAATCTGTTCCGGAGTATAACGACCGACAACGCTTCTTGCAGCAGAACGCATCGCTGGGATAACAACTCTTGATAAATACTGAGAACCAATTTGAGCGTGAAGTTCGCCTAAGTCTTCCCATTTAGGTTGATACCATGTCGAGAATTCTATCTTAATTTCCAAACCGTTAGACGACAAAGCACTCATTTCCTCCGATGTTTCTTGTTGACGTGTTTCATAAACATACATGGTATTCCATGGTGCTATGAAGTGGAAACCTTCTTCGTAAGTTCTCGAAGTATCAACACCACCTCCAAATAAACGGAACAAAACGCCACCATGACCTGCTGGAATTGTCTTGGTTATTCTACCCCAAAATACTATTAATAAAAATACGATACCAACCACCACAATAATTGGCGTGTATCTTTTCAATTCATTGTTGTTTCGATTGTTCGATTGTTGTGTGTATTCCATAATTATTACTGATTTAAATTGATTTTACAAAGATAAAATTTTTTTCTGAAATAATACTTGTTGTCATGATACAAAGAACTCTTTTTTCAATAAAATATTGCAATAATAAAATACATCTCTAAAATGACCAAATAATCTGTAATTTCGCGTCCGATCTCCAAGACTTTTCAATTGTTTCCAAACCACTTCCTATCATATTTTTGTCGTCATAAAATGTAAATCCTATCTTACCGGAAATTTGAATATGCTTAAACAATTCCACCTTCCCAACAAGGTAAGTCCTGATTCCTTTTCCCGACAAACCGCTTACCGCAAATGCATAGAGAACATCACTCTCGTAAGTATAAACACTGCCTTTTTCAGAATCGAAGATTTCATATCTGAACGCAAAACTGTATGGCTTATCGTCTTTTTTATATTGAACGTCTTGATATATTAGATACGAATCGTATTTTTCATTTTCTTGATTTTTGAAATGATATTCCACGCGATTCTTAAGTGTTAGATAATCATTTATGGTGTAACTTACATGTAACCTAAACATATTGCTTCTTTCATGTACCAAGTATTTTTGATAAACATTAGCATCTGACGCGTTTTTCATTTTATCATAATTTCTGTACTCAATGAACATGAGTGTGTTGTTGTTTGGCTGATAATTCAGTTGAGAATCAAATTCACATCCATGACTTGGAGCATACGCGGTATTTTTCAACCAATCGTTTTTCAAGAAATCAACACTTGTGATAAACTTCCATTGTGGAGCTATGGACGCTGCCATGCTAAAATATACGCCTTCTTCATTCCGAGTATTGCTTCCTGAAGAAAAAGCATTGCTATAGAGACATTGATAGTCCTTCGCATAATTGCGATATAAGATTGTAAAATCTATATAACCTGCCGGTTGAAAGCTGAATCCTATCAATCCTGCCAAACCTCTGTTATCACTCATCGCTATTTCTCCATACAGAAACATCTTTCTTAAAATATAATAAAAATCTAAGCCTTGATTTAACAACGACTTACCTCTAAAATTAAAAGTATTATATACGTTGCTAACTGGATTTAATTCGGCACTTAATCTTGTTTGATGAATTGTATATCCCAATTGAAAATTTGAGATTCTATAACTCATATTCAAACCATACAATTGCTGGTTGATTGTCTTCCTGCATATCAATTCGTTGTAAGTTCTGTGTAGTCCCGTCTGCTGCAAACTTCTTATTTCTATTGGTGTTTCACTTAATGAGTCGTAGGTTAAGACATTGGCGTCAGAGTTTTTATTTGAGTAAAAGATGCTTAACTCAAGATTCAAATATTTTAAAGTCGCGGCAACACCTCTGAGATAATAGGCTTCGTTCGCCGATTTGCTTGGTGTTATTTTCTTACTTCTTCTCATTAGGGTTCCTCCTCTTGATATAAATGCCATTCCCGAACCCATTGTCAGTCCTTGACCAAAGGAGATTTTATAATCTCCAATGGCAAGGGCTTCCAAAAAACTTAAATTTTTTATGAATATATGAATAGAGTAGAAATCAAAACCTTTATAGTATTTATCACCTATCAATCGCCTAAGGGTGTCCGGAATATCATTCTTAAACAAATATTCTCCAGGATCTTTTTCCATTACGAAACCTGCTTCTATATTGTTTCTGAATGAATAATTGTATCTCAGATATAGTTTCTGTGGACTGCCTAAATAAATAGAATTAGGCTTTTGTACTAACAGAGAATCATCAACATCAATATATCCTTTTTTCTTATTGAGACATTGATTTACCTCCATTAACATTTTATTCCTACCATATTTTAAAATGTCACTGAACTTAAAATCATACTTTGTATTTTTTTCAAAACTAATTAAAGGTTTAATCATTTCTATACTCAAATCATCTAAACCTTCAACTTCCGACAATTCTTCAACAAATTGAAAATTGCCGTAATTTCTTCTATAGTTTTTTATGCTCTCCAACTGATAAATCGATATGAATTTAAACTCTGCAAGTTGATCAATATCGTCACTGTTAACGTTGATAGGGTTTTCTGTTAAACTCCAATAAGTTTCTACTAATTCAGAATAGTCATTATATTCGTCCTCACTACCTTCCGTCATTCTTTCAATCTGCTCAATAATCAAGTCATTGTTTATTTGCGTATATGAATAAACAGATGAAAAAGTTAGCAACAATAAAACAATATATTTACTCATAATATCATCCTCCATCACCGCTTAACAATATCTTTGATTTTATAAATAAAACTACAACTCAGTGAAGAACCTAAATCCTTACTCATCTGAGCCGAAATATCAATTGTAAACCAGTTGTAATCATAGCCAAATCCAAAAGTAAAGATTTCCGGTCTTAACTGAAATCCGCTTCTGACGAATATTCTTTTATAAATCTCATATTCCAAACCGAATCGATAGGAGAAGTTATTCTCGAAATCTTCCTCTATTTCGGCTGTTAACATAAAGTCATCATTTATGAAATAAGAAAGACCTATTCGCATTATTATTGGAATCTTCTCATTGTTAAGTGTCCTTAACTTAACATTGATAGGATTAAACATATAAGCTCCCAAACACAACGACTCATTGATTTGATATTGCATACCAATTTCAAAAGTTGCTGTCTGTTTCTTTTCATAATCTGTAGAGTATTTAAAATAAATGTAGTCGAGTTTGAGTCCTATTCTAAGATTATTTCCAAAACTTTTTGATAATGCTATGCCTAATAGATTTTCATTATAATGCTCATAACCAAATTGAGATGCTGTTAGGCTCAATGTTCCTAAGTTAAAAGGAAATATCACTGATATATTTTTATAAGCAAGTTCTTTTAAAAGATATTTATTCTCGTAAGACAATCCAACAGCAAAATACTCGTAATTTGCAAAACCTGCGGGGTTATTATGACATGACCAATACTCGTTCAAGGCTACAGAACAATTTCCAATGGAGTTCGTCTTGCTGCCTATAGGAGTTCCAATCTCCCATGCAAGAATGTCTGGAATAAAGATAAATAAGAAAATGCCTGTTTGCAATATTCGTTTCATAACATTTTTGGTTAAAGGTTTCGCAGCAAAAGTAGAAAAAAATATTCAATGCTTTGAAATAAAATGTATCTTTGTCGTAGTTAAAAATTATTAGGTAGTATGTTAAAATTTATTAGGAAGTAATAAAACAAGTATTATGGAATATTTAATTTATTTATTAGCAGCGATTTTCATTATTATTGGAATCGTTGGTGACGTAGTCCCTGGATTACCTGGCGTACCGATTAGTTACGTAGCGATGTTATTAATTCATTTTTTTACTGACATTTCCTATCCAAATGAGACACTTGTCATCTATGGAATTATATGTATTGCGATAACAATTATCGACTATTTTGTACCAATATGGGGAACTAAGAAGTTCGGAGGAACCAAAGCTGGAGTTAGGGGAAGTACAATAGGTCTCGTAATAGGTGTTGTCGTATTGCCTATTTTAGGAATTGTAATTGGACCTTTAGGTCTTGTTGGAATACTTACCGGTCCTTTTATTGGTGCATACATAGGGGAGAAGATGAGTGGAGTTGACGACAGACTCGCATGGCGTTCTGCCTTCGGCTCATTCGTAGGTTTCGTGGCTGGAACTCTGCTAAAGGTAGTTTACTCTATAATTGTTGGTTTTGTGGTAATTAAAGATATTATCGTATCATTCTTCTGAATAAGATTATTTTAAAAGAAAAAGTTTGTCTTAAATATTGTGAAAGACACACTTTATTTTTTATTCACTTCAGTATTACTCTTGACTTTCTTCTATCTCTCTTACCAAATTGTCAATCAAAGAATTTTTCAAATCATAGAGAGCATCGGAAATGTCACATTTATAATAATGAGGATTTATCAGACGTTTTTGAGAATCATCGAGATGCGTTAGATTATCTTTATAATATGCTTGTTTTTCTTGTATGCTTCTATCTTGATAGATAATCTCACCATCTTTTACAATCTGTTGTTGTAAGGTTCTGAACTCATATTTTCCTTCGTTGAAAGTCATCGACTTGAATCTGTCGCGTTCGTCGCGAAGTGTGATTGTTTGTTTGGCTTCAATAGCTTTTGACAACTCATCACCGCGCAAACAAGTGACATCTACTTTAAACTTGTCGTTTTGTATGATTCTATAAGTGATTTGAAATCCAGGATTTATGAGTTTTGTTGTTTCTTCGGAACGTTTCAAAACAGGTTTGTCGTCAATTTGAACAAGTTTAAAAACATTGCCAAAACACGGATTATGTTTGCTTGTTGCTATTGCATCACCGACACCATACGAATCTACCTGACAACCTTGACGTTCCAACTCAGTAATTAAATATTCATCTAATGCATTGGTTGCAAATATCCTGCAATTCTTAAGACCGGCTTCATCGAGCATCTTTCTGCATTTTATTGAAAGATATGTCAAATCGCCGCTATCCAATCTCACGCCATATCCACCTTGATAATTATCATCGATACCATTGTCTTTGAATGCCCTTATCGCGTTTTTAATACCGCATCTTAATGTATCGTATGTGTCAATCAACAGAATGAGCGTCTCTGATTTATGCGTCTTAATATATGTATCAAATGCCTCATATTCACCTTTTATATTACAACCGAAAGAAGTTACATAGCTGTGAGCCATTGTTCCAGCAGGGGAAAATCCAAATTTTACACCTGTAACAATGTTGGAACTATTTGCGCAACCACCTATATAAGCTGCTTTTCCGCCATAGATAGCAGCCCAAGGTCCATGAGCGCGACGACTACCGAACTCACTAACAGGCTTTGAAGTGCTTCTTGTCACACGCGATGCTTTAGTCGCTACTGCCATCTGATGATTCATGATCGAAAGGAGAGGAGTCTCAAGTACTTGGCCTTCAATGATTGGAGCTTCAATTGTGATTATCGGTTGTGTTGGAAACGCTATTTCACCTTCACGCATAGCGTAAACATTTCCGGTGAATTTCATGTTGGCGAAATATTCACGAACTTCTTTGTATTCATCGCCAGGAAGAAATTGTTCAAAGAAACGTTCGTCGCCGCAGTTTAATCCTTTTATCACTTCCAACACTTCAGTGATTCCACTGACGACAGCCCAGTTGTTTGTGTCGGGAGCTTTTCTATAGAAAAGGTTGAACACGGCACGTTTATCTTTCATTCCGCTGTCATAAAATGACTTTCCCATGGTATATTGGTACTTGTCGGAGCAATAAGAAATGTTTAATTCCATAACATGAATATTTTATAAACAAAAAGACTGACCTTTTTTTAAAGTCAGTCTCATTCAATTTTGTGATCCGGTTGGGATTCGAACCCAAGACCCACAGCTTAGAAGGCTGTTGCTCTATCCAGCTGAGCTACCGAACCATCGCTTTTGCGTCTGCAAAGATACAATTTTTATTTTAATATCCACAAAAAAAATAATATTTTTTTCAAATGAATTATATTGTTAAAAATCAACAATTAAACCTATCAGATAAAGTATTTTACAGGTCCAGATTTTGATTCTTTAACATTTAAAGTACTACCTTGAAAGATACTTTCGTTTAATTTCGTTACGGCTACACAAGCTTCTGCTTCATTTGGCATTTCAACAAAACCATAACATTTCGAACGATTAGTATCTTTATCCATTATTACTTTTGCAGAATCAACTTTACCAAACTTACTGAAAAGAGCTATCAAATCATCAGCTCTCGTATCAAATCCTAATTTTGCAACAAAAATCTTCATAAATTACTCTATAGCTTTATTATTAATTACGCCTGCAAATTTATAGAATTTTACAATATAATCAAGCAAATTAATAAAAAAAAAGAATTGCATTACAATCCCTTTTAGTCATATAATAGTCTATTGAATATCAATCTACTTTTCGTATGCTTTTAAAATTTTATCTATAATATCTGTATTATCCATAATGCCAGAGAAGTTTTCAGCTCCAGGTCCGTATGAAAAAATAGGAACAAGAAGAGGAGAATGACTGCCATTTGAGAAGTGGAAATTAGTTTTTGTGTATGCTTGATTGGGGTCAACAATTGTCAAGCCTCCCGTCTCATGGTCTGCTGTTACGACGACAAGAGTGTTTCCATCTTTTTGAGCAAAATCCAACACCTTATTAATAGTAGTGTTAAAGTCCAACATTTCATCAACGAGATATGTTGAATCATTATCATGACCCGCGAAATCTATTTGAGAACCTTCAATCATCAAGAAGAAGCCATTTTTGTTTTTATTTAATTTGTTTAAAGCAAATTCCGTTGCTTGTGGAAGGAAATCGCCTCTCTCGGAATAAGTAGGCAGATGTCCGTCATCAGCAAGAATCATGATATTGTCGCCATCGCAACTATTGATTAAAGTGTCGGAGTAGAACCAACCATTATCTTTCATTATTTCAATAAGGTCTATCTTATCATTTCTGTTATTGAAGTGTTTCCTACCGCCACCTATCAATAAATTAACTTTATCATTTTTGGCAATATCCATCGCTATCTCTTCATAGTTGTTTCTGTTGATATTTTTTGCTAAAAAAGCCGCCGGTGTTGCATGAGTTATGTAGGAAGTAACAACAATTCCAGTTTCCAATCCTTTTTGAGAAAGAATCTCGAGCATACTTGGAACCGCAATACTATCGGCATTCATTCCAATCATTCCGTTATTTGTTTTATGTCCGGTTGCAATTGCAGTGCCGCCTGCTGCCGAGTCGGTTATTTTATTTGATTTAGAGAAAGTCTTCACTAATCCAGTAATAGGGAAACGTTCAAAGGCAGTAGGGGAGTCTGAAACCAACATTGCGGCATAAACCTGAGGAGTGCTCATTCCATCACCTATCATTAAAATGATATTTCGAGTTTTTTTTACGTCATTTTTATCAGAAATGACGTCGTTAGATGTTGAACATGCGTTTGATAGTACAGATGTTACGATAAGAGAAAATAGAAAAATTAAAAATCTTTTCATAATTAAACAATTGATTTGCAAAGTTATTTATTTTTCTTTTAAGATAAAAACAAAAACAAAATAATTTTTTTTGAGAAAAATGTTTTTTATATCAAAAAAAGATGTACATTTGCACTCGCAAAACCACGAAACCTGGAGAGGTGGGTGAGTGGCTGAAACCAACAGTTTGCTAAACTGTCGTAGTCCCAAAGGCTACCGGGGGTTCGAATCCCCCCCTCTCCGCCCAAGTTGATCGGGGCATAGCGCAGTCCGGCTAGCGCACCTGCTTTGGGAGCAGGGGGTCGCAGGTTCGAATCCTGCTACCCCGACAAGTTAAAAAAAGTGACGTGGTTTTGTGAATCGGGGCATAGCGCAGTCCGGCTAGCGCACCTGCTTTGGGAGCAGGGGGTCGCAGGTTCGAATCCTGCTACCCCGACAGAGAAAATCAAGGAGTTACAGAAATTGTGACTCCTTTCTTGTTTGCATAAAATCATGGTTGAAATGATGGTTGAAGTGGGTTTACTTGGCTCAGTCCGGAAAGTGGCTCAGTCCGGAAAGTAGGTGGAGTAGTAAAAAAAACTTGGGTGTTAAATCTAACATTTTTTCTAAAAAAATATTTTTATCAACATATAGCTATTATCTAAAAAACTTTTATACCTTTGCGACGCAACTTCACGGTGAAGTGCAAAGGTGTTATTGAAATTATCTTCATAGGTAAATTCTCGCAAAATTTTCCAAGACACGAAGATAGTGAACAATAGCACCACGCCTTTGTATGCGTATGTATAGCCCTTGGTGGCTTCTTACATATCCTCTGGTGTGGGTTATTCTTTTATCTTGTGTCTGAGGCAATGCGAGAAGCCTACCTATAGGATAAAGCAATAAGTTCCCACACCTTTCTTTTTTTAATCCGCTTTCTTCTGGGAATTGGGAAGCATTGAAAAAAATGTTTTTTAGTTATGGAAGAAAAATTAAAACAACTCACAAACTCTTTTTGTAAAGGTATTATTCAACCTAGTTGTGATATTATCAACATTTTTGATAGAAGACGATTAATTTCTCTCTCTCACTACATTTATGTTAATAATATAGACATCTACGAAGAAGATCTAATTGATGATCTAAAACAAAATGAACATTTTAATCTTAACGACGACGACATTATGATATTAGCTCGGGGATTGGTTTCTAAAATTAATGAGATTAGGGAAATTTATAGAGTAACTGTTGAATTGGAAGGATTACACATTTAAATAATCAAATATAATATGAAAACAATTAAACAATTGCTGATAACGATAGCAGTGCTATTGTGCAGCGCAACAACGTATGCCTACGATTTTGAGGTTGATGGAATTTATTATAACATTATCTCAATGGAAGATTTGACAGTTGAAGTGACAAATGGTGATATTGAATATAGCGGTGAAGTTGTTATTTCTTCAACAGTGACTATTCAATCAAGGATATTTAAGGTTATTGGTATTAATCCAGATGCTTTTGACTATAGCGGTATAACAAGTCTTACCATACCAAATAGTGTGACAAGCATTTTGGAAGGATCGTTTTATAATTGTATTTAGAAGCCCCAAACAACCAAAACTAACCAGAAATAACCAAACATAAACCTTTAATTATCAACACATTCTAAAATTTAACACTTTCAGGCTGCTTTTTGATGGTTCCCAAATTTCCACATATTTTTGATACATATTTCTGACGTGGAGAATTTGCGGAGCTTATTTTTTGTCATTT
>JAFTXI010000045.1 GCA_017461665.1 Bacteroidales bacterium | reverse complement strand
TATTACATCATTGTTGAAAACACTGACGGTACATTCAGCGTTGTTGAAGACCAAGTCGCTAAGATTGGTGATGTAACATATAAGAGTCTCCAAGAAGCTTTCGACGCAGCACAAAATGATGATGAAATCGTAGTTCTTAAAGATGTTACTTATACAAAGACTAACGGTTATGTCAATGGCAGTTATATCGACGGTCTCGTTTACACAGGCGACAAGAACTTCACAGTTGATTTTGGTGGCTACACTATTACTGAAAACGGTGACATCAACGACTACCTCGTTTACTTGAATAATAAAGGCGAGAATGACAATATAATCACTTTCAAGAACGGTAAGATTGCTATCAATAGTGAAAGCACAACTACTGCTTTTGCAGCAATTACTGTTGGCTCAAGTTCAGCTACACACAAGACAACTTTGAACATTAACGATATGAAAGTTGTCAACGGCAACCCTAATGACGCAAATAATCAAGTAATCCGTACAAGAAACGGTGCTACAGTAAACTTAAACGACAAAACTGTTGTTACATCTAACGGTACCTCATACGGTGTTGTCGCTCAGACAAACAGTACTGTAAACATCAACAACGGTGCAAAAGTTGTTCAAGCAAATTCAGGTACTACAGGTGGCAATCTGGTTTACACAGCAGTTTCAGGTAACGGTACAATCAACGTTTATGATGGTGCTATAATCGAATCAGATAAATATGGTATCCACAATTTGACATCAGGCAATACTGTTATCAACATCTACGGTGGTACTATTACAGCTGAGGTTGCTGCTGTACATGTAGCAACTAACGGTGGTACTAATGAATCAGCGGTTGCTAATATCTCAGGCGGTACTTTCTACGGTGCATTGGAAACATATACTGATGCAGCAAGCATTGTAATAAAAGGTGGTACATTCTCAGAAGACCCATCAGAATATTGCTATGAAGGCTACGCTGCTCTCCCTAACTTGACTGACGGCTACGTTGTAGGTGCTAAACCTACAGCAACAGTAAATAACTTGGGAAGAGTAACAGTTTCAGCTGGAGGTTATATGGTTTATGGTAACGGCGATAACACAGCAGACATGCCTCTCTCATTTGTAATGCAGTTCCTCGCTGACCAAGACGCAGAAGATATGGCAACAAGTCCTTACGCTGACTGGTACTGTGACTTCGTAATCACTTTCACAGGAATAGAAAACGGAAGCTTCACAGCAGACGGTTGTTACCTCGCAGGTCACTACGGTGACTACGGTTGGGTTAAGGTTCCTGTCGATGGTATGACAATTGAAAATGGTGCCCGTTACCCAGTTATGCTCGGCGTAGGTATGGGTCAGAAGTATGACCACATCTGTTCAGGTGTACGAGATTTCAAATGCGCTCTTTACTTAACAGAAGAAATTCTCGCAGCAAATCCTAACATTAAAGTTAACTTAGAATTAGCTATCGTTGATAACTCTCAAGGTGAAGAAGCAGCAAAAAGTGCATTGGTGAATAATGACAATGTATATAGTGTAACAGATTACACTTATGACGCTATCGACTTCAGCACAAATGTAGCAAAGATAGGAGACCAAGGTTATGAAACCCTCGCTAAAGCAGTAGAGGCAGCTAATGCTAATGAAACAATCACTCTTCTCTGCAATGTTGAAGGTTCGGGCATCGTCATCAACAAAAACGTCACTATCGACTTCGGTGGTTTCACCTATTCATTCAACGAAGGTGTCGGTTCAGCTAATACAACAACTAACGGCTTCCAAATTTTGAAAGACAATAATGTTACTTTAAAGAACGGTACTTTGAATGTAGCAGAAAGCGCTGCAAGTACAATGGGTATGATTATCCAAAACTATGCAAACCTTACAATCACAGATATGACTTTGAATGGTGCTAATCTTGATAAGGCATCATATTCATACGTTCTTTCGAACAATAGTGGTGAAGTTAACATCACAGGAGCAACAAATATTTATGCCAATGCAAAAGAAGGTCACAATGGATTTGCATTCGATGTTTACGATTATTCATCAGCTGGCTATGATCTTCCTACTGTAACAGTCAATACTACAGGTGAGATTAAAGGTGCCATTGAAGTTAGTGCAACTCTTAAGTTAGAAGCTATTGGTACAAATAACATCACCAATATAGAAATCAGTGGCGATGGTCAATTATACCACAACGTAGAAGGCATCCAAGGTACTGTCAAGAGAACATTTGAAAACGATGGCGATAACAATCCTGAAAACGATTGGTACACTATAGGAGTTCCATTTACAGAAGCTCATGCTACAACAGGTTTACAGACAGAGTCAGATTACGCTTTGTATCGCTACGATGAGGTCAATGCTTTATGGGAAAATGTTAAAGAATCATCAAACAACTTCACTACTTTAGATTTAGGTAGAGGTTATATCTATGCTAATGCAGCAACCACAACCGATGTTGAGTTCAAAGGAACATTCAATCATGAAAGTAAATCGTTCAAAGTTACTGCTACAGACAATGAACTCAAGGGATTTAATCTTATCGGTAATCCATTTGCTCACGACATTACATTTGCTCATTTGAACCATACATCTTTAGCTCAAGGTTTCTACGTACTTGAAGGCGATGGATCATGGGTAGCTCGCGACAATGACGGCGTAATAAGATCATTCCAAGGCGCTCTTATTCAAGTTGGCGTAGGTGGAAATGAACTTACTGTTAACAAGGAAGTTGCTCAAAGCAGATCGAAAGGAGAAGATAATGGTTCGTTAGCTATCAATGTTTCTAACTCAAAATACAGCGATATCGCTTATGTTTCATTCAATGAAGGATTGGGTCTTACAAAGATTAGCCACCGCAACGCTGAGGTTCCTATGGTGTATGTTCCAGTTGATGGAAAGAACTACGCTGTCGCTACAATGAATCAAGATGTTACAGAAATTCCTGTTTCATTCGAAGCAAAGACAATGGGTGAATATACTATCAGCGTTGAAGCACAAGACTGCGAATTCGCAACAATGACACTTATCGACCGTCTCACAGGTAATGAAGCAAACTTATTGTTGGAAGACTATACATTCATTGCAAAATCGAACGACAATACAGAACGTTTCGTTATTAGACTTGCAACAGAAAGTATGAACAGTACAATAGACAACTTCGCTTATATCTCAAATAACGAGTTGTATATCAGCTGCAGTTCAGACAATGCAGTAGTTGAAATCTATGACGTACTCGGTCGTCCAGTCGCTTCATACGATGTTAACAAATCTGCAAATATCTCGACAGAAAACTTCACAAATGGTATCTATATCATTCGCTTAGTGGAAGAAAATGATGTTAAAGTACAAAAGATTTTAATTGATTAATCAAAATGTCAACGGACAACGGACAACAGATGTATATCCAAAAAATAGATGTGGAAAAAGTCGGTTGCCAGTTGTCGGTTGACCTCAAAAAAAGAAAAGTAAAAATGAAAAAGTTATTAGTAACATTCACAATGGTAATAATATTAGGATTAGGAGCAAATGCACAATCTGACAGTTTCTTCACATCAACATACAATGAGTATGGCAGAACTGATAGTAATCAATCAGATATTTCTCAGATTACTCCAAAATTGCCTGAATTTGGTGCAACTTCAAATGAACCAGCACCAGTAGGTTCAGGTTTATTGTTACTCGCTGGTATGGGTGTAGCTTACGCTTTAAGAAGAAAGAACGATTAAGACTTTTAAAGCAAAAAAGCATTTATATGCTTATTATTTAAATGTCGCGCTTCATGGCGCGACATTTTTTTATTCCAAAAATATTTTTTCCCTATTGACAATTTGAATATAACTATTTACTTTTGTACAAAGTTAAAATCCTATTGTTATGAAAAGAATTATCATTTATTCCTTGTTAGTAAT
This sequence comes from Bacteroidales bacterium, assembly GCA_017461665.1. Classification (GTDB taxonomy): domain Bacteria; phylum Bacteroidota; class Bacteroidia; order Bacteroidales; family F082; genus Limimorpha. The sequence goes on along the minus strand of JAFTXI010000045.1, from coordinate 31,566 downwards.
AGCTTTGTTTCTAACATCATGTTCGTCGTCGAAAAAGGTGACATCTAATGTGAAACAATACGATGTCGAGACGATGGGTGTCGGCAACGACGGAACTTATCTTATCAGAGTCACCGATTATTTTAGAACAACAGATGAGATGGTTTATCTTGATGGCTTGAAAAAAGACGCTGTCCATTGCGTTATCTATCAAGGAATACCTGCAGGCAACGGATCTATCAAACAGCCGGCTCTCATGACAAGCGACACTAAAGTTGAAGGTAACGAACAAGCTCTCAATAATTTCTTCGAACAAAAATTATATCTCAACTACATCAACTCCGTGGTTAATAGCTCGAAGAAGATAACCAAGATGAAAGACTCTAAAGATTATAAGATAAGTGTTGTTATCTCGGTGAATAAAGACGACTTGCGAAAATATCTGATAGATAATAATATCATCAAACCGTTAGATTTCTTGTTTTAACAACTACTTATTATGAAGAAATTATTTACCCTTATATTGGTTCTAACATTGATGTATCCGCTCAGTGCTCAGGATACAATAGTTCAACATTCGTTGGGCAGAGGAAAGAAAACCGATAATATGAACACCACCTATCATCGCAGTTCATGGCATAACATCTTGATTTACCACAACGATCAGAAATACGCCGACGAAATCCTTACTACATATTATCATCGTCCAACTTCGGACAAGTTCAACGACCATTCTCTTCCTGAAGATGTTGTCACTACAAAAGGAAAGAAATATACTAAATTTAAAAAGATAGATAAGTATATGATGAACAGCGATATCGCCAACGACTTGGTTGCTAAGTGGTTTAACAGAAACGACTCTACGGGCTATTGCAATATGGAACTTATCTATCGTAGAGGCATCGAAGGAGCGACGACGGAAAATGTTGAGATGTCGGAACTTACGAAAAGAGGTAAGTCGATATTGTTGGATTCAGGCACCGACCTCATCGGTAACACATTTGTTCTCGCGCACGATGTCGTCTATATCGATAAAGGAGAAAGAAACAAAAACGTGGCAGAAGGCATCAGTCTCTTCGGAGAGATTCTCAAAGGCGCGGGCGAGATAATGGCAGCAGCAACCGGCGATGGAAGCTATAACGAATTAGGAAAGAGTTTCGACGACTTGTCAAAATCGACAGCAGATATTGTAGATGACTTTGAAGGTTTCCGCGTCAAGATTCAGACTCACCTTTATAAATTGAATTGGCAAGAAAGTGATAACGATTACTTCTACGAGAATTATTACTTGGATGAGAATTATTACGATGAGGCAAAATTCAACGCTTGGAACGATGCCAATTATACCTTAACATATATAGGAACTCAAGAAGCAATATGCGGACAGACGGTGTTGGTAGGAAAATATAATCTGTCGCAGCTTATCAAAATAGTTCTTTATCGTACGATGGACGAGAGTATTGTGAAACTTCAGAAGAATTATGAAGAGTTTAGGATAAAAGAACCTATCTATGAGATTGACTCCGTCACAGGTTATGTGGTTGCCAAGATTGGTATGAAAGAAGGCGTTAGTTCCAACTCGAAATACGAAGTTCTTGAGAGTGTTGAGACTTCTGATGGAACAATGAAATATAAGAGAGTAGGTGTGATTAAGCCTGTCGATAATATGATTTGGGATAATCGTTATATGGCTTTAGAAGATGGAGCGCAGAACTCCGATATGAAAGGAACATATTTTAAAGTTACAAACGGACACGATTTGTATCCGGGATTGTTAATTAGGGAGATAAAATTCTAAATGAAAAGATGGTTTTTATTTTTGTTTTCATGCTGCTTCTTGGCGAGTTGCGACTCTGTCGAGAAGCGGCAATTTTTTGGAACGACGCAAGGTTCCTATTATTCTATAATTTACTTCGATGAACAAAATCGCGACTTTAGCTCAGACTTCGATTCCATCTTTAAGGAAATAGAAAAGACGCTTTCTTTGTGGGACGAAAACTCTATGATAAGAAAGGTGAATCGTAATGAAGACCTGACGGTAAATCGGATGTTTATTGACAATTTCGATTACGCGATAAAAGCTGCTGAATTATCCGGCGGTCTCTTCGACCCGACAGTTGGACCTCTCGTTCAGGCATGGGGATTTCATTATAAAGAAGGAATGGAAATGACTCCACAGATAGTTGATTCTCTTAAGCAACTCGTCGATTACAGAAAAATTAAAATAGAAAATGGACAAGTTGTCAAAGAAAATCCTAACATGACTTTAGATTTCAATGCTGTGGCTCAAGGTTATACGACCGACATGATTGGAGATTTCCTTCTTTCTAAAAACGTAACCAACTTCTTGGTCGATGTCGGTGGCGAGATAATGGCAAAAGGTTGTAAGCCAAACAACAAGGCTTGGAAGGTGGGAATTGAGAAACCTGCCGAAGACAAAAACTCGGAGAGAATAGTTCAAGAGATTGTCGAGCTGAGAGACAGAAGCATAGTCACTTCGGGCAACTACAGAAAATATGTTGAGAAAAACGGTAAGCGTTATTCACATAGCCTGAATCCCAAGACAGGTTATCCTTCGGAAAATAACTTGCTGAGCGCGACGATAATATGCGACAACACAGCATGGGCTGACTGTCTCGCCTCAATTTGTATGGTCGTCGGAATGGAAAAAGCGATAGAGATTCTTGAGACACAAGAAAATGTTGAAGCGTTTTTTATTTATTTGGATGGAGAAAAGGTGAAGGAATTGAATGTAAGGTACTTTAATTAATGTTGTTAAAATATATTAAGATAAATTGTCACTTATATAGTTTTTTCTTTACTTTTTTTGTATATTTTGGGTAAGTTTTATTCGTGTCCTGATATTATTCTAAAATTTATTGTTACTTTTGCAAGTATAGTAATATGGGTTATTTAAGGTTGTAAAAGATGGAAAATATAGGATTTACTTCAGATGGTTGTTTAATCTCTAAAGAGTATATTAAAGAATTAAAGCAAAATGGTAATGGCGATTTGACGGCTTTAGTAAATCAAAATTATACCAATAGTAATAGTTTGGTTTTTATTCTAGAAAATTTAGGATATATCCCTGCCTCATTTGACTCTCGATGGATTATAGATCTGCTATCATACAAAAATGAGAATGTTAGGTTTTGGGCTGTGAAAACCATTGGTAAATTAGAAACCGATGAATATCTTGATCGTTTATATAAAATAGCATCTGAGGATGAAAGTACCAAAGTGCGTAGAGAAGCAGTGTCGGCAGTAGGTAGAATGAGAGAAAAAGGTAATATCCCGTTTTTAAAAAAAACTCTTTTGGATTCAGATCCTAAGATAGTATGTCAAGCTATTCGAGGACTTTTAATATTTAAGGGTGATGAGGTTGTTGATTCAGCATTAAAAGAGTTAGTTGATCATGAAAACGAGATGGTACGTTCCGTTATCCTTAAGGAATATTTCCCTAAAACCAAAATAGATAAGAAAACCATTCATCATACAGAGATACATCAATTTCTTAAGAATGTTATTGTAAATGGAGATGTTAGAGATGTTTTAAAATTGATACCAGAAGAAAGTGTTCATTTGACGTTTACGTCTCCCCCATATTACAATGCAAGAGATTATTCTATATATCCAAGTTATGAAGCTTATATGAAATTTTTGGAAGAAGTCTTCTATGAAACATATCGTGTAACTAAAGAAGGTCGTTTCTTGATTGTAAACACATCTCCTATTATAGTTCCTCGAATAAGTAGGTCTCATTCAAGTAAACGTTATCCTATTCCTTTTGATCTTCATTATTATTTGGTCAAGATGGGCTGGGAATTTATAGATGATATTGTGTGGGAAAAACCAGAATATAGTGTCAAAAATAGAATTGGTGGTTTCCAACAGCATAGAAAACCTCTTGCCTATAAACCAAATTCTGTTACAGAATATCTTATGGTTTATAGAAAACAAACTGACAAGTTAATAGATTGGAATATACATCAGTATAATGATGAAATAGTAAACGCAAGTAAAGTCGCTGATGGATATGAATCAACTAATGTATGGAAAATATGCCCTAAATCAGATAAAATACATTCTGCAATATTTCCCGTAGATTTATGTAGAAGAGTTGTGGAATATTATTCGTATAAAGGAGATTTAGTCTTTGATCCATTCGGTGGTAGTGGAACTCTTGGACGTACAGCAAAAAGTTTAGGAAGACATTTTTTTCTTACGGAGAAAGAAACTAAATATTTTGAATATATGAAAACATTTCAATCAAAAGATAATCTATTTGATAATGATGTTACAAAATTTTTAACTCTGGAACAATTCAAAAATAGTATATTATGACACTTAAAGATAATGTTATAAAGAATATAGTTACCCGTGTAATAAAATCACAGGACTATAGAATAGAAATTGTAAATCTTATTAATGCAGAGTTTCTTCAGTTTGTCATAGACTTTTTCAAGAAGATTGTCGATGCTAAATTGAACTCAACTGATATTACAATAGACTGGTATAAAAATGTTTTTATAAATGAGAGTCTGCCATCAGATGACATTGCGATTAACTCCGGATTGAATAAGAAGACAATTAGTAATATGTATAGGACTACAACTAAACAGATTGTCATTGAAGCTTCAAATGAACATTTTGATTCATTATACAATAGTATCAAAATTCTTGTGGAAAATGAAAGTGAAATAGATTTAACGTTGACAATAAAATTTCAGGGCGTTAGTGTCGATTTAAATGTTAATGAGAGTTTAATTGTAATAAATACATTAGCTGTAAAAAGAGCTGCATTGAGAGGTGGATTATGGAGTACTGCTGGAAAACGTGCAGAAAAATATCTTATGTTGACTTTGTGTGGATTGTATGAAGTGAGTCCTCAATATTATAACGCCGAAAACTTTGTAAAGAATAAGAATTTATCTGTTGACCGTGAAGTTGATTTTTATCTGAGAAACAATAATAAAGAATATAAATGTGAAGTTAAATTGATGGGTCAAGGAAATCCTGAGAGTGCAGATGCAATAATCGCTCGTGGTAGTAATGTTTTTGTTGCAGATACACTATCGCAACAAAACAAAAATCAATGTGATCAGTTGAATGTTAGTTGGGTCGCGTGTCGGGATAATGAAGGATATAGAAGATTTGAAAATGTATTACAAAGATTTGAGATTCCATACACCCCTTACAATGGCAATCTTGATGATGATTTGCCAAGAATATTAGATGGCCTCTTATAAATATTGTTGCGTTTCTCCGTGTTAATAAACTTTCAGGAATTTTTATTGTTCTTCAATTATTATCTTTGGAAAATAAAAAGACGACGAAAAATGAATACTAAACTATTAAATCTCATAGCTCATAGCTCACGACTCGTAGCTTTATTATCGCTTCTTGTTATATCGAATTCAATCTGCGCTCAGCAGCTGCAATCTTATACTGATACCAACTACAACGACAAGGTTCAGACGGTTCTCCTTCATCCTGTCGGCGATTCTTTGGCGAAACCGATAATACATCTCAACGATATGATGGGAAAACTTCATCTTCAATTCGATGTCTTCTCCAACGACGCTCCTTATATGTATTACACCTTCGTCCATTGCAATAACGATTGGTCGCAGCAGTCGGATATTCAGCAGATTGAATACCTTAGTGGCTTCGACTCCGACGACATCGAGAATTATTCCTTCTCTCTCAATACTATGGTCGATTATGTCCATTTCGACTTGGTTTTCCCTACGGAAGACATGACGCCAAAAATCTCAGGAAACTATCTTCTCATCGTCTTTGAAAATGAACTCAGTCCAGAAAATATTTATTTCACGCGTCGTTTTATGATTGTCGACGATAAGGCAAATATCAATGTCAATATCCCACGCTATCCTTTCGATTTAAGTCTTGGCACCGACAACCAGCAACTTGAGATGTCGATCTCTTATCCCGACCTTTTTAACTCTTTGGCGGAACAATATTCCAATGTGACGATTCAGCAGAATGGACGTTGGGATAATGCCGTGATGGGAATAAAACCGACATACGTCTATCCCGATTATCTGTCATACGAGAATAATCCAAAGACGGTTTTTAACTCCGGCAATCAATATCGACACTTCAATACGAGCAACCTTCATAATATGCCGGAACAGACGCGTTCGGTAGAGATGTCGAATGATTATTACGTGGTTACCTTATACGACGATCAAAGAAGAAACCTTTATGCCTACGTAAATGAAACGGATTTGTTCGGTGAGAAAATCATTTATCTCGAACGTGACGACAGAGTTGCTGCTACGGAAGCCGACTACGTCATGGTGGAGTTTTTCTTGGAATGGGCTCCTGTGATGCAGAATCAAGATGTTTATGTGATGGGCGCTATCACCGATTGGAACTTAGATGAGAGAAACAAAATGACCTACGACTATAATCGTAAAGGATATTCACTCAACCTCTTACTGAAACAAGGCTATTACGATTATATCTATGCCGTGAGAGAAAAAGGACAGACGGAGGCTGAGGTCACAAGCGTTGCAGGTAACTTCTGGCAGACCGTAAATGAATATACAATTTACTTGTATCTTTTCGATACAACACAAAACTACGATCAGCTTATCGGAGTGAAGACGGTTTTATCTCATTGATATTATGGAAGAAAGACTTACGTTATTTGCCGAGATATTGTTGCCTTTACCATTGCCGGGTACTTTTACCTATCGCGTTCCTTTTGAACTAAATCAGAAGGCGAGGGTGGGACTGAGAGCCGTAGTGCAGTTTGGAAAGACGAAGATAATGTCAGGCTTGATAACGTCTGTAAGTACCAACGTCCCTGATTATTCAAACATAAAATATCTTCTCGACATACTCGACGATGACGCTGTTGTCAATGAAAACCAACTCTCACTATGGAATTGGATCTCGTCGTATTATCTGTGTTATCTTGGCGAAGTGATGCAGGCTGCCTTGCCTTCGGCTCTGAAACTCTCGAGCGAATCTAAAATATCTCTCGCCGAAGACTTTGTCCTTGATAGTGAGACGCTGAGCGACAACGAATATCTTATCGTAGAAGCTCTCAATATTCAACCTCAACTAACATTGACGCAAGTTAGCAAGATTATTGGATATAAGAAAGTCATGCCTCTTGTCAAGACGATGATAGAAAGGAAAATCATAGTGATGCAAGAGGAGCTGCAACAAAAGTATAAGGCGCGATACGAGCGATTCGTCAGATTGTCAAATGATTATCGCGACGAAGAGAAGATGCATCAGCTGATGGATAATCTCTCGAAAAGAGCTTACAAACAGTTGGAGTTGCTGATGGCGTTTCTCGTACTCGGTGGCTCTGTCGATAACGACGTGCTCGTCTCCGACTTGCTGAAAAAGGCAAATGCCACGTCTTCAGTATTTTCAGCATTGGTGGAGAAAGGTGTCTTCGAGACTTACCAGAAGAGGATGAGTCGTTTGAAAAGTTATAAAGCTCTCACCGATGTGTCGTCTATCGTGTTGACAGAGAAACAACAAGCAGCTTTTGATGAGATACGAGAAGGCTTCGATGAAGAGAAACCTGTTTTGTTGCATGGCGTGACGTCGAGTGGCAAGACAGAGATTTATATCAAACTGATACAAGAGGCTATTGATAAAGGAAAGCAAGTTCTCTATCTTCTTCCGGAGATAGCTTTGACGGAACAGATTATCAATAGATTAAAGAAATATTTTGGTGATAGAGTTGGTGTTTATCACTCGCGTTATGACGACAATGAACGCGTTGAGATATGGCAGCAGGTGATGAATTTTAGAACTTCAGAACTTCAAAACTTCAGAACTTCAGAACTTCAGAACTTTAGAACTTCAGAACTTCAAAACTTCAGAACTTCAGAATCTCAAAATCTCGGCGACTCGGCGACTCGGCGACTCGGCGACTCAAAATACCAAATCATCATTGGTTCGCGTTCGGCGATTTTTTTGCCTTTCTCTAATCTCGGCTTGATAATAGTCGATGAGGAACATGATAGTTCGTTCAAGCAGATTGACCCGGCGCCGCGTTATTCGGCTCGCGACATAGCTGTCGTCATGTCTAAAATGTTCCACGCTCGCCTCCTCTTAGGCTCGGCAACACCGTCGTTTGAATCGTATCATAACGCTAAACAAAATAAGTATCACTTGGTTAGCCTGACGGAACGCTACGGTGGAGTGGAGATGCCGGAGATTATCATCGACGATTTGAGGGTGGAGACGCGTCGTAAAATGATGCAGGCTAACTTCGGCAAGACTTTAGTCGATGCCATGAACAAAACTCTCGAAGAGAAGAATCAGGTCATCTTGTTCCAAAACCGCAGAGGATTCTCTCTCAGAATTGAATGTGAACATTGTAGCTATATCCCGCAGTGTATCAACTGCGACGTCAGTCTCACATATCACAAAAATCAGAATATCCTCAAATGTCATTATTGCGGATATACCACCAACGTCCCTACAGAATGTCCATCGTGTAGAAGTACCGACTTGAAGATGCATGGCTTTGGAACAGAGCGCATTGAAGATGACCTGAAAGTCGTTTTTCCGGAAGCACGCAGCGCACGATTGGACTTGGATACAACAAGAACTAAAAACAGCTATCAATATATTCTTGAACAATTTCAGAATAAAGAAACCGATATTCTTGTTGGAACACAGATGGTTACCAAAGGCTTGGACTTCGATTCCGTAAAAGTTGTTGGAATATTAAATGCCGACAATATGCTTACCTTCCCCGACTTCCGAGCCTACGAGAGAAGTTACCAGCTGATGGAACAGGTGAGCGGTCGTGCAGGAAGAAAAGGCGATAAGGGAAAGGTGATAATACAGACTTATCAGCCGCAGCATCCCGTAATTCTCAGCGTGATGAGTCACGATTATGTCAGTTTCTACGATGAGCAGATGGCGGCGCGTCGGCAGTTTAATTATCCGCCATTTTCGCGACTCATATTAATAAAGGTGAAAGACGTCGATTACAACAAACTCAACAAGGCAGCTGATTCATTGGCAAAAGTGTTTCGTCATACTTTTAAAGAAAACTTCCTCGGACCGGAATATCCTGTCGTCTCACGAGTGAAAAATCTTTATATCAAACAGATGATTATCAAGATTAACAAAGACTTATATTCCAATAAGGTTAAAGATTATATCAAAAAAACTATAGAAGATTTTAAGCACAACACCGAATTTAAATCAGTCAAGATACAAGTTGATGTAGATCCAATCTGATAAAAATATTGAAAAGTGTAATTTTTACTTGTCTTTTTATATTGAAAAGTGTAATTGTGTGTTATATCGAAGAAACCTTCTAAATGAATATGACAAAAATTTTATAATTGAAAAAAGTAAGTTGAACCGCAAATTTTTTCATTTCAAACTCGAAACTTGAAAATACCTCCCTTTTACTTGTTTTATTGGAGTTATGACAGTTTTTCGCGGCACAGATTTTGATATTTTTCGACCCGTTGAAAAATGAAATTATTGTTAAGACTATAATGTTTTTTATATGAAAAAGTTAACATCATTATTCGTTATTATCGCATCTTTATTGTTCTCTATAGAGTTAAATGCTTTGGAATCATATATCGATTCACCTCTTGATGCAGAGATAAAAGGAATCGTTATAGATAATGAGACTGATGGTCCGCTCGAATATGCTACCATCAGTCTTTTTCGTTCCCAAGACTCGACACTCGTGACAGGTGTTATCACCGATATGGATGGCGCGTTTTCTTTGAAGACGATGCCAGGAAAATATTATATCGTAGTTCAATTTATGGGTTACGAGACAAAGACAATAAATATTGATATTAAGAACGCGAGAGATGTCGTTGCTCTTGGAAAAATAACGATGTTCCCAGACTCGGCTTTACTCGAAGAGGTTGAGATAGTTGCAGAGAAAAGTACAATGACGATGACTTTAGATAAACGCGTCTTTAACGTAGGAAAAGATGTCAGCAGTACAGCAGGCAACGCCATTGAAGTACTCGATAACATTCCTTCTGTCAATGTCGATGTGGAAGGTAATGTCAGTCTCAGAGGCGACGACGGCGTCCAGATTCTCGTCGATGGCAAGGTGTCAGGTCTCGCCGGCGTCAGCACACAAGACGCTCTCCGCAGTCTCCAAGCCGATATGATTGAGAGAATCGAAGTGGTGACAAATCCTTCCGTGCGATACGATGCCGAAGGTACTGCAGGTATCATCAATATAGTTCTTAAAAAAGATAAGAGAAAAGGCTTTAACGCTTCTGTCGATTTCCGCGGCGGTTTCCCTGTACAATGGGGCGAGAAATTCTTTAAGGAAGATTTCCCTTTCCAGACTGGTATTGGTGCAAGTCTTAACTACAGATTCAAGAGATTCAATGTGTTCGCTAACTATAACTTCAATTATCGCGACGACATCAGTGACGGTTACACTCTTACTGAATATTACGAAGGTTTAAACGGCTACGACCCTTTGTTGGAAAATCATGACGACGCAACACAGATAACAGAACAGTTGACTTATCGTAACAGAAATAGAAAAGGTCACAACGTACGCGGAGGCTTCGACTATTATTTCTCTGATAACGACATCTTGACTTTCAGCGCGATGTATCGCCAATCTGACGGTCACAACACTCCAAGTGTGACTTACATGGATAAATTCCCGTTTGAAGGTTTGCAAAACTTCTCGAGACGTACTGAAGACTGGTACAACGAAAGGCCGATGATGGAATACACACTCTCATACGACAAATATTTCGGAACAAAAGACAACTCACTCAAAGCTTCGGTGCGTTATTTCTCCAACTCCGACACCGAATGGTCTGATATCGTTGATGCAGAGTTTTTGACAGAGGAAGACTTGAATAACAATGTTAATCCATCTTTTGCTATAAACCAATATACTCAAGCACAAGAGAATCAGCAGAACCTGCAAGCAACCGTCGATTTCGTTCATCATTACGGACTCTCAGTCGTTGAACTCGGCGGTAAATATACAGGACGCTGGATAAATAACAATATGATGGTGACAGAAAACGATTCTATCTTATCCGACTACACTCACGACTTCGATTATAACCAACAGGTCGCTGCTCTTTATGGTAGCTACGGTCGTGAATTCGGTCGATTCTCTGGACAAGTGGGATTGCGCTCGGAGTTTACACTCATCGATACTTATCTTAAAAACACTAACGAGAAGAACGACCAGAGATATTTGGATTTCTTCCCAACAGGTCACCTTAATTATTCTTTGACAGAAGTAGATCAGATTCAGGCAAGTTACGCCCGTCGTATCCGTCGTCCTTGGTATGGTCAGATGGCTCCTTTCAATTCTTTCAACGACGACCGTAACATCAGAACCGGTAACCCTGGTTTGAAACCTGTCTATACCGACAGTTATGAAATGTCATATCTTCGTTTCTGGGAAAAAGGAAATATCAACTTCACAGCCTATTATCGTCATAGCACTGATGTGATTCGTCATTTTACCACTGTCGTTGGTGATATTTCGTACAGCCGTCCGGAGAACTTCGGTATCAGCGACGATTATGGTGTTGAACTCGTTGCTTCTTTAGATTTATTCAAATGGTGGAACATAAACGGAAGTATCAACTTCTTCAAGTCTAATACTGTCGGTGACTGGAACGGCAGACATTACGTGACAGATTCATATAACACTTTCGCACGTCTTGTGTCGAAGTTTAGAATCAAGAATGTGTGCGACTTACAGTTGACGGGTCGTTATATGGGACCACGTGAGGAACCTCTCGGCTATCGCGACGCAAATTATTGGTGCGACTTTGCAGCATCACGCGATGTGTTTAACAAGAACGCTACTATCTCACTCAACATCCGCGACGTCTTCGGAAGTCGTCAACAAGGAGGAGAATCGTGGGGCGACAACTTCTATCAATATAGCGAAAGCACATGGAGCACGACATCTATAACTCTCAACTTTAACTATAGAATCAATCAGCAACAACAGAAGAGAAGAATGCCAACCAATGCCGCAGGTGGCGACAGCTTCGAAGGAAGCGATGGCGGAGAGATGGAGTATTGATTAACAATTGTACGGACACATTGCATGTGTCCTGTAGAGGCGCTTTTTTAAACTTTAGAACTTCAAAACTTATAGACTCATTGACTCATTGACTTGGTTACTCTATAAAACCTCTGATTTGTTGTCTTGCTTTTCAAGCCTCCTTTGTTCTTGTCGTAGGGCCCTAATTTGATATAATCGAAATATCTTATTTCAGATGGAAATATTTCTCTTCCTGAGTACCAACCAACTTTCAAACGATGTCGTTCCTTGATATGTCGCGCCATCGCCTCAATCGCAGCTAAGTCATTGTCGCCTCCCATCAGGCAAACACAGGTTATTTCTCCTTCATAAATAGAAACAATCCTATCTAACTCGTCAAAGGTCAACTCTTCACCAATGTCCTCCCACAGATGCGGACTATGGCAGCCTTCGCATCTGTTGGGACAACAAGTGATGTTTATAGCTAAACTTACCTCATCAGGAATCTCCTGAAAGACTATATCGTAGTTGTAATATTTAAGCATCGTAACGCGAGTAATATCTTTGTCCGGCTTCTTTTTGTCGTGCCTCCGAGAAATTGCTTATTCTCTTCATATAACCGATGACTCTCGTGAGATAATCCAAGTTCTCACTTCCACAATGCGGACATTTCTTCAAATATCTCTTGTCGATATGACCGCAATCGTTGCAGACTGTGTTAGGAATGTTAAAAGTAAAATAGTTGCAGCCTTCTTTGGCTGCTACCCTTAACAGCTGACGATATTGAGCTTTGGAGAGATGTTCTTCCAAATTAAGATGCAGAGCCGAGCCTCCTGTCAGGTGTTCAATGTAATGTTTTCCATGTAGTTTGAACTTATCCAGCACATTCAACGATTCGTCTTCCACGACGAAGAAATAACTGTTGTAGCAATCGCGAGGGACGAAATATCCGTCTTCCTTATCCCATTTCGCATGTTTCACACCGACGTTTTCGGCAGGAATCATCTCGCAGTTAAATAACAAGTCCTTCTTTCTATATTGCTTGTTATATCTTTCTATCAATCCTAAGACGCCTTGAACGAACTCGCGATATTCGGCATTATCGTTAATTGGTATTCCCAAGAACTCGGCTGCCTCAACAATACCATTGATTCCTATCGTAAGATATTGACGCGACAATGCAATATAACCAGAGTCGAAGAGTGGCAACATTCCTTTCTCTTGAAGATATTTAAGGTTTTCGTTATAAGCAATCTGAACCTTATGCATCAAGTCGATGACATCTTCTACAAACTTCAGATGAGGAATATTGTTTTTCTTTTCATATTGTATGCAACGGTTGAGGTTTAACGTCAAGACGCTTTTAGAGCCTGTAGAGACGCCTCCAGCTCCCAAAGTGTAGCTGAATCCGTTGTCTTGGATTTCGTTTCTGAGACGGCAGCAGCTGCTCAAAGAGTCGGCATTGTCGCTGACGTAGGTGAAGAATGAATGACCGGCAGCATACATCTCAGCTGTGAAATCGGCGTATTCTTTATCCAAGATATCGTCATCTTTAGAGAGAAGAGCCATCGTCTCGACAGGGAATGTAAGGACAGCCTTTGTTCTTTCTTCGTTAAACCAGCGCATGAAACGTTTCTGAAGCCAATCTAAGGAATCCCAATCGGGACGCGAGCCATCAGGGAAACAGAACTCGCCGAAGAGACTTTGGAAATAATATTTGTCGTAGTAAGAAATATTCCAGAATACAGATTGGAAGTTACGTGCTCCTGTTGGTTGATTTATAGAATATACGACTTGTTGGAAACAATCGGTGATGACCTTGTCCATCGTTCTTTTTTTAAGAGAAAGATCGACGACTTCGTCAGTATGTTTGTAATAATCTTTTCCGTATTCCAAGCCAATGAAATAGTTCATATACATGAGGAACTCTGGTGTTGCGCAGGCGCCGCTCAGCATACTCGACACCATGAATACCATATTGATGAATCCGCCGCAGAACGACTTGAGGTTTGTTGGGCGTGTTGCGTTGCCGCCAATGCTCAGTGTTCCGTTGAGCAGCCAAGGATACATGGTGATACTTGCGCAGTAGTTTGCCATGCTTGTCTCATCGTTTTTATAGATGAAGTGATTATTAAGCATGTAGAGATATTTGTCGGAGAGTTCTTTTCCGTAGAGTTCTTTAAGTCTGTCGCAGAGCATACGGCGGTTGAGGCGTATGAAGTTAGACTTTGGCAGTTCGCCAATGAGAGTAGCGATATTTTTCTTTTCCACGTTGGCGTTAGAGTCGAATTTACTTCCTGTAGCAGCGTTTGTTGCGTTGCAGTAATTGACGAGGAAGCGCATCTTATCGGATATTTCTCTGTCTTCGTATTGACGTTGGCGATAGAGGATATAAGCCTTTGCCACTTCATAGTAACGTTCAGCCATGATAGAGCGTTCCACCTGATTTTGTATTTCTTCTACCGAGATGCCGTCGTAGATGTCCAAGCGGCACATAATGTTGGTGAGTACATCTTGAGTTGCGAAAGCGCCTACGGAGAGGAATGCCTTAGATACGGCGTTTTTAATTTTTTCGATAGAGAAAGGTACTCTTTGACCGTTTCTTTTGATGATAAATGTTTCTTCGATCATGATACAGTTGCGATTTATAGTTAACAAAATGCAACTTCAAGGCAAGATAAAAGATAATTCTTCGCTCTTTCCCGAAAGTTACGAATCGGAGAGTGAGGGCAGGTCTTCTGGCTTCTCCGTTTTGAGCGACTTCCCAACGATGTCAGTGTCGATATGCTCAAAACATAAAAAAGGAGTTTACAGCTACGGGAATAGCTCCTGATTTTCACAGGATTCCCTATTAATCATTTCGAACCCTACTTCGGAGCAAAGATAAAAAAAAAGAGCGGTCGTTAAACCGCTCTTTATAAAATAATTTTTTATTTCTTATTTAACAACAACTTTTGTTGTGTGGTTGAAACCGTTAGCGTTAACTGTGCAGAAGTAAACACCGCTTGTGAGGTCGTTGATATTGATGCTTGTGTCACCTGCTGTTAATCTTTGGTTAACAACTTTAACTGTTTGACCAGCTAAGTTTGTGAAAGTGATTGTAGCGTCAGCTTCCATTGAAGAAGAGATGTTTACGAAGTCTGTTGCTGGGTTAGGGAAGATGTTATAAACAACGTCGTTAGCGACTGGTTCTTCGATGCTGAGTTTATCAGAGCTAATCTTGAAAGCATAAACTGTGTTAGCTGTAGCTGATGTTTGTGTTGGAGCTGAACCCCAGAATAAACCTGGTGTAGCGTCAGCGATGTATGAGAACCAGAATTCGTTAGCTGTAGAAGCTTTAGGAGCAGCGTTAACGAAGATAGCTTCGTCCATCGTGTGGATGAAGTCGTCCATAACTGTTTCAACAGCAACATGCCAGCCTTCTTCGTTAGCAGCTTTGTAGCTCATAGCAACTGATCTGTAGTAGTATTGACCGTTGTATGTACGATATGTGTCAGGTGTTGAGTAAGCTAAAGCGAGGTTACCTTCTGTGTCAACTGAGAGAGCTGGGAAAGATGAACCTGTTGTGTACATAGCGTAGATGTAGTCGTCACCGTGGTAAACCATGTCATTATTGAAGTCCATGATGTTTTCGTAGAATGGGATCCAACCGCAGAAGTTGATACTGTCGCCTGAGTGGAGAACATAACCTTCGTTTTCTGGATCGTCAACCCAAAGTTGGAATGTTGCTATTGGTTCTTCTCTTGTGTCGTTCCAGTAAGCGATACCTTCAGCTGTACGACCATAGTAGTATGAGAATGTGTTACCGAGTTCAGTGTGTACGTAAGGGAATGATGAAACAGCTACGTGAACAACGCCATCAGGACCAACTGCTACTGTATTGTGAACAGGGCTGTAAACTGGATTCTCACCTGTGAGTGAGCATTCGTCTGTTTCCCAGTCGCAACCATAGAATGGGTTTTCCCAAACGATGTTTCTTTCCCATGTTAAACCATTGTCAGTTGATTTGTACATAACAACGTGGCCATGGAATACTGTTGAATAAACAACAGCGACAACATCACCGTTAGCTGCTACTGAATAGTCGTCAGCGCTGTAGGTACCCATGTGTTCTTCTGTGTCGAAGAGAGGAGCCCATTGTGTTGACCATGTTTCACCATCGAAACGGCTATAGAACATAGCGTTTACGATTTCGTCAGCTGAAACATTGTATTGAGCTGCACTGAAAACGTGAACGATTTCGTTGTTAGCACCTGATGTAGCAACTCTTGGCCATGACAATGAGAAAGCATATTGTTGACCGTCTAAGCCTTGTGGATTAGGAATAGCATGAGGACCATCCCATGTACCTTCGCCAGCTACTTCTCTTGTGTAGTAGCAGAGACCGTCAGCATGTCCGTGGTTAACTAAGATTTCGCCTGTTGCACCGTAAGGAGCGATTGTTGGCCAACCTGTTCTTACGTCAGCGCCTGTAGCGTTAGCTTCTTCACGTACTTCTGGCATACCAGCGAAATTCATTTCACCGTAAGCTGAGAAGTTGTAACCTGTACCACGGTCTGATACTGTTTGGTTGTCTTCGTGTGACATTGTTGCAGCGACTGCTACTGAACCATCATTGAGTTGATACATACGGTTTGAAACTTGGAAGTTTGATTGCAAATCGTAGTATGTCCACATTGTTTCGCTTTCTTCAAAGTTTGCCCATCTGTTTGATACAACACTTTGTCTTGCTTGTGATGAGTAATCCAAAACACTAACTTCTGTGCTAATGTCGTTGCCTACTGCTTTCTTAACTGCTGTAGCTTTAGCAGCTTTTTCTGCTTTAACTACACGGTTTTGTGCAAATGCACTAAATCCCATTACGAGACCTAATGAAAGTAAAAGAACTTTTTTCATTTTAATGCTATTTTAAGTTAATAAATAAGTTTATTTCAAATTACACTTCGAACTGCAAATATAACAATATTTCACAGAGTAAAACAAGATTTTTCTTTTTTTTTACAAAAAAAAATCTTTATCTTCTTTTACCTTATAACTTGTGTAATTACAAATAATTAACTAATTTTACCGCTCATTTATTGAAAACGTATTTTACTTTAATTAATTCTAAAAAAATGAAAAAAATCATCGTTTTAATCGTCGCGATTAGTTTTCTATTTTTCTCATGTTCAACAAATAACATCGAGAAACAAGACTTTGCTCAGTATGTAAAACCATTTATCGGAACAGGAGGTCATGGTCATACCTATCCTGGTGCCGTGGCTCCTTTCGGTATGATACAGAACTCTCCTGACACTCGCATGGACTCTTGGGACGGTTGTTCAGGCTATCATATCTCCGATACAACAATACTCGGTTTTAGCCTCACTCACCTCCAAGGAACAGGCTGTAACGACTACGGCGACTTCCGCTTCGCTCCTATTACAGGAAAACCTTCCTTCAACTCAAAAGAATATAGTTCTTCTTTTAAACATGAAAATGAGACTGCTAAAGCCGGATATTACTCAGTTATCCTCGACGACTATAACATCAAGGTGGAACTTACAGCTGGTGAAAGAGCTGCAATGCAACGTTATACTTTCCCTAAAACAAACGATGCTCATATCATTGTCGAGCTCCAAGAGTCTAACACTTCTGCTGAGACAATTCACGAGTCGTTCATAACTATAGAAAGCGATAACGCTATCAGCGGTTTCCGTCGTACTGGTCAATGGGCTTCCAATCAATATCTTTATTTCTACGCTGAATTTTCTAAACCTTTTACGGGATTCGGAATCTGCTCTGACAATAAAGAATATCCTAACATAAAACATGCAGAAGGAAAAGACATTCAAGCTTGGTTAGACTTCGACGCTGCCGATGGTCAACCAATAGTGATGCGTGTCGCTATTTCAGCAGTCGATGTTGAAGGTGCTAAGAAAAACTTAGCCTCAGAAATCGCTGACTTCGATTTCGATAAACTCGCTCAAAAAACATACGACTCATGGAACGACGAACTCAATCGTATCAATATCAACTCTGTCGTTAATGAGGAAGATAAAGATATTTTCTACACCTCTTTATACCATTGCTTCGCTGTACCTAACCTCTTCTCAGACGTTGATGGTCGTTATCGCGCACATGACAAGAAAGTTTATCAAAGCGATAGCCTGCGTTATACAGTCTTCTCTTTATGGGATACCTTCAGAACAGAGCATCCCTTGCTTACCCTCGTACAAAGAGAACGCACCCGCGACATCATCAATACCTTTATTAATAACTATGAGACGGGCGGTGTTGTCCTTCCTGTATGGGAACTTGCTGCAAACGAGACTTACTGCATGATTGGTTATCACGCAATGCCTGTCATAGCCGACGCTTACTTCTCAGGAATCGACGGCATCGACTATGAAGAGGCTTTAGATGCGATGGTCAACAGTGCCAACAAAGAACACTTCGGCGTTGGTTGCTATAAAGAATATGGTTTCATCCCTTCTAACTGTGAAGGCGAGTCTGTATCAAAAACTCTCGAATATGCTTACGACGATTGGTGCATCGCGAGATTAGCTGAGGCTCTCGGCAAACAAGATATCGCAGACGAATTTTATCAAAGAGCACAATATTACAAGAACTTATATGATCCATCAACAAAGTTCTTCCGCGGAAGGAGAAACGCTTGTTTCGTGACACCTTTCGATCCGACACAAGTCAATTTCATGCTCACAGAAGCTAACACATGGCAATATAATTTCTTCGTTCCACAAGACATTAATACTCATATCAAGATGATGGGTGGCGAGAAAGCTTACGACAGAAAACTGAACGAACTCTTCAATTCTTCATCAGAAATGACAGGTCGCGTTCAATCTGACATCACAGGCCTCATCGGACAATATGCTCACGGCAACGAACCAAGTCACCACATGGCATACCTTTATAATTATTTAGGAAAACCTACCAAGACACAGAAACTCGTTAACAAGATTATGTACGAATTATACACCGACCAACCAGATGGTTTATGCGGCAACGAAGACTGCGGTCAGATGTCAGCTTGGTATGTAATGAGCGCATTGGGATTCTATCCTGTCACTCCGGCAAGCGGATATTACGTCATCGGCGTTCCTCACTTTGAAGAGATGACAATAAGCCTTGAAAATGGAAAGACTTTCACCATCATAGCAGATAATTTGTCGAGAGAAAATCGTTACATCGAATCTGTAAGATTGAACGGTAAACCTTTAGATAGAAGCTACATCTATTTCGATGAAGTTTATAACGGCGGTAAATTAGAGTTTGAGATGACTAACAAACGCAATTCGACATGGGCTATCGATGCTGAAAATTCTCCTAAACAACAAATAGAGAATCCTATCATTGTAACTACACCTATTATTAATGCAGATTCAGACGTCTTCTTTGAGAAATTGAATATAAGCTTAAGTCATTTGGATTATGATGCTAAGATGTATTACACCATCGACGGCAGTACACCTGACGCTAACAGCACACTCTACACTGCGCCATTTGCCATAAACGAAAGCGCCGATGTGAGAGTCGTGGCTATTAAAGACGGTAAGAAGAGTAATGTTGTGGAAGGCAACTTCAAGAAGATTGCTGCTGGAAGAACAATCAAGATTGAAAACAGATACAACTCGCAATATGAAGCTGGTGGCGACATAGCACTCATTGACTTCCAAAGAGGTAGTAACAATTTCCGCGTTGGAACATGGCAAGGTTATCACGGCGTTGACCTCGTTGCTACTGTCGATTTAAGCGAAGTTCAAGAACTTGAAAAAGTGGCAGGTAGTTTCTTGCAAGATCAGAAGTCATGGATTTTCATGCCAAAACAAGTTGAGTTCTTTGTCTCCAATGATGGTAAGAACTACAAGTCTATCGGCAAGATGGAGAACCATATCTCACAAGATACTGAAGAACCTGTGATGTATGAGTTCAGTGTCGACAAGAAAGTCACTGCAAGATATATCAAGATGGTAGCTAAGAAGATTGACGCTTGTCCAGATTGGCACGTTGGAGCTGGCGAACCAGGTTGGATTTTCTGCGATGAGATCGTGATTAAGTAGTCACTATCAACACGAATTAAAAAAGACATCGCGAATAAAAAGCGATGTCTTTTTTTTTGAGTCTATGAGTCTATGAGTTTTGGAATTCTGAAGTTTTAAAAACGATATATTGAAAGAAAACATTGAATAAACCAGTCATCTCTAAGGAGTCGTTGACTTGATGACTAAAAAAAACTCCGACATCAGATAATGCCGGAGTTTTTTTTAGTATTAAGAACTTGATAATTATTGACTAATCTTTTCGCCTTTACGAGCTGAGTAGTTGATACGGAATGCACCGCATTTACGAAGTTCTTGTTTAACATCGGTGACGAGACCCATTCTTACTTCTTCATGAACTTTCAATGAAGTTGTGAGGAGAGGGCGGTCTGATTCGTTACGAGCTAAACGCTCACTTTCAATATAAGGGATGATATCTGTTATATTTGAATATTGATCGTTGAGCTGGATACGTGACTCTGTACCGTATGTTTTAGCATTGGTAGGAGGTCCGATGTAGATATAGCTAACCAAAGATTTCTTTTCTAATTTTTGAACTTCAGTTGCTTCTGGTAATTTCATTTTTACCTTCAATGATACTTCACGCATGGAGGTTGTAACCATGAAGAAGAATATCAACATGAAGATAATGTCAGGCATAGAACCGGTACTCATTGCCGGGACTTCCTTAGGTTCGTCTGATCTATACTTTGATGCCATAATAATATCTCCTATGTTTTATTGAATTGCTTCTGGTTCAGCCTCTGAGATACGGACAGGGACAGCTTTGTTGATAGCGTCTATCTTATCCTGATCGGTAAGGTCTGCGTAATGTTGATTAAAATGTTTCATTGACATTTCATCTCTTAATTCATTAAAGGCTCGAGCCAATTCATTTTGAACGCTGATATACATCAAGTATGAAGTACCGCGGTCGTTTTTCAACGATACGACGCCTTTGCTGAGCATGACATCACCAAGGAGTTCAATGTTCTTAACTTCAACTTCAGGAGCTGTTTCATCGTTTGGACGAGGTGTAGCAAATTCTTTTGCCATTTCCTTTAGTGTTGTGATGTCGCCTGGTTTTCCGTTAACCAACATTTTATCATACTTATTAATCATGACGTTCATGATGTTTCTTTCTTTAACTTTGACGTCCATTTCCGGATTTTCAACCGGTGGGGGGAGACGGCGGGTGATACCGCTATCTGTATCCATGGTTGTTGTAACGAGGAAGAATACCAATAGTAAAAAAGATATATCGGCCATTGATCCTGAATTGAGATCCGGTACTTTCTTTTTTTGTCTTTTTACCATATTGATATTTTCTTAATTAGTTAAACAGTTTTGATACAGCTGAATAGATTACAGATGCTATTGTTCCACCGAGCATAATGTAAACGAACATCATCAAGAAGTCACAAACCGATTCAATGCCAGATGTGATGCCCATTGAATCCAAATATTCTTGACTTAGAGTTGCACCAGGAGAGCAGATATAAGCTGCTAATGCTACTATTGCGAATAAACCTATTGCGATACCGATTTTCTTTAAGTTACCTGGATTAACAATAGCTCCGTAGATAGGTGAGAATAATATTGCCAATACGAGCAATATCAAGAGTGCGTAGGCCAAGTACATCACTGTATCGGTACTGGCTTCTCCTTTGAACATGCTGATGCCTAGTACTACTACGCTGATGCCTAAAAGAGCCCAGAGCACATATTTACAAATTTTTAATAATTTTTCGTCCATTGTTAATGTTTTTTAAAGTTAATGAAGATTAACTATTATTTTTTTCTTGCGTATTCTGTTAAAACATCCATGAAGCTGATTGTACTATCTTCCATGTCATTCAAGATGTTTTCAATCTTGTTGAGGATGAAGTTATAAGCAACTTGGAGGATCATAGCTGTGATCAAACCGAAAACGGTTGTCAACAAAGCAACCTTCATACCTGATGCAACGATTGTAGGGCTGATGTCACCTGCTGCAGCGATGTCGTCGAAAGCTTGAACCATACCGATAACTGTACCAAAGAATCCTAAGTTAGGACCTAAAGCGATACACAATGTAATCCAGCTTGAACCGCTTGAAAGGTTACCGTTCATAACTGAACCGTAAGAAATCATAGCTTTTTCTACTTCGTCGAGACCATCGTTGTAACGTAATAAACCTTGGTAGAAAATACTTGCTACAGGACCGCGTGTGTTACGGCAAAGTTCTTTAGCTTTTTCAACGCCACCTTCGTTCAATGCTTTTTCGAAGTCAGCAACCAATTTCTTGGTGTTTGTTGTGCTTAATGTTAAATAGATGATTCTCTCGATTGAGATAGCCATACCAAGTACTAATACTACGAGAACAGCTGTCATGTAACCCCAACCACCATCGATGTATTGTTTCTTAAGTACTTCGTGGAATGTTGGTTCTTCTTCTTCCTCTGTCATTGTTGTGGTAACAATTTCTTCTACAGGTGCTGCTGCTTCAGCTACTTCTTCAGCTGGAGCTGCCTGTTCTGTTTGAGGTACATTTTCTTCTTGCTGTGCAAGAACTGCATTGCTGATACCAAATGTCATAAAACCAGCAATTGTGAGTAAAGCAATTAATTTTTTCATAATTGGAAATGTTGATTACTACTTTTAATTTTTTTGATTGATTACTATTTTAATTTAACTTGATTTAATTTCTTATTCTCTTGTTTTATAATTTCTTGCGGAGAGAGCGGGATTCGAACCCGCGATACCCTTTTGGAGTATACACACTTTCCAGGCGTGCTCCTTAAACCACTCGGACATCTCTCCTAAAGTTTAATCAAAATTTCGCTCCAAAGTTACATATTTTTTTCTTTGAAACGGAAATTATTTTTAAACATTTATTCACTTTTTTATTTCTTACTTAACTTATTGTATTATCACATGTTTCATCTTAATAAATCAATGAAAATATTATCATTAACGACCTTAGCTACCAAAAAATTATTTCACATTATATCATTTTTTTTGGAATATTGTTCCTTATTCCCAATTAATGAGATGCATCAACATTAATGAGACACATCAATTCCATATTGTTTATACTTATAGGTGTAATTGGTACGTCTCTACTGGACACATTCAATGTTTCCTTACACATTTTATAAATTAAGACGCCACAGGAGTGATGCCTTTACGGAACGTCCAACAATTGTTAATTGTAGATTGTCAACTGTAAATTATCAAAGCGTCATCTCTCCTCGGATTGGAGTTTGCAATAATTCCTTGACTTTCTCGGTAGGATAACCTTCTCCCAATAAGTACATCATTTTTGCTATCGCCGACTCCGTCGTGATGTCGTGTCCGCTGATGACGCCGATTCTGTCTAAATCTAAACTTGTTTCGTAGCGTCCCATCTCCACAGAACCCGACTTGCATTGTGTCACGTTATATACTATCAGTCCATTTTCGATGGCTTCTTTCAGACTCTCAATGAACCATGCTGCTGTTGGTGCGTTGCCCGATCCGTATGTCTCCATGATGACGGCTCTCAGATTGGGAGTGTTCAGTGTGTGCTTGACGAACTCTTTGCTGATGCCAGGGAATAATTTGAGTATAGCCACGTTGTTGTCTAACTTCTTTTGAAGTTTTAACTTTTTGAAGTTAGGTTTCATGATATACTCCTTATTGTATTTGATACGCACACCGACGTCAGCCAAGGATGGGTAGTTGCCCGATACGAAAGCGTTGAAATGTTCGGCGTTGTGCTTTGTCGTTCTGTTACCTCTGAGCAGTTGATTCTCGAAAAACAATGTCACCTCAGGTACTTTGGCAGTGTCTTCGTCTTTGGCAGCTGCAATCTCGATGGCAGCAATGATGTTCTCTCTTCCGTCGCTTCTCACCATTCCCATCGGCAGTTGTGCTCCGGTGAAGACCACTGGTTTGTTGAGGTTTTCTAACATAAAGCTAAGAGCCGAGGCTGTGTATGCCATAGTGTCGGATCCATGAAGTACGACGAAACCGTCATATTTTTCATAGCAGCTTTCTATCTTCTCAGCCAGACTGACCCAGAAATCAGGTGTCATATTGGAAGAGTCGATGAGGTTGTCGAAGGCATAGAAGTCTAACTGATAATCTAAGTTTCTCAATACCGGAAGATGGTCGTATAAGTTGTCGAAGTCGAAAGGTACCAAGCTGCCTGTTTGTGGATCTTGCATCATTCCGATGGTGCCTCCGGTATAAAGTATCAATATTGATGTTTTTTCTCCTGACATAACTCAAAGTTTTATGTTAAAGATTGAATAATTTTCTTGCGTTATTTGTCGTTGCTTCTGCAACTTCATTGATGTCGATATTTTTTACTTCCGCTATTTTCTTCGCTACTTCTATCATGTAAGAAGGCTCGTTTCTTTTTCCTCTGTAAGGAACGGGTGGAAGATAAGGGTCGTCGGTTTCGAGGACGATTTTTTCTAAAGGAATATTTGCTAAATAATTTTTAACGTCGCAGTTTTTGTATGTGATGACGCCGCCCAATCCAAGATGGAATCCTAAGTCTAAGGCGATTTTGGCTTGTTCTTCAGTTCCGTTGAAACAATGGAACACACCGCAGAGGCTTCCGTCTTGTTCGTGTTCCAATATTTTAAACATCAGTTCGATGGCATCGCGTGTGTGAAGCGCGACGGGAAGATGAAGATGCTTCGCCCACGAGAGTTGTTCTCTCAAAACTTCAACTTGTTGTTTCTCAAAAGTCTTGTCCCAATAAAGATCGAGACCTATTTCACCGACGCCTACCCAACAATCTTTTCCCATCTCTTTCTCTATCACCGAGAGATGACGTTTGTAGTCTTCCCTGACACCTTCAGGATGAAGTCCCATCATGACGCGGCAGTTGTCGATATGACTTTCATAAAAGTCCATCATTGGTTTGATGGTGTTTTCGTCAGTGTTAGGTAGTAGCACCATCTCGACACCGACACCAAGCGCTCTTTCAAACACCAACTCTCTGTCGGTGTCGAAAGCCTCGTCGTAGATATGTGAATGCGTGTCGATATACATATTATTAATATAGGAAGTTATCGTAAGGGTATCTGATGGCGTGCATGTCTTTTATCTCTTTATAGAGAAGGTCTCTAAACTCTTGGTAGTTGTCTTTTTCCACAGCCGAGATGAAGATACAATCATTGCCTTTCGCCATCCAAGTCTTTTTCCAATCTTCTAAGGAATAGTTACGCTTTGTTATTGGGGTGAGGTCGTCTTCCTCTTTCTCGACATAACTATATGCGTCTATTTTGTTAAATACCATGATGACTTTCTTGTCGCCTGCACCTATCTCGTTGAGAGTCTTGTTTACTACTTCAATCTGTGACTCAAAGTCGGGATGTGAAATATCTACTACGTGAAGCAATATGTCCGATTCTCTTACTTCATCTAATGTCGATTTGAACGACTCGACGAGTTGATGAGGCAGTTTTCTGATGAAGCCGACGGTGTCGGAGAGAAGGAATGGAAGGTTTTCTACAACGACTTTACGAACGGTTGTCTCGAGTGTTGCGAATAATTTATTTTCGGCGAAGACATCAGATTTACTTAACAGATTCATTATCGTCGATTTTCCCACGTTGGTATAACCCACGAGAGCGACTCTCACTAACTGACCGCGGTTTTTGCGTTGGACAGTCTTCTGCATGTCAATTTCCTTAAGTCTTTCTTTGAGACTTGTTATTTTGTCGCGTATGATACGACGGTCGGTTTCGATTTCTTTTTCGCCGGGACCTCTGAGACCGATACCACCTTTCTGGCGTTCCAAGTGCGTCCACATACCAGTAAGTCGCGGAAGCATATATTGATATTGAGCGAGTTCCACCTGTGTCTTAGCGTGTGCTGTCCTTGCGTTTTTAGCGAAGATGTCCAAGATAAGGTTGGTTCGGTCCAATATCTTACATTCTAATTCTTTTTCTATGTTACGAAGTTGTGTCGGTGTGAGTTCGTCGTCGAAGACTGCCATGGTGATATTTTCGGCTTTGATAAATTGGCGTACTTCTTCCAATTTTCCGGAGCCTAAGTAAGTCACGCTGTTGGGATGGTCTAAAGGCTGGATGAAACGAGCCACCGGCACGCCACCAGCTGTCTCGACAAGAAAAGCGAGTTCATCTAAATATTCCTCCGTACGTTCTCTGTTCTGCGTCTGAGTAGATACCGCAACTAAAACAGCTGTTTCTTCTTTCTTTTCGTAAACTACAAACTTTTCGCTCATAAAATTTTATGCCAATAGCTAATAGCTAACAGCCAAATTAAAAACTTCTAAAACCTATAATTTCTCTTACTTCTTTTATTGTCTTGCTTGCGCTTTCATGAGCTTTTTCTGCTCCGAGACGAGCTACTTTCTTGATATATTCGTCGTTGCTTGAGAGCTCGTTGATGCGTTCGCGGAAAGGTGTTACCACTTGGATGATGTCTTCGGCGAGTTGTTTCTTCATATCGCCGTAGCGTATGCTCATGTTGTTATAAGCATCGTCGAAGAATTGAACTGTCTCTGGTTTAGAGACTATCTTCATGAGGTTGAAGAGATTTTGTATTGGTTCAGGTTTTTCCTGGTTAGGTTCTGTTGGACCGCTGTCGGTGACGGCGCGCATCACTTTCTTACGTATAGACTTGTCGTCTTCGTACAAGAAGATGGCGTTGCCTTCGCCTTCCGACTTACCCATCTTGCCGCTGCCATCTAATCCGGGAACTTTTACAAGAGCGTTGCCGAAGTTGAATGCTTGAGGAACAGGGAAATAATCCACGCCATAGATGCGGTTGAAACGTTCTGCGAAGTCGCGGGCTTTCTCAAGATTCTGTTCTTGGTCTTTTCCTACAGGGATATAATTCGACTTATGAATCAGGATGTCGGCTGCCATCAAAGTTGGGTAGGTGAGGAGACCGGCGTTGACGTTGTCGGGTTGTTTACGAACTTTTTCCTTAAATGTAGTGACGCGTTCAAGTTCACCGATGTAGGCATTCATATTTAAGAAGAGATAAAGCTCCACTACTTCCGGCACGTCGCTTTGTACATATAAGGTAGCTTTTTCCGGATCGAGACCGGCTGCAAGATATTCTACCAAAATCTGCTTCACTCTGCCATGTAAGTCATCTGGATGAGGATGAGTAGTAAGTGAGTGATAGTCAGCAATGAAAAAATAACAATTATAATTATCTTGTAACTTGATGAAATTCTGAACAGCTCCGTAATAATTACCGAGATGCAGATTACCTGTTGGTCTGATACCGCTTAAAACTATTTCTTTCATATTAATAAATTAATACGCAAAGATAATAAAAAGACTAAAGGCAAAAGACCAATGACAAAAGTTTTTTGTTTTGGCGGTGTAAAATTAAAATTTGGCGGTGTAAAATAAAAAAAAGTGGCGGTGTAAAAACAATCGTATAAAGAAAATTACTATCTTTGTACGTATGATAAAATTTGATTTTACACTATGATTTCGAGTGACTTACAAGATAAAATCTTTCAATGCGAGAAATTCCAGCAGGAGTTGTGGTCATATCGTCCATTATCACCTGAGACTATAAATTCACTGAAGGAATACTACAAGATTGGAACGACATTTTCAAGCAATGCCATCGAAGGAAATAGCCTGACCGAATCTGAAACGAAGGTCGTTATCGAGAATGGATTAACGATAGAAGGCAAACCTTTGCGCGATATTTACGAGGCAGTAGGGCATGCGAAGGCATACGATTATTTGTATGAACTTAGCCATAACGAACCTATCACAGAAGAGATAATATGTAACATACATAGACTTTTTTATCAGAAGATAGATGATGAAAAGGCCGGCAAATATCGTAAAGTACCGGTTTTTGTTAGTGGAAGCAAATATGCAGTTGCACCTGTCGCAGAGATTAGCAAACGTATGAAACAGTTGGTACAATGGTACAACAACAATGAAAGCAAACTTCACCCCATCGTTTTAGCAGCAGAGTTTCATAAACGCTTCGTTTTCATACATCCATTCATAGACGGCAATGGTCGTGTTGCTCGTTTGCTAATGAATTTATCGTTGATGCGCAACGATTACAACATAGCGATAATTCCGACTGTCACGCGCGCAGAATATATAGAAGTCTTGGAAAAAGCACATGATAACGAAGAAGTTTTCATATCGTTCATTGCCGACAGAATAATGATGACGCAGTTGGAGATATTAAGACTATTTCGTGAGACTGAGCCCAAACCTCAAAAGATTGATTTTGAGCAGATGTTGTATGATACGATTATCAACAACCCAGGATTGAATGCGCCTGCTTTATCGAATAAGACAGGACGCAGTCTAAGAACCACACAACGTTATTTAAAGAAGTTAAGCGACAAGAAGCAAATTATTTTCAAAGGTGTCGCCAAAAACGGAGGATATGAGGCAATTGACAGTTAACAATTGACAATTAACAAATGTAGTGCTGTCATAATATGGCAGCACTACATATAACAATCATTTAAATTATAAATCACACAATCAATTTTCAACCAAATCAAAGAAACTGCTTATTTCTTGTTGGTCTATAGCTGTCGTACATTAAATCTTTTTACTTGATCCATATAACCTGGACGTGTTAATTTTATTTCTATTTGTACGTCTCTAGAATTTTCGTATGTCAATCCAAGTATATTGAAAGAACGAGTATCCTTCAAAAACAACTTTAGCACCTTCTGGATGACTATTGAATTCAAAACTTTTAACCTTTGGTGCATGAGGATATTTCTCAGCTTGTTTCTGAACTGTACAAGAGACCATCATAATTGTACATGTCAACATAATAATTGTAAATACTTTTCTCATGATTTTATTTTTTTGTTATTATTTTCTGCAAAAGTATTCACTTGCCATTATCTGACAAAGTCCGCTCAGTGAGTAAAATTCAATATTTCTGTAGAAAAATAATAACAGCCTTAACCTTATCTTTAAGGCTTCTATCGCTTCTACAATTCTTTTCATGTTTATGGAATCCAGATTGTCTATTGTGATATTTAGTTGCAAATCATAACTAGATGATTTTAAGGAACAATGTCTACTTATTTCCTCAAAAAAATTATGTCTCAATACTTTGGAAATGTTAACAAGCAGTTCCACGTCGATGGTTCTTCTTTTGAAGATGGTGTAGACATAGGTCCTCTCGCAATTCAGCCCTCCCATCTAACAAGTCATCCACGCCGTAGAATATACGGCAATCTGGAAACTTATTCTTGATAGGACGCCCAAAGGCTAATGTGGAAATTTGAGTTCAAGAATAGCTTCTAATCGCTATAAATATTTCTATGTCTGTCTAAATTTCTTTTCTGTTTCTTAGTGTATTTATGTTAAAATGCGTATGCAAAAATAATAATTTTGTCGTATAAACGTCGCAATTATCGGACGTATGCGATACGTCCCTACAATTGTAAATTGTTAATTGATCATATTTTCCAAAACACTGCTAACTGCACGACGTCGTTGAACATTCCGTAGTAAGGAAGCAGGCGTCGCGTGTAACGAACAACGCCGTTACTATATTGATATTTGGAACTTTTACATATCGATGTCATCGCGTTGATGGTACGCAGACCAATCGCAAAGTCGTCGTTGATGTCAAACCTTACACCGAGTACTGTGTTAAGAACGACTTTTCTCCAAGGGTCGCTTGCTGTGACTTCAAGACCGAGCATCTCCTGACGCGCGTTGACCAAAAAGTCGAAGCTTAAACCAAATTCTAAGTTGAGAGGTTTTAAGTTAAACTCGTTGATATTTATATTTTTTAGGTTGTAACTAAACACTATAGGCAAGTCGATGTAATCTAATTTTATGAGAAAAGGATCTGATCCAGGACGATTTTCGATGTCGTTTGAAAGCGATCCTTTCTGAATATATTTCAACTCCATCTGCACGTCGAAGTATTCTGTTAGATTCAAACCTGCGAAGGCTCCTCCAACAATACCTACTTTGTGATAGCCGCCTCTGTCGTCGCCTCCAATCTGCGACATGGTGCCTCCAGCAATCAGGCCTCCGTAAAAATTCTGTCCGTAAACACTTGTGGCAAAAGAAAACGCCACTATTATCAATAATAAAAGTCTTTTCATAAATTCTATTTTTCTCTGCTAATACAATAGTAAACTAAATTCTTCAGCGCCGACAAAGCTTCTGAGTCTTTTATCCCATCTAACTGCGACAGCGCATCTTGCACGAAATCGTTCATCTTCTCTTCGGCATAATCTAAGCAATGGTTTTGTTGCACCTTATTAATTACATCCATACGAGCCTCGACTTCGTCGCTATGATGTTTTATTTTTCTGATGATTTTTCTTCTTTCCGTATTGCTGCTTATCTTCAAGAGATGAATCAAAGGAAGCGTCATCTTATGTTCTTGGATGTCGTTGCCAGCAGGTTTTCCTGTCTTGTTATTGGGTTGATAGTCGAAGATGTCGTCTTTTATCTGGAAGGCTATTCCAGCCGATGTTCCGAAGCGTCGCATTCTCTCAATCGCTTCTGCATCGGCTCCGGCGGAGAACGTACCAACCACGCAGCATGAAGCGATAAGCGATGCTGTCTTTCTCCTGATGATCTCGTAATAATCGTCTTCTGTTATGTCCATGCGACGCGCCTTCTCCATCTGGAAAATCTCACCCTCACTCATGGCGTTGACGGTCTCGGAGATGAAATTCAACATCTCATAATATTTATTCTGAAGTGCGAGTACCATTCCTCTCGAGAGAAGATAGTCGCCGACAAGCACTGCGATCTTGTTTTTCCATAAGGCGTTGAGAGAGAATCTGCCGCGGCGTTTGTCGGAGTCGTCGACAACATCATCGTGAATCAAGGTGGCAGTATGTAACAACTCGATGAAAGCAGCAGCTCTGTAAGTGTCGTCGTTAATCTCGCCATGACATTTCGCCGACAACAGAACAAACAACGGTCTTATCTGCTTACCTTTCTGTTTCAAGACATATTTTAAAATCTTATTAAGCAATGGCGTCGAAGATTTTAAGCTATCTTCAAGAAAGACATTGAAATATCTCAGTTCAGGCTCTATCGTTTTCTTTATTTCATCGAGACTTATCATCAGAATTTTATTTTTCTACAAATATACTAAAAGACAACGGACAACAGACGATAGACGAGGGATTTTTTGAATTATGGGGACTTCTATAAATTAAAATATTGACAATCATTTAATTATAATGGTATTTTGCTATCTTTGTAAGAAAATTGAGAAACATATATGAAATATCAGAAGAAAAGCCGGACGAAAACCTATCGACCCTGTTTTCATGCTGAAAGTTCTTTTTCTTCAAAGGCTGTACAACATCAGCAAGTGTTCACGATTCCCAGGCGATAAAATCTCTGATAGGCGGAGGCTGGGACGAAAAGAGAGAGTAACAGGAACAAGGCAAGGAAACGTTGCAGGATAGAACATGTGTTCGGATTTATGGAGCAAAGCATGAAAGGACTGTTTTTCAGGGGAGTCGGGATATTGAGGGCGACGTTCTACATCGGATTCACCAATTTGATATAC
>JAFTXI010000044.1 GCA_017461665.1 Bacteroidales bacterium | reverse complement strand
TGATTGTCTTGGGTTCATATTTTGCAGGGATTCCGCTGACGCTCCATCGCCTGCTTAGAATCTATCACCCTTACAGGCTTAATATGACCAATAAAAGATAATTGCCTGATTATACATTAGTTCTTATGTCGAACTCACGTTTGTTTAGGGAAGGCTTTATTTATACCATACTAAAAAAAGCAGCCCTATCAGCTGCTTTAATTTCTTAATATTCATCTTCGTGGAAGAAGAAGTCGTCTTTGGTTGGATAGTCAGGCCAAATATCTTCTATTCTTTCGTATATTTCACCTTCGTCTTCTATCTCTGTGAGATTTTCTATAACTTCTTGCTGTAATCCAACTCTCATCGCCCATTCCAACAATTCGTCTTTTGTTGCTGGCCATGGTGCGTCTTCCATCTTTGATGCTAATTCTAATGTCCAATACATGTTATTGTGTTTTATGGGTTTAAAATTTCGGGCGCAAAAATAATACTATTATATCCAAATATCAAGCCTTTTTACAATTATTTTTCAAAAAAATTATTTCGTTGGTTTCCAAGGCTTTTCGGCAGTCCCACTTCTCTTCATCAAAAGTCGCGACAAGATGAAAAAATAGTCGGACAAACGGTTCACAAATCTTCTAATATTTTCGTCAACCTCATATTCTCTGCCCATTCGCACAAGGTTGCGCTCAGCCCTGCGACATACTGTTCGGCACACATGTGCTCTCGATGCCAAAATATTGCCTCCGGGTATAACAAGACTCTTTATTGGATCCAATTGCGCATTAATCGCGTCAATTTCCTTCTCTAAATACGTAACATCATCTTCCGTTAACTGAGGAATGTATTTTGACATTTCAGACGCACGTCCGTGCTCCAACGCCAAACATGATTCTAAAATGAGAAGACAATTCTGTATTCTGTCCATCACTTCAATCTCGTGCGTATCAATGCCTTCCGAGTCGCTCAACACCGCAACAAACGCGCTCAACTCATCAAAGCTACCGTAGGTCTCAAGACGAATGTCATCCTTACTAACACGCGTTCCTCCTATCAATGAGGTCGTTCCTTTATCTCCTGTTTTTGTGTAAATGTTCATTTTTTTGAAGTTCTAAAGTTTTAAAGTTCTAAAATTTTAAAATAAAGTGTTGTTTCTCTTTTCTTTTCATCTTAAAGACAATTCCGAAATGATAACAATCTATCGTCAGTTTAGAGTTCTCTTCGTTTATCAATCTGTTCCATTCTGCTTCGTTTTGTCTTGAAAGATGTATGTCGTGTTTTACCAAAATCTCATCTTCTTCAAGAAAAACATCTTTCTTCGATAACAAAAAAGAATCGAGTTTATTGTTCAACTCGTCACGCCAATTTTTACGATTCATCTTATCCAAGACTTCTTCATAAAAATCATAAACGAAAGGCGAATGCAACCTAAACTTTCCCTGCGACTTAAGACGATATTTAAAATAAGAAAACACCTTTTTAGAATTAGGAATTAGGAATTAGGAATTAGGAATTAGGTGATAGCTTGTTCATTCCTAATTCCTAATTCCACATTCCTAATTATTTAACGTTTTCCACGGCTTTAATTTCCGGAAGGATACTTTTGATAGTTTTTTCTATTCCGTTTTTCAATGTTATAGAACTACGTGGACAGTTACCGCATGCGCCTGTAAGCTCCACTAAGACAACCATATCATCTGTTAAATCAACAAACTCCACTCCGCCTCCGTCAGCAACCAGATAAGGTCTAATCTGATTGAGAATGTTTTTTATCTTTTGAATTAATTCTTGTTTTTCCATAATTTATTTCACTATAACCATTGATAATAACTGTCAATTGTACATTGTCAATTGTAAATTACTCATCAAAGCATTTCAATGATTTTCTTAGCTAATTTCTCGAAGGCTGCTGCCACTGGAGAGAATCCATTGAAAGAGAAAGGCGTTCCTGTGTCGTTAGCCTGCGATACGTTTTCATCGATAGGTATCTGGGCGAGAAGAGGCAGATTCAGTTCTTCCGCGAACTCTTTGCCAGTGTTTTTTCCGAAGATGAAATATTTCTTTTCCGGCATATCGGAAGGTGTGAAATAAGCCATGTTTTCTACCAATCCCAAGATAGGCACGTTGACACCTTCATGACGGAACATATTGGCGGCGCGACGCACATCGGCGAAAGCTACCTTCTGCGGTGTCGTCACGATGACAGATCCTGAGAGTTTGAAGTTCTGTGCGAGACAGAGCTGTATGTCGCCTGTTCCAGGAGGCATATCGACGACCATATAGTCGAGCTCGCCCCATTCGGTGTCTAAGAGAAGCTGACTTAATGCGTTGGACGCCATTGGTCCGCGCCAGATAAGAGGCATTTCCTTATCGACGAGATGTCCTATCGACAACATCTTGACACCGTATTTTTCTATTGGGAGCATATATGATTTTCCATCGCGTTCGTAGCCGAGAGGACGCGTCTCTTCATTGCCAAACATGACAGGAATAGAAGGTCCGTAGATGTCGGCGTCTAAGAGACCTACCTTCATTCCTTGAAGAGCGAGACCTATGGCTAAGTTGACTGCCACTGTCGATTTGCCGACGCCACCTTTACCCGAAGCCACAGCGATGATATGTCTTACTTTTGACAAAGAGTTTTCTTGAGAAGCAGCGATAATGTCAATCTCGATATCGCCAAATGCATCTTTCAACATCTGTGTTGCTGTGTCGATAAGAAACTGATTTTTCTCATCATCGATTTTTTCAAACAAAAGACGAAAACGAATCAGATTATCTTCCAATTCAATGTCGTCAACCATTTTTAAGTTGATAATATTGTCGCCTTTAGGGAAATAAATCACTTCCCTCAAGACATTTATAAGTTCATTTTTTGATGGTTTCATACCTATATATTATTAGTCTTTACAAAAAAATTCTTCTGTCGCCTTATTGAAGCCTTCCGGGTCATCGACATGAATCCAGTGCCCCGACTCTTCCAAAGTAACCATTTTATAATTAGGGAAATGATGTTTCATAAATTCGTAGTCTTTCTCCAAGATATAATCCGACTTGCCGCCTCTGACGAACAAAGTAGGTCCGTCGAAATGATATTTTGGGTCGAAGCCTTTACCTATTTCTGCTATGTTTCTTGCTATTCCGTCCAAATAAGGTTTCCATCTGTAGCCATTTTCGTGACTGAACGAGAGGTTCTTCATCAAGAAGAGGAGAAGGCGTCTCTCATAATTTTGTTTTGCGAGTTCAGCTTCCACATCAGAGCGATGTTCAGCTTTTGAGAGGTCAATCTTCGACATGGCGTCAATAAATCCCACATGTTCCATCGGGTGGTCGAAGGCGCGAGGGCTGATGTCTAACACTTCCAATTTCTCCACCATATCAGGATAATCGAAAGCAAGACGCATCGCTATCTTTCCGCCCATGCTGTGTCCCAAGAGATAACAACTCTTGATATTCTCTTCGTCAATCATCTGTTTGATGTCGGCTGCGAGGACATCGTAGTTAAACACATCGGAATGCGGCGACTGTCCGTGATTTCTAACGTCAGGTACCAAGACGTAATATCCGAGTTCAGCAAAACGCTTTCCAAAAAAATCCCAGTTTTCCGAAACACCCAACAAACCGAAAATC
Source organism: Bacteroidales bacterium (assembly GCA_017461665.1). Classification (GTDB taxonomy): domain Bacteria; phylum Bacteroidota; class Bacteroidia; order Bacteroidales; family F082; genus Limimorpha. The sequence continues at coordinate 19,916 of JAFTXI010000044.1, read as the reverse complement.
ACCACTATAGGTTTATTCTTGGGATCGCCATACTTTCTGTAAAATAGTTGCATAAAAATTTACAATTTACAATGTACAATTAACAATTATACATTTTATTTACATAAGTTGCAAAGATAATAATAATTAGGAATTAGGAGTTAGGAAATATCTAAAATTTTAGAATCTGAGAAATTAAAAACCTGAGAAATTGTTAAGTCAGCAAAATTTTCAGATTCTGAGATTTTGAGATCATCTATTTTAAATTCATACAACTACACATTGTAACTGTTAATTGTTAACTGTTAATTATTTTGGGCGTTCCGGCTTCGCCGTCGGGCTTTCCGCTATATCTTTTTCCGCTCAATCTTCCCCACTCTCGGTCGTTGAGCTTGTCGAAACGCCGGTCACTTCGACAAGCTCAGTGACCCGACCCCGCTCCCGCACTCCTGGAAGCTCCAAAAGGATGCCGCTCCAATCCCTAACGCAAACGCGACAATATTAAAGTGTCTGCAAAAAATTTGAAATTGCCGATTTAAAAGATATAGAAGAATTGTTATTTTTGCAAAATAAAGACGTGATGATTATGGAACTCGAAAATATTGTAAAACGCTACAGAGATGTAGGAATAGAGAATCAGATAGATTACGATAAATTTTACCTTTACTCTCTCATCACTCATTCCACTGCCATAGAGGGTTCTACCATCACCGAGAATGACGAACTCGATATTTTCAGAGAGTTCATGACCAAAATTGTGATAAAGAATCTTAATAACGACATTGAAGATTATCTTCGTTCCATAGGAGAATAAAATATGAGAATAGTAATACAAAGAGTTTCTGAAGCTTCGGTGAGTGTCGCCGGAGAAGTCATTTCAAAGATTGAAGAAGGCATGTTGATTCTGTTGGGTATTGAAGACGCCGACACTGAAGAAGACGTCGAGTGGCTCTGCAACAAACTTACAAAACTTCGTATCTTCTCCGACGAGAACGACGCCATGAACTTAGACATCAACCAGATTGAAGGCTCGTTTCTTGTCGTCAGTCAGTTTACGCTTCATGCCATGACGAAGAAAGGCAACCGCCCTAGTTTCATCAAGGCAGCACGTCCCGAAAAAGCTATTCCTCTCTACGAGACATTCTTAAAACGTCTTTCTTACATCTCCGGACGTCCGGTTCAATGTGGCGAGTTTGGCGCCATGATGGACGTCGCCCTCGTCAACGACGGACCCGTGACAATAATTATGGACACCAAAGATAAAATTTAAAATTGAAAATTAGCTTTCTGTTTTCAACTTAAAAAATTCTGTTGTCTGTTGTCTGTTGTCTGTTGTCTTTTTATTATTTTTGCACTATGGAAACAAAGAGACAGCAAAAAATATCGAAGCTCCTCATGAAAGAGTTGAGCGAAATTTTTCAGAGAGAAATAAAATCGAAAGGTAACGTGATGATTTCTGTCACCAAGGTCAATGTCACAACCGATATGTCGTATGCACGCGTCTATCTCAGCATCTTCGGTCCTAAACAAGATGAAAAGAAAAAAGTCGTTGAGGAAGTCAACGGTATGAAATATGGATTACGCAAAATGTTAGGCGACAGAGTGAGACACCAACTAAGAATAATCCCGGAACTCCAATTCTTCGAAGACGACTCCTTAGATTATATCGAAAACATCGATCATCTGTTGAAGGATTAGAAAACATCAATTGTTAATTGTTAATTGTAAATTGAATTGAAACTTCCGGGATTCATAGCGCAGCGTTATCTGTTGGCAAAGAAGAGTCACAACCTTATCAATATCGTGACATGGATTTCGATAATAAGTGTTTGCGTTGCCACTTTCGCTATGATTTTCGTGCTATCTGTCTTCAACGGTTTTAACGTCGTCATCTCCGACATGATTCATCAGCTCTCCCCCGACCTGAACATCAGCGCAGAGAAAGGCAAGACGATACGACTTGAAGATTTTCCAGTAGAAAAAATTAAAGATATAAAAGGCGTGGATTTTGTCTTCCCAACGATAACGGAAGACGTTCTTTTCAAGAACTCCAACAAACAACAGATTGGTCAAGTCAAAGGCATTCCCAACGACTATAACAAAATCACTCGTGTGAGAGGCATCATCTTGAACGACTCCACTTTTACCGTCAGCAGCGACAATATCAACTTCGGTATTCCTGGAGCAGGCATGGCTTATTTCTTGGGAATCAATGTCTATCAACCTTATTCTTCAATACAAGTCTATGTCCCGAAACGCGGCAATGCATCGTCTTTCAGCTTAGAAAATAGTTTCAGCAGCTCCAAACTCTTGGTGACTAAAGTGTTTACTACGCAGCAAGAGATTGATGAACGCTTGGTGCTCGCCCCTGTCGAGTGGCTCTCAAACCTGATGGGCTATCAGGGGCTCGCCACAGATGTCGAAGTGTTTATAAATGACAACGGACAACGGACAACGGACAACAGACAATTGAAAAGAATCAAAAAAGAGATCAAAGAAATTCTCGGTGAGGGTTATAAAGTTCACGACCAATATGAACAGCAAGAGACCTTATATAAGATGATGCGCTCCGAGAAATTAGCTGTCTATCTAATACTTACATTTATATTGATAATGGCGACATTTAACGTGATAGGAACTCTCAGCATGTTGATAATCGACAAGAGAAAAGACATCACACTTCTCAAAGCTATAGGCGGCGACAACAGTCTCGTCAAGAAAATCTTTGTCAACGAAGGACTTTTAATCTCTGTCGTTGGTGGAATATTGGGACTTTTGTTGGGGATAGCAGCTGTGTTGTTACAGCAGCATTTCGGCATCATACGCCTTGGCAACGGCGAGGGAAACTACATCATCGAGGCTTATCCCGTTGCTTTGGAACTCGCCGATGTAGCGTTGGTTTTCATCACGATAACGATAATAGGAAGTTTGGCGGCGTTCTTCACCGCAAACAAATCTATCGAGAAAATGGAAGACGTCTCATTGAACGCTCGTTAACTTCGTCGTCAACTCTATAAATTCCTGCACCGACAATTGTTCCGGACGTTTGTTGAAAATCTCATTCGCGATTATCTCTTGAGGTATCATGCTTCTCAATGAGTTACGCAAAGTCTTTCTTCTCTGGTTAAACGACTGTTTAACAACCATCACGAAAGTCTTCTCGTCACAATCCAATTGTGTCACATTGTTACGTCGCATTTTTATCACAGCCGACTTCACCTTCGGAGGAGGATTGAAAACGTTCTCATGAACAGTGAACAGATATTCAATATCATACCAGGCTTGTAACAAGACGCTCAATATTCCGTAAGTCTTACTTCCCGGTCCAGCAGCAATACGCTCAGCGACCTCTTTCTGTATCATACCGACAACTTCATCAACTTGGTTTCTATATTTCAAAACCTGAAAGAAAATCTGGCTGCTGATGTTATATGGGAAATTTCCAATCACGCCAACCTTCTCTGAGGCAAACTTGCTCAAATCCGTTCTCAAGAAATCGCCATGAATGAGATTGTCGCCTAACTGAGGATAGACGTTTTTAAGATATTCAACAGACTCAGTATCAATCTCAACAACGCGTAGTTTCTCCAAACTATCTTGAATGAGATATTGAGTAAGAACGCCCATACCAGCTCCAACTTCCACAATAACATTGACATCATTCGACATCGCATCGACAATCTTTCTCGCAATATTCAAATCGACAAGAAAATGCTGACCTAAAGCTTTCTTAGGTCTTACCAAATTGTTATATGATTGATCCTGTGCCATAAAAATAATAATTACTAATTAATCAGACGTGTCAATGTGTGTTTATATTGCAGGAAACATTTGCGCGTCTCTACAAATTATCAATTTTCTCTTAGTCTGCGATATGCGTTACGTGCCTGAGCCACGTAAACACTCGCTGGATATTCATCGATGAGTTTGGCGTAACACTCCATCGCCGCCTCTTTATTATTTAAATATCTTTCCAATAATATTGCATTTTCCAATAATGACTCGTCGGCGATATAACTGTCGGAATATCCTTGATAAACTCTTTTATACAGACTGTCAGCAAGTTGATAGTCGTCCTTGTCTAAGGCTATCTTCGCCTTACGTATCAAAAGATAAGGCATACTCACTTCATTCGGATTGTAGATATTTATCGAATCTAACATCTTCTCGGCGAGTTCATATTTTTTCTGATAAATATAAAAATCCGCTTTGGCAAGACGCGTCAATGCGATAGTATCGTACTCCAAATTATCAGTAATGAGCAGCGACAACGACATTGCATCGTTGGCAATCAACTTCGACGTAGCTGATTTCAAGATGTTTAAAACAGCCAACGACCAATCAAACTCGCCAATAAAATAACGCAGCTGAGCATTCTTATAACGCGCCTCATGTCCTATCGGTTCCTCCTTCATCGACTTGTCAACCTGACTGTATAATAAGGTAGCTTCCCAGACTTCATCCTTATAAAGATAAATGTCGGCAAGCGACATCTTCAGTTTTGCCTTGTTTAATTTTGAAATATTTATATCTAAATACTCATTCAATAGTTCAATAGCAGACTCTATCAGATTAAGTTTAAATGCTAAGATCTCCGCTCTAATTATTAATAAAGGTATAGTATTGTCGGAAATTCCAAGTTCTGCACATTCATTCATGATGCGCTGCTCAAAAGAAGAATACCACTCCGTAGAGACGTCACTCTGTGGCGTCTCAACCTTTTTATATTCAACTTCAGACCTTCCCACGACAGCCTCCGGATAGAACGCGCCTTCTTTAGATTTTTTTATGATATAATCGTAGGCTCTGAGAGCAATGTCGTATTGTTCGTTGTCGCGAGCTATTCTCGCAAGATAATTAATATCATACTCTCTGTCATTCAACCTTCTATCCAATGCAATCTCCTGATTGAGTGCTATTTCGTAATCTTTCATCTGAAGAGCAAACCACACCAAAAGCTCAGCAAACAAAACATCATCGGGACGTTCCTGCGTCTTTTTCAAGAGAGACATTCGCATTTCGTCTATCACAGAACCATCAACATCATACCTCAACATAAAAGAAAGTCGCGACTTGACGAGTTCATAATCTTCTGGATCTGTTTCGAGATGAAGAAGATAATTCTCAGTAGCTTTTTCAAAGTTAAGCATCGACTGATACGCCAAGGCTTTTTCCATCAAGAACTTATAATCTATCGTAGGATTGTCGGCTCCTTTGTTGTACAACATTATCGCATATTCATCGAAGTCTTTGGAACGCAACATATTGGCTACCTGCAAGTAAACGTTCTTATCCGCAGGTAACTCGTTGATAAGTTTTTTAAGATTTCTCTCTGCCTTATCGGATTCATTATTTTTCAGATAGACGTAAGCCAAAGTCACCTGAGACTTCCATTTATTTGTGGAATTATCATTTTTCACAAACGACTTCAAATCTTTCTCAGCCTCATCATATCTTTCCAAAAACAACAGACATTCAATATATTGGGAGAAATAATAGTAATATCTGTGATTGATGTAAAGCTGCTGATACAAGTCGGCTGCTTTGTCATATTCTTTATTATTGAAGAAGGAACGTGCGAGCTGCTCATCGACCTGGCGCTGCGATTGCGCCGGCTGATCTTTCTTCACACCTCTCTGCGGAGGAATCGGCACCTGCGCCTGCAGCAATGACGTAGAAGTTAACATCACAGCTATGACAATGAAAAGCAATCGCAGGCATTTGTTCATCGCAAATTATTGTTTTTCAGTTTCCTTAATAAAATCGCTCTGCTTCTTGAAACGGTCGATGAAATAATCTAATTGCGCTTCAATCATATTGACAGCTTTCTCTTCCGAGCTAAGATATTCCTCTCTCTGCGACTCATCATAAAGACCATCTTTCAAGTCGTCTTTAAGGTCACTGATTTGCGATTGGGAATATTTGATATTTTCAATTATGTTATCACGTTCATCTTCATATTGTTGAAGATAAGCGCGAAGAAGTTGCATCTCTGGTTTCGGGTTATTTTCGCTTCTCAGAAACTCATCGAAGTCCATACATTGTTCAACAAGAGCGTTGAAGGATTTTTCTGCCTTGATTTGTTTCTTCTCGATTCTTTCGAGTTGTTCTTCCATTGTATTAATACGTTTCATTGATGGCTCGACAGAACAAGCCATCAATGAAAACAATATCAACAATATGCTTAATTTACTTAATAATTTCAAAGCCTGTATATTTTTGGAGTGCCTTAGGAACTCTGATTCCTTCTTCGCACTGGTTATTTTCCAACAATGCAGCAACTATACGTGGCAATGCGAGCGCGCTGCCGTTGAGAGTATGAACGAGGCGGATGTTGCCGTCTTTATCTTTAAATCTAAGTTTCAATCTGTTAGCTTGGAATGTCTCGAAGTTAGAGACAGAACTTACTTCAAGCCACAACTCTTGAGCTGCCGACCATACTTCGTAGTCGTATGTCATTGCAGAGGTGAAACTCATGTCGCCGCCACAGAGACGCAACACTCTGAAAGGAAGTTCGAGTTTGCGTAACAAGTTGGCTACGTGTTCTTTCATAGCTTCGAGTCTTTTGTATGAAGTGTCAGGATGAGCAATCTCAACGATTTCAACTTTATCAAATTGATGCAATCTGTTGAGACCGCGCACTGTCTTGCCCCATGAACCTGCCTCGCGACGGAAACAGTTGGAGTAAGCCACGTTTCTCAAAGGAAGTTGATTTTCTTGAACTATTTTATCGCGGAAGATATTTGTCACAGGAACCTCTGCTGTTGGGATGAGATACATACCGTCCAAAGGCACTGCATACATTTGAGCTTCTTTATCAGGAAGTTGACCTGTTGCGTAGGCGGAAGCTTCGTTGACAAGGATTGGAGGTTGGATTTCGTAATAGCCTGCTGCGATGGCTTCATCAAGGAAGAAATTGATGAGAGCGCGTTGCAGTCTTGCGCCAGCGCCTTTATAGAATGGGAAGCCTGCGCCTGTCACTTTGTTACCGAGTTCGAAGTCGGCGAGTTGATATTTATTGAGTAAATCCCAGTGAGGGACAGCGCCTTCGTAAAGTTTTGGCATCTCACCTTCTTGATTGACGACCAAGTTGTCGGCAGCTGTCTTTCCGCAAGGTACCTCTAAGTTTGGAGTATTAGGAATCTCGACAAGTTTGTTTTGGAGCTGCGTTTTGATTTCTTCAGCGCGTTCGGCGAGAGTCTTTGTCAATTCTTTAAGTTCGGTGTTTCTTTTCTTTAGTTCGTTGGCTTCGTCGGCTTTGCCTTGTTTATAAAGCTCGCCAATTTTCTTAGCGAGGGTATTAGCTTCGGCGAGAGCCTCATCGTTTTGTTGTTGTACAGTGCGACGTTCATCGTCTAACTGCAGAATTTCATCTAATAATTCAAAGCGAGTAAAGTTTTTAATACTCAATCGTTTGATAACTTCTTCTTTATGTTCTCTGATATATGAAACTACTAACATGGTAAAATATATTTTATATGCAAAGATAAAAAAAATCCCGAACTTCAATTGAAGTTCGGGATTTTTTTCTGTCTCGTTTATTTATCGATTATTCTGTGATTTCAGCTTCTACTGGGATAACTGAAACGTAAGAACGATTGTCTCTTCTTTTGCGGAATTCTACGATACCGTCTGTGAGAGCGAAGAGAGTATGATCTTTACCACAACCGACGTTTTCGCCTGGATTGTGTTTTGTTCCACGTTGACGTACGATAATGTTACCGGCGATAACAGCTTGACCACCGAAAACTTTTACGCCCAAACGTTTACTTTGGGATTCACGACCGTTTGATGAACTACCAACACCTTTTTTATGTGCCATAATGTTTAAGTTTTTTCGGGTTTGTTATTCAGTAATATTTTCAATGATGATTCTGGTCAAATCTTGACGGTGACCATTTAATGTTTGGTAACCTTTTCTTCTTTTCTTCTTGAAAACAAGAACTTTGTCACCTCTGAGATGCTCAACAATCTTAGCATCAACTTTAGCACCTTCGAGGACGGGGGTGCCTACCCTTGTGCTGCCTTCATTTTCGATCAACAACACCTTGTCGAAAGTGATTGTGCCTTCGACTTCACCATTCAAACGATTGCAATAGATTTTGTCACCTTTGCTTACTTTGAATTGTTGCCCTGCGATTTCTACAATTGCGTACATTCTTTAAATTTAAATTGAAATTAATTTCTATTTTTTCGGACTGCAAAAGTACGATTTTTTTTGATACAAAATAAACAAGAAAAAAAATATTTTTTATCCAAAACTCATAGCATATTTTTTTCTTAACACCTTAGTATTATAAAGCATATTTTCATATCTTTGCGCTATTGTACAATATACCTATAATTATAATACTATGATAGTATTTTTTGAAAACAAACAACGCAATATCATTGCGATAGAAAGTCAAGAACGTTTTAACCCTGAAACAATTTCCAAGTTAGTTTGGTTATTTGGTGAAGCTAAACAATTGTTAACACCTACCATCGAAGGTTATTTCTTCGGACCTCGTAAGGAGATGATTACTCCTTGGAGTACCAACGCAGTCGAGATAACTCAGAATATGGGCATCAGTGGAATAGCTCGTATCGAAGAGTTTATCCCTGTCGATGCCAACGACAACAGCTTCGACCCTATGCTTCAGGCTAAATATCATAACTTAGACCAAAATTTATTCTTCATCGACCGTAAACCTGAACCTATCAAAAATATCGACGACATCGAGTCGTATAACATACAAGAAGGTTTGGCTTTAAGCGAAGAAGAAATATCATATCTCAAAAGCATCAGCGAAAAAATAGGACGTCCTCTCACCGACAGCGAAGTTTACGGTTTCGCTCAAGTGAACTCAGAACACTGCCGTCATAAGATATTCGGTGGCACCTTCGTCATCGACGGCAAAGAGATGCCAGACGCTCTTTTCGCTCTCATCAAGAAAACATCTAAAGAAAATCCTAACAGATTAGTATCTGCATACAAAGACAATGTCGCTTTCATATTAGGTCCTAAGGTTGAACAATTCGCTCCTAAGACTCAACATCAAGCCGACTATTTCCAAGTGAAAGATATCGACACTGTCATTTCTTTGAAGGCAGAGACTCACAACTTTCCTACTACCGTAGAGCCTTTCAATGGTGCTGCAACAGGTAGCGGTGGTGAAATCAGAGACCGTCTCGCCGGCGGTAAGGGCAGCATTCCTTTGGCAGGAACAGCCGTCTATATGACATCGTATCCTCGCACCGAAGGTAAACGCGAATGGGAAGAAGGCTTCGAAGAACGTAAATGGTTATATCAGACACCTGCCGACATCCTCATCAAGGCTTCCAACGGAGCTTCCGACTTCGGCAACAAATTCGGTCAGCCATTAATTAATGGTAGTCTCCTCACCTTCGAACATCAGGAAGAAGGAAAAGAGTTCGGCTACGACAAAGTCATCATGCTTGCTGGCGGTATAGGCTTCGCAAGAAAAGACGACAGCATCAAGGAAGACCCAGAACCAGGCGACCTCATCATAGTGTTAGGTGGCGATAACTATCGCATCGGTATGGGCGGTGGCGCAGTGTCGAGCGTCGATACAGGACAATACAGCAACGCCATCGAGCTTAACGCCGTTCAACGCGCTAACCCAGAGATGCAGAAACGCGTCGCTAACGTGGTACGCGCCATGACAGAATGCGGCGAGAATCCAATACGTTCCATCCACGACCACGGAGCCGGCGGTCACCTCAACTGCCTCTCAGAACTCATCGACAAGAGCGGCGGCGTCATCAACGTGGGCGAACTCCCAATAGGCGACCCTACCCTATCAGATAAAGAAATAATCGGCAATGAGTCGCAAGAGAGAATGGGACTCTTAGTCAAGAAAGAAGATACAGAGATAATCAAGCAGACAGCACTCAGAGAACGCGCTCCTTATTATCAGGTAGGTGAAGCTACCAATGACGAGCGTCTGCGTTTCATCAGAGAAGACGGCAACAACGCCATCGACCTCACTCTCTCCGACTTCTTCGGCAGCACCCCTAAGACAGTGCTTCACGACACAGACAAGCCTTATCATTTCAATGATATAGAATATAAGAAAGAACAATTCAAACATTACTTAGAACAAGTGCTTCAACTTGAAGCCGTCGCTTGTAAAGACTGGTTAACAAACAAGGTTGACCGCTCCGTTACAGGTCGCGTGGCTTTACAACAATGCGCAGGTCCGATACAGCTTCCTCTCAACAACTTAGGCATCAGTGCCTTGGATTATCAAGGCATGAGAGGCATAGGAACAGCACTCGGTCACTCGCCTGTCGCAGCCCTCGCCGACCCTGCAAAAGGATCTCGCTTGGCAGTGGCAGAATCACTCACCAATATTTTATGGGCTCCAATAGAAGAAAACCTCAAAGGCGTTTCTTTAAGTGCCAACTGGATGTGGCCTGCTAAGAACGAAGGCGAAAACACTCGTCTCTACAAAGCCGTCAAGGCTCTCAGCGACTTCTGTATCGCATTAGGCATCAACGTCCCTACAGGTAAAGACTCTCTCTCGATGACTCAGAAATATCCTAACGGACAGAAAGTGATGTCTCCTGGAACAGTGATAGTGACAGCAGTAGGCGAAGTGTCGAACGTACGTAAAGCCGTAAAACCTGTCGTCGCTCAAGATAAGGAATCAGAACTTGTTTATGTCAACTTCTCCAAAGACGACTTCCAACTCGGAGGCAGCTGCTTGGCTCAGGTCATCGACAAGATTGGCAACAACACTCCTGACGTCAAAGACGCTGAATATTTCAAGAACTGCTTCAACACAATTCAAAGTCTCATCGAAGAAGGTCTCATCCTCGCAGGTCACGACGTCTCTGCCGGCGGTTTAATCACCACCTTATTAGAAATGACATTCGCCAACTGCGAAGGCGGTTTAGACATCGACTTGTCACAATTCAAGAACAACGACCTCATCTCGGTTGCATTCAGCGAACAACCAGCAATCGTTCTACAAATCAAAGACAAGAAAGCTAAGGAAATACTCAGCAACAACAACATAGATTTCGTCGTCATAGGTAAGACACAAGACAAACGCGAAATCGCTTTGAAGAAAGACGATGAGTCATATAATTTAGATATCAACCACTTACGCGATGTCTGGTACAAGAGTTCATATCTCTTAGACAAGAAACAAAGCGGCGAAGCTAAAGCTACAGAACGTTTTGAGAATTATAAGAATCAAGACTTACGCTACGACTTCAGCTCGAAGTTCTCAGGTAAGGCTGCCGACTTGGGCATCGACATGCACAGAAGAGAACCTTCAGGCATCAAGGCTGCCATCATAAGAGAGAAAGGTGTGAACGGCGACCGTGAGATGGCTTACGCTTTATATCTCGCAGGCTTCGATGTGAAAGACATACACACCACAGACCTGACAAGCGGAAGAGAAGATCTCAGCGACGTCAACATGATTGTCTTCGTCGGCGGTTTCTCCAACTCCGACGTCTTGGGTTCCGCTAAAGGCTGGGCCGGCGCGCTCCTCTATAACGAGAAAGCACGTACCGCCATCGAGAACTTCTACGCTCGCAAAGACACACTCAGTTTGGGTGTCTGCAACGGATGTCAGCTCATGACGACTTTAAAACTCGTCTATCCAGATCACGAAGAGCATCCTGTGATGTTACACAACGACTCACATAAGTTTGAATCTAACTTCGTCAATGTTGATATCAACCACAGCAACAGCATCATGTTGTCGTCGTTGAAAGGACATCGACTCGGTGTTTGGATCGCACACGGCGAAGGTAAATTCAACTTCCCATATTATAAAGACAAATATAATATCGCCATGACATACAGCTTCGACGAATATCCTGGCAATCCTAATGGCAGCGACTGGAGTGTGGCAGCTATCTGTTCTAACGACGGACGTCACTTGGCAATGATGCCTCACATCGAACGCGCCTTCTTGCCATGGCAATGGCCTTATTATCCAGAAAACAGAAAGAACGACGAAGTGGCACCTTGGATTGAGGCATTCGTCAACGCATTTAATTGGATTAAAAATTATAAATGATACTAAAAGAGACGCATTTCAAAACATGCGTCTCTTTTTTTTATGACATCAATTTTAACAGCATCTCTTTATAAAGTTCTTTTTGAGAGATATCGGTGCTGTTATAACCTTTTGACTTAAGGTCAAACTCACGAAGCACAGCGATGCTGTTCATGCAGTCGGTCCAGGAATAGTTGCGAGCGGCTTCGAAATAGTCGTTGATAAAATTAGGATGCACTCCAAGAAGCGACGACATATTACTTTTGCTTTTATCTTTTGAAAAGTGAAGTTTCAACAATTTGGTATAGTAGGTATAAAGAACTGGAATCGTCATAAAGATAGGATTTTCGTTTGAATTATCGCCGAAGTAATTTACTATCTGATACGCCTTGGGGTAGTTTTTATAACCTATAGCTTTCTGAAGTTCAAAGACGTTAAAGTCTTTCGATATACCTACGTTATATTCCACGTCGGCATCATCGATACGTTTTGTTGGAGGCACAGCGATCATCAGTTTCTCGAGTTCGTTTCTCACCTTATGAAGGTCGTTGCCGAGAAAGTCGGCGAGCATCTGAGCAGCTTTGGGTGTGATATTATATTTCTTTGATGCGAGATATTTCACTATCCAATCGGGGATGTTGTTGTCGTAAAGTCTCTTCGATTCGAAGAGAACTCCTTTTTTATCGATATATTTCGCTAAAGCCTTGCGTTTGTCTAATTTCTTGTATTTATAGTTTATGACGAGTATCGTTGTTGAAGGAAGTTTATCTATATACTCACCGAGTCTATCAATATCTTTGACACTCTGAGCCTCTTTGACTATCACCACGAGGTGGTCGCCCATCATAGGGAAGGCGCGAGCCTGCGTCATTATATCTTTGGCGGTAACATCGGCGCCATAAAGCACGACCTGGTTAAAAGAGCGCTCAGCCTCATCGAGTATTTTATTCTCGAGTTCGTCGCTGATGTTATCGATAAAAAAAGGCTCCTCGCCCATCAGAAAATAAATCGGGTAATACACCTTATTGTTAATATCCTTCAAAATCTGCTCGTAGGTCATAGTAGAAACTTTTTCGCAAAGATAAGATTTTTTTAAAATCTCAGAAACTCAAAATCTCAGAAAAATAGCTCCACGGAGAATTTGTTGTCAAAAAAAATTCTTATTGACTCATAGACGCTTCAATTACATCGTGTTTATTTTCAAAGGTGTAATTGAAACGTCTCTACCAAACTCCACAACTCTATCCCTTTATCCTTTTTTTACCAATTGAAAAAAATGTTAAAAAAGATTAAGAATTGTATTTAAAAAAAGCATACCTTTGTATGCTTGAAAAAGTAGTTAATATTAAATGAAAGGTTTGGAAAAAATATTAGGTTGTAATTTATTGATTACCACCCGATTAATCGCAACGGGGGGGGTAAATTAGAGTACCTAATTTCCAATATTCATGCATTAATAAAACAGTTCTCAGCTGTTTTAGATAAAACAACTACCAAAACCAATATCTCAGACTACATATTTAACAACTACATAATTAAAAAACGCCTATCCGTATTGTATCTCGACAATAGCGGACAGCTCTCCTTTTGCCATCACTCATCTATATTCAGAACAGCCAAACAGATGATGTTCAGACTACACCATGTATTTTCATTTGAAGATTTAATTAGTAAAAATATAATGACTTATAAAAATTCAATTATTAATCAAATTAAATTATTATGAAAATCAAAACATTTATTCTGACATTTCTGATGATGATGTCGTGTTCGTTCTTGTTCGGACAGACCACAGTAGATGTAAGTTCTGAGGCTTTACTCAGAGCGCGAATTGTAAAAGACTGTACTATTAGAATAACAGGTGATTTTAGTATTGAAAGCACTGTGGATATTCCTAATGGTAGAGAAATTACCATTGATCTTAATGGTCACACATTGTCAACAAAGGACAATTCTACTTTCATTTTTAACAACAATGGTTTGTTAACTATAAAGGATAGTGATCCAGAAAAGAAAGGCACCATCTCAGCTTGTGGTATCTATAATGGTAAAACTAACACCAGAACTGGCGTTCTTGATGTCAACTATGATGCACAATTGACTATTGATGGCGGTGTATTCAAGAACATAGCATCAAATGAAGGTGCAGCAATTTACAATTATGGTGTTCTTGATATTTTTGGCGGTGAGTTCTACGGAGAATATTCAGCTATTGCCAACTATGGTATGGCAACAATTAAAAACGCATACATTGAATGTCTTAACCGTGACAATGGTGCTGCAGCCATCAGAAACGATTTCGAAATAGTGCTCGGAGAGAATGTAAATATTGTAGGTCAATATACACAAATAACTGAAACTGGAACTTATACAGGAACACCTACATATCTCTTCGCTGAATTGAATGGCGTGAAATATGAAAGCCTTCAAAAAGCTCTTGATGCTTGTGCTACAGGCAACAACACTATCAATCTTCTTTTCCACAATAGCGCAGACGCAACAGTAAGCCAAGAAGAAGGTGTTAATATTACCATCGACGGTAATGGATATAAAAACAAACAATTTGAATATTCAGGTACTATCACAGTTGACGGTAAGAGCGCACGTTATGAAACGGCCGCTCTCACTATCAAAGACATGATTTTTGATGCTACAGAAGGTATAACATACGATGCTTGCATTCGTCTTGGTGCTGGTAATAACGCTACTCGTTATACAAACCACGTAACAGTAGAAAATTGTACTTTCACAGATAATGATTACAGCACTGTAGCTGTCAAATCATATACAGGTGGTGACTGGAACACCAAGATCATCAATTGTAAAGCAGATGGAATGCATTCATTGGCACAATTAGCAAACGTTGAAAAAGGATTAGAAATCAGTGGTAATACAGCAAATACCAAAAACGGTATCAACTTGAACCAAACAGCTGTAGCTACAGTTGAGAATAATACAATCAATGTTAAAGGTTATGCAGTACGTATTGGCTCAACAACAGGTGGTAATATCACTTTGAACAATAATACATTAAAGACCGACAATACCGAGGGCGATCCTGTTATTGAACTTAGAGGTTCAGTAGTTGCATTGAATATGAATAAGAACGTGGTAAGCGGTAATACTCATATCAAAGGTACAGCCTCAACAATTTCTGTAGACGAGAACTACTGGGACGGAAAAGAATTTCCTGTAGTACCTGAAGGTAGTGAATCTATATTTGTTAACTCATATTATACAGATGAAACTTTAACAACATTAGAAAGAAACGAAAGAGGTAGCATAACACCAGGTTACGCTGAAACAGATCGTATCCGTGGCGAAGCAAATGGTAACGCTGTTGATAGTTTCGTTGTAAAAGTGTTCAATGCAAACGATGAGCTAATGGGTACAGCAACCCTTAAAAATAAAGAACTTATTAACGGCAACGTGAATGTTTCTTGGTACATCAGATTGAACGGAGAATCAAGTAGTTCTTGGGAGGTAGAATGGATAAAAGCTCTAGCTATCGACAATATACCAGCAAAGGTACAACTCTTTGTTGATGGTGTTAAAGTAAGCGAAAATGACGTTCAGCTCAATGGACCAGATAATGTCAACAAGATTAATGCAGCAGTACTCAATGATGATAGTAAAACTATCTCAGCTTTCCATACAACATTTGAAAATGCTGTTGCCGCTGGTAATAATGTAGCAATCTTGACAGCCGGAACTTACAATGTCCCAACAGGTAAAGGCCTCACTATCACAGGTGCTGTTGATGGAGTTGTATTCGACAACATCGGTGCTAAAAACATGGGCGGCGCAAGTGTTACTTTCAACAATGTAACATTCGACTATTATCCAAATGTAAACTACACAGGTCTCCAACACTCAGGCAATTTGGTATATAACAATTGTACAATAAACGGACAAGTGTTCTTATATGGCACAAGCGAAACATTCAACAACTGTACATTCAACCAAAACAGCGCAGACGCTTACAACGTATGGACATACGGTGCAGCTGATGTTGACTTCAACAAATGTACATTCAATTCAGTTGGTAAGTCAGTCCTTATCTATGCAGAAGGTGCTTCTATATTCAATGATGTAAATGTTACAGATTGCGACTTTATTGCTTCAGCTCCAGTAGACGGCAAAGCAGCTATCGAAATGGATTCTTCATTGACATCTGGTATCAACTTGACAATTGGTGGTGAAACAACAGCTACAGGCTTCGACACAGGTAGTGTTTCTGACAATAGCTTATGGAATAATAAGAAAGGAAATAATGATAACGCTAATAATGATATTACTGTAGTAGTAGATGACGAAACTGTTTTGGAACCTATTTATGTAGCAGAAATTGGCGAAAATAGACACAGAACACTCGATATAGCTATTGAAAATGTTAAAGAAGGTGAGACTATCAAGTTGCTCCAAAATGTCTCAGGTAATCAGGTGATAATTGAAAATAAGAAATTCACTCTTGACCTTAATAATAATACTATCTCTCACACTGCACACCTTATGTTTATTAAGAATGGTGCAAATGTGACAATTAAAAATGGTACTATTACTTCTGAACAAGCTGCTATCGTTTCTCAGTCTAATGGCGCTCTTAACACAATTGTTATAGATGGTGTAACCATTAACTCAAAATGGTTCGGTGTATATCACAATGGTTCTAACTATGGTGCTGACGTAACTGTCAAGAATTCTATCATTACTGAAACCAGCGAGTTAGGTTCAGGTATCTTCCTCTCAGGTTCAGAGACATGGGCGACTACAGAAAAAGTTAACAAGCTTGTTGTTGAAAACACAACTATCGAAGCTGCAACAGCAGTTGAAATGAGATTCACTGATGCAACTATCACTGGTAGTACACTTACATCTACTTATCAAGGTGAAGCCTACAGTTTCGATGCAACTAGTGGTGCTTGCGCAGTTGGTTACTCTATCGCTATAACTAACAACGGACAAACAAAAACTCAAGGTAAACTTAACCTCAGTGACAATACACTCACAGGTGATACTTTCATTAAGATTAATAGCACCTTTGATGTAAAGAACGTTGGCGACCCAATTGCAGCTCCAGAAGACTATAAATGGGTTGATGGTGTTCTCACAGCAAAAGTCTATATCGCTCAAGTAGGTGAAAATAAATACGAAACATTCGCTGAAGCTCTCGACGCAGTTGAAAATGATGGAACAATCACAGTGTTAAATATCGACAGTGAAAGCGAACTTAAAAAAGAAATCGAATTCACAAAAGACATCGAATTCACAATCACAGGTACAGCTCCTAACTATGCTCTTCCTA
Source organism: Bacteroidales bacterium (assembly GCA_017461665.1). GTDB lineage: Bacteria > Bacteroidota > Bacteroidia > Bacteroidales > F082 > Limimorpha. The sequence goes on along the minus strand of JAFTXI010000044.1, from coordinate 2,612 downwards.
CTGTAACATTCTTATATGCAACAGTTAATATTAAAGATGCTGAAATCCTTATCCCTGAACTTGACGCTCGTCAAGATGCAACTATCAATGTTATCAACTCAACAGTTCGTGACGCAGGCGGTAATGGTATCGTTAAATCTTATTACAACGGTGCTATCAATATTGATAAAACTTCAACAGTTTACACAATGCAAGTGACAACTATGGGTTACATCAATGTTGCTGGTACATTGAACGCTACATGGCAAACCAATGTCTATGGCAACGGTTTGATTACTCTTAACGAAGGTGCTACATTCAACACAGCAGGTTTCAACTTGACAGCTAAAGATTATAGTGGTCGCGACAATACAGATACTGAACGTGTTGGCAAACCAGCTGAAATCGTAGTTGACGGCGCTAACATCACAATTGGTAAAGTTTATTCAGAAAGTGGTGCAGACTATAGTTACAATACAGATGGATATGGTATCAACGTTGGTACTATAGAAGGTAAATCAGCTATCTTGAATATCAAGAACGGCGGTAATGTCAACATCTATACAGGTGATGGCAAGACAGCAAATATCGGAGCTAACGGTATTGTAAACGTTGATGCTTCTACATTCAATGTAGCTTGCCGTGCTGAAAATGGAGAATCTACTCTTGCAAACGCTGGTACAGTTAACGTAACAGGTGAATCAAACCTCGCTGCTGCTAAAGTCACAGGTGCTGGTTGGTTCTATATGAACGGCGTAAGTTTAGACGCTGATACAAAACTTCTCGGCGCTAAGGTTCGTTTCGCAAATGGAACAAACAACATTGATGGTTCAACTATCGACGATGGTTCATTCCAAGTAGGTATAGGTGCATACAAAGGCACAGACTCTAACGTTGATACACAAAACGGAGTTGTCGTTAATGTTAAGAATAATGCAAAAATCGGTTCTACTGACGGAGCATACGCAGGCTGGTTAGGTACAGGCTTCTATGACACAGATACAGAAAAAGCTGCTGTAATGACAAATGCTAAATATGTTCTCAACATAGAAAACTCAATAGCAGAATTCGGTTATCTCCACGTTTCTAACGACGGTGAATTGAATGTTAATGGAAAAGAAGCTACAACAAATTACAACAATAGCAAATATTCGTTCCGTGGTGGAGACTTCATCATCAATGGTACAGCTAACTTCAACAACACATACGTATTAGCTTTCTATACTAAAGTTTCATGCGACAATGGTACAGAAAATCCTGGTACATTGAATATCAATGCTGATACAGAATACGAAGCTGAACGTCACAATGGAGCTATTGATGGTACAAACTTCATTCTTTATAAAACAGGTGTCGCTAACGTAGCTAAAGGTGCTGAATTACATATTGGTGAATATACAACAATAGCAGCAGACGCTAATTTCAACATAGCAGGTAATGTTACAGCATTAGGTACAATTACAAATAATGGTGCTATTAACTTAACAGATTTAGATGCTAAACTTACAACTCCACAAGCTCCAGAAGTAACAACTAACATCGCTGACCATAAAGTTGTTTATAAAGATGGCGTTTACCAAGTTGTTGCTAAAGACTATGTCGCTCAAGTTAAGAATGCTGAAGGTGTAGTAAGTGCTAAATTTGAATCTCTCGCAGAAGCTGCAACAGCTGCTCAAAACGGCGAAACAATTGAATTGTTATGGACAGAAGGTGATCCTGCTATCTCAATGGCAGCCTCTTTCTTCGGCAAGGACGTTACTATCACAGGTACTGCAACAGTTGACTGGAGTAAGGGATACTTGTTCGTAGGACGTGGCGGTGTAGGTGATGCAACTCTTACATTCGACAGTGCAAACTTAACTTCAGCTTCAGATCAAGCAGCAACTGGCATCCATGTTTCAGGTCGTGAAAAAGAAACAAACAATAAATATGACGGCACATTGGTTATCAAAAATAATTCAAACATCCAACTTGATTACCTCATCAACAGAGGTGCTATTACTATAGACAATGCAATTCTTACTGTTAAGAATGGTTTTGGCATCGCAGGTCGTCCAGCGTCAGAAACAGAAAACGGTGAAAATGCTACAGCTACAATAAGCCTCACAAACGAAGCAGAACTTATTGTAAACAACCACAACGGTATGGGTGTCGGTCAAGCAGCTGCTCAATTAGAAGGTCTCGGTATCATGAATATTGATGCTACATCAACATTCAAAACAACACAAGCTTTCAACATTTCAGTTAATGGTACAATGAACAATGCAGGTACAGTTAATATTACTGGCACATTGACCAACAATGGTTCAATCAACTTTACATCAGATAATGCTAAACTTGCAACAACAACTGAAGGTTTGGAAATTAACTACAATCTTAACCAAGACAAGAAAGTTGTTTACGAAGAAGGTGTTTACAAAGTCGTTGATAAAGTTTACGTTGCTCAAATAGATAATGGCAATAAATATGAATCATTACAAGAAGCTATTGGCGCTGTGGCAGAAAATGGAACAGTGACAATGTTACGCGACATTACTTTGACTGAAAAAGTTACTGTCAAGAGTAGCATGACACTCGACCTCAATGGCAAAACAATTACAACTTCAGGTATTGTAGGAAGTCGTGTTATCGTA
>JAFTXI010000043.1 GCA_017461665.1 Bacteroidales bacterium | reverse complement strand
TTCTTCGCTTTATATGCAGTTTTGCACAACCGGAATCTCGTTTTATAAATTTGAGACACAATCTTTCAAGAAAACCTTTTTTGAAACGAATATCATATGAAAAAAGAAACCGCCTAACTTTTTGTTGTTAGACGGCCTCATTTGTTAATTGTTAACTATAAATTGTCAATTCTTAATTGTCGCTGTAACAGTTTCAGCTCTTGCAAGAGCTTTATGGATGTGGTCGAGAACATTTTCTTCGCCAACCATATCGACGATACCAGCTTGCTTGATAGCAGCGTGAACGTTTTTGTTAACACCCGACAGAATTATGATATGTCCTTCATCTTGCGCCGACTTGATAAATATCTCAAGGTTATGAATACCGGTAGCGTCGATGAAACTTACCTTTCTCATTCTGATGATACGAATGGTATTCTCGGTACGACGATGCGATAATTCTTCAAACTTATTTGCGATACCAAAGAAGAATGGACCTTCAATTTCATAAACCTCAGTGAGAGCTGGGATAACGAGTTTCTCATCTTGTTCGCCATCATGATGCACATCCATTTCATCTTCAATAACAGAGATGCTTGTATTTTCCATGACACGTTTGATGAATAAGATAACTGCCATAACCAAGCCAATTTCAATAGCGATAGTAAGGTCGAAGATGACTGTCAAAAGTAATGTTGCAAAAAGAACAGCAATGTCGCTTCTCGACTGTTTACACATTGAAACGATAGTTCTCCAGCCGCTCATGTTGTATGACACTACGATAAGAACACCGGCGAGACACGACATAGGGATTAGACCGACGAGACTACCGAGGAACAACAACACCATTAACAATACTAAGGTGTGAATGATACCCGCCACCGGGGTACGGCCGCCGTTGTTGATGTTAGCCATGGTACGAGCGATAGCACCCGTTGCAGGGATACCACCGAAGAAAGGAACAACGACGTTAGCAATACCGTTACCGATGAGTTCGGTGTTGGAGTTATGACGGTCACCAATGACACCGTCGGCAACCATTGCAGATAACAAAGATTCTATCGCGCCTAACATAGCTATGGTAAATGCCGATGGAAGAACAGCTTGCGCTGTAGAGAAGAATGTCTCGCCTTCTGGCAGAACAGGCATTTTGAAAGAAGGAAGACCTGAAGGCAACTCATACAAATCGCCGATAGTCTTGATAGAGTCAATGCCCATATATTTTTTCATCACCCATGTCAAAGCTGTCATAACGATGATAGCTAACAATGACCCAGGGATTTTCTTTGAGAATTTTGGTGTCACTACTATTATCAAGATGCTTAATATACCTATTAATAGTGCCCACCAGTTTACGTTAGAGATATTTTGGAAATAACAAGCCCATTTATCGATGAAGTTAGCCGGCACGTTTTCTATGCCGAGACCGAAGAGGTCGTTCATCTGTGTGGAGAAGATAGTGATTGCGATACCACCGGTAAAACCTACGATGATAGGATAAGGCATGAACTTGATGATACTTCCGAGTTTAAAGACACCCATCACTATCTGCATCAAGCCTGCCAATATTGTGGCGATGGCTAATCCGGCGAGACCGAACTGTTGGATGATACCATAGATGATGACTATGAAAGCACCTGTTGGACCGCCAATCTGAACTTTAGAACCACCTAATGCCGAGATGATGAAACCTGCCATGATAGCAGTGACGAGACCTTCGGTAGGACCTATACCCGAAGCGATACCGAAAGCGATAGCTAACGGAATTGCTACGATACCCACGATGACACCAGCCATCGCGTCTTTAGCGAACAATTGTTTGTTGTAAGACTTCAATGTCGAAAACAAACGAGGTTTAAAATCAATAGAAAATTTACGGCTTTTCTGAGCCTTGCTGTTAATAGTATTTGCTTTTGCCATGACAAATAACTTTGAATGATAATACTTTATAAAGTTTTAAATAAAAAAATCTAAAAAAATTCTGCGGTTGTTTTCGGGCTGCAAAGATACGAAAAAGAGTAATGACAAAAGCCTGATGGCGAAAGATTTTTTTGAGTCTATAAGTCTATAAGTTTTTGAGATTCTGAAGTTCTAAAATTCTACTTTACCCACTTCCCACTCTCAACTTCCTTAATTGTAAATTGTTCATTGTTAATTGTTAATTTCCAAACGTACGTTCCCGAACTCCATCTTGAGGCATCTATACTTGTAATATCGTCTGTAATTTCCTGCTCATGAACTTTTCTTCCTTTGCATATCATAAACCTGCAAAGTTGCATTACGCAAGCTGGTTCTTATATTCATGATATCTCCGCCTGGATTAGGATAAGCCACAGCGAGTTTTAAACCGTATGCATGCGGTTCTTCGATGTTATCGAATGCTTCCGGTGGAAATTTCTTAATGAAATTATAACATGTAAATGGTTCATTGACGAAATCCATAAAATGACCAGCTATCATACAGCCTCCGTCTTCGGTGGCTTTAAGTATGGTTGTCCACAATGCCGAAGTCTCACCCAAATCATAATAAAGCTCGTCCAAGACATTTAGGTCTTTATCAATCATTCTTATAACAAAATACTGATAACCACTTAACATTGGCGAGAAATACGAGTTGGGGGTAGCCAAGTCAATTACAAGACTGAAGGATTCCATCTTGTTACTAACAACACTGCCCGCACTAAGGCTGATGCTGTTTTTCTTGTTGTCTTGCGCATTGAGAACAAATGTCATCATTAGCAAGAAAGAGATAAGTAATGCTTTTCTCATCATAGTTTGTTTTATTGTTAAAGGATTCTATTTATTACAATTTATTACGATAACTCTACATCAATAGCAGAACCAAATTATTCATTTTTGTAGAGTATATGATTAAAAGTTCAGAGTTTGGCAGTTTTGGAGTTTTAATAGTTTCTTTGTTAAGTTAGTACTTCTTTTTTAGTAACGCAAAGTTTATATTTTTATTTCAATTATACAAACATTTTTTAACACAATCAAAGGAGGTAAATTACTGATATACATTTAATTATATTAACAACAAAGGCACTTCTTGAATAGAAGCGCCTTTTTATTTTAATTGCAACAAGCTCAAAAATATCACTAAATCATTGTCTCATTGACTTATAAACGCAGAGACGCATCAATAACATCTTGTTTTATTTTTCAAAGTGTAATTGGTACGTCTCTACCAGAATTTATTGACTTATTGTCTTTATCACCAAGCAAACAATGGGAATTCTGACATCATTTCGTTGACTTTTTCTCTTACTGCTGTGAGTTTTGCAGAGTCGTCGATGTGGCTGATGACGTCATCAATCATTTCAACGATTGGTTCCATGTGTTCTTCTTTAAGACCGCGTGTTGTGATAGCAGGAGTACCTATGCGGAGACCTGATGTTTGGAATGGTGAGCGGCTGTCGAAAGGAACCATGTTCTTATTGACTGTGATGTCGGCTTGAACGAGAGTATTTTCAACCATTCTACCTGTGATTTCAGGGAATTTAGAACGGAGGTCGATGAGCATGAGATGGTTGTCAGTACCACCTGAGATGATATTGTAACCTCTGTCGGTGAAAGCCTTAGCCATCACTGTAGCGTTTTTCTTAACTTGGAGGATATATTCGAAGTATTCGTCTGAGAGAGCTTCGCCGAAAGCGACAGCCTTACTTGCGATGACGTGTTCGAGTGGACCGCCTTGTACGCCAGGGAATACTGCGCTGTTGAGGAGAGCCGACATCATTTTCACTTCGCCTTTAGGAGTTGTCAAGCCCCATGGGTTTTCGAAGTCGTCACGCATCAAAATCATACCGCCGCGTGGACCACGAAGTGTCTTGTGTGTTGTTGTTGTGATGATGTGACAGTAATCCAATGGGTCGTTGAGGATACCGCGAGCGATGAGACCTGAAGGGTGAGAGACGTCAGCCATCAAGATAGCACCGATTTTGTCAGCGATTTCGCGCATGCGTTTGTAGTCCCAGTCGCGTGAATAAGCTGAAGCACCAGCGATGATGAGTTTAGGTTTTTTCTCTAAAGCAACTTTTTCCATGTTGTCGTAATCGACGCGACCTGTTTCAGGACTTACTTGGTAAGCTACTGGGTTATAGAGGATACCTGATGAGTTAACCGGTGAACCGTGTGAGAGGTGACCGCCATGAGCTAAGTCTAATCCCATGAATGTGTCACCAGGTTTCAGACAAGCGAGCATAACAGCCATGTTGGCTTGTGCGCCTGAGTGAGGTTGAACGTTGGCGTATGTAGCGTTGAATAATTCGCATGCTCTTGCAATAGCGATTTCTTCTGTTTGGTCAACTATTTGACAACCACCATAGTAACGTTTGCCAGGATAACCTTCAGCATATTTGTTTGTCATTACTGAACCCATGGCTTTTAACACTTGATCGCTAACGAAGTTTTCTGAAGCGATAAGTTCGATGCCATGCATTTGGCGTTGTTTCTCTTTACGAATCAAGTTAAAAACTTTTGTGTCTTTTTTCATGATTTATCTATTTTATTGATATTAAATAAATTACCTTCTTAAATGTAACGTAAAGTTACACTTGCATTTCGAATCTCAAAGGTATAAAAGTTTTTTAAACAAAAAAGAAAAAAGAAAAACAATTATGGAATAATTATTTTCTAAACATAAATTTTAAACCCAATTTAACTCCAATCATAGGTGCAAATGTTAAATCAACATTGGAGTCTCTAATAATATCTTTATTGAAAATGTAATTAAAATAAGGTCCTGCTTTTAATATTAAATATTCCGTCAAATTAGATTCTATATTTAAGCCTAAATTGATCGCGTTTGCTTTACATTTGTTATCATTTTCATAATGTGACGTTATAAAAATGATTCCAAAATTAAATCCACTTGAAATATAGTTGTTTAACTTGTAAAGATAACCTATATCAAGAAAATAATTGTAAGAAATATATTCAAAATTATGAGAACTATTAATCCATTCTCCATCTATTGATGACTGATAATAATGGGTATAATTAAATGGAATGATTCCTAGTCCTGCTTTCCCTATCAAGTTACCTTTCTTAGTTTCTACATCAAATCCTAAAGAAATATCAGCATTAAATGGTACATTTGATTTCAAGCTCTCATTTTTATATCCAGTTTCATGAAACAAATTATATTTGAGACCTCCGTTTATCTCAATAAAAAGACTCTTTTCAAATTTACCTTTATCCATGATATTTTGTGATGAAGATAAAAAAGATATTAAAAGAAATACGGCCGTTATAATTATTTTCTTCATTGGATTATTAATCGTTTGGTATCTGTATTGTTGTTTGTTGTACATCTAACTATGTAAATTCCTGCTTTGTCTATATTGAAGCTGTATATTTGCTTTGTAATATGGTTGATTGTATACATCAAGTTTCCGAACATATCATAAATTTGTATTTCATGATATGAATCTAATGCATGATGAAGTTTAATGTAAAAGTTGCTTTTACAAGGATTGGGGAATATGTCAAATAATTCACTTTTATTAGCTGTAACAATTTCGTGTTTATATAAATATTCTATCTCATGAGAGTTATCGTTGTCTTGTGAATATGATATTGATTTCTTTGATATGGGTGTAATTCTTGCCTTAAAATTACTTCCTTCTTTGGCTTCAAAACCATCTTTTAAAATTATTTCTTTACATGCTATAAGTTCTAAATGTTCATTGTTTGATATGGAAATATCACAGTTACCTCCGACACTTATTGCATTTCCAGTGTAATAATTAGTCATAGATGAATCATAATCACATATCGAAATATCTTTATTATTGTTATTCTTTTTATAAACTCTTACATAATCTATGTCTAACGAAGATGGGAAAATTGTTTGTGAATTTGGAGGTGGACCAAAACTCGAATTATTGTCTGGAATTGCTAAATTCAATATTATTGATTGTGGGTTGTTTGGAAATATATTATTTAGGAAATAAAAACCAGGTGGTATATTATCACAATAATGGGGATCTAATTGACCGTTAATATTGTATGAGTTTACATAGTATATACTTCTGGTAATATCTCCATCAACTCTGAAGACAAGTCTATATTCGTCCCATTCTAATGAAAATGTATGATAGTCATCAGCGAATGAAGTATTGCTATCCCAACTCTCGGGACAATAATCATTATTTCCATCATCATACCATTTATGAATAGTAGTTATTGGTGTATTATGTTTATTTGATTCAAATTCAAAAACATCTATCTCCTCTCCATTCCCAAAAAGCCAAAAAGCTGGCCAAAACCCTTGTCCTTCGGGTATTTTGCATCTGACTTCAAATAATCCGTACTGAAAATTTGTTTTGGTTTGAATCCACCCTGAGGTGTACTCAAAATACTTGGTTGTTATATATCCACTCCCATCTTCATTAAATCTCCATACATTATAATAGTCAGGTTCTCTTTTTGCAGTTAACTCTAATATACCGTTTCTTATAATTATGTTTTCGTCTAAATAATATTGTAATTCATCATCCCCATGTTCTCTATTCCATCCGTCAATACATGTGTACCATTTTTCTCTGTTAATTATTGTATTATCAAAGTCATCTTCAAAGATTAACTCCCATTCACCATAATCTATTTCTTTGCATTGTGAAAATCCAGTAACATACGTATATGTATGCATGTCGTTACATATATTATTGTGATTTTGAGAATATATTGAAAATGGAAATATAACAAGTAATAAAAAAGTTAACACTCTTATAGTCATGGTATAAAATTGTAATATTAATATTCGTATGCAAATATACAACTATAACTTTAATATGGGCAAAAAAAAAATAAGATATAAATAAGGAGGGTTCTATTTATTATTAATTTTCCTACATCAATGGATAAAACCCATTTTTCCACATCAGTAGTTTGATTTATTTCTTTAAAAATAACTCTCGATAAATGCTATATTCATCGAGATATACTTTCTATGAACTTGTTCTTACCTAAAATTCGTATGTCGTTTCTCTTATTCTCCATATCTTT
>JAFTXI010000042.1 GCA_017461665.1 Bacteroidales bacterium | reverse complement strand
TCAATGGAAAAGCCTTATTTTTTTTTATAAATAAACATTGAACATAACCAGTCTTAATCTGTGATGTGTCAACTATAATAAACGGTGATTTGGAAACCCAATAGCAAAAGAGGCCATCTAAACTTGTTAGACAGCCTCTTATTTTTTTGTATCGTTCATCAATTTGCAATAAATCCGAAGATTATTATAGCAATGATGAGTGTGAATATAATGTTGAAAGTTTGTGCTGTCAAGAATGCTTTCAATGATTGATTATTTTCTTTTGAGAATATCTCCTTGAAGCGAGTTTCGAGACCGATACAGACGAATGCTATAGAGAAGAATATTCCTTGGAAGTTCTTAGCCAAAGCTTTATATTTCACCATCGAACCATCTATCTCAACACCGCCCGAGAACCAGATACTGAACACTGCTGAAGCTATAATCATACCGATGACGAATTTTGGGAAACGATGCCAAATAACAGAACCTCTCGTCTCTCTAACGCTGTAAGTGTCGCGTACTGACCAGAACAAGGAGATGAAGAAAGCTGCTACACCAATCAACACGTTTTGTGAGGCTTTCACGATGACGGCAGTGTCGCCTGCGATGTCTCCGAGTATGTCACCCGAGGCTGCTACTGCTGCTGTAGTATCGATAGTACCGCCAATCCAGGCACCAGCCACCTGTTGAGCGGCAACGTCGTTGTTAGGGAAAATTAAAGGTAACAACCAATTACAGAGCAACGGCATGATATATAACATAGGGATGGCAACAACCATAACTAATGAGATGACGTAGCTGAGTTTCTTCTGATTACCTTTGATGGTCCCACAAGTAGCAATAGCTGCCGACACACCGCAGATACTTACTGAACTCGCAATCATTGTTGACATCTCGTCATCGACTTTGAACACCTTGCGTGAAATCCAGAAAGCGAAGTACCATACACATAAAACAACTAATAATGCCTGTGCTAAACCGTAAGCTCCCGACTTCATAATCTCGCCGAAGATGACAGTAGCACCCAAACAAACGATACCTATTTTAATATAAAACTCGCTTTGTATTGCAGGTTTTAACCATTCCGGTACGCCGAAAACGTTGCTTATTATCAAACCAAAAAGAACCGCGAAAAGAACAGCCTCGAGACCATATTCCTTGCAGAACGGAATACTTGCACAGAGCTGTGCCAACATGGTAAGAACAAAAATCGTTAAGAACGAGAGGAAGATACCTTTGACAGGTTTCTTCATGGCAAGAGCCGAGATAAGTATTACTAAGAATAAGAATACAAAGGTATAAGCAGCGTTGAGCCAACCAGCGCCAGTATCCAAAGTCTTAACATTTAACATCTTAATGTTTATCATAAATTCTGGGACGATGGCAATCAAAGCCAAGATGATGAATCCCAATAATACTATAAGCCATTCCTCATTTAAGAATAATGCTTTTAATTTTCTTGTTTTCATATTTTATTATAAGTTGTTATTAGTTTTAAAGTTTTGGAGAGACGTATCAACGATACCAATATAAAATAACAAGTTATCGTTGCTGCGTCTCTTTGAAGAGTTCTCCTTAATTCCAAATTCCTAATTGATTAAAATTTCACCGAAAGTTGTGCTTGGAACAAATGACCGAAGTTGTCGTTCTTCACTTTGTCTTTTAAGGTGTAGTTGACTAAGAGACGGAGGTTTTGCATTGGCCACCAATCGACACCGACCATATAATATGTAGAGTTGGTGTTAACGTCTTCCACGTCGCTTCTAAAGAAGTCGTAGCGAGCCACTGGACGGATCTTATGTTGGAGGCCGCTATTGGCGCAAGTATATTTAAACCAATAACCTGCTGTTACATAGAAACCGTCAGAGTTGAGAGTGTATGATGTTAATCCATCATCCGACATATCTGTCTTACCGGAGATATATTCAGAACGAATTACGAGAGCGTCGCCTTCATATTTACCACCTACGGTAAAACGGTTTCTTTCTGCGTTGTCTTCGCTGACAATACCCTCGTTGAGATAATAGTTGCCGTCGTAGTATGAAGCAGCAAGAATTAAGCCTTTTACGCCTGGACATACTTCAATACTACCCGCGATGTCTTTTCCTAAGTTGGCGTCTTTATTATTCATACCATTACCGTTGAAGACACCTAATTTATATGTAAGGATTGGTATTTCTTTTCCTTCTTTTTCAAAACTGAAGAAGTTACCGTAAAACATCAAACCTACATCACGGCCACCTGAATATGTAGAGACGCCTGAGATGTCGCTATACCCTGAGAGTTTACTGATAACTTGCGCATATTCAATGCCTTCGAGGGTAAGAGGTGATTGTGGATTTTCAAATGTGAAAGGGATTTTAAACTGACCGGCTTGGATGTTGAAATATTTTGCCAATTTGATTTTTACGAAACCATCAACCAACTTTGGACTGCCGGCAAAGTCGCCTTGTAAACGAAATTCTAAATGCTTATTGATGTTGCCTTTGATGTCTAAACGCGCACGACGTACATTTAATGTGTTTATCTCATCAAGAGTGACATCGTCGTTTTGTAATTGTCGCTCATAGTCGTATTGAATATTCATCCAACCACTGATAGATAAATAATCTCCGATTAAGGATTTTTTATTTTCTTGAGCGTTTATCGTTGACAATGAACCAAAGACTATCATCATCACGATTAAGATTAAAGATTTTTTTCTCATTTTTAATAATTTTTAATAGTTTTTAATGACTTGCAAATTTAATAAAAATAGTAAAACATTTTACTAATTTTATTGATATTTTAAAAAAAATGAGAGATTCAAAATATAGAATCAAGGAAATACCAATAAAAACTTACGTTCATGTGTCTCAAGTTGGAAATATGAAAACACTAAAATAATAAGAGAGCCCTATATTCTAAGAGCTCTCTTAAGTTTTGGAGTTATGAAGTTCTTAAGTTTTTATAAACTTCCTTCGTAACTCTTCAATTCAATCACGCCGGCGTTCATCTCATATTGGGCAGAATATAATTCCAAAACGGCGTTTTGATAATATTCCACTTCTAAGAGATAGTCGACGAGATTCATCTCGCCTTGCTCAAAAGATTTCAAAAGCAATGCCTGACTGTCGAATTGCTGCATCGACTCGGCGAGCGCTACGACATTATTTTGCAGCGCATTGACTTTTGCGAAGAGACTATAAAGATAATTATATGTCACGGCTTTCTCGTTCATCAGCAGCGACTCGGCAGCTTCAGCTTGTAACTTGGCGCTTTTCACGCTACCTTTGTTGTGCCATAACGGTAACGACAATCCAATCGAAGGTCCGTGTTCTGCCTCGTCTTTTCCAATCTCAGCTCCGTAGCCTACGACAAACTTCGGAATCCATTGCGATTTACTCAGCTTCACTTCCTGCTGATTCAAAGCTATCTGCTGACGCATCTGTTCAAAGACGGGATTGTTTTGTTCGACAGAAGAATACCATTCGTCGAAGTTCTCAGGCAAAGTGACAAGAGGATAATCTTCATATTGGAAATCGATGTCTTTGCCACCGTTTAATGTCTTCAGACTCGCCATGAGATTCTCGTAATGAATCATCTCCAATTCGTAGCTGTTCTTGGCGTTGGCAAGATTCATCTTCGACTTGTTAAAATCCAAGATATTGGCTTCGCCGAGTTCCATCATCTTTTGATAAGCGTCAGCAATTCTAACAGCATTGTCGTAATTTTGTTTGAAAAGTTTAATCTTCATCTTACAGAAAATTAACTCAGTACATATACTCTGAACCTCCGTCATAACATTCATTCTGTCAATATGATATTGAATATCGATGATGTTGTCGTTAATCTTGATGATTTTATTTTCATTGGTATAAACTGTAGGAAAAGCTATTTCTTGAGCTATTCCCAACTCTATCTTATCACTCGTCTCGCCTTTTGGACTGCCGAATCTATAAGCTGCCTCGATCTCAGGATTCTCAAATAAAGAATAAGCGTCGTTGCTCGACTTGTCGGCTTGCATCTGTTTATGATGAGCCGATAAAACGGTACTGTTTACTTCGATACTATCCAAAACATTTTGATATGCGTTTTGTGCAAACATCAAGTTTGCGCACGACAGTAATAATATTGTCAAGATACTTTTTTTCATGGCTTTAATCGTTGTTTTGTGAAGATTGTTTTTTAGCATAAATCATCTCGTAAATGATAGGAATGACATACATATTCAAGAATGAAGATGTGAGCAGACCACCGAGAACTACCACTGCCATTGGACTTTGAATCTCGTTACCTGACTGGTCTCCATTGAAAACCATCGGGATAAGAGCCAAGGCTGAAGTGAGAGCCGTCATGAGAATTGGAGTGAGACGGTCTTTTGAACCATCCACTATCGACTGACGTAAGTTCACGCCTATACTTGTTCCGTGTTGATAACGCGAGATGAGCAGGATTCCGTTACGAGTAGCTATACCGAATAAGGTAATGAAACCAATTATTGCTGGGATACTTACGGTGTTGGATGTGAGATATATCGCGAAGACGCCGCCTATCAATGCCAAAGGAAGATTTAACAACACTATGGCTGAGAGTGTTACGTCCTTAAACTCGCCGAATAATAAAAGGAATATCACGAAGATGGCGATGACTGTCATTATCATAAGAGTACGTGAGGCTTTCTTCGCGCTTTGGAACTGACCGCCGTATTCAACCATGTAATTCTCAGGAATATCGACATATTCGTTGACTCTTTCTTCTATCTCGTTAACGATGCTGACGACGTCGCGACCTGAGGTGTTAGCTGAGACGACAATCTTACGTTGAACGTTCTCGCGGCTGATGCTGTTAGGTCCGCCGACAGAGACAATCTCTGCTATTTCTTCCAAAGGAATCATCACGCCTTCCGAATTGACTATCAATGCCGATTTTATACCTTCTATACTTTCTGTATAGTTCTTATTCAGACGTAAGACGAGGTCGAAGCTGCGTTGACCTTCATACACTTCAGCGACTTTATCGCCAGAGAAAGCGAGTTCTATGAAATGATTGAACTCTTCCATGCTGATGCCGTGACGAGCGAGCATGTCGCGTTTGGCGCGAATCTGAAGTTCCGGAACCTCAGTCTGTTGCTCGACGCTGACATCGACGAGACCTTCAATGCCTTCAATTTCTGCCTTAATCTCGTTGGCTGTCATGAACAACTGTGTCAAGTCGGGACCGAATATTTTTATTGCGATGGATGCGCGTGTTCCGGTGAGCATGTGGTCGATGCGGTGACCGAGAGGCTGACCTACAGTAGAAGCGATACCTGGAATGGAAGCTAACTTCTCGCGTACCTCGGTGAGGAACTCTTCTTGTGAACGATCTTTCAAATCGAAGTTGACGTCAATTTCAGCGCCGTTGGTCGATTGTGAGTGTTCGTCTAACTCGCCGCGACCTGTACGACGTGCAGTAGAAGTTACTTCCGGAATAGAAAGCAATTCTCTCTCAATGATTTTTCCGAGATTGTTGTTTTCATATAAAGAAACACCTGGCTTGCAAACCGCCGATATTGTCAAGGAACCTTCGTTGAAATCGGGCAAGAAACTTTGTCCCATATTGAAGAACAATCCTAAAGCTAAAATCAATAATACTAATGTTCCACCGAGTATGGATTTCTTATGTTTCAAAGCCCATTCCAATGATTTTCCATAGACTCTGATGAGATTCTTTGAGAGCCAATTCTCTTTCTCTTGTTTGACGAGATATTTCTCATCTGTGAGCATCAGTCTGCATAACAATGGTGTTGTTGTGAGAGCTGTCACCAACGACATAAGCGAAGCGATGATGTAAGCGATGCCGAGAGGTTTCAACATTCTGCCTTCCATACCAGAGAGGAAGAATATTGGAGTGAATGCGACGATTGTAATCAAAGTAGCGTTCAAGATAGAAGTACGAATCTCGCATGATCCGTCATACACTATCTTTAAAGGTGACACTTGTTCTTTCTTAGGTCTAAGATGATTTTGTCTTAATCTCTTATAGACATTTTCCACGTCGATGATGGCGTCGTCAACTAAGGAACCGATGGCGATACACATACCGCCTAATGTCATGGTATTGATGTTCATTCCGAGTAGATGCATCACGATGAAACTGCCGAGCAAAGAAAGAGGGATTGCCACAACGGAGATGACTGTCGTTCTGAAACTTCCCAAGAAGAGAAGTAAGATTACGATAACCAAGATAGCGCCTTCTACCAAAGCTCTCGCCACGTTACTGACAGAAGCCTCGATGAAGTCGGCTTGACGGAAAATCTTGGTATCCATCTTCACGTCTGCCGGAAGCGATTTCTGTATCTCTCTAAGGTTTCTCTCTATATTCTTTGTAACTTCTAAAGTATTGATATTTGGCTGTTTCGATATTGAAAGTATGATTGCGTCTTCAGCATTGAGTGAGGCGTAACCCATTTTCACTGCGCTACCGAGAACGACTTCTGCCACGTCGGAGACGACGACAGGTTTTCCATCGACGGTCTTGATGAATGTCTTTCCAAGTTCTTCTAAGTCGGTGGTACGACCCATTCCTCTGAGGGCGTATTCGTTGCCGAAGTCACGGATGACGCCACCTACCGAGTTGACGCACATCGACTGACAGACGGTTTCCATCTCGTGCATGCTGATGTCGTAATGTCCCATCTTGACAGGATCGACGAGTATCTGATATTGTTTGAGGTCGCCGCCGATGATTGTAACTTGCGACACGCCGCCTGTGGAGAGTATTGCCGGTTTGACGACCCATTCCGCCATGGTTCTTAAGTCCATCATGGAAGTGGTGTCGGCTTGAAGACCGACGAAGAGAATCTCACCCATCACACTCGACTGTGGCGCGAGCACAGGAGTAACGCCTTCTGGGAGAGCGCCTTCGAGAGTGACCATTTTCTCACTGACGATTTGGCGGGCGCGATAGACGTCCATTCCCCAATCAAATTCTACCCATACGAAAGAATATCCCATCATGGAAGCGGAACGAACGCGACGTACGTTGGTGGCTCCGTTCATAGCAGTCTCTACAGGGAATGTCACAAGACGCTCCACTTCTTCTGCTGCCATACGATGAGCGTCGGTCATCACTACAACTGTTGGAGCTGTGAGGTCGGGGAAGACGTCGATATCCATCTGACGCATTGAGGTGTATCCGCCGATAATCAACAGAACTGCTCCTACGAGAACGAAGAGCTTATTCTCTAATGAAAACTTGATAATCTTATTTAACATAGACACCTCCTTTTATCAATGAACGTGACCTGCATGAGGATCCAATGCTGCTGAGCCTTGAGCCAACTTCACGTTGACAGCGCCTTTGCTGACGACTCTCTCTCCTGCTTCTATACCTTTAAGAATCTGTGTGTTGTTGCCATCGGTGACGCCTTTGGTAACGATGCGTTTCTCGAAAGAATCGGTGCAGGTTTGTACGAAAACACAGTAGATTCCCATCTCTTCGACGATGGCTGTGTTAGGTAACATGATACCCATTTGTTCGCTTTCGACGGTGATAAAAATCTCTACGAAAGAACCTGGAATAAGAATGCCGTTGTTTTTAACTTCAAAGGTGATAGGAATCAAAGGATTGCTGACATCGGTGGTTTTGCCGTACGATAAAAGACGACCTGATAAATCATTTAAAGAATAAACCTTGCCGTCGTTGGCAGTCTTGATGTTAGCAGTCTTAATATTTTTTAAGACAGGATAATATTTCGATTGAACATCAGCGCGGATGTAGAGTCTGTCGTTTTGTGCCAATGTCATTATAGGCTGACCAGCTTCTACGTAAGAGTTGTTAGAAACCAAGATGTCTTTTATTGAACCTGAGATAGATGCTTTATGAAGAGTCTTACCTTCAGGATAGTTTTGAATCATGTTTTGGTAATGTTTCTCTGCTTTGAGATATTCAGTCTTTGCGTCTAACAATTCGCTTTGAGATATGATTTTATCCTCTGCGAGAGATTGCTTGCGTTCGTAGTCGGCTTTAGCTTTTTGATATTCGGCTTCAATCTCTTGGCGACGAACTGCGAGGCTTCCGTCAGCCATGTTGTCGTTATCGATGCTGAATAAGACTTGACCGGCTTTGACATCTTGACCTTGGACGATGTCCTTGTCCTCAAAATTAACGATGCCGCTTGTTGTAGCTGTTAATATTTTTTCACTCTCTTGAGAAGGAACTATTTGTGCCGAAGTTCTGATGACCTGTGAGAGAGGCTCGCTGACAACTTCAACAACTTCAAAGTCAATCTTTGCTTGTTGGTCTAAGCCGAAAGTGATGCCACCTTCGTGGTTGTGGTCATGGCTATGAGCTGCGGGCTGTGAGCTGTGAGCTGAATGGTCGTGGTCGTGATTGCAAGTTGCAGAATGCTCATGGCTGTGAGCTGAGTGATCGTGATTGTGAGTTGAATGGTCATGGTCGTGGTCGTGATTATGGCTACAAGATTCAGAGTGCTGATGATTATGAACGTTGTCTGTTGTCTGTTGTCTGTTGACACAACTATAGGAAATCAATCCTACGATGATAGTTGCGATTATTAATATTTTTTTCATTTTGATATTTTGTTGATTATTAAATACTGATTTTTTATTACACGCGTGCGTTAGGGATTGGAGCGACATCCTTTTGGAGCGATAGCGGAAAAAGATATAGCGGAAAGCCCGACGGCGCAGCCGGAACGCCCGTTTCAATTTACAGTTGACAATTAACAATTTTGTAGAGACGTATCAATGATACCATAAAAATCATTTGGGAGGGGCACGCAATCCGAAGATAGCGTCGATATATGGATTTTGGTAAATCAAGGGAACAAAGTCTCGTCGAGAAACGGGTTCCTTGTTTTTAAGAATATTTTCGATAAAATCTTTTGCAAACAGAACGAGGTGATAATCAGAGAATAGTATGTTTACGTCAAGATAGATTTTAACTTCGTGATTATCTTTAGGAGCGAACAAATCGTCGATTATGCAATCCGATTTATTGCAGTCGTCGGTGTTACTATGATTTGGCGTGTCGTGGGAATCGCAGCAAGAATGATTATCATATTCTTTATGACTTAACTTACTGAGACATACTTCGTTATTGTGATGATGATGCGGCACAACAGCATGAAGCAGAAGAATCATGCAAGCTAAAGCGAGCGATATTTGCTTAATTTTTCTTAACATTTGTCCGCTAAATCAATTCGATGCAAAGATAGTAAAAGTCAACGGACAACTGACAACAGGCAACAGTTTTTTTTATTCGAACTTGGTACGAACTTGGTACGACTGTGGTACGAAGGAGGTTTTGAATTTTTGAATTTCTGAGATTCTATAAAGATTTTGTTTTATCTTTGCGAATTATTGACAAACACTTCTTTATATGCACAACATAAGAATTTGCGTGATAGGTCTTGGTTATGTAGGATTGCCTTTGGCGCGTCTCTTTTCAACAAAGTTTGAGACAATAGGTTTCGATATGAACCAGTCGCGGGTCGATGCTCTCAACGCGGGTCATGACGCGACTTTAGAGGTTCCTGACGAACTACTTCAAGATGCTATCAACAATCATGGTTTCAGATGTACAACGAATTTAGATGATATTAAATCCTGTAATTTTTATGTTGTTGCAGTTCCAACTCCCGTCGATGAGAACAATCGTCCCGACTTGAAATGTCTTGTAGGCGCAAGCGAGACCGTTGGTAAGGTTATCTCAAAGAATGATATTGTTGTTTATGAATCAACGGTTTATCCGGGTGTTACCGAAGAAGAATGTCTGCCTGTGGTAGAAAAAGTATCTAGATTGAAGTTCAACATAGATTTCTTTGCTGGATATTCTCCCGAGCGTATCAATCCGGGCGACAAGGAGCATACGGTGGAGAAGATAAAGAAAGTGACATCGGGTTCTACGCCTGAGATAGCTGATATTGTCGATAATGTTTATAATGCGGTTCTTGTCAATGGCACACATAAGGCTTCTTCAATAAAGGTCGCTGAGGCGTCGAAGATTATTGAGAACTCGCAACGTGACGTTAACATCGCCTTTATGAATGAGTTGGCTAAGATATTTAACGCCATGGGAATAGATACTCACGACGTTATCGAGGCTGCTGCGTCGAAATGGAATTTCATCAAGATGAGTCCGGGTCTGGTGGGTGGTCATTGTATATCCGTCGATCCTTATTACCTAATACAGAAAGCTCAGGTTTATGGCGTTCTGCCGAGAGTGATGTCGTCGGCGCGACGTCTCAACGATGGCATGGGCGAATATGTAGCTCATCAGGTGATTAAGCTGATGAATAAGAAAGGTGTCATGGTGAAAGACGCGAAGATTCTTCTCTTGGGAATCACGTTTAAAGAAAATTGTCCCGACATACGCAACACCAAGATTGTAGATATTTATTCGACTTTATCGGAATATACAAACGACATAACTGTCTATGACCCATGGGCAAACGTCGATGAAGTAAAACACGAATATGAGATAAACGTCGTCAACAGCATCGACGCTACTGAGAGATACGACGCGATCGTCTTGTGTGTCGCTCACAAAGAATTTATGTCGTTAGACATCAAGTCGTTGCTCAACGAAAAAGCCGTCGTCTATGATGTCAAAGGAGTCTTGGCAAGAGACGTTGTTGATGGGAGGCTTTAGGTGAGTCTATGAGTTTTAGGGTTTTCCAGAGATCCAGAATAATCTTATCTCGATCCATATCCTGAAACTGGATAGAGTTTCATTGCCCAGCATGCGCCGTACGGTGCTCCGCTCAGTTTGATTTTACCGAGACTGCCGCTGTCGTAGCTTACAGTGTATTCACGTAGCAGCTGCTGTGTAGGGTCTCCCGAGGTACTGCCTTGATGTATGTCGTCGGAGTCGGTAATCCACATCTTAGTAATCAAGCCTGTAGCGTTATCTATCTCGTAGCCCCACAATGTTGTTGCGTGTAGCAATCCGCCGTTAGAGCCTAAGGAGATGACGAGAGACACCACGCCTCTGTCGATAAACTCAACTACATAATCGGAGAATTTTTGCAGACTTGCATTGCCGGAGAGACCAGAACCGCCGCCCCAGAGATAGTAGCCGCCGAACTCGCCTGAGATGCCATTGGCATATTCGTGATACATATATGGAAGAATCTGATTCCAAACGTTGGAGTAATATCCACCCGAAGCATTAGGTTGAGGACAATAGCCTGGAGTCATTGAAGAATAGATGTTTCGTCCTTCGAAATACCATATCACGCCGTGGTCTGGGTAGCCGCCGGCGTAGATGTCGTTCCACAAATCGCGATATAACTCCATCAGAGCCAAGTTATAAGTGTGACCGTTTTCATATACCTTCGTTCCGGGACCGCTGACAGCATTCGCCGGCAAGCTGTTGCCTGCTGCCATATAACGATCTTGCCACCATTGAATGATATTTGATGCTGAAGCAGCCCAACACATATTGATGTCGGGACCTCCAATCTTCAGTTTATTGACGTCGTACCAACCCGAATTAATCGTCACGCCTTCAGCGAAGACGATAGTAGTTCCCGTATCAGGATTGTCTTCTTCCTCGGCAGTGAAAGTTATCTCGTTTGAAACGACTTCGTTCTTCTTAGCAAAGGCGGTGTAAGTTCCTGGAGTGAAAGTGGAGAACTGATTTCCAGTAATTAAACTATTATTGACATAAAACTCAGAAGAGTTTGTCACGTTATCTCCATCTTGCATGACGGTGAAAGTAATAGCGTCGATTCCGTTAGCAATAATGGAAGATGTTGAAGCAGAGAGTTCAATAGGTTTTTCTGGTTCTATATATTCTTCCGCGTAAATGCTTATTTCGTTAGAAATGAGATCTGATTTTTTTGCATAGACTATATAATTTCCGGCGGTTGTAGTGGTGAAGATATTTCCATTAATCTTATTTCCGTTGACGTAAATCTCCGCTTCAGAAG
This sequence comes from Bacteroidales bacterium, assembly GCA_017461665.1. Classification (GTDB taxonomy): domain Bacteria; phylum Bacteroidota; class Bacteroidia; order Bacteroidales; family F082; genus Limimorpha. The sequence goes on along the minus strand of JAFTXI010000042.1, from coordinate 5,986 downwards.
TCACATCGTTGTTATCTTGTTTTACGGTAAAAGTCACTGCGTCAATACCGTCAGCAATCATATTCGTCTTAGAAGCATAAAGTTCGATTGGTTTTTCTGGTTCTATATATTCTTTTGCGAAGAAAGAAATCTCGTTGGAAGTCACGTCTCCTTTTTTCGCGTAAGCCGCATATTCTCCAGCGACTGTAGTGCTGAATTTATTTCCTTCAATCTTATTTCCATTAACAAAAAAATCTATCTCGTTAGTGATGTTTTTTCTTCCTTCAATCACTGTAAATGTCACTTCATCAATACCATCGGCGATTATTGTATCGGTAGAAGCCGTTATCGTGATAGGTATTTCCGGTTCTATATATTCTTTTGCGAAGATTGAAATTTCGTTGGAAATGATGGTGTCGTTTTTCTTTGCATAAACGAGATAATTGCCGGATTGTGTTGTTGTGAAAATACTTCCTTCAATTTTACTATCATTAACGAAAATATCGGTTAAGTTTGTGATATTGACAGTATCTTGAATTACTGTAAAATTAACAGCGTCAATACCGTTGGCGGTTATAGTATCGGTTGAAGAAGAAAGTACGATAGGACCTTCTATCTCTGGGATTTCAGGATCTTCTGGTTCATCGGGATTTTCAGGTTCATCGGGAACGACCTCTTTTGAGATGACAGTCACCTCGTTCGATTTCTGTTCGCCGCGACGAGCGTAGAATCTGCAGGTGTCGGGTTCTGTTGTTGAGTAAGAATAACTTCCGAGTTGTTTATTGGTTTCGGCGAAATAAATCAGGCAGTCGTCTGTTACATCTTCTTTGTCGCAAGTTACGGTAAAAGTAGCGACATCTTCGCCATTAGCGAGAATCAATGTAGTATCGACGCTAAGTGTAATAGGTTTTGGTTCTTCAACAGGAGGTTTTGGTCTACAAGCTGTTACGCATAATGTAATTACTATAAAAAGGTAGAATAGTTTTTTCATTTCAGTTTGATTTTGAATGTTAAAATATATTTGGCAAAGATAAAAAAAAGTGACAGACAACGGACAACAGACAACGGATTTTTTTAATTAGGAATTAGGAGTTAGGAATTAGGAATGTTTTTTTAATAATCGTTTTTTTGTTGTTTTATTGTCATATTATCTCCATTTTTAAGTATCGTCACAATAAAAATATATTTCTTGTTGTGTTTGCCATTTTTCTAAAATTATTTTCATATTTTTGCAGGGTTAAAGAAATTACAAAACAAATAAATCATACAATTATGGCATTCAACTTAAGAAACAGAAACTTTTTGAAGTTGTTAGACTTCACACCAAAAGAAATTCAATATTTTTTGGACTTAGCTCGCGATTTGAAACGCGCTAAATACGCTGGTACAGAACAACAAAGATTAAAAGGCAAGAACATCGCCTTGATTTTCGAAAAGACATCGACACGCACACGCTGCGCTTTCGAAGTCGCTGCTTACGACCAAGGAGCACACGCTACATATTTAGGACCTTCAGGTTCACAAATCGGTGTTAAAGAATCAATGAAAGATACAGCACGTGTTTTAGGTCGTATGTACGACGGTATCGAGTACCGAGGTTTCGACCAAGCTACTGTTGAAGAATTGGCAAAATACGCAGGCGTGCCTGTATGGAACGGTTTAACAAACGAATTCCACCCAACACAAATCTTAGCCGACTTCTTGACAATGTCGGAACACACAGACAAACCTTTGAACAAAGTTACTTTCGCTTACGTTGGCGACGCTCGTTTCAACATGGGTAACTCTTTGATGGTTGGTGGCGCTAAGATGGGTATGGACGTAAGAATCGTTGCTCCAAAAGAATTACAACCAGACGCAGAACTCGTAGCAACATGTAAAGAAATCGCTAAAGAAACAGGCGCTACAGTTACTGTTACCGACAACGTTGAAGAAGGCGTTAAAGGCTGCGACTTCTTATATACCGACGTTTGGGTATCAATGGGCGAACCAGCAGAAGTATGGGCTCAACGTATCAGCATGTTGAAACCTTACCAAGTAAACAGCGAAATGATGAAGATGACCGGCAATCCAAAATGCAAATTCATGCACTGCTTGCCAGCTTACCACAACTTGGAAACACAAGTCGGACGCGACGTTCACAAACAATTCGGTCTCGATGGCATTGAAGTAACAGAAGAAGTTTTCGAATCAGAAAACTCAATCGTTTTCGACGAAGCAGAAAACAGAATGCACACTATCAAAGCTGTTATGGTAGCAACATTAGGTGATTGATTTTAATTTTTTGGTTAATACTTTGCTCCGGATGTCGATTGATGTCCGGAGTTTTTTATTATTTTTCGGGACATTAGCATTTATATTATTGGCAAAAAAAGTTCAAATATTTCTTTTTGGAATAAAAAATAAATCTTAATTTTGTAGACAGAATAAAAAGTACGGGATAGAAATCATCACTCGCATACGGCTTTAATTTTCAGCGATTTGAAAATTACGATATGTGATTGAGGTGGCGGAGCTGTAGTAATATGTCAACAGACAACAGACTTTGTTCATGAATTCAATTCTTAAACTCTAATCTTGAATTTCTATAACGTGTCAAAATAAACTTATAAACTTCCGACTCTCAACTTTAAACTAAAGACGTGTCAAAATTTGTTTTTATAAATCGTTATCGTTTTCTTATATCATATTGAAATTTTGACGCGTCTCTACAGCATAAACTTGTAAACTTCCAACTATAGATTTTAAAACTACTCTACACTCTAAACTTTGAATTTTAAACTTTAAAAAAATAAATCATGAAAGGCATAGTTTTAGCAGGTGGCTCAGGCACTCGCCTCTACCCTATCACCAAAGGAATCAGCAAACAATTGCTTCCTATCTTCGATAAGCCCATGATTTATTATCCTATATCCGTATTGATGACAGCTGGCATAAGAGAAATATTGATAATCTCAACACCACAGGATTTGCCAAGTTTCAAACGTCTGCTCGGCGATGGCTCTGATTACGGAGTAAACTTCAGTTATGCTGAACAACCATCACCTGACGGACTAGCTCAAGCTTTCATCATTGGAGAAGAATTTATCGGTAACGATTGTGCTTGCTTGGTTCTTGGAGATAATATTTTCCAAGGAGCAGGTTTAAATAACTTATTAGAAAATGCTGTTATCGATGCCGAGCAAAACAATAAAGCCACAGTATTTGGTTATTGGGTCAGTGACCCGGAACGTTACGGAGTGGCAGAATTTGACAAAAGCGGAAATTGCATATCAATAGAAGAAAAACCAAAAAATCCAAAATCCAATTATGCAGTCGTCGGACTTTATTTCTATCCTAACAAAGTCGTTGAAGTAGCGAAGAACGTCAAGCCATCAGCGAGAGGTGAACTTGAGATAACATCAGTAAATCAAGAGTTTTTAAAAGATGGTGAATTGAAAGTACAAGTCTTTGACCGTGGTTTCGCATGGTTAGATACAGGAACCCACGATTCTTTAGCAGAAGCTTCTACATATATCGAAGTGTTAGAAAAAAGAACCGGACTGAAAGTCGCTTGCTTGGAAGAGATAGCATATAGACAGGGTTGGATTTCTAAGGACAAAATACAAGAGTTGGCACAGCTGATGATAAAGAATCAGTATGGTCAATACTTGTTGAGGATAGTTGGTAAAGTATAACGAAATAGTTTGAAAGCATTCAACACTTTAAACTTTAATCCTTAAACCTTAAACCAATAATCATGGCAAAAAGAAACATTGTAATAACAGGCGGTGCCGGATTCATAGGCTCTCATGTTGTTCGTCTCTTCGTAAACAAATATCCAGAATATAATATCATCAACCTTGATAAGCTTACATACGCAGGTAATTTGGCTAACCTCAAAGATATAGAAGATAAGCCAAACTATAAGTTTGTCAAGATGGATATCTGCGACTTTGAAGCATTCTACCAACTTATGCAAGATGAAAAAATTGACGGAATTATCCACCTTGCGGCAGAAAGCCATGTAGATAGAAGTATAAAAGACCCATTCACTTTTGCAAAAACAAATGTAATGGGAACATTAAGTCTGCTTCAAGCTGCAAAACTTTATTGGGAAAGTCAACCAGAGCCATATAAAATGGTTCACAACTATCAACAATCATCGGAGCCTGAGTTTATCGAAGGCAATTCGGATAGTTGTCACATCGACAGGCTCAGTGACCAGTCTGTTGACTGCCGATTCTACCACATCTCCACCGACGAAGTCTATGGTGCATTGAAAATGAATCATCCAGAAGGAATTGAGCCTCCTTTCAAGACAGTGGCTTCATCAGAAGGTCACAAAGCATACGGCGATGAGTTCTTCTATGAAACAACAAAATACAATCCTCACTCTCCATACTCTGCTTCAAAAGCAAGTAGCGACCATTTCGTGAGAGCTTATCACGACACTTACGGAATGCCGACTATAGTGACCAACTGTTCCAACAATTATGGACCTTATCAATTCCCAGAGAAACTGATACCTTTATTTATAAATAATATACGTCATCGCAAGCCATTGCCTGTTTATGGTAAGGGTGAAAATGTCCGCGACTGGTTATATGTAGAAGACCACGCAAGAGCTATCGACATCATTTTCCATAACGGTAAGATTGCCGAAACATACAATATCGGTGGTTTCAACGAATGGAAAAACATCGACTTGATAAAGGTTATGATTAAGACCGTTGACAGAATACTCGGTAACCCGGAAGGTCATAGTTTAGATCTCATCACCTACGTCACCGACAGATTAGGACACGATGCACGTTATGCCATCGACTCAACCAAACTTCAACAAGAATTAGGTTGGGAGCCATCACTTCAATTTGAAGAAGGCATAGAAAAAACCGTCCGTTGGTACTTAGATAATCAAGAGTGGATGGACAACATCACTTCTGGCGAATATGAGAAGTATTATGAGGAGATGTACCATTCGAATGGAAAGTTGAAAACTGAAAATTGAAAGATGAAATATCCAATAGGCATACAGCAATTTGAGAAACTGCGTGAAGAGGGATGGATTTATGTTGATAAGACCATTCATGTACATCGCATGGTTTCTAAGGGAACTTATTTCTTCCTTAGTCGCCCGCGTCGTTTCGGCAAGAGTTTGCTTATGTCAACTATAGAGGCTTATTTCAAGGGAAAGAAACATCTGTTCGAGGGTCTTGCCATAGAGAAGTTGGAAAAAGACTGGATTGAACATCCTGTTCTACACATTGATTTAAACGCGGAACGCTATGCAACGACAGATGAGTTGAATAACATCTTAGACACATATCTCCGCGGATGGGAAAAATTATATGGTTCTGAAGAAAGCAATAACGAAAGCCTTTCTCGTCGTTTTCTTGCAGTAATAAGAGCTGCAAAACAGAAGACCGGCCGCAACGTAGTTGTCTTAATAGATGAATACGACAAGCCGATGCTTCAAGCTATTGGCAACGAGGAATTACAGATACAGTTCCGCAATATGCTGAAGGCTTTCTACGGCACACTGAAGAGTGCAGACGGCGACTTGAGATTCGTACTCTTGACAGGCGTTACCAAATTCAGTAAAGTTAGTGTGTTCAGCGATTTGAATAATCTCAACGACATTTCAATGGATTTGGAATACTCTGATATTTGCGGCATATCTGAAGATGAGTTACACGATGTATTTGATGATGAAATTGCAATATTAGCCGAGCACAACAATCAGTCGAAAGAAGACGCTTATAAAGAATTAAAGAAACGTTACGATGGATACCATTTTAGCGAAAATGCAAAAGGAGTTTACAATCCATTCAGCGTTTTGAATACACTGTTGAAAAAAGAATACAGAAGTTATTGGTTCAGTACGGGAACGCCAACATATCTCGTAGAATTGCTGAAACGATTCAACTTTAATTTGGAAAACCTGTCGGGTTATGAAGCCTCGGCAAGCACTTTAGACAGCATACAACTCAGCGTTGACAACCCTATTCCTGTCTTGTATCAAAGT
>JAFTXI010000041.1 GCA_017461665.1 Bacteroidales bacterium | reverse complement strand
CATTTTTCCACATCAGTAGTTTGATTTATTTCTTTAAAAATAACTCTCGATAAATGCTATATTCATCGAGATATACGTTCTATGAACTTGTTCTTGCCTAAAATTCGTATGTCGTTTTTCTTATTCTCCATATCTTTTTTTACTTCTCTATTATGTTCCGCAAAGTTTATATTTTTATTTCAATTTTCCAAACATTTTTTAATGTTTTTTAAGAAAATCGGGGGGGGTAAATAATTGAATCTCTACAACTTCCAAAATTACAAGTTCTAACAACTCGCAGAGTCGCAAAGCAGCGCAGAGTCTTGACAAGTCATCTTTGCGATACTCTGCGACTTTGCGAGAGATACCAAGTCACCGAGATTTTGAAGTTCTGAGATTCTAAAGTTCTAAGATTCTAAAAAAAAAGACGTTTCAATGTTTATCCATTTTTGTTGGAAACACTGAAACGCCTCTATAATTTTTAGATTTTTAGGACACATTCAATGTGTCCATACATGATTTCTCAGTTTCTCAGATTCTAAAGTTCTAAAATTCTAAAGTTCTAAAGTTCTACTTCACCCACTTCCCACTCTCAACACACTTCATTCCTAATTCCTCATTCCTAATTCCTAATTTCCAAACATACGTTCCATTCTCCCATCTTGAAGCATCTACGCTTGTAATCTCATCTGTGATTTCCTGTTCATGAATCTTTCTTCCTTGCATATCATAAACAGATAATGTTGCATTACGCAAGCCGGTTCTGATATTCATAACATCTCCGCCAGGATTTGGATAAGCCACAGCGAGTTTTAAGTTGTGAGCGTGAGCTTCTTCGATGTTGAGAAAAGCTGATGCTGGGAATTTGGTAACGAAACACCATGATTTATCTCCTTCTAAACCATGACTAGTCCCAACAAGCAACAAATCTTCTTCTTTTGTTGATAATATGGAATTTACAACCGTATGTATTTCATCATTATCTGAAGTGTAATACACACTTGATATAGTTTCAAGATTAGAATTCAAATGTTCTATCACAACCCACGAGTCAGTGTTATGATATAAGCCATCAACATCCATATTATAAACAAAAATCAATGAACCGCATTCTTTTAGAACGATTGCATTGTTAAAAGCATGATAATCATACTGTTTTTGCTCACCTCTTCGTATATGTTTGATTATAGGTAATATCTCCGCAGAATCATTCAGGTTGTCATCCATTTCGTATAATACGCAATCATACTTACCACCGTTGCTACCCTCGTGATATCTTGCAGCTAAATAAAGCATATCACTACTACTTCTAACTACTGAAATATAATCAACAGCACCTCCATAATCCGGATGCTCTGTACTATGATGGCGCATTGGTTTTATATTAACAAGATTAAATTCCTTATCCATATACATTGCTTCACCACCTGTATCATAACCATTTACGCCATCTACCTGATATAAGATATAATGTAAATCTGTTTCGCTCATGCAATTTCTTCTGTAAGTAAAAGTGTTTATGCCGGCTTTAGGATATTCAAAACCTTTCATTTGCAGTATTTCACCTTCAAAATTCATCTTAAAAAAAAATAAGGAATCATGTTCTGCTTGATTAGGACTATGAAAAGTTGGACATTTGAAGAAAGCACCTACAATATCTCCAACATTATCGATAAAAGATGTAAACAGATATAAGCGTCCACAATTTTCGTTCGGCATATAATCCCACGACGGATCGAAACCGAAATTTTCTGTGGTGTCAATAGGAATGTAATGTTCGTAGCTTTCAACAATATTAAGTTCTTCGTCTAATTTGTATAAGCCTAAAACAGCCTCAGATGGAGGATTATCGAAATTCATAAAATAATTTTCCGACGATCTTTCATGGTCAGGACTGTACGTCATCAATGCAAACAACTCTCCTTCTTCGTTTTCAAGAATCTGATTGTAGGATATGGAACAATATGATGGACGGAAATAATTGTTTCTTGCCAACTCAGTACCATCGGTAGAGATTTTCATCAAACCAGGATGAGGTACACTTGCGTGGCCTGGTATGTTAAAGTTTAAAGGCGTATTCACCACTATATTACCGTCCTGCAACTCTATAGCATCGGTGAAGTTCCTGTAATAAGGATGATCGAGACCACTATCAGTTTTGAACTCCCATTCTTGAGACATCATACTGTCCACCAAAACAATGGACAGTATGACTACAAGTATTAATCTGATGCGCATAAAAAACTTTATTTTTGATAGTACACAACTATGGCATAAACAACATCTAAATTATGCATTCTTATTACAGCACCCTTTTGCAGTGACTCTTCATAATAAGCCCAATAATCTTCATCCTTTACCATACATTCATAATATGGAATTCTATTCAGGGGACTATAGTGTAGTGGAGCATTTGGTAAAGCAACATTATTTCTTATATTATGCCAATAGCAATTCAATTCTTTGTGTGAAATACATGGTTCTTCATTTGAACCTCCAAAATCAAGGAACAACCAATAATCTGCACATGTAACAGTAGTATCAGCGTAATAGGTATATCCTTCCCATTCTTTGTAATATGGCGTATATTTACCATATTCAACACTATGTACCAAGTAATTCATTCCTTCATGTTCTGCATCAGGAGTAAATCTAAATTTATTTGTTAGTTCAGCTGCTGCATCTGTAATGCGTACAGTTGAGTCATGATCACAGCGCCCAAGCATCTTACCCCAATAATAATCATCACCTTCTACAAATGGGCCCATTGATGAATGAACCCCATCTCTTATTCCCAATGTAAACACCACTTCAATGTCATTTCCACTTTTTGCACCTGCTTCCGGAAGTTTGATACTGAAGTTCTTGGCTAAGTTCATGTCGCCATCAACAGATGCCAAGAGTTTTTCCAAATTTGTTTCAAAAGCGTTGTAGGTTGCAATAGCATCTGCTTCTGTTACATTGCCGTTTGCGTCAAGTGCTGGCATGGCAACATAGAAAGTGTCTAAAGTGGCGTTTGCGAATGGCGTTGCATGTTGGCTGTGTTCGTAATTGAACGTAAGGTCGATGTTGTCGCGCATTTCCTGTAAACTCATGCTGCCATTGGATTTCTCTCCCGCATTAATATTGTCGCGGAGTTCCTGGAAAGCGTAAATGCGATTTAACAATTCTTTTGATTCGTTGTTGGCTGATTTTGCCACAACATTTTCTTCTGTTGTTTCATTGTCCTTTTGGCATGAAACAACTGCTACCGAAATAGCTGCTGCAACAAATAATGTTGCAATGGTAAAAATTCTTTTTTTCATTGTGATTTAATTTTATTTGATTTATAATTTTTTAAATTGATTCTTAATTTTCGAGACGCAACAAACATCTCTGTCGGACAAGGTTCTACGCTATCTCTCGGCACTTCGACAGGCTCAGCGACCGAAGTCAGAGTCGAAGTCAGAGTCGAAGTTATTGTCCGTTGTCTGTTGACTCTACAACTTTCCATTTTCAGTTTTCAATTTTCAACTCTAAAATATCCATAATACTGCTCACCGTTGCTTAGAGTGATGTCCATTCTGTAGTAGCCGGCATCATCTATAATGAAGGTGGCATAATCAGGTGTCGAAAAGACATTTTCTCTGTCTATATAAACACCGTTAGAATCCTTAATAACGATATGTGCTATTCCCACATTATCGTTGAAGGTAATTGTTAGAGTGTGACCGGTAATGTCAGCTGAGATGGTTTCGGAACGTGATTCGGTACCATTGTAGGTGTTAGAGTGCGTTGCACAAACATCCACCTTGTCGTTAATTATAGTCTGCTTTGCTTCTACCATTAAGATGCTAATCTGAAAAAGCACGATTGCTAAAAATACTCTTTTCATACATTTAATTTTTACGCAAATGTATGCAGACTATCGTTTCTTGTCAAGAGAAAAAAAGTAATATAAAATAAGTTAAGATTTTGATATTCTATTTATTAACTAAATCTTACCCATCAAAAAACTATATAAATCGTCATTATTAATGCCCAATATAGAACATATTTTTCTTTTTCTTATCTTTATCGTATTATAAGTAACCCCAAACAAAGAAGAAATTTGCTTGTCGTTAAGACCTAAAATTATCAAACATAGATAGTATAAGTCGTCATTTTTTAATTTTTGATATTGGTTCGAGATGTCATCTATCAAATTGTTCAGATAAATGTTTGCAGATCTTAACAGCAAAATAAACTGTTCCTGTTTCAATTTTCCAAGTTCTGAAGAATCGATATTCTTTTTATTCAAATCATCTATGTTATTTAAAATACTTGAACATATCTCCGATTGAAGAAACTTATTTAGATCTGAACACTCGGACAGTAACCTTTCCAATTTGTTCTTCAGTTCAGTTAATTCACGACGGTATTTTATTAATAGCTCATCTTTCTCTTTTATTTCATTATTCTTTTTTCTTATTTTTCCATCATTTAGCTTTTGTTTAAATTCCAAATCGCTAATATGTTTTTCTTTGATCTTTATTTCATTATCAATTTGAGCAATCAATAACTCTTTGTCTTTTAATATAGAAGATATTTTATTATGTCTATTTTGGAATATGGCAAATATGAATACAATTAGCATAAAGATTAATAGAATAACCGAAAGTATAATTATAATATTGTTGTTTCGTGATTTTAATCTTTCTCTTTCAGTTTTTTTGTTACAATAATCAATGTACAATGTATGAAGTTGAGTGTTCTCTACACCTTTATTAAAATTGACGACTGACATCTTTGAAACAAATATGTCATAATAAGCTTGTTTTTCATAATTACCCAAAGAGTCAAAAATTGCCGACAATTGCATAGCTGATGTCACTCTTGTGTAATAGATAGTACTCTCAATACTTTTTTCTAAATAATATATTGCCGAATCATATACTTCATCTTCTTGATACATTTTACCTAAAGTCGCATAATATGAATATCTGACATTTTCATTATCTATCATATTCAGATTATTCCTAATTAAAGAGTACGCCGTATCCTTATCTCCTTTATAAAACAAAATTTGTGCAATGCTTTTCTCAACATCCAACTTATTCGGTAAACTCGAATTGTACTTTAACGATTCATTATAATAATACAAAGCACTATCGGGTCTATTGGCAAGCTGATATGAGTTGCCTAACTCTTTAAGCACATTAGCCTTAAAGGATTTTTCCCCAATCACCTCAACATATTTCAATGCTTTCATGTATTTTGTAATTGCGAGCTCGCAATAGTTTTCGTTGTAGAACAATCTTCCGAGACGATTGTAAATTAAGGCGAGGAAACGAATTTCTGGGTTTTGGATTTCTGGATCTCTGGATTTCTGGGATCCTGAAGTCCTGAAGTCCTGAATTCCAGAATTCCAATATTCTTCCATAATCTCCAAAGCTCTCAGATAATGTTCGCAGGCGCCAACGACATCATCGCGTTCAGTGAGACCTACGGCGTGGTAGTAGTGCGCTTTAGCACAAGCGCTTAGGAACTCTGGATCTCCGGAGTTCTGGAGTTCTGGATCTCCGGAGTTCTGGATCTCTGGATTTCTGGGACCCTGATGTCCAGAAGTCCTGAGTTCCTGAGTTCCTGAAGTCCAGAAGTCCAGAAGTCCAGAAGTCCTTTCAAAGAACGTTACGGCAGCTTTAACTTCGTCAAAGTTATATTGAGGGAGATAGTTTTTATATAAGGAGTCGGCAATGAGGAGTTGGGATTTGTAGTAAGTCACCGAGTCACTACGTAGGGACGTATCGCATACGTCCTTATTGCATATTATATACGTGGACACATTCAATGTGTTCGTACAGGTGCCTGAGCTTGTCGAAGGCACGTCAACATCGCCCGGCGCTTCGACAGGCTCAGCGACCGAAGTCAGAGTCGAAGTCAGAGTCGAAGTTATTGTCTGTTGACCGCCGAAGGCTAAGAATAATATGTAAAACAGGAGTATTTTCATTGCTTCGCAAAGATAGCAAAAAGTTCTGAGGTTTTGAGATTCTGAGGTTCTGAAGTTTAAAAGAAAAACGCGTTAAGTACAAAAAACGATGCACTTAACGCGTAAAATATTTTTAGATTGAGAATTAGGACACATTCAATGTGTCCGTACAATTTCAATTGTCAATTGAATCAATATTCCCAAAGGCTTTGTTCAAAATCGATTATCGATTGTTTGATACGTTCCGACTCTAAGAGTGCGTTGACGCCTTGGGCGTATTCCTTGATGTTACGGTCGAAGATGTTGTCTTCCTTATAGATATAACTATCGAATAATCTCTTGAGGAATACCTCGTCGTAGCTGAGACGTGCTGCCGAGTTGCTGCGGTTATAGAAAGGAGCCTGTGCGAACACTTCTCTTGCCGATTCGTAAGGAATCCAGAACATTGGTTGTGGCACGCTCTCGCCGCCTTCAAGTTCAATCATCTTGACAGGACATAAGGCGATGATCTTAACCATCAACTGTGATCTTTGTTTGTCGAAGTACCATTCTTCCTTGATACGGCAGCGTTTCACCTGTGAAGGGTCGAACTGCGAGATGATGATGGTGTCGTATTCATCGTAAGGAGGATAAGGTCTTCTGAATGTTCTGTATAAGGTATCTGTCTGTTTATTCATTATCTGGCTGTATGAGACAGGGTTAAGCAGCTCACCTGTTGGCTCGTCGTTGTAGGCTGTCAAACGACCTTCTTTCATAGCGTCGGTGATAACGGTGATGAAGTTTTTCCAGTTTTGATGCGACACTGTTGGATAGTAGAATCCTTGGTTCATCTTCTGACGGAAGTCTATCTCGCGCCACACTGTTTTTTTCCACATCACGTCGGCTTCTCTCACTGTTGGGAGTGGCATTGGCGTTTTTGTACCTGTAGCGTTTTCGACATAGATGCCGTCGGTATAAGTCTGATCGACAATTATCTGAGCCGATGTCTTAGGTGCAAAGAACAACGACATTCCGAAGATACCGATTATTAGAAATAACTTTTTCATTTATTATGTTCCTTTCTATTATTTAATTTCAATGTTAATAGGATTCAATGTACGAATCAATCCGTCAGGACCTTTTGCTTGGATGTTCTCGAAGAAAAGTTTCTGTCCTTTCTTGGCTGACTTAATCATATCGTTGACTTCTTGGTTGAAGACACCGCCTCTGATTGTACCTGTCGATTTATAGTCGCCTCCGACCAAAGTACCGAGTGTATAGGAAACGACATTATATTGGAAGTCGCCGAATTCAAAGTCGCCCATGTCAGGGATGATACCGCCGGCAGCCTGCAACTCGTCTTTAGCAATCTTACCGCTTGATATTCCGCCGATCTTAGCTTCAGGGCTTGGCACGCGTTTGACGCGGAACTCGTGAGTTCCAAGAACGACTCTCTTGCCGTTAATCATCGTCGATGCTGTGATAGTAGCGTTTTTCTCACCCGAAGGGACTTCTACCATATATAAACCCGGTTGATTTCCTTTTTCTATCTTTCCTTTGCTGATAGCGACATCAATCTTGTCGTTGGAGATTCCAGGAGCAGAGACAGAGATAGGGTTTTTCAATCCTTGATAGAGAATCATCATCTGTGTTGGAGCCACTGTTGCTGAAGGTGGAGCCACGGTATATGACGATTGGAATGGATAAGGAACGATTTCGCCAGTCTCAGGATCAGCGAGTTCCACTACACCTGCTAAATATTGCTCGCCTTCAGTGCTTGTAGGAATCTTGATAGAAACGACACCATTCTTACTCGATATTTTTTGAACTGCATTGGCATTAGCCTTAGAGAAATCTTTGATACCTCTTGCATATTTGGCGTCGAATTTTCTTGTGGTATCAGAAGCTGCGATGAAGATGTCAGCTTCAAAATCTTGACCTTGCAACACGTATGTTGTCTTAGGAAACACCTTTGCTTCCAAGGCATTGAACTTATAGTCTGTTGCACCGATTCTCTTGAAGAGTTCTGAGATAGCATCGAATTCTGTTGTCTGAATCTCACCGATAATCTTATTCAAGATAGCGATGTCGGCAGCTAAGATAACGTGATAGAAGTTCTTTTGTTCCCAGCTGAGTTTGTTGTTATTGGCATCATAATAATCGCCATCGGTTCTCAAACCTACCTTATTGCTATAGTCGCTGATACCCGCTGTTTGTAAGGTGTTGATGACAAACAAACGATATTCTTCTATCTTGTTGCGTAATTCTGTTGCCTTACCTTCATTAATCATGAAGTTGGTAGGAGCGTCGTATTTATCTTTCGCGCTTATATTTTTGAGGTTGAACTCGTGGAAGATACGTCTGTTCTTAGAAGGATCTGCTTTGTCATGGTTACGGATAAGAGCTTTCTTCTCATCTTTAGGGTTGAAGACTTCTTCTTTAGAGATTTCTTCTGTTGCCATCACCAAAGGCAGTTTTATCTCCGATTCGATATAATTAATCATCTCGTCGGTTTTTGTACGTATCTGTTGAGCTTTATTCCAATAGTTGGCAGCCTTTTCAGGTTGCTTCTCATATTGTTGTTCAAATGTGATGTAATAATCTTTTATCTTGTTTTCCACGCTTGCGTTAGAAGTCTCCAAGCCGTCGTTGACTATAGCGAAGGCGTCGAGGATGTCAACGGAAACGTTGAGAGCTAACAAGGCAGTCAGGACGAGATACATCATCGATATCATCTTCTGCCTTGGGGTTTCTTTTGCACCTGCCATCTCTTATTGTTTTATTGAGTTAGTTAATACTTAATAAGACTTATGATTTGACATTCATTGCTGAGAGCATATTGCCGTAAACATTATTGAGGGCTGACATACGTTTTGACAAATCAGCGATTTGGTGGTTGAGAGCCTCTGTTGAGTTAGCCGACATTGTAACTTTCTCAATATATTCCGACATCGACTTGTTCAATTGTTTGTTGGTCTCTGCCACTATCAAAGAACTTTGAAGTTGAACTTCTAAAGCGCTTGCCGACTCAGCGGCTTTACGCATAACTTTTGCGTATTCGTTTGTTGCAGCTACTGCGTTGCTGATGTCTGCCATTTGAGCAGCGTTCTCGCTGAGTTTATTAATACCTGTGCCTAACCTTTCCAAGGCTTGTTCGCTAATGTTAGCTTTGCTTAACATCTCGTCAAATTGTTGAGAAGCAGAGCTGTTGTTTGTAGCAGCGCCTCTTGGTGCTGATTTCTCTGTGCTTTCTACGCCATGATAGACATATTTGAATTCGGGATAAACGAGACTCCAGTCAGGTTCTACGTGAGGTGGTTCGAAGGCTGACAAGAAGAAGATGACAGCTTCGGTGAGAAGACCTATTGTAAGCATAAGGTTTGCACCTGGCCAGTGTGTAAGTTTGAACAACGCACCAACGAGAACGACAGATGCACCAATACCATAAACCACACCCATTACCTTTTTAAATTTTCTACTTGCTAAAAAATTACTGAAATTACCCATTTTATTTTTTTTTAAATATTATACTTTTATTGTTTTATTCCTTGTAATTAATTATAAACTCTTGAAGCTTTTGCCGGATTGTCGCCTTTGTTGACGCCGAGATAAGGTTGGACGCAACGGAATCCGATGTAGCATTTTGCTGTGTCTTGATATTCGTATGAACGTGTTGTCACTTCAAGATAATAAGCAATGTCTTTCCATGAACCGCCACGTACTACTTTTCTCTTCATGATTGGAGGGTCGTTTTCGGCAGCATTGTAGGTATAGTTAGGATTCATATCCCAAGAGAGGTTATATGAACTTGGGTCGAAAGCGCTGTTAGTCCATTCAGCCACGTTACCTGCCATATCGTACAAGCCCCAGTCGTTTGGAGGATAGTGACCTACCACCAATGTTGTCAAGCCACCGTCGGCGATATAGTTACCGCGTAATGGTTTGAAGTTAGCCAAGAAGCAGCCTCTCTCGTTGCGTGTGTAAGGACCGCCCCATGGATAAGGGTTGAGATGGTTACCGCCGCGCGCAGCCCATTCCCATTCAGCTTCTGTTGGGAGACGGAACTCCGACACAACGATCTCACCTTTTTGTGATTTCAAGAAGTTATTTAATTTCTCTGTACGCCAGATACAGAAGGCTTTAGCTTGTGACCAGTTGACACCGACAACAGGATAGTTATCGTAGGCAGGATGCCAGAAATATTTCTCTGTCAATGGGTCATTGAATGAATATGCATAGTCGTGCAACCATGCCAATGTATCTGGATATACATTTATTCTTTCTCTCTTTATGTATGTAGAACGATCTGTCATACCTTGAGGACGGTTGGCGAGACCGGCGTTACGATAGTCGGCATCGCTTCTGAACTCTTTCTTAGCAGCTGCTTGAAGATCGACCCAGAAATATTCGTAGAACAATTTTCTTGTGTCTATTTCTTTTCTGTTGAAGAAGCGTTCATGAACCGGGAGGTACATATCTTCCAAGGCTTCTCTAATATCTTGGTCTTCGCTGTTCCACTCTATCTGTTCATCCCAATTTAAGTAAGGAGGATCATAGACTTCACCTGTTCTTGGGTTCTCACTGATGAGGTAAACATCAGGTTGCACTTCACCTAAAATTGTTCTTGCGATGGAGTCTCTGACCCAATATACAAACTCACGATATTCGTTATTTGTAATTTCTGTCTCATCCATAAAGAACGACGACACTGAGATTGTCTTAGGTTGTGTCAGCTGTCCTGATGCAACATCTTGTCCACCAACACCCATCGTATAACTTCCCATTGGAACGAATACCATTCCGTATGGATCTGGTTGATAGAATTGTTTGGATTTTTTTCTTACACCGACTAACTCTCCATTGTTTGTACTTGTACATCCAACGAGAGTAAATGCGATTAAACTCAATACCAATAATCTTTTCATTTTTTTATTTGTTACTATTTGTTTCTAATTTTATAAGTATCTAATGCTACGATATATTCTCGGCGATTTCTCCAAATCCAACTTCAACAAGTAACTAACACATACTTCGTGAGAACCTTGTACCGCGAGACCCATTGTGTTGATGTCGTATGAATATGAAATCTGTATGTCGTTGATTTTAAATCCAGCCATCGCTGCTACCGACTCTTGGTATCTATAGTTAACGCCGAACCAGAACTTATTATTGTAGAAAAGTTTTGCACCGGCATTAATTTGTGTCGAAGCGATGTCGCTCATCAAACATATCGATGGCACTAATACGTAAACCGGATTGTTGAACTGATATTCGTAACCTGCAGTAAGATAGAATGTTCTGTCGCCCATGAAACTCGCGCTCGATGTAGAATTTTCTAACAATTCCTTACCTTTCGACTCGAATAAATTTGTTGCTGACAATCCAATATAAAAGGTTTCTGGTATCTGCCAAAACAGACCGACGCTTGCATCTAAGAGCATGGCACTCTGTTCTCCCGAAGGCAGAATTGGGTCGTTTCCTACTGTCGGTTTGAACTTGCTGAAATCGACAGTGCGGTTTATCATGTTAAATGCCAATCCCATTCCGAGCACACCTGGACCTAAGTCCAGATGATATGAATAACCTAAGTTGACGTTGATATTATCTTCAAAACCTATCTGGTCTTTCATTACCGACAGAGAAGCTCCACCGCGTAAGAACTTCACAGGCATATCTCCAGAAAACAACATTGTGTTTGGTGCCACTGCATTACCGTCAATATCTTTAAAACCCGTCCATTGGTCTCTGTAGATACCCATGATGTTTATACCTTCGCTGAGTCCTCCATAACCTGGATTTATAGTGGCATAAGAGTTACTGTAGTTGGTAAACATCGGAGCCTGCTGCGCCATCACAACAGTTGATGTCACAACAAAAATCATCATTAATATGTATCTTAGCTTATGCACTATTTTTCGTTATTATTGTATTTTAACTTTAATTTTATTTGTTTATTGTGTTACCTCATTATTAATCTACCTAAACAATCTGATGATGTCGTTACCATTTGCATAGATTAAAAGGAACAACAGAATGAAAAGACCTACCGTCTGAGCCACCGTCATAAACTTGTCGCTTGGCTTTCTTCTCGTTATTATCTCATATAATAAGAAAAGTACATGGCCGCCGTCTAATGCAGGTATCGGTAAGATATTCATCACTGCCAATATTATCGACAAGAAAGCTGTCATTCTCCAGAACACTATCCAATTGAATTGGTCTGGGAAGATACTTCCGATGGTAATAAATCCTCCTAGATTTTCGTATGCTTTATTGCTTGGATTTACAACAAGTTTCAACTGTTTCCAGTAGTCGCCGAGTTCTTTTCCTGTCTTGCTAAATCCTTGGGGTATGGCTTCAATAAATGAATATTCCTGGGTTTTGAGTTCTAAGACATTAGCTGCATAGATTCCCAATTTTGCATCATCGGAAAGTTGTATTGTAATAGGTAAAGTATCATTGTCGCGAATCACACTGACTACAATTTCTTTGTTTGCATATTTTGCAATCTCTTCTGTGAAGTCATTATAATAAGGTGTATAAACGTCTCCCACCTTAATTAGTATATCGCCTTTTTGCATTCCGGCATCTTTGGCTTTAGATCCTGGTGCGAAATCTTTTACCGCGAAAGGAAAGCGATATGAGATAAACATATTCTGATGATTGATGAGTTTCGCTGTAGCATCTTCCGGCATCTGTAGATTTATAACTTCGCCGTTTCTCTCAACCATGACAAACTCTGGTTCTGCGAGAATCATCTGCATAGGTATGTCGTTGAACTTCTCCACATAGTTTCCATCTATCGACAAAATCTTATCTCCATCACGGAATCCCAATTCACGAGCGAGGCTGTCTGTCGCAATACCATATTTGTTCACTTCTGAGGTTGGAAGATATTGTTCGCCTTGTGAGATGAGCAGACCCGTATAAATGAAATAAGCGAGTACCACATTCATCACCACGCCGCCTACCATCACGATGAGACGCTGCCATGCCGGCTTGCTTCTGAACTCCCAAGGTTGAGGCTCGTTCTGCATCTGTGCCACGTCCATCGACTCGTCTATCATACCAGCTATCTTACAGAATCCACCGAGTGGAATCCAGCCGATACCAAACTCTGTATGGTCTTCGTCAGTACGCCAGTCATCTTCTGGAAGTGTACTTAAATCAATGGCTTCGTATGTGTATTCTTTCTTGTTCGTGACAGGGTCGATATGTTCATGCGTGATATATTTGTCAGGAACGTTTTTGCTGAAGAAAGCGAAACGCCACACACCATGGACTTTCTTACATCTGAAAATAGAAAAACGGGGATTGAAAAAGATATAAAATTGCTCAACCCTCGTCTTAAAAATTCTTGCTGTAATAAAATGACCGAATTCATGCACTATCACTAAGATAGTCAATGCTAAAATGAGTTGTATAACTTTTATCAATACTTCCATCTACGATACTAATTTTAAACCTGCAAAGATAAGCAAAAATATTTTTATTTTTTAATTACTCTCGAAAGAAATATAATCTTCCGGATTCAATGGTGTTCCGTTGTACCACAATTCAAAATGAAGGTGAGGTCCTGTCGATAGGCTGCCGCTGTTTCCGTATATCGCTATAGGGTCGCCGGCACTGACGAAGTCGCCTTCTTCTTTCAACAACACTGCGTTATGCTTATACATCGAGAACAAGTTCCCATTATGTTGTATGCCAATACTATAACCATTTTCTACTGTCCAATCGGAATAGATTACTGTGCCATCGGCTGTTGCTTTTATCACAGAATTGTTGTCGGCAACGATGTCTATGCCATAATGTTTTGCCTCCCTATCGAAACGATTTGTAACGATTCCACGCATAGGCGTGAAGAAAGAAACCATTTTATATTCTGAGGAAACATCGATAATCATTTCATTCTTAAACAGATTATTACGTGTCTCCATCTCATATTCCAATCTGAAGAGACTGTCTTTCTCCGATTTCTTATCTACGATATTGTTGAAATTGGTGTTAGTCGATTTTGTCAGGAGCGAGTTTACGCTGTCGCTTTCAAAGTCGTCGCCCATGATGATTCTTTTCATGTTATTGATATATTGGTCTTTTTGTTTAAAGACGAGTTCTAAAGAATCAGCGCGACGTTCCATTTCATAGACGCGTCTGTTAAGACTGACATCGGTATAACCTGGAATATACTCACGTAATGGAGTGAAAGCAATAAGGTATGTCACCAAGGCGATGAGAAGCACCGACGAAAAAATTATCACATTAAACATATTCAGCAATGTGAACTTGAAATGCGCCTTCTCTTCGTAAGTCTCATTGTTATAAACTACTACACGATATTTTTTCTTCAGTCTATCGATAAATTTCTTTTTTTCTTTTCCCATAAAAATCAGTTTGAAAGATTATATCTCTCAGGATGTTTCGCATGTTTTCCTCTATAAAACTCTTCCATCATCTTCCAGTCTTCGTCAAAATCGCCGGAAGGATAGAAGGTCGGACCGAAGCCTAACTCTTTGGTTTTAAAGTCGAGGAAGCCGAGCACAATAGGTACGTTGGCTTTCTCGGCGATATAATAAAAACCTCTCTTCCATCGATGGACGAGTTTTCTTGTTCCTTCAGGAGTAAGAACGAGGTTTAATGTATCATATTGTTTAAACAAGGCGGCTGTCTCGTTTACCGTATTGTTGCTCTTGCTTCTGTCAACGGGAATACCACCCAACTTCAGCAGTAAAGGTTTCAATATTGGATTATCGAAAAACTCTTTCTTGATGAGGAACTTAACCGGTACATCGATGGAACAATACGCTAATCGTCCCAAGATAAAATCTGCTATGCAGGTATGAGGCGCGACTGCGATGACGCACTTCTTCACATCGGCAGGAATGTTGCCAACTAATTTCCAACCCAACAATTTAAGGGTCTTCTCTCCTATCCATCTCCACATTCCCATATCAAACTCCTATTTGCAATCCAAGTGCATTTTTAATTTCCAAAACATTAGGATTATCGTTAATCATCTTCTCAAATTTCTGTCTGTCGGTATATAAAACCGTCTCATGAACGCGTTCGACAACTTCTTCTTTCAAAAGGAACTGATTGTTGCGAAGTTCTTTCTTAAGATATTCGTGAAGAGTCTGCATATTATCCTGATTCTTCACTACCAATATGTTATCTATCTTAAATTTCACTTCCGACTTGCTTACCTTCTTCGGCTCGGCGTTTTTTATCCCGGCAGTGAAAGCAGGCGACTTCGACTGACATATCTGAACAAAATCATTCCACGCCTTAGTCAGTTGCTCTTGGGTAAAGTCGTTGTCCAACCTCTCTTCCTCCTCTTTCTCTGCCTTTGGTTCATCGGCAGTTATAGATATTGTCGCTGCTCTGTTAAGACGTCCCATTCTTTGGGGAGTGGGAGTTGAAGATTGGGGAGTTGAGGATTGGGGAGTTGAGGATTGGGGAGTGGAAGTTGGGGACGGGGACGGGATTGGAGTCCGAGTCTGAGTCATTGTCGGTGTTGGCGTTGGTATCTGCGTTTGAGTCTGAGTCTGTGTCTGAGTCTGTGTTTGAGTCTGCACCGGCGTTTGTTGAGGTCTCACAACCTGTTGTTGTACTTGTGTTTGTTGCTGAACTCCAGTTTGTTCGATATAGCACATTTTCATCAGGCAAATCTCGAGATGAAGTCGTTTGTTGCTGCTATTCTTAAAGTTAAGGTCGCATTGATTAGCGAAATCCAAAGCCTTGAGAATAAAATACTGCGAACATCTTTGAGCCTGTTGCGCATATCTCATCTTCAGTTGTTGACTCACTTCCATAAGATCGATGACAGCCTGATTTCTTCCGAGCAACAGATTGCGAAGATGACTTGCCAATCCTTGAATAAAATGTTGTATATCGAAACCTTTATCGACTACTTCATTAAGTAAGAGCAAGATAGAGTTGACATCTTTAGCCAAGATATGATCCAACATCTGAAAATAATATTCGTAGTCGAGGACATTGAGGTTTTCTATAACGTCTTTATATGTAATCGTGTTTCCCGAGAAGCTCACCATTTGGTCGAAGATTGAGAGCGCGTCGCGGAGAGCGCCGTCGGCTTTTTGAGCAATGATATTGAGTGCGTCTTTTTCGGCGACTACATTTTCCTTTTCGGCAATCGATTCCAAGTGTTTGCTGATGTCTTCAACCGTGATACGTTTAAAATCAAATATCTGACATCTTGACAAAATCGTTGCGAGTATCTTGTGTTTTTCTGTTGTCGCCATGATAAACTTGGCATACGCCGGCGGTTCTTCCAAAGTCTTCAAGAAAGCGTTGAAAGCAGCTTGTGAGAGCATGTGAACCTCGTCGATGATATAGACCTTATATTTACCGACTTGAGGAGGGATTCGCACCTGATCGACCAGATTTCTGATGTCTTCGACGGAATTGTTTGAAGCAGCATCGAGTTCATAGATATTGAACGAGCTAGAGTTATTAAAAGCTTTACATGATTCACATTCGTCGCAGGCTTCCATATCGGGAGTAGGATTCAGGCAGTTGATGGTCTTCGCCATGATTCTGGCACATGTCGTCTTTCCCACGCCTCTCGGTCCACAAAAGAAGAAGGCTTGCGCCAATGTGTTAGTTCTTATAGCATTGCGTAATGTCGAAGTGATAGCTTTCTGTCCAACCACACTGTCGAATGTCACTGGTCTGTATTTCCTCGCTGATACAACAAAATTATCCATGATACTTTTTTAATTGAGCCGTAAAATTACAAGTTTTATTCGAGCTATTATATATTTTTTTCAAAAAAATAATTTTATAACGCCTATTTATTTATTTTTGCATATTCGGAAAAAAGATTGAAATAAAACACGAAAAACGGAGTTATATTTCTTGGTTATTTTTTTAAAAATTGTAAAGTGTTGAATATCAAAAGAAGTAAATTCAGAAATATTTTATTGGGATTATTATCTCTCTTATTGTTAGCTTCATGTTCTACGAAAAAAAACAAATGGAACAGAAGAGTTTATCATAATTTGACGAGTCATTACAATGTTTGGTGGAATGGCGATCAAAGCATTAAGGAAGGAGAGAAAGCCCTGAAGGAAGCTGTCAAAGACGATTACACGGTGATTCTTCCTGTCTTCAATTACGGAACCAAAGAGAATGCCTTATCGCTCAACTCACAGATGGACAGAGCTATAGAGAAAGCAGCCATCAGCATCCAGCGTCACTCGATGCGTTTCGGTGGAAAAGAATACGTCAAGTGGATTGACGACTCATATCTCCTCATGGCAAAAGCCAATTTTTACAAACAAGAATATATCCCAGCACGTCGTACCTTCGACTACGTCACAAATTCATACAAATATTACGACGTAACTCATACCGCAAATCTCTGGTTAGCCAAGACATATATCGAGACTGAACAATATGCAAAGGCAGAAGCCATCTTACAATCGCTGATAGTGACAGTCTCTCAAACAGATAAGATGCCTAAGTATGTGAGAAACAACTTAGACTTGGTGCTCGCCGACTTATATATCAAACAAAAACAATACGACAACGCAGTGAAATATCTCAAGAGCGCGTTGTTGAAAAACTTAGACAAAGATACTCGAGTCAGGGCGATGTTTATCTTAGGTCAGATTTATGAATATCAAAACGATAACAAAAGAGCTACAGAACAATTTGAAGCAGTCATAAAGAAACATCCAGATTATGAGATGACCTTTGAAGCACAGATGAATCTTGCAAAATGTCACGACGCCGGCGACACAGCAAGTATCATGAAGATGTTCTGGAAGATGCTCAAAGACACCAAGAACACAGAATTTAAAGACCGCATCTACTACGCCATGTCGGACGTGGCAATACGAGAACATAACGAAGACCTCGGAATAAAATATCTCAGAAACTCCGTCGCTACAAGCAAGACCAACGACCGCCAAAAAGTGAAATCGTCGCTCAAAGTAGCATCGATGTTGTTCGACAATAAGGACTACGTTCTCTCACAAGCATATTACGACACCGTCGTTATGACGATGGATAGGACATATCCAGAGTACGACAGTCTGCTCAACCTCTCCGTAATGCTCAGTGACTTGGTAGCAAACCTAACCACCTATCAGTTGCAAGACAGTCTCTTACGTCTCGTCGAGATGGATTCCGTATCAAGAAACAAGATGATAGAAAAAGTCATTGAAGATTATATAGCTGAACAAGAACGGATACAAAAAGAGAAAGAGCTTCAAGAACAGCTTGCACTTCTTGACCAAGGCAACGATGTGGCAAAACCCGACATGACAGGCTCAAGTCCAATGGGAGGCGCTACAGCATCATGGTATTTTTATAATCAACAGTCGCTAACACGCGGAGCCACCGACTTTAGAAACAAATGGGGAAATCGTAAATTAGAAGACTATTGGTTCATCAGCAACAAACAAAGTATGTTGGGAGAAGAAGAGAAATCGGAAGAAGAACTGATAAATGAACTCTTCACCGAAGAAGAATTGGCATCACTTTCTAAAGAAGAGATATTGAGTCAGTTGGAAGAACGCAAAAACGGAACCATAGTAGAAGACACTGCTCGATACAAACCGACCGACATCGGATATTATCTGCAACAACTTCCTTTCAGCGATGAACAGAAGAAAGAAGCTAACGAGCAGATTCTGCAAGCTTTAAATAATATCGGTTACATCTATTACGATAATTTAGAAGATTACAACAACTCCATCGACGCTTATACAGAACTGAACGAGCGTTATCCTGAAAACGAACACGAGTTGACTTCTTGGTATTATCTCTACAAGATGTATTTCGAAAGAGAAGAAAACGACAAAGCCGAACATTACAAGAACTTGATACTTAACAAATATCCCGATTCGCCACAGGCTAAAATCATCCTCGATCCTGAGCATTTCATCAAGGAACGTGAAAAAGGACAAGAGGCATCAGTCTTATACAGCAAAACTTTTGAAGCATACAAGAAAGGTCAGTATCAACGTGTTAGGATGAATGTCGAGAAAGCTCGCGAGATATGTAAGAACGATACTGCTTTAATGCCGCGTTTTGAATTCTTAGACGCAGTGTCTATAGGTCAGCTTGAAGTAATCGACTCGATGGCATACGCACTTTACAGATTGGTGCAGAATTATCCGGAAAGCAGCATCAAGCCTCACGCCATGGAAGTGCTTCTCAAAGCTAACGAGATGTACAACTTAGGACTTCCTGTAGAAAGCGCACGTCAGAAAGAAAAAGAAGCCGAAAAAGAGTATCCTTATCAATACAATCCAAACGAGACTTATTACGTGATGATAGTCTGTAACTCCAAGAACGTTAGAGTAAATCCTTTGAAAGTGCGTCTCAGCGACTTCAACAAGGAGAACTTCAGGATGTTACAACTTGAAGTTAAAAACGTGATGCTCAACAAACAAGAGACGATAGTTACTATACAGGAATTCGAGAACGAAGCTAAAGCTGCCGACTATAAAACTGCTATGTTCTTGAACGACTATCTCTTCGGAGGAATAAGAGAAGACCAATATAAAGTCATGCTTATCTCGAAGGTAAATTATCCTATCTTCTACGAAAATAAAAACGTAGATGAATATTTAGAATTTTGGAATAAAAACACGAAATAACAATGTTAAAAAACAATAATATGAGCAACAACGAAAGTCCTGCAAGAAACATTATAGGCAACGGCACTATAATAAGAGGCGAGATAGAATCTAATGGCGATATCCGTATTGACGGAAGAGTTGAAGGCATTTTGAAGTCGAATGGGAAAATCGTCTTAGGACAAAATGGAAGTATTGAAGGCGACATTTTCTGCAAACAAGCAGACTTGTCGGGTAAGGTTCACGGAAAGATTGTTGTCGATGAACTTACTTCTTTGAAATCGACATCGCGAGTGGAAGGCGAACTTACCACCAAACAGTTATATATAGAGATAGGTGCTATCTTCACAGGAAAATGTGAAATGGGCAAAGGTGAGACTCCAAAAGTTGAAGCTAAAAAATAATGAAACCTAATCATACAAGATTTATCATCGGCTTGGTTTGTCTTATTGTGGCATTGACATTTCTGACTATCATAGTTAAAAATGCGATACCTCAATATGTTACGCCTCATTGGATTATTCTAATAACGTTCTTCACAATAGTCAGCGTAGTGATTTATTTTCTGACGGTGAAGATGAGAGGTAAAGGCGACAACTCCAAGTTTACGCTTTTCTATATGGGAACCACCATAGCCAAACTGATGCTTTATCTTGCGATTATAGTAACGTATGCCTTGATTTCCAAAGATGATGCTAAGTCGTTTATCATGACTTTTTTGGCATATTATCTTTGCTATACCACTTTTGAGACATACTCATTAACAAAACTAAACAAAGATTAATGATGAAAAACGAAATTATAGGTTACGAAAGGATTGACAAATTTAATCCAGAGAAGTTAGAGAAGTTACAAGAACATTACGCAGCGATTTTGGAGTTGTTGGGTGAAGATGTCACTCGCGAAGGATTGGAGAAGACGCCTTTACGCGTTGCCAAGTCGATGCAGTTTCTCACACAGGGCTACACCATGGATCCGAAAGAGATTCTTTTGTCGGCGCGTTTCAAGGAAGACTATCGTCAGATGGTCGTGGTGAAAGATATCGAGTTGTTCTCTTTGTGTGAGCATCACATGATACCGTTCATCGGCAAGGCTCATGTGGCTTATATACCAAACGGTTACATCACTGGGTTGAGTAAGATTGCCCGCGTTGTAGAGGCTTATTCAAGACGATTACAGGTGCAAGAAAGATTGACTACACAGATTAAGGAAGCCATCAACGAGGCACTTCATCCATTAGGCGTGGCAGTCGTCATAGAGGCACGACATTTGTGTATGAGCATGCGCGGTGTTCAGAAGCAAAGCAGTGTCACAACGACATCCGATTTCGTCGGTGCTTTCGAGCGCAGCGAGACAAGAGCAGAGTTCTTACAACTGATAGGTTCTGACCTACATTAATTAATGATAGATAATCAAATTAAAAAATAAAACTATGAATCCATTTAATGAAAATCACACACCACAGACAATGAGCAAGGCAATGACCAACACCTTTGTATCGAACGTATTTATGTGGATGTTTGCAGCGCTTGGCATAACAGCAGCCACCGCTTTCTTATTCGGAACCAACGAATCACTGATGAGTTTGTTATTGCAAGTCACGCCACAAGGAGGAGCCAAGATAAGCGCCTTCGGCTGGATTGTCACCTTCGCTCCATTTATCATAGTACTTGTCATGTCGGCAAGGATCAACAAGATGTCGGTTCAGCAAACAGTTCTTTGGTATGTAGTATATTCCATCCTCATGGGAGTCAGCCTCAGTTTCATCTTCTGGGCTTATACCTCTGCATCAATATTCAAGACATTCATCATAACAGCCGGTATGTTCGGAGCAATGGCTGTCGTAGGTTACACCACCAACACCGACCTCACCAAATTCGGTTCCTTCCTCTTCATGGCTTTGATAGGAATCATCATCGCTACTGCGGTTAACTTCTTCATGCACAGCGCAAGATTAGATTATATCATCAGCATCTTCGGCGTACTTATCTTCACCGGTCTCACCGCCTTCGACGTACAAAAGATTAAACAAATAGGCAATGCCGGTATCAGCGACGGCGAGATAATGGCTAAGATTACTGTACACGCAGCCTTGACATTATACTTAGACTTCTTGAATCTGTTCCTTTATCTGCTCAGATTCTTTGGTAATTCAAGAGATTAAATAATAACAAGGACGTATTCGATACGTCCATACATAAATTATAAAATATGAAAGCATACGTATTTCCGGGACAGGGTGCCCAATTTGTTGGAATGGGAAAAGACTTATACGACAAGTTCCCAAAGGCGAAGGATATGTTTAAAAAAGCTAACGACATCCTCGGATTTTCAATAACAGACATTATGTTTGAAGGTACTGCCGAAGACTTAAAACAGACTAAGGTCACTCAGCCAGCCATATTCCTTCATTCAGTCATATTGGCTAAGATGCTCGACGATTTCAAGCCTGACATGGTAGCAGGTCATTCTTTAGGAGAGTTCTCAGCATTGGTAGCCAACAACACACTTCAGTTTGAAGACGGATTGCGTCTCGTAGCAGCACGCGCCAACGCCATGCAGGCGGCCTGCGAAAAGAATCCAGGTACAATGGCAGCCGTCCTCGGCTTAGATAACGCCAAGATAGAAGAAGTCTGCGCTTCAATAAAAGACGAAGTCGTGATAGCAGCCAACTACAACTGCAACGGACAAGTCGTCGTTTCAGGCAGCTTGAAAGGCGTTGAGATTGCATGTCAGCTCCTTAAAGAAGCCGGCGCTAAACGCGCTCTCCCTCTTCAGGTAGGAGGCGCCTTCCACAGCCCTCTCATGGAGCCGGCTCGCGTAGAACTCGCTCAAGCAATAGAAAACACTAAATTCAACGAAGGCATCTGCCCAATATATCAAAACGTTACAGGTCAAGCCGTCACTTCTCCTGACATCATCAAGGCTAACCTCATATCACAACTGACAGCTCCAGTACGCTGGACTCAGACAATGGGTAACATGATAGCTAACGGTCTCACTGAAGTGGTCGAAGTAGGACCAGGAACTATATTACAAGGCTTATTCAAGAAAGCTGGAACAGAACTCGTACTCTCAAGCGCAACAGTGTGAGACAATATACAATTGACAATTAACAATTGATAATTATGTAGAGACGTATCAATTACACCAATGAAGATTAACAAGATGTAATTGCTGCGTCTCTTATTAATAGGACACATTCGATGTGTCCGTACAAAAGCAAAAAATCTGTAAGGACGTATTGACTACGTCAGTTTAAAAGAGATATTTATATGAAAAACAAATTTCTGAAACCTGTGATATACGCCGCCATCCTTATAGTAGGAGTTTATCTCGGCATTTATATAGCAAGTTCTAACGGTATCGTCGCCACACCAAAAGGTAATGCTAATATCTCATTGGTTAACGACGTTTTTTCTTTGATAGATAAAGAATATGTCGATACCATCAATATAGACGATTTACAGAAGAAAGCTGTCACTCATGTCTTAGAATCGATGGATCCACACAGCGAATATATCGAGCCTTCGATTCTTAACGAAGTGAACGAGAATCTATACGGAAGCTTCGATGGCATCGGCGTTTCGTTTAGGATAGAGAAAGACACCATCACAATCATAGAAACCATCAAAGGCGGTCCTTCTGAGAAAGTCGGTATCCTCGCCGGAGACAGAATAGTCTATGTAGGTGACAGTCTCGTAGCAGGAACAAAGGTTACTAATAAAACTGCGATGAGTCTTCTCAAAGGTCCGAGAAAGACTAAAGTCAATGTCAAGATTAAAAGACATGGCGTCAGCGACTTATTAGATTTCACCATCACAAGAGACGTGATTCCTACATATAGTTTAGACGTGGCTTATATGATTGACGACAATATTGGATTCATCAAACTAAGCAAGTTCTCTCAGACCACACACAAAGAGTTTGTCAACGCCATCAAGAAACTTCAGAAAGAAGGCATGACACAATTGATTCTCGATTTAAGAGGTAACACAGGAGGTTATCTCGGAGAGGCTGTCGGCATTGCCGATGAGATGCTGAGAGACAACAACCTCATCGTCTATACTGAAGGAGAACATCGTGATCGTTCCTATATCTTTGCACGTCACAGAGGATTATGGGAAGACAAAGACGTTGTCGTGCTCATTGACGAAGGCTCAGCCAGCGCGAGTGAGATTGTGGCAGGTGCTCTTCAAGACAATGACAGAGGCACCATCATCGGACGACGTTCATTCGGGAAAGGTCTCGTCCAAGAACAGTTCGACCTCGGAGAGAATGGAGCGCTACGACTTACCATAGCACGTTATTACACCCCAACAGGACGCTGCATACAAAAGCCGTTCTCCGGAACTAAGGAAGAATATATGCTCGAAGAACTGACGCGTTACGAGACAGGCGAGATGTTCAGCATCGACAGCATTCACTTCGCCGACTCTCTGAAATATATCACTCCGGGAGGCAAGACGGTTTATGGCGGTGGCGGTATCATGCCAGACATCTACGTTCCACTTCATAACGACAGCACACGTTATTTCTTCAACAAGATGGCAAATGCAGGTGTCTTGTTCCAATATGCCTTCGACTATTCCGACACACATCGTAAGGAATTGTTAAATTACGGCGATGCCAAGACTTTCAACGAGAAGTTTGTTTTTACCAATACTATGTTCGACGAACTGATGCGACGCAGTGAAGAAAAGAAAATCAAAGGTAATAAAGAAGAGATAGCTAAAGCAAGAGAACTCTCGGAGCCATTGTTCAAGGCATACGTTGCAAGAAATATCTTCGGAGATGAAGCCTTCTACCCTATCTACGAGCCAATGGATGAGATACTGCAAGAAGCAATTAAAGAATTGAAGGTTAACAATTAACAATTTATAATTGTAGAGACGTGTCAACGTGATATTCAATAAACACAGGTTGACATGTCTCAAAAACGATAATAGGTTGCCTCATAAAAAAATAAAAACAAAACGTTTAAAAAATGAAATAATTTTGTTATCTTTGCAGCCCGTTTTGGGTATATTATGAAAGCAGGTAACGATTACATATTGCCAATTGCAGGATTATCATTAGGTTATCACGATTTTGAGTATATTATTGATGATAATTTCTTTGGTAATTTCGAGTTCTCTGAGGTACAAAAAGCTAATGTAAAAGTGAATCTTAACGTAGAAAAACACGAAAGAGAGTTCATTTTAACATTTAAGTTCGAAGGCAGTGTGTTCATCGCTTGCGACAGATGCAATGACGAATACGAACAACCGATAGACAATGAAGTCGTCATTTATCTGAAATATGGTCATGGATATGAAGAGGAATCCGACGACATGATAGTCATTCCTTCCGAAGAAGGCGAGTTCGACATCACTTCCTTGATTTATGAATATATAATCTTGTCGCTGCCAATTCATAGAGTCCATCAGAACATTAACGACTGCAACCAAGAAGTGATTGACTATCTCGAAAATGCGAACAGTCAAGTCGAAGAAGACACTGATGAAATAGACCCAAGATGGAAATGTTTGGAAGAATTGAAAGATAAAAAAGATAATTAATTAACAACAAAAAATAGTGTAAAATGGCACATCCTAAGAGAAGACAGTCTCATACAAGAGGCGCAAAAAGAAGAACACATTACAAAGCAGAAGCTCCAACATTAGCAGTATGCAAAGAAACAGGTACAATCCATGTTTATCACAGAGCTTACTACGTTGATGGTGACTTATACTACAAAGGTAAATTAGTCATGGAAGGTGCTAAAAAATAATCCGATTTAGCATTACATTAAACGAGTTTTGTATAAGAATAAATTTGTTTCGTCATCCGATGAGACAAATTTTTCTTTTTTATTAACATTTATTTAAACGCGTCAAATAAAAAACCCCGTTACTACACGAGAAACGGGGAAAAACAATATAAAGATTATGAAAAAAATTTCGACGTTCTGAGAACACTATCAAAACGTCGATTTCTTTTTGTTATTATATTTTTAGTCTTTTTTTCGTTGGTATAAATCTGAGGTTTTAGTTAAATAATTTATATATTAATTGAATGGCACCTCAATCCATCTTCCTGAGTCATAACAAATCGTCGATTTATAACCTGCCGACTTCAACGCTTCTTCGGCTTCCTTAAAACATAAACTCAGTTCTTCAGACTTATGTGAATCGGAACTTATCACGATAGGAACACCCATCTGATTCATGATTGGAAGTATCCAAGTCGATGGGTAGAAGTCATCGCTACGTTTCTTATAAATACCTCTCGTATTGACCTCCACAATCAGCGACTTCTCCTTTATCAAAGTCAGCGTCTCCATCAGATAGTCGCGATACCATTTGTCATCTTCACTAAAATATCTACCTCTGTTGTGCATCTTTATCTTATCAAAGTGACCTACAATATCAAACGCTTCCGTTTCAATCATTTCGTTATATTGATGGAAAAACGCTCTCACGCCTTTCTTGATGTCACCATCGTAATAATTAAAAAGACCTTCGTCGTATGTCACCCATTTTGAACCGTCGATGAACCACAATCTCTCGACATCGTTTCCTACGAGATGAACCGAGCCAATCATATAATCCAAAGAAAAAGTTTCTTTCGTTTTCTTAAAGTCCTTGACGATACCCGGGATGAAGTCCATCTCCATCGAACAATAAATATCTATTTGGTCTTTATATTTTTCCTTCAAAGAATGTATCGTCTCAACATAATTTCGCACTTCATTATCTTTTATCGCGAAGGTGTTTTCAAATGGCACCGGCGAATGGTCGGAGAAACCGAGTGTCGTCATTCCCTGACGTAAGGCTTCTGTCACCACTTCCTCCGGAGTCGATTTTCCGTCGGAGAAAACACTGTGAGTGTGTAAGTTAAATCTCTGCATCTATTACCTTATAAACTTTGTCACCTCTTCTAATAATATCCTTTGTAGGTATCGAACATAGCTCGCCTTTCTCTGTAGAATCGACAGGTTTAAGATCGACGCGTATCTCCGAAATCTTATCTTCATAAACGCCTGTCGTAGGACCTATTATCATTATGTCGTCACCAACTTTCAGGTCTTGAGTCTCCATCTTAATCTCAGCGACATTGATTTTTCCGAAAAAGTTAGTCACTGTTCCTACGAACACTTTCGTCTTTGTTGCCTGAGAACCGTAGCGTTGTGTCCATTCGCCCATTTTTCTTCCAAGATAATAACCGTCCCAGAAGTCGCGGTTATAGACGCTACGCAGACGTTCTGTCCATTTCTCTATCTTCTCTTCCGTAAACTCTCCATTCCTAATCGCTTCGACGGCTTCGCTATAGACGCCCACTGTCACCTTTGTATATTCTGGTGAGCGACCACGTCCTTCAATCTTCAAGACTTTCACGCCGGCATCAAGAAGTTTATCTAAAAATGGCAGCGTACATAAGTCTTTCGGCGACATGATATATTCGTTCTCGATAGCGAGCGTTATCTCTTGGTCGCGATCTTGTACCGTATAGCCACGACGACACGGCTGTACGCAAGCGCCTCTGTTGGCTGAAGTGTTGAAGTTGTCTAAACTGAGATAACATTTTCCCGACACTGCCATACATAGAGCGCCGTGACAGAAAGTCTCGATACGAACCAACTCGCCTTTCGGTCCTCTGATGTTCTGTTCTTCAATCTTTCTTGTGATAGCTTTCACCTGATTCACCGACACCTCGCGAGCCGTCACCATGACATCGGCAAACTGTGAATAATATCTTATCGCTTCTATGTTTGTGATGTTACATTGCGTTGACATGTGAACCTCGACACCTATCTGTCGAGCATATTGAATGACGCTTTGGTCGGAGGCAATCACTGCTGATATTTCGTTAGCCTTCACAGCATCAAGCAACTGACGCATCTCTTCAAGTTCTTCATCGAAGACAACAGTATTTATCGTGACATAACTTTTTACATTATGTTCATTGCAGATTGTCGCTATGTTATGAAGGTCGTCTAAGGTAAAGTTTTTGGTTGACTTGGAGCGCATATTCAGTTTTCCGATGCCGAAATAAACCGAGCCAGCACCTGCTTGAATGGCAGCCGAGAGGGCCTCGTAAGAACCCACAGGCGCCATGATTTCTATGTCGTTATAATTTCTTTCCAACTCTATAAAATTAAAATCAAAAATTATTTTATTCTTTCTCTAAGAGCAGCTGCTCTTTCTTCAAAACCTTTCTTGCCGAGAAGAGCGAACATGTTTTTCTTATAAGCCTCAACGCCTGGCTGGTCGAAAGGATTGACTTCCAACATATATCCACTCAAGGCACAGCCCATCTCGAAGAAATAAATCAACTCGCCTATCGTTCTTGCCGAAATCTCTGGAATCTGAATGATGATATTTGGGACACCACCATCGACATGAGCCAAAATTGTCGCTGTCTCAGCAGTGCGATTGACTTCCGAGAGTCGTTTTCCAGCGATATAATTAAGCTGATCTAAGTCGTTGTCGGCGAGAGGTATTCTAATCTCTCTTGAAGGTTTCTCTACGGATATGATGGTTTCGAATAAGTTACGCAAGCCTTCTTGGATATATTGTCCCATAGAATGAAGGTCGGTGGTGAAGATGTCGGATGCTGGGAAGATACCTTTTCCTTCCTTGCCTTCGCTCTCTCCGTAAAGCTGTTTCCACCATTCTGCAATATAACTCAGACGCGGTTCGTAACTCACCAAGATTTCGTTTGTCTTTCCGTCGTGATATAAAGCCTGACGTGCCACTGCATATTTAGCCACGACATTGTCGCTGTTTCTATTTTCCTTACAATAATTTTCCATTGCCAGGGCGCCGTTCACGAGTTCTTCGATGTCGATGCCTGCCACTGCGATAGGAAGCAAACCGACCGGAGTGAGAACAGAATAACGTCCACCAACATTGTCAGAAACGATATAAGTCTTGTAACATTCTGTATTAGCGAGAGTTTTAAGAGCGCCTCTTTCCTTGTCGGTGATTGCCACGATACGCGTCTTAGCTTCTTCTTTTCCGTATTTGTTTTCCAAATGATTCTTCAAGATACGGAAGGCGACAGCTGGCTCAGTGGTGGTTCCCGATTTGGAGATGACTGCCATAGAATAATCTTTATTGTCTAAGAGTTCGAGTAGCTCAACGAGATAATCCTCGCTCATATTGTGACCTGCATAAACAATCTGTGTCTCGTCACCTTTATTAATTAACGAAGAAAACTGATGAGTAAGTGACTCGATGACAGCTCTCGCACCGAGATATGAACCGCCGATACCGACAACGACAAACACTTCCGATTTCTTACGTAGCAACTCGGCTTGATTCTTAATATCTTTAATGAAATCCTTGGTCATCTCTGAAGGAAGAGTCACCCAGCCTAAGAAGTCGTTGCCTGCGCCCAACTTGTCGTATATTGTCTTAAAAGTATTTTCGATTTTATTTTCATATTCAAGAAGTTGTTCATCTGTAACGAAACTTCTGATGTGCTTAAGGTTTGTCTTTGTCTGTATCATATCGATATATTTTAACGTTTGTATATATTAATGATTTCTATCTTTATTAATTTTTCAATGCTTCAGCACCGCTTACTATCTCGACGAGTTCGTTGGTGATTGCCGACTGACGTGCCTTGTTATAAGTAAGGTTCAGTTCTTTAAGAAGTTCTGTCGCGTTGTCGGTGGCTTGTGTCATCGAGAGCATCCTCGCTCCTTGCTCAGAAGCGAAGCTGTCCAACAACATTTTATAAACCTGCATCTTCAACGACTTAGGAAGCATATTATTGAAAATATCTTCTTTATTAGGCTGAAATATATATTCAACACCTGCACTCGTCCCCGTCCCCGCTCCAGTACTATCTTCAGATCCCATACTTATAGGAAGAAACTGTTCCGTCATCAATATCTGCGTCGCGGCATTTTTAAACTGATTATATACGAATATTATCCTGTCGTATTTTCTCTCTAAGAACATATTCATCAGAAGCTCTGCAAAATGCGCTGCGTTCTCGTATGTCAAATCATCTAACAAGACATTCTCATTCCCGATGACAGGCATCTTCTTAAACTTCAGCGATTCTTCTACTTTTGAGCCAACGCACAGAATATCCAATTTCTTATTATCTAAAAATTCTTTATACTCCTCGTTGATAAGATTTACCGTCGAACGTATGACGTTGGCGTTGAACACGCCACACAGACCTTTGTTTGAAGAGAGCGGCACGATGAGGACTCTTTCCAAAGGACGCTCCTCGGCATAGACGCTTGTGATATTCTCGTCGGTGCCGTTGGAGATATTTCTCATTATCTCACTGAATTTCTCGGCGTAAGGACGCAATGCCAAGATGGTGTTCTGCGACTTACGCAGCTTCGATGCCGCCACCATCTTCATGGCACTTGTAATCTGTTTCGTCGAGTTGACAGACTCTATTCTTGTCCTGACTTCTTTGAGGTTTGCCATAAGGTTCGTTATTTCTTAATCATAGTATCAACCACTTGAGCGGCTACTTGTTTCAAGACGTTTGTTATTTCATCGTCAAACTGTCCTTGTTTTATCTGCGCCATGATGTCGGAATGTCTGCTGTTCAGTTCAGCAATATATCTCTTCTCGAACTCAGCCACGCCATTGAGTGGTAGGTTTCTCATGAGGTTATTGACGCCGCAGAACACCATCGCTACTTCTTCCTCCACTTTCATTGGTGACGACTGAGGCTGTATGAGCATCTGCACGTTACGTTTTCCTTTGTCTAACACTGCCTGTGTAGCAGCGTCTAAGTCGGAACCGAACTTGGAGAACGCTTCCAACTCGCGGAACTGTGCTTGGTCAATCTTCAATGTTCCTGCCACTTTCTTCATCGATTTTATCTGAGCCTTACCACCCACACGCGACACCGAGATACCCACATTGATAGCAGGACGCACGCCCGAGTTGAAGAGGTTAGTCTCAAGGAATATCTGTCCGTCGGTGATAGAAATCACGTTGGTCGGGATGTATGCCGACACGTCACCGGCTTGTGTCTCTATGATAGGAAGAGCTGTCAACGATCCGCCGCCTCTCACCTTATCTTTAAGGCTCTCGGGGAGGTCGTTCATGTTTTTAGCTATATCGTCGTTATTGACTATCTTAGCTGCGCGTTCCAACAGTCTCGAGTGGAGATAGAAAACGTCGCCCGGATAAGCCTCGCGTCCTGGTGGACGTCTCAACAACAACGACACCTCGCGGTAAGCAACAGCCTGTTTCGACAAGTCGTCGTAAACTACCAATGCCGGGCGTCCACTGTCGCGGAAATACTCACCTATCGCCGCGCCCGCAAAAGGAGCATAATACTGCATCGCGGCAGTGTCGGATGCCGTAGCAGCAACGACGACGGTATAAGGCATCGCTCCATTGTCTTCAAGTGTCTGAACGATATTGGCTATCGTCGATCCTTTCTGTCCCACAGCGACATATATACAATAGACAGGTTCTCCTCTGTCGTAAAATTCTTTTTGGTTTAAGATGGTGTCGATGGCAATAGCCGTCTTTCCTGTCTGACGGTCGCCGATGATAAGCTCGCGTTGTCCGCGTCCTATCGGAATCATCGCGTCAATAGCTTTGATACCTGTCTGCATCGGCTCGCTCACCGGCTGACGGAAGATAACACCCGGAGCCTTACGTTCCAACGGCATCTCAAAAGTCTCACCATTCAAGGCTCCCTTGCCGTCGATAGGAACGCCAAGAGTGTTGACGACACGACCCAACATACACTCGCCCACTTGAATGGAAGCGATACGACGAGTACATCGTACCACGTCGCCTTCTTTAATATCCGACGAGTCGTTCAAAAGAACAACACCCACATTGTCGTGTTCCAAATTCAAGACGATACCCATAGCGCCGGTCTTCTCAAACTCAACCAACTCACCCGACTCGGCTTCCTTCATGCCATAGACTCGGGCAACGCCGTCGCCAATCTGAAGCACAGAGCCTTTGGTGTCCAACTCGCTCTTGGTGTCGAAACTTGTTAACTCTTGAAGTAATATAGCTGATATCTCAGCAGGATTGATATTTTCCATTTTATATGCTTTTGTTATTAATACTCCTTAATATATAAATTCTCTTCAAAGATGGAATGTAACCTCTTCATGGTGTTGGTAACACTCGCATCATAGACATAATCCTTGTATTTCACAATGAAACCTCCGATGATATTTTTATCTATGACATTTGTGACTTTGATGCTATCCATCTTCACTATCTTATGTTTCAAGATATTGACGATTCTGTCTGTTGTCGTCTCGTCTAAATTAACAGCGGTGATGATAGTGACGAGAGCTATCTTCTTATAATCGTGATAAAGTTCATAATATTTATCATAGACCTCTGTGATGATGGCGTCGCGGTTTTTCTCTATGATGAGACGGAGGAAGTCGATAGTTATGCTTTCTACTTTATTTTCAAAAATTTTTGACAATATACTTATCTTACGTTCTTTCGACACTAAAGGCTGATGTATCAAAGTCAGCAGTTCGTTATCTCCTTCTATCGTCGTTTTGACAAGAAGAAGGTCGTTGAGCGACTCATCGACGAGTTCTCTTTGGATAGCCAAATCCAAGAATGCTTTAGCATAACGATAAACTAAGAGACTCGATTTCATGGCTTAAGCATTTTTGTTTTTGTCTTCAATTTCTTGCAAGAGTCTATTGATATAATCCAACTGTTCTTGGTCGGAGTCGAGATGTTTTCCCAATATCTTCTCAGCCACCTTGATAGAGATGTCGGCTATCTGATTCTTCATTTCTGTCACGGCAGCCATCTTCTCGTGTTCTATCGTCTCTTTAGCACTTTCTATGATACGATTTTTCTCTTCGTTGGCTTTTCTCTTTGATTCTTCGGAATATGTGTCGTTTATATGGCGAGTCTCCGCTATCATCTTATCACACTCTTCGCGAGTTTGAGTGATAATCTGTTGAGCCTTTTCCTGCACTGTATCCATTTCATCTTTGATGCGTTTTGCATTTTCGAGGGAAGCATTTATTTCTTCCTCGCGTTTCTTCAACATACCGTTGATTACAGGGAAAGCGAACTTTGCCAATACGAAAAACACTATTCCGAATGCCAATGTCATCCAAAACAACAATCCAAAATCGGGAGTGATGAGTTCCATAATTATTTATAATTTACAATGTACAATTTACAATTATTTAAAAACTTTTGCCATTGATCTTTTGTCATAAAAAACGTCGTTACAGCCAACCGCTGCAACGACGTGTGTTTTACTGATTAGATAGCAATCAGCAAGCAGACAACCAAAGCGAAGAATGAAACACCTTCCACGAAAGCTGCGGAGATAATCATGCTAGTTTGAGCTTTACCCGCGATTTCGGGCTGACGTGCTGTCGATTCCATTGCTGAAGCACCGATCTTACTGATACCGAAAGCGGCACTGAGAGTGACGATACCTGCTCCCAATGCTGCACCTAACTGTGCCAAAGGTGCTAAATCGAGAACTGCCTGAGCTACTTCTTGTAATAAAATTAATAATGTCATAACTTATAAATTTATAAAGTTTATAATTTTTTATTTTTTAGGACATATTCAATGTGTCCGTAAATTGTCAATGTTCCACCTTCGCCGCCATTCCGAAATAAATCGCCGACAAGAGTGTGAAGACGTAAGCCTGCACGTAAGCCACCAACAGTTCCAAGAAATCGACGAACACTGCGAGTATCACTGAGAGCACCGACATCGCTCCGCCTGCGACTACGCTCATCTCGCCGAGGATAAATATCATGCTGACGAATCCGAGAATCACGATATGACCGGCTGTGATATTGGCAAAAAGACGTATCGCCAAGACGACTGGTTTTATCAGACAGCCAACGACTTCGATGACAGGCATCAGTGGAAGCGGAAACTTCAGCCACCACGGAACACCCGGAGTATTGAAAATATCTTGATAATAATGTTTCTTTCCAGTGAATGTAGTGAGACAGAACGTAAACAGAGCGAGGACGGCTGTCACGGAGATGTTACCCGTGATGTTGGCGCCGAAGGGGAAGAATGGTATCAGACCCAAGAAGTTATTGAAGAAGATAAAGAAAAACACCGTCAGAAGATATGGGAAATATTTCTCATAATCTTTACCGATGTTTGGACGTGCTATCTCGTCGCGTACGTAAATCACTAAAGGTTCTATCAGAGCCTGCAATCCTTTCGGAGCGCGTTCTTCATTCTTGCTGTAAGATTTTGCTACTATCAGGAAGACTATTATTAATAACGTACAAGAAATCAACAAGCCGCATACGGTCTTCGTGATTGAGATGTCGAAGGGTCTTATTTGCGAACCGTCGCTCATAATCCTGACTACTTTACCTTCATATTTTCCTTCAGAAGGAATCTCGAAAACAGCATCATCGCCGTTCTTATCTTTCACAACATATTGATGTCCATGATGGAGATGCTTCGAGGAGAAACAAAACAACTCCCCTTCACTATAAACTATTATCGGAAGATTGACGGATATATGTTTTCCTTTCCAAGTACAGATATGCCAATCGTAAGAATCCAAGATGTGATCGAAGATTAATTCGCCCGCGTCAAACTTCTCTTCAACTTCCTCTAACTTCACCTCCGCTTCTTTCAATCTCTCCGACTGACTATTGTTTTCGGCAGAAAACAAAGTCGGCAGAAAACAAAGTGAACATATTAAAAAAGAAAGCGTTAAAGTAAAACGTCTTATATTGTTTTTCAGAATAAAATCGTATTTCATCGAGATGATAATCTTCTAATTATTTTGTTTACAATTTTACAAAAAAAAACGATATGATTGTAAATATAGTTTTAATATTTTTTCAAAAAAATCCATAATGATTATTGAAAGTTTGTTACCTTTGCGTTATGGCAAAAAACAAGTTTTACGTAGTTTGGAATGGCAGACAGGTCGGCGTTTTCAGCACATGGGACTCATGCAAGATGCAGATTGAAGGTTTCAAAGGTGCTCAGTATAAATCGTTTCCCGACCGGCAAAGTGCTGAGGCTGCTTTCACCGCAGGTTATGCTACATGTCAGAAGACAACAGACAACGGACAACAGTCTTCGTTCAAGTCGTATGAAAGTCTTCCTGAAAACCAGCGACCTAT
The DNA here is from genome assembly GCA_017461665.1 of Bacteroidales bacterium. GTDB lineage: Bacteria > Bacteroidota > Bacteroidia > Bacteroidales > F082 > Limimorpha. Next base: position 70,184 of record JAFTXI010000041.1, on the reverse strand, counting down.
TGGTCAGAGCATCGCCGTTGATGCGGCTTGTTCGGGCAATCCAGGTAAGATGGAGTTTCAAGGTGTCTTTGTGGAGACAAACACCAATCTCTTCAAGAGTCCTGTTTATGAACAAGGCACCAACAACATAGGTGAGTTTCTCGCGATAGTTTATTGTCTCGCTTGGCAGAAGAAAAACAAACTCAGCTACCCCATTTACTCCGACTCTGTCAATGCACAGAAATGGGTGAGAGAAGGAATATGTAAGACGAAGATTGTTGAGAACGATAAAAACAAAGCTCTCTTCGATGTGATACGATGGGCTGAGAAGTGGCTGCAAACGAATAGTTTCAGAGTGCCAATTTATAAATGGAAGACGGAGGTATGGGGCGAGATTCCTGCCGACTTCGGAAGAAAATAAACTTATGTCTAAATAAATATCGATCATGATAAAGTTTGAAACATTTTATATTCAATGTCCGAGATGCAAATCGTGGATGGAAGGTCATCTCTTGGTAGCGTCGATGGTGAACCAGTCTATCTTATATTCCGATGGAAAAATCCTCAACGACGGCTATCTCACAGAGAATCAGAAGATGATAGTATGCCCTGCTTGTAACCATTGGTCGTGGATCGATAAGACAGAAGAACCTTACATCAAGAAGAGTAAACCCGACGCCAACTACTACACCTGGAACAGCTGGCGCTTCTACGGAATTCATTTCGAGAGCAACAAGGGAAGATTGGCTCTCGTTGACCATTACAAACATTTCATAGAGAAAGCCGAACACAATTTAGATCAGGAGATTTATTTCCGCCGACTTCTTTGGTGGGCTTACAACGACTTGATTCGCAACAAATATCAGATAAACATTGAGCGTTATACTTCTAAAGAGATGAGTTTCAGAGTCTGGTACAGAAACAGAAAGAAGCTGCTGCAAGGTTTAGAGTTGTTCAAACAACATCATGAAGATTATTTAGATAACCTCAGCATCTTGATTCATCTTTTAGAAGACAGATATACTCCCGACGACGAAGAATATGAATCGACAAATTTGGATATCATCGAGATGTATCGTCAGCTCGGCGAGTTCGACAAGGCACAAGAACTACTGAATCAGACTTCTCGCCGCACGTATTTCATCTCAAGAATAGAAGAGAAAGTCAAAGAAAAAGACGATATGGTTTTTTTAGTGACGGGATGATTTTAGAATTCAAGAACTTTAGAATTTTAGAACTTTAGAATTTTAGAACTTTAGAAATAGTAGTTATTTATTATTAAGGCGTTTCCTAACCTTTTGGGTTATTGTAAATAAAATTCTTATTATCTTTTCACAATCTCGTAACAATGATTCATATTCCTCATCCGCGATGTAGTTACATTCTCTTAACAAACGTATCCATAATTTTGATTCATTTGCTTCTTTTAAAGCAATACTCATTTTACTAACATAATCCGCATCAGACTGAGGGAACCCAGCCTCTGCTATATTTGCAGCTATACTAGTCCCCGATCTTACAAGTTGTTTTGAGATAATATATTCTTTATCCTCTGATACTATTAGTCGTTTCCTTAGAAACACGACTTTTTTAGCAAATTCAAATGCTAAGTCATCAATCTTCACTCTATACTCCCTACCATCATTTAATGATGATGAAAATGTATTTTCCATAATTTAAATTTTAAAGGTTTATAAATTAGTTTTTGTCTGTTATTTTTCTAAAATTCTAAAGTTCTAAACTTCTAAAATTTCTCTTATCACGTGCGATGCGCAGAAACATCCGAAGATGGCTGGCATGTATGATATTGTTCCTACTGTCGCTATCTTATTCTCGGTCTGTTCTTCTATCGACACTGCGCTGTCGGCAACTTTCTCGGGCGAGAAAACTACCGTAATTCCTTCGCGTATTCCGAGACGATGAAGTCGTTTTCTAATATAAAACGCGAGACGACAGTTCCACGACTTCGAGATGTCGGCAATCTCTATCTTTGTCGGGTCGAACTTACCGCCGGCTCCCATGCAACTCACGATTCTTTGTTTGTTTTGAACGGCATAATATAAAAGGAACACCTTTGGCGCGAGTGTGTCGATGGCATCTACCACGAAGTCGAACTTCTGCTCCATCAAGTCGATGATAGTCTGGTCTTTGAGATATTGGTTTATCGGAATCACCTCGACGTCGGGGTTGATGTCGCATATGCGTTCTGCCATCACCTCAACCTTCGGGCGACCGAGCGTACTGTCCAAAGCGAGAAGCTGTCTGTTCTTATTCGTGATGTTGACGGTGTCGCAATCCACTATCGTCATCTTTCCTATCCCGGCACGCGCCAACTGCTCAGCAGCGTAAGCTCCAACGCCTCCAAGTCCAACGACGAGGACATGACTCGACGCTAATTTCTTAAAGCCTTCTTCTCCAACTAATAATTCTGTCCTTGAATACCAATTCATATCTTTCCGAAATTTTTTTCAAAGTTATTAAAAATATCTCTACAAAACACAGCGACGTCTTTTCCACTCAGCAAGGCTGCTTTCTCATAGACGTCGGAAATTTCCCTCTCAGAGTCATCTGTCTCGAAAAACAATCTGTCAGAAGGAATTATCTCAAAAAGTCGTCGCGCCTTATCTTCATTCTTAAACAAGACCTCGCCTATAGAAAGATAGATTTCTTCATGTCTCAGCAGCTGCTCTGTCGTTTGTTCGTTGCCTTGAAACCCGTGTATTATCCAAGTTTGCTTTGCCTTTGTCTCTTTCCTTATTGAAATAATGTCTGGATAAGATCTTACGCAGTGAATTATAAGAGGTTTCACATATTGTTCCGAGAGTTCGATATGTTTTATGAATAGTCTTTTCTGCGCTTCAAAATCGTGACAACACGCTCTGTCTAAGCCACATTCGCCTAATGCGAGGAAGTTTGGATCTCTGGATTTCTGGATCCCAGAAATTCTGGATCCCAGGAATTCTAAAAGGTTCTGATTTCCCTGAAGTCCTGAAGTCCAGAACTCCTGAATTCCTAATTTCCAGGGATGTATTCCGATACTATAAAAAGAAGAAACATCGATGTCGGTGAGATTATCAACATCAATGTTTCTTATTGCGATTATGTTTCTATCGATTTTATGATGAGTATGAATATCGACAAAAGGCTTCATTTATTCCAAATCGATATTAGGTTGAATTAATATTTCCTTGGTATCGATATTGAAAGCGAGCAAGTTACCGAATCCTTCCTTATTGGCATAATAGATGCCGTTGTCTAAAGACAGAAAATCGTAGTTGTTATTTTTAAACAAGTCTATCAGCGACATCTCAACTGGAACGTGACCATGTATTACTTTTTTACCGCCGGTTTTCGATTTATCTACTTTAAAATCTCTAATCCACATCATACTTCTTGTGTCTTCAAAAGGATTGTGAGAGTTAAAGTTAAATCCGGCATGTACTAACAAATAATCATCCAACTCGATATAATATTCTGTCTTTCTCATCCAGTCGATATAAGATTTTGATATATCGCGAGGGCGTTTTGCGCCGAAGCTCTCCAAAGTTTTGGTGCCGCCGTTTTTTCTCCATTCTTTCTCTATAGAACTATGGAACAATATTTTTTTCTGGTCGGCTTCCCAAGCTCTTACACAATAATCTTCATGATTACCTCTGATGCAACGAATATTGTATCCCGAATTTTGAAGACTCATGATATAATCTAAAATACCTTTACTATCGGGACCTCTGTCGATATAATCGCCGAGAAAGAAAATCGTATCATCTTTCTGCAAGTCGATGCGATCTTCTATCAAGTATTTCAACGTCTTGATGCATCCATGTACATCAGGAATCACCCAACGATTATTACTCATATAAGTTATTGTCAACTGTCAATTGTCAATTTACTTAGCTTTTCCTTGGTTAGCTACGCTTTCCATCTTACGTTTAATCTCTTCTTGGTCGCCGAGGAAGAAATGATTTTGGAGTTTCATATCATCGTCGAATTCAAATACGTAAGGCACGGCTGTAGGAATATTGAACTTAATAATCTCTTCGTTTGTCATGCCGCGAAGTTCTTTCACAATACCTCTCAATGAGTTACCGTGAGCAACCACCATCACTTGGTCGTGGTTTTCGAAAGCTTTGAGGATAACGTCGTTATAGTAAGGCATAAGACGTTCGATAGTATCTTTCAACGACTCTGTCAATGGGATTTGTTCGTCGGTAAGTTCTGCGTAACGAGGATCCATTCTTGGGCTCTTAGGATCGTTCATTTCCAATGCTGGAGGTTGAACGTCGAAGGAACGACGCCATACCAACACTTGTTCGTCGCCGTATTTAGCAGCGGTGTCGGCTTTGTTCAGGCCTTGAATTGCACCGTAGCTCTTCTCATTGAGACGCCAACTTTTTTGTACAGGAAGCCAGTCCATGTTCATAGCGTCGAGGACGTTGTTCAAAGTCTTGACAGCTCTTTTCAAATATGAAGTGAAACACAACTCTGGTTTATAGTTTTCTTGTTTTAAAAGTTTACCTGCCTCAAAAGCTTCTTCTATACCTTTAGGACTTAAATCAACATCTGTCCATCCTGTGAAGAGATTCAATTTGTTCCATTCACTTTCTCCGTGTCTGATTAAAATAAGTTTTTTCATTTCAGTATATTTTGTTAATTATTTTCCATCTGCAAAGTTAGTAAAAAACTATAGATTTTATTAGGAAACAACATAAAAAAAATTAAGTAACAATCATTTTCTTTTTTAACTTTGTAAAAATTTATTAAGAAATGAAAAAGACGTTCCTATTTCTCGTATTAATATCATGTTTCTCGACATTGTTTTGTCAGAATATTGATTTGAACAACATTGAGATTCCGACAGTTCTCGACGAGCGGAGCGACAGAATCATAACCCATAAAGGCTTCACGCTGTCGTACAACTACGACTGGAAGATTCCCAATTGGGTTGCTTACGAGCTTACGGATTGGGAAGTTGAAGGAGAAGTGCCACGCTACGACAAGTTTAAACCCGATCCTATGGTACCGCAAAACGCTACTGCCACAACAAACGACTACAAATATTCAGGTTATGACCGTGGTCATCTCGCGCCGGCTGCCGACATGAAATGGGACGAACAAGCAATGAAAGAATCGTTCTATCTTTCAAACATCTGTCCCCAAAATCCAAACCTCAACGGCGGCGTCTGGAAAGACTTGGAAGAACAAGTCCGCGACCTCGCTTCTCAAAAAGGAAAAATCTTCGTGGTTTGCGGCCCTATCGTGAACGACACAACAACAACAACAATAGGAGAAAATAAAGTCGTTGTGCCACAGGCTTTTTTCAAAGTGTTACTACAAGAAGAAAATGACGAGATTCACACCATAGGCTTCTTGTATGAAAACCAAAGCGGAAGAAAACCGATGTCAACATACGCAATGACAGTCGATGAGGTGGAGGAAATGACAAACATCGATTTCTTTCCTTCATTACCGAACAAGATAGAAAAGAAAGTCGAGGCAGAAGTAGATTTCTCAAAATGGACAATTCATTAAAATAAAATATCATTAAATCAGTTATACTTTTATACATTTAAAATTATGAATATGCTTAAGAACTTACTTTTATCGTGCTTAATATTTTTTAACATAATATCTTTTGGACAAACTTCTATTTATGAATGGAGGACGCACGCTCCAGGAATGAAAGTCATCAATGTGGAGAAAGTTCACGAAAAGATTTATGCAGCCACGCCTTACGAGTTGTTTTATTATAACACAAGCGACAACTCAATCAATAAGTTAACAAAGGTTAACGCCTTATCCGATTTCGGTATCAATGTGATGCGTTACGATAAGACACGCGATATAATTTTTTTGGCTTATTCCAACGCTAACATCGACATCATCGACAATGATGGAAATGTGATAAATATCAACGACATTAAAAACAAAAACATCTTAGCCGACAAGACTATCAACGATGTATGTTTCATCAACGACCTGGCATACGTTTGCTGCGGCTTTGGAATTGTCGTGATTAATTTAGATAAGATGGAAGTCAAAGACACTTATATCATTGGAGAAAACAGCTCATATCTTAACGTCAACGATATTGCTTTGTATGACGGCAAGTTTTATGCAGCGACAAGTTCGGGAGTCTATTACGCCGATTACGACAACAACAATCTCGCCGACTTCTCTCAATGGACACGAGACAACTCCATGATTCACGACGACTTAAACTATTCCGAGATAGAGACTTTCAACGGAAGACTTTATGCCAACTACTCAGAAAACAAATATAACAAAGACACCTTATTCGTCTACGAAAACGGCAACTGGGACTATATGGAGAAAGCAAGTCATTCCATCAAAAGAGAGCTGAGAGCTTACGACGACCGTCTCGTCCTTGCCGAAAATTATTCCGTCAAAGCCTTAGACAAAAACCATAAATTTATATTCGATTTCTATCAGTCGGTGGAACCTTTCGCCGCCATCTACGACAAAGAAAACAAAACATATTGGATCGGCGATAGAAAAAATAGTCTCATCAAAGCATATCAAGATAACACCTACGAATATATCAATTTCAACGGACCTTACAGCGTTAGCAGCTTTGAAATTACAGCAGAAGGAAATCAGCTGTGGGTAGCTTCGGGAGGTTATTCTTCCACCTGGGCAAAAAGCTGGATGAACGACGGAGTCTATTACTATCACAACAACGAATGGATTAACATCAACAAAACCAATAACGAAGCCTTCGACACCATCTCCGATATGGTCACTGTCGCCATAGACCCTACCAACAACTCTAAGGTCTATGTTGGCTCCTATCATAAAGGTCTGCTTTATTTTGAAGATTTTGAATTAAAAGAAATATACAACAACACCAATAGCAGCTTGGACTTCTTGACAGGTTATAACTATATTTATGTCACAGGTCTCGCTTTCGACAGTCGGAACAACCTCTGGGTCGCCAATCACGGAACCGACAAGATGCTTTCTGTGAAAACTACCGACAACAAATGGTATTCTTTCAATATCGGAAATCATTATATCAGTCACCTCGCCATCGACCGCAACAACTACAAATGGGTCTTAAACAGAGATGGTAACATCGTCGTTTACAACGACAACAACACCATCTCCAACTCTGCCGACGATAGATTCAAAGTGTTAAAGACTACAGCGGGTCAGGGCGGACTTCCTGCCGCTGTCAACTGTATGGCTGTCGATAGAAACGGCACGATGTGGGTTGGCACCAACGACGGTCTCGCCTTATTCTATTCCACATCAAAGATTTTCCAGCAAGGAGTCAACTACGACGCTTCAAGAATATTAGTCCCTCGTAACGACGGATCAGGTCAAGCCGACTATCTTCTCTCTGGACAGTCGGTTCTCTCCATCGCCATCGACGACGCCAACAACTTATGGGTTGGAACGAAAAACGGCGTCTTCTACATCTCAAACAACGGACTGACAGAATATTATCATTTCACGCAAGACAACAGCCCACTGCTGTCGAACAACGTTCAGAGCATCGCTATCGACGCTGAAGGCAACGTTTATTTCGCCACCGACAAAGGCATCATCTCTTTCAAGGGAAGAGCCACCGAAGCCAAGAAAACCAACTCCAACGTGACAGTATACCCTAATCCCGTCGAGAGAGATTATTCGGGCGTGGTAGGAATCAAAAACCTGATGGCTAACTCTCTAATCAAGATAACTACCGTCGATGGATCCTTCGTGACACATCTCTATTCGGAAGGCGGACAGGCAGTCTGGGACTGCACCACCATAGAAGGCGACAAGGTGGCTCCGGGAGTCTATCTCATCTTCGTCAGCGACACAACAGGAAAAGAGACGTTCGCAGCAAAAATACTTGTCAAATAATGAATAAGACAACAGTCAAGACGAGAGCCATAGTGCTTCATTCCATAAAATACGGCGACAACAGTCTCATCGTGAAGATGCTGACTGAAGAATCTGGATTGCTGTCGTTCATGGTGAAAAACGTCTTTGGCAAGAAGTCGAAGATGAAAGCAGCGCTCTTCCAAAACATGACGCTTTTAGACATAGTATCTGAATCGGGAAACGGAAGCCTCTCTTTCATCAAAGAACTGTCGCTCGCTCATTATTATAAGGACATCACGACAAACATAAAAAAATCGACAATCATCTTTTTCATCAGCGAGTTGCTCTCTAAAACCATCACCGAAAGCGAGACCGACACCGCTCTCTTCGACTTCATCTTCAACGCCATGATATGGTTAGACGAAGCTGAAAACGACTACGTCAACTTCCCTATCTTATTCGCAATAAGATTAAGTGCCTACTTAGGATTCTTCCCTAACATCGACACCTATTCCGAAGGCTCCTGCTTCGACCTCCTCGACGGTAACTTCAAGAAAAACCAAAACGACATCTATCAGATGGAACCCGAGTTGAGTAGAACTTTTTATGAAATCTTAGAAGTCACACGTCCGTGTGACTCTATAGGAGATTCTCTCAAGTTCTCAAGTTCTCATAGACTCACAGACTTAGAGACTCATAGACTCTCTTTAAAGGAAAGGCGCAAACTATTGGAACACATCGCTACATATTACAAGCTACACGTCGAAGACATGAGAGAATTGGGATCATATGAGATACTTAAGACGGTGTTTGAGAATTGAAAATGGAACTTCAAAACTTCAAAACTCCAGAACTTCAAAACTTCAGAACTTCAGAACTCATAGACTTGGTGACTCGAAGACGTGTCAATTACATATTGTTTATTTTTAAGGTGTAATTGGCGCGTCTCTACTTATTGACTCATTGATTCGGTGACTTTCTTCTTAGCATAGTACTCCCTGAGGATAAACTCAGAAATACGAAGTCGCTTGTCGATTTCCAATTTCCTCCTGATGTTGGATCGTGCCTTCTTCACAGAGTCTATTCCCAATCCTACAATCTTCGCTGTCTCTCCAATGCCTATCTGCATGAGCGACAATAGACAAACCTTATACTCCGTCTGATTTAACTGAGGATTGTCTTCTTGACAAACAAACTAATCTTGCTGTATGTAGCTTCTCGCCTTTTCAAATTCAGTCTTAGCTAAGACAAGTGATTTCTTATATGTCTCCAATGCTTCTTCCCAGTATGTTTTTTTTGTTAAATATATTTCCTATATAATTATTGATTCTCCACATGTAGAGAGAGTCTTTTGTTGCTTCGGCTATTGTGAAAGCTGTTTTATAATCGTTTAAGGCTTTTTCGTATTCTTTCATCTCCTCATAAACACAACCATAGAGGTTGGCATACATGCGGTATTCTGAACCTTGAGCATTGAATATTGGACGTTGTGCTTTTTTGTTGAAGTAATGTTTTACTTCAAAAATATTGGTATCACCTTTTATATTGTCGTAATTCTTGTATTTGGCTTGCACTTTTGTAACATGATATTCCATGTATTTCTCTTCTTTTAGAAACTTCTCAGGTATAAGGATAGAATCCAAATATATTAATGCGGTGTCGGGAGAAGTCTCCACGCACGACTGTGCCATCGACAACATACGTGACGCAGTGTCTTGTTTTGAACAGGAGACAAGCAGCAAGGATACCAATACTATTTTAAAACATTTTCTCATTTGGTTATTTTTTTCCAAAAATAAGTATTAATTTATATTTCGGAAGTCATGCATTCAATTCATGTAAAAAAGACGAATTAACTAACAACAATGAAACCAAAGCATTAACCTCTACATTCAATCCTAATGAGATAGAGAATATGGATGAATATCTGTTGGGATTTATGAAAGATTTAAAAACTGCCACAAGAGACAGCGAACCGATGCTGTTGGAAGACGCACAATGGCATTTATCTGCTTGTCTTAATTTCCAATTCTGTAACGCAAACGTAGAAAAAACACAAGTTGTTTACGACACTATTTATACTACTATAAATGTAAACGACGGATACGTTTCATTGAACGACATCAATGCTTCATTGCAGGAAATCTCTACCGAAGTGCTCGCATTTTACAATTCAAGTGATTTGGAGAACAAAAACGTTTTATTTATCAAACCTGAAATTCAAGATGAAACATCAACCCGCAGTGGAAATACAGTCAGAACTGTTATAGCTACTTCAGGAAGAGATTCTGACTTTGGATATCACTATTTTGATAATGATAGTATTCCATTGTCATTGTTCCCAAAAGGTTCTACTTATTATTGGGAAACAGAGGCGGTTGATACTTTAAGCTATTATATGAACATGTTTATGCCAATTAAAGAGGAAATTCCAGGAAGAATGTATTTTACTGATCTAATGACTATGTCGCTTTATCATGCTGATTATCCGTCAAGAATATATTCAAATAATTTTTCTGCAGATGATTATTTAAATAGAGAGGATATGGCATATTATTTGGATTCTTATCTTGGACTGATTATAGAGATGGGATTTGTTAGCGACAATTATATATTAGGTTTGAATTATATATCATCCCTGTTAGAGCCATATCAAGGTGGATATTATCCTAATTTAGGCAATAAGGATTGTACTTATTATCAGCATGTTTTGCATGTTACATACGGTAAAATTCATTATTCATCAATCACGCCACAATTACCAGTAAATTAATTTAAATCCAAATCATCATGAAAAGAATAATATTCGTGTCGCTCATGATGTTTTCAATAACAATTTATGGACAGGAGTACTATAAATTTGAAAACCTCTCTATCGACTCCTATCAACTTCACAACTGTAATCACTCTTTGATTGCATCCGATGGCAATATAATTATGTTGGAAGCTTGTTATGAGGGTGATAATAAAGTGGGGTCTTATTTGCTAAAATCGGACAGACAAGGAAATCTGATAAAATCTGTCTATACCGATTTTAAATCAATACAGTTTTTTAATCCATTCATAAGAAATCCTTTTAAAGAAAATTGTAATATAATGTCTGGATTTTATGTCAATTGGACGGATGTTATGTATCATTACGAGGCTGTTTTCTTTGATAATGACTTAAATATAATAAATACCGTAGATGTTCCTTTCGATATTGAAGGTTTCAATCTAAATTATAGTTTATCAACAGACATCAATAATGATATCATAATAACGTGCGAGACAGATGAGCAAAACAATTATATGTAAAGATGGATGTTTATGGAAATATTAAAGACATCAATTATATAGAGTTACCATCAGATTGGAGAAGGACAATGTTTCATTTTAATATACACAATAGCAATCCAATACAATACGGTTGTACTTTCTTTAGGGAGATAGAATTGCCTAATGATTGGTTAGAATCTGATGTACTGCATTTTATGCTGTTTTGGACGAGCATCTGCAGCTTGTGCATTATGATACCTTGTTGTTTTATGATGAAACAACAAGATATAATCACTGGATGTGGACAAATATGATAAGGACCTTAACGTAATTGGAAGCAAGACTGTCAGTCCCATATTTAATGATGTAAGTCCTCAAAATTATTCAATTGAAGGTAAATCAATTATAGAATGTTATGACGGTAGTTTGTATGCTTTTTATAGAGATAAAAAAGGCAAAGACATTTATATCATCCATCTTGATAAAGACCTCAATATTCAATGGGAACTCGAAATAGCATATACCTCATATCCAACTTTTTTAAGTGCTCATACGTTAGACGATGGCAGCCTTGTTTTAGCGGGCTACAATCCTGATGTTAGTGATAATATTACTATATGCTACATAATAAAAAGAGACGGCACATCTACCACAGAATATACTTCATCTTCAGACAATCTCTCCATCTATCCAAATCCGGCCCAGAACATTGTCAAACTTTCTGCTATCGGCAGTCAGCATTCGGTGGTTAAGGTTTATAACTGTCTCGGAATGTTGGTTGAAGAAATCGAGATGTCTTCTAAAGAAATAGAAATCAACGTTTCAGATTATAATCCTGGTGTCTATTTCTTTAACGTCAATGGAGAAGTTGTTAAAGTGATTAAGAATTTACAATTAACAATTAAAAATGTGGGGACGTCACTTCACTTTTGTGGCGTCTCTTGCTTTTTGGGGAACTCTGGATTTCTGGAACTCTGGGGAACTTAAGAACTTTAAAACTTAAGAACTTCTAAACTTATAGACTCATTGACTCATCGACTCACATAAGAACGATACTGGAACGGTTTGCCGTTCTTCGTCTCCCAATAGGAGATATTCACTGATGACGGCGGCAAAGAGTTAGTCGCATCTTTGATGATATTCCAGAAATGATCCGAACTCGGTCCTTTGTTGGTATTCGTCAAGATGATGATAGTCTTGTCATTCACATCGTCTCTTATGACAAAAGAACGATAGGCTTTCCACCATCCGTAATGGAAATAACATCCTGAATATTTACCTGGTATCCTCCAGCCAAAGCCGTAGTTGTCTTTGCGTTTCCTGCTCTTAGGACTGCCCGGCACAAAAGCCTCGTCTTGTATAGAGTCGGGCAACAACAAGCCATAATCGACGGCTGTCAAGAACTTAAACATATCTTCGGTGTTAGACATCATCATCTTATCGCCTTTGACGCCGTTGAGATATTCGTTGGGAGCCTGCATCGGACGACGACGGTCCATATAATAACCTTGCACCACATCTTCAATATATAAAGATACTGCGGTGTCGGGACGCATCTCGTAGATATAGGAATTGTCCATGCAGAGTGGCTCGAAGATCTTCGTCCTCATATAATCGGCAAACGACATACCCGACACGCGCTCCACTATCGATGCCAAAAGCGCGTAATTGACATTGCTATAATTAAATCCATTATCAGGTTTGAAATAAGGATCAGGCTGATGCTCTACGTAAAAAGCTATCATGTCTTCGTTGAGGAAAGGTATCTTCCTGTCGGGCCACTTGGCGTCTGCCAAACTCTCATAACGCGAGAGTCCCGAGCGATGATGCAGCAGAAGTCGCGTGGTGATACCTTCGTAAGGCCACTCCGGAATATATTCTCTGATATCGACGTCATAATCTATCTTACCTTCGTTCTTCAAAATCATAACAGCCTCGGCAGTAAACATCTTCGACACCGAACTAAGCTGGAAGACATCTTCCACGCGAAGACTGTCGCTCCTCTTTCTTAAGTTACGGAAGCCCCACGCCTTGTTATAAACGATGCGTCCTTGCTCAGCATAAAGCACCGTACCGTTGAAACCGGTCTTCCTTCTTAAATTACTGAAAACTTTATCGACACTCGCTGCTTTCTTCTCAATAATATCTGCATCAAGATCGATGAAGATACTATCAACATTGACAACAGGTAATTCCTTAACTACTTCAGGCTCTATAAACTGCTCTTCCTTCTTTGAACAAGAAAAGAAAAACAATGTTATTAATGTAATTGATAAGATATATAAATTCTTCGACATCAGACTTCTTTTAAATGAGTTGCAAATATACGATATTTTAGAAGTCTATGAGATTTTGAGATTCTGATTTTTGAGGTTTAAAAGGAAAACGCGTCAAGCACAAAAACGATGCACTTGACGCGTTCAATTTCTCAAATTCTCAATTTCTGAGGTTCTAAGATTCTATCGGAATTATTCAATAACTAATTTCTCAACAACGCCGTTGACGTTCATGAAATAAACACCTTGGTTCAAGTCTTCAACACTGATTGTTGCGTTCATACCTGAAACGACGACACTCTTAACGCAGCGACCTGTCATATCGTAGATGTTGACTTCTGCTTCAATGTCAGAGTCTGATTTGATGTTGACGTATGAAGATGCTGGATTTGGACTAACTGTAAATGTGCATGTTGGCATTTCTGATATTGATTCCACCTCTGTTCTGAAAGGAACTTTCTTAAGGCTACCGACTTCACCGTCGGCGTTAACAGCTACGCCTATAGCATAGTAATCTGTTTTAGGAGCAAGTTCTTCCCATGTCCAATCATCAACCTCGTTCAATGGGAGACCGTCATTGAGAAGTAATTCTGTTATAGCTTCTTCACCTAATTCTTCATATTCTGCTATTGTGAATAAGTTATAGTGATATTCTACAGCGTGCATGTTAGGTGTAGCTATAGTACGTACAGATGTTTCAGTAAGGACTTCTACTTCAATATTAACCTTAGCTTCATTATCATCTATAACACCTTCTTCGAGGTTGAATCTCACGTAAGTTGGTTGACCTAATTCTGCGTCAGCATTATAACCGATACCGAAGCAGTAGTAGTCATAACCAGGTTCAAAATATTCTGTTTGTAATTGCCAGAAGTCGTCGCCGCATATTGGGTGTCCATCTCTTAACAATTGGAAGATAGCATATTCTTCACCATATTCTTCAAATTTTTCAACTTTAAGGAAAGCGTAGTGATATTCTGAAGTTGCTGAGTTTGGAAGAGCATCAGCAATAACAAAACCAGGAACGACAGCTACGTTAAGTTCTAATGCAGCTTCACCAGCTGTAGCTTCGCATTTTGTCTTTGCAGGTTCGCTTCTGAGTTCGCCGAATTCGCCATCAGCACCTACAGGAAGACCGTAGATATAATATTCTGTTGAGGCTGTCAATTCTGTGAATGTATGTAAGCCGCCTTCTGTTAATTCTTGACCTTCAGCTTTAACTGTTTCTGCATCGAGTTCAGCGTTTGTGCTTGCTAAAACGTAGTATGAAGCACTTACGGCATTTGGAGTGAATTTAGCATCTATAGCGTAAGAAGCTTCTCTTTCAATATCAAAAACAATAGCAGGTGTTTGTGCTTCGTCGCAAGAATGTTCTTCAATGCCGAATGGAGCGAGAGCGTCGATGATTGTTTGTGCTGAGTTGATAGGCCAAATGTCTTGAAGAATGATTTCACGATCTGGTGATATAAGAATCATTGTTGGGTAAGCTGGGATTTGGTACATGTCGCAGATAGCTGAGCCATTATCAGGAGTACCGCTTAAATAAATAGTTGGATATTCAATGCCGTAGGTTTCAATCCAGGTATCTATGAAGTAAAATGGTTCGTCGTTGTGGTCTGTAGGAGAAACTTCCATAAAGAAAACATCGTGTTGGTTACAACCTAATGCGTAATAAGCATCGACAACATGAGGGATTGTGCCTTGGCAAGGACCGCATGAGGTGTAGAAGAAATCAATGAGAACATATTGTCCGCCATCAAGTATTTCGAACAAATGAATCTCATTACCATGATGATCTGTTGTTGAGAAATCTACAGCTTCTGTTAAAGGTGTTTGTGCAAAAGCACCAATGCTCAATGAAAGAGCAAGGAAAAATGCAAGTACTTTTTTCATTTTTTTGTTATTTAAATGTTTAAAAAAATTAGAATTATTATTCTACAACTAATTTTCTAATGTTACCTTCGATGTTTAAAATATAAACACCTCTATTCAGATCTTCAATATTAATCGTGGAGTTGTTTAAGTCCGATACGTAAATATTTTTCACGCAGCGGCCTGTCATATCGAAAATTTTCAATTCGGCATCTCTCCTATCCTCAGAAACTATTTTAAATGATGATATAGCAGGATTAGGGAAGATATTGAAATTGCTTGTTGTCAACTCTTCACATCCTTCAAACTCAGTTCTAAAAGGGATTATTGTAGTTTCTCCCCACACTCCATCGGCGTTTTGCCCAGATGCTATCGCATAATAATCTGTATTTGGAACAAGTTCTATCCATTCGCAGACATCGGTTTCATACAAAGGATATTGATTTTCTCTGATAACTTGTATTGCTTCACTAATACCTATTTCGTTGAAATATTCCAATGTGATAAGTCCGTAATGATATACCGCTGTCTCTTCATTTGGAATCGCTGTTGTCTTGACGGAAGTATTTGAGGTCAGTTCTACTTCTAAAGAAATAACTGAAGTTCCGGTTCCACCATTCTGTCCGGTCGTAGCCAAAATGGTGATTGCTTCATACAAGTTTCCTTCGGCATCGACAGGCACAGCATACACCGTATATTCCGTTTCAGGAGCCATCTCTGTCCATGTGTATGTCGTTTCTGAGGTGTATTTAATCCCCCACATCTGAACCAATTGTTCCAATGGCATTCCATACATATTAGACCATTGTTCCATTTCTGTAGCTGTGCTCATCAAGATATGGTAAGAGTCGCATGTTTCATTGGGAGTGAAAGTCGCTTCTACTGTAGTTGGGGTAATTTCTCCGAGAGTTATTTCTACGGAAGGATCTTCTTCAACTTCATCGTCGCAGCTGTGAGTCTCAATACCAAATGCTGTCAAGGCATCGATTATTGTTTGGGCGCTTTCTATAGGATATAAGTCTTGTAGAAGAATCTGACGGTCTGGAGCTATAAGAACGAAGGTAGGATAGGAATTTATACCATAAGCAACGTCTATCTCTTCGGCTCCTCCATATTTGTGTATTGTTGGATATTCGATGCCGTATTCATAGATCCACCATTCGCACCAACCAGGACCATCGGTATTTGTGACTTCCATAAAAAAGACGTCATGCTGGTTGCATCCGAAAGCTCTGTAAGCCTCTTGTACCTTAGGCGCTGCTTCTTGACAAGGACCGCACGAAGCGAAGAAAAAATCTATCACGACATATTGACCACGGTCTAATATTTCAAAGAGATGGATTTCGTTGCCGTCATAATCAGTCGCAAAAAAATCAACGGCTTCTGTTAATGGTGTTTGTGCTTTAATGTTTAAACAAAACAAAATAGCAACGATAAAAGTAAAAATTTTTTTCATTTAGATTTCCCCGATTTTTAGGCTGCAAAGATAGTCTTTTATATTTAAGTTTGGCATAAATAAACAAAAAAAAATTAAAAGACGTACCGAACATGCTATTTTAAGCGTTGATACGTCTTTTATTTCAGATAAAGTTAAAATTATTTAACAAATTTTGCAGCTCCGGCATTAGTCTTAACAATATAAACACCGTTGTTCAAACTACTTATATTTACTGATGTGCTATTTTGTTCTCCGACTTCAGAGGCAACGATGCGACCATTGATGTCGTAAATCACGACTTTCTCGTTGGCTTCTGTTCCGCTAATAATAAGGTTATCGTTGTTTACGTACAACGCGAAGACTATCTCTCCGAAATTATTAATAGCTACATCTGTTATTTCATTGCTGACCCAGAGGATTAAATAAGCTCCCACGCTATTCATTCTGTTGTCTAACAAATCGACTGGATACCAGTTACCATCGGCTTCAACGGAAGAATTTGATGGTACTGCTGTAGGTTTAACGAAGAGCGTTGCTTTTTCAGTAGCATGTAATATTGTGTTTATGGCGAAATAAGAACGTCCGACGTTAGGGTCGTCGGTTGCTATTGTCATCTCATCTGAAAATTCAAATGCTAAGTAGAATGTACCTTCCACCTCGATGGAATCGCCAAGGAAATCAACGATGTTTATTGTGCGTGGTTCTCCTGTTCCTGAACCAATGCCTGTAGAACCGAATGCGACTTCTAATGTTGTGGTAATACGACCAAAGACCTTTGTCTCATCTAATTGACCGTTGGTCTCTCCATAGACAACAATTTCAAATGGTTTCTCGCAGTCGTAGCCTGAAGTGAACGGGCGATTGCGGTAATGAGCCAACCATGTACTGATAGTATATAACTTTAGTTTAACACCATCAGGTATCTCATAACGTTCAGCGTATTTATTGTAGTAGCGGTTGTAGCCTGTCACGTAATCGTAGTCGTAGTCTTCTATGCCATTGGCAGAGAATGCAGGTATAGAACCGCGTTCCAACAATTTGTCTTGATTTGGATTGAATGTCATGATGGTATAATCTTGTGTATCGTAATCGATGTATTCGACTGCCAATGTACGATTGTTTGTGCGTGAACCGCTGCTGTTTGTGGTAGTAAGCTCGATATTGAAATCACCCGATTCGTTGAGTAAGAAAGAGGGATTTTCTTCAGTCGAGAATTGTGTCAAGCCGGAAGGCGATGTCACTGTCCATGAATATTCTTCGCCATTAGTAGAAAGGTTGGTGAGATGAACATTCTGATTTTTGTAAACTACCATTCTGCTGTCAATCACGTTGAAGTTGCCTCCGACGGCGAAGTCGGCTGTAGGAAGGACCTCGATTCCCGGAGCAGTGATGTTGAAGTCTTCTATAGCGACCATTCCAGAATAGTTGACATCTGTACTTAATGAGAAGGCAAAACAATAAGCGCCACTAATTAAAGGCTTGAATGTAAACTCTTGGTAAGTCCAATTGCTTAAAGATTGGTCTTTAATGTTTTGTTTTATGACAGGATGATAGTTGATGTCTTGTTCACTTCCTACTGTGACAGTAAGGTCTGTTGATCTTAACACGCCACCTCCTGAATTTCCTGGCATATATAAATAATAGGAGATGACATACTCAAAGTCGGTGCTAAGACGGAAGAAAGGAGTATAGAGACGGTCTTCGCGATGGTCTAACATAGATTCAATAGCTACCAAGTAATAATTTCCTGTCACTGCCGGCAATCCTTCAATGTTTGCAGTGATGAAAGGGTCTGCACCTTCCGAAGTCCATCCCATTGGCAAATAAGATACGCCATCATAATCATCGTCGTAGTTATCGAAAGTATTTGAATAAGGAACTTCTTTAGCGGTCACGTAATTGCTTGGGTTAGGGATGAGTTCATCCATACCATCGATAGTTGTCCATGTGAGGTAAACCTTCAAAGGATTGTCGAGATTTTCTGTTGCAAGTTCAAAATAACCGCCTGTGCTGTTTTCAGAAGATGGAGTAATATTCACTTCTAAATCATAACCTGATTCACTCATTGCTTGTGTCATAGGAATAATTTCATCTTCAACATTTATCTCTTCTGTCGAGATGTTTTGTATCATTATGTCGTCGACAAGATTTGTAGCCTTAATATTGAAAGATGTTGAATATGTCTCACCAATAGTGATTGTTGGTATTCCCGTTTCGGCAGGTATTATTGTCAATTCTACGTCTTCAGGTTCAGCCTCTCCAGGTTCAAAGCCACTGATTCTTAAGTCGTCAATTCCAACAACTCCATGGTCGCGTACAAGGTCTGTCGACTGTTTGAGTGAGATAGAGAAACAATATTCTCCGTCGGTCACTGGAGTGTACAAGAATGACAACTGTGTCCATGAAGCGAATGCTGTATTTGTAGAGCCTAAAGATATTGTATGAGTTTCTATCGATTGATTTGTGCCGACTTTCACATCAACGTATGAATAGAATGTTGCAGAAGGACTTCCGCCTGGGGCATAAATATAGAACGACAAGAGAGCATCTTTGCCTCCAGCAAGTTCCATCATAGGAGTGAATATAACTTCGTCGCGTTCTACGCCCATAAGATCGCTTGAATGTAACACGTATGATCCGCTATATGAATTGTATCCTATCACATACTCACCAGCTTCTGAACGTGCTGCCGGTGTCGAACCTATAGAAACCCATCCGTCAGGGACGATAGCATCTGCTGTGAAATGAGAGTCGTCATCAAAGTTTTCAAATATCTCAAATTCGACAGGTTCTCCTGATACTGCTACTCTCGCGCTGAATAATACGCTAAAAAATATTAACGATAATATTTTCACAAAGTATTTCATGACTAAAGATTTTATTATTTAACAATCACTTTTTTACATCCATTGTTATATTTTACGATATATAAACCTGATGTAAGATTTGTCTCGATGTAGTTGTCGTTAGATTTATGTAACAAAATGCCCAAGACATTGTAAATAGAGATGTTCTCATTTTCAGGATTGAAGACCTTAAGCATGCTATTGTCGGAGAATGCAAGGACTTTACTCTCATCTGTTGCGATATCGTTTATTCCTTCGTCGTCTTTGTCGGATGTAAGTTTTATGTCATAAAGATATAAGTAATCTTGATAAGGTTTTGAATATGCTTTGAATCCGTAGTGATAAACTCCATCAACAGGAACTGTTATCTCGATGTTATAGACGTCGTAGTTTCCATCATCGTCTATAGCTGGCAATTCAGGAATGTCGATGAGAACTTCATTTTGAGACTCTGGAGTGTAACCGTCTCCGAATGTTACCAACAAAGATTCCAAGTAGTTTTCTTGTGAAGAGAAAGCTCCGAACGACAAGGTATAGACAGCATCGCTTCTGAAGTTGATGGCAGGAGAAATCATCCAGTCGTTAGCAGCTTCTGCCCAATTGTAATGATATACTGCTGCACCAGTCATTTCGTCGTATAGCCAAGGGTAACCGTCGTTGTTTGCATCGACGATTGTGTAGTAGTTATACATGTCATATACAGAACCGAACACGCCGCCGTAAGGAGTGTTGAGAGGGTCACCGACGATGAGGTTGTTAGAGAAAGCTCCCTCGGAACGTACGTCACCGATGCATGAATATACCTCATAAACATAACGCGTCATGTCGCCGCTATGAGTTTCCACCAATACTCTTTCTGTAGTACCTTCTACCACGACTTCCTCGCCAGGGTATCTGATGACGGTATAGTTGAGATTCTCGACGTCGAAGTCGCCGCCGTTTACACCTATCTCAGGAGCGTCCCATGTGAGTGTCGTCTCTAATCCGTTTCCTTCTTTTGTAAGGACAATATTTTTAGGAGCTTCTGGGAGGTCATAACCGACTAAGATCTCGCGTTGGATTGTTGGTCCTTCGCCTGAAGCATTTGAAGCTAAGAGATTGAGAGTGATGATGTCGTTATAGGCTTGAATAGGAATTGCTATTTCTTGTCCTGGAGCGCCGCTGCCTGTAAATTCATCTAACTCATCGGCATAGACTCTATAGTTGACAGTGCCTGATAAGTTGTCGCCGTTGTATGATGTTGAAGGGAGTTTGAATGTTATTGTTCCGCTGTTGGCTCCGTCGGCATCGTCAGTGAAGTTGAAGTCGGTGATGATTGAAGGTGCCAACATCGATGGCTCGTTGAAATAAGCTCCGGCTATTGCGTATAAGTCTAACTGATATGCACGCAAGGTAGCGACAGCATTATATCTGTTGACTTCAACAATGGCTGCATATTGTGAACCTAAGGCTAAGCTTGAACTGCAGAACATCCAATACATTGTGTCGGAAGAGTTGTCGAAGAAAAGAACTTGACGATATTTCATGTTATAAAGGAAGTCTTCATTCATGAAGTTTGTTTCTTGTATCTTTCCGACTTCTACAATAGCGCCATCGGCTTTGTTGATTCTGCCGAGATAGTGAGTCTGGTCGCCGGTGACATTGTCTTCAGTCATATAAACGCAGTAGAGTTCACCTTTGGCGTTGCAACCTAATGTGAGGAAGCGTTTTGTGTAGTCAAGACGGTCAGCGATTCTTGTC
This sequence comes from Bacteroidales bacterium, assembly GCA_017461665.1. GTDB lineage: Bacteria > Bacteroidota > Bacteroidia > Bacteroidales > F082 > Limimorpha. The sequence goes on along the minus strand of JAFTXI010000041.1, from coordinate 48,945 downwards.
ATCTCACCTGTCTCAGGATTTATTTGAACCAACCATGTATCTGTATAATCTTTTACCAATCCATAGATATTGTCGGTTGTCATATCGTAAGATAAACAGATTGTCGTATTTTCGCAGTTGTCGTTGAGTTCTTTTTCAGCGATTAACTCGTATGTGTTGGCATCGTATATTTTCCATACAGGTTTAACTTCTTGAGTGTTGGTATTGTCATCGTAGGTGTTGCAATAAATTTTGCCGTCGTGATATGTTACACCGCCTGCTACCTCAGCTGTGATTAATGGAGAATTTAAGTTAGGTGTGAAGCCTGTCTCTAAAGGCATTGCATAAACGCCGTTGTCTGCCAAAGTGTAGGCATCTACTTGTGCATGTGAGAATGCGCCGAAGAAATCAACGCCTTCCATAGTCATAGGAGTGAAATATTCTGTTGTGTATGTCAAGTCGCCATTGTCGTTGTCAGGAAGAACGGTCTCTACATATTCTTCAACTTCCAAGTCGCCGACTTCTTCATCACCGCCGCCTGCTTGCTCAACGTATCCTACAGATATGTCTTTCATGTCGAAGTAGTTTTCTGTATATGTAACATGGAATCCGAGGTGGTAGGTTCCTGTTTCTTCTACAGTAAATTGTGGTGATTGATATTCAGCAAAGCCATTTTGATATAAGTTGACATAACTATCGACAACTTGAGTATGTGCCGATGAAGTAGCAGCTGTTCCAACAGTCATATCTATGTTGGTACAATATGTCATTGATGACTTTAATTTGTAACAAAGAACATAACGTTTGTTGGCTTCAAGTTCTACAGCCGGTGAGAATAACCAGTCGTTGGCTGATGTTGAACTGCCTTTAGCTATTGAGGCACCTTTAGCGTAATATTCCCATGTAGCGCCGCCGTCAAGATTTTGAACTGTCCAATTGGTAGAAAAATCTGAAGAGTTGTTGATAGGTAACTCGATAAGTGTGGTCATTGTACCTTGGTAGTCATCAAGATTTATCTCATGTTCTATGACCTCAGATTCTAAATCGTCGATAGATAATGTAACGCCGTATGTTACCATTCCCACGAAATTCTCTGGACTCTGAACGTATTCTACTTGTTCTCCAGCAGTCATGTTTTCGAGAGTTGCTACGACAATATCGTTTTCATAAATCTTGGCTGTCATAGGCTGATTGATGATGATGTCGTTGACGTCGCGTTCAGGGTTTATCCATTTAACAGTGACAGTCTTTGCATTGAAATCGGAACTGACGAGCATAGCTGGTGCTTGAGCTGGTCTTTGGTTTGTGCTTTCTTGTACCGACACTGACTTCAGAGTGACAAGTCCGTTGGATGCAGCAGAGGTGATGTTGAAACCTAATTGAACATCATCGCCTTCTTGTACTGTGATATGGCATTTGCGAGTTACCATTCCAGCGTGATGATCATATCTTTCTTCTGTTAATAATGTTGAGGAAGTAGTTGTTATTCTTGAGCCGTAGTGAACGTTGATAATATCTGTACCGAACGAGCCTCTCTGAGCTACAGTATATTCTATAATATAATACTTTCCGCTTTCTACTGCAAATGAAGGTGAGATTAACCAATCGTCGGCTGCCACCTCAGTGGTGTTGCCATTGTAAACGATACCTTTCATTCCGTCCATGAATTCCCAATTGACTCCATCGTTGTTGTTGTCGATGACGGTCCATTCGTTTAATTCGTTAGTTGTTGTAAAATCGTAAGAGAATACGAAATCTGAGTTTTGAGCTGTCGCAAATAATGTTGACAGCAACACAATCAATAGTGTAGAGATCTTTTTCATAAAATAACAAATGAGGTCCAAAATTACGGGGGAGCGAACGCAGGGACCTCTTTAATGCATCCGCCATTATTATAAATTTTAATTTAATCTATATGTTATTAATTCGTGTGCAAAAGTAAAAAATATTTCGGTAAATTAAATAGAAAACACCTTAATTATTTTATTACCTTTGCGAGGTAAAATGTTTATGCAAGATTATGGAAGAAGTTAGGCGCATAAGAAAAAGAGACCTGATAAAGAAAGGCTTTTCAAAGCTGTTGAAAGAAGACAAGCTGAAGGTCGTGTCAGAATATATCGATAATCCGAGTGAGTTTATTTCTTTGTTGAAAAGTTTCTGGTATCAGGATCATGAGAAACAAAAACAATTTGACGAGTTTAGCGAAAATACCATTTCCAATTTCCATATTCCTTACGGAGTTTCTCCCAACGTGATTATCAACGACAAGTCGTACGTCGTTCCTATGGTTATTGAAGAAAGCTCTGTTGTGGCAGCGGCTTCGGCAGCAGCGAAATTCTGGGGCGAAAGAGGCGGCTTTCACGCAGAAGTTATCGATGTTAAGAAAGTAGGTCAGGTGCATTTCTGTTGGAAAGGCGATAAGAAGATTCTCAACGACTTACTCCCGGAAATTAAAGACGAATTTATTAAGAAAACATCGTCGATAACAGAGAAGATGAGACAACGCGGCGGAGGAATATTGGATATTCAACTCGTTGACATGACAGATAAAATCCACGATTATTATCAGTTCCTCGTCACCTTCAACACCTGCGACTCCATGGGAGCTAACTTCATTAACTCTATATTGGAATCCTTCGGTCGGACGCTTCAGGAATTTTTCTTAAAACAAATTAACTTAAACGAAAATGAACGTCATGTTGAAATAGTGATGTGCATCTTGTCGAACTATACTCCTGAATGTAAGGTGAAAGTCTGGGTGGAATGTCCTGTTGATGAACTCAATGGCGTTGACGAATGTCTTGACGGAAAGGCTTTTGCAGAGAAATTCAAGAAAGCCGTCGATATTGCTCATATCGATGTGTATCGTGCAACGACTCACAACAAAGGTATCTACAATGGAATAGACGCAGTCGTCATCGCAACAGGCAACGACTTCAGAGCTACCGAAGCAGCAGGTCACGCTTATGCTTCAAGAAACGGCTCTTACCAAAGTCTCTCATACGTTGATATTCAAAACGGTATCTTCCGATTCACTCTCGAAGTGCCTCTCGCTCTCGGTACAGTGGGCGGCTTGACGTCATTACATCCTTTGGCAAAGAAATCCTTGGAACTTCTCGGAAATCCTTCAGCCCAAGAACTGATGATGATTGCTGCAACAATGGGACTCGCTAATAACTACGCCGCCGTTAAGTCGTTGACGACAAAAGGAATACAGCAAGGTCACATGAAAATGCACCTCGCAAATATATTGAATCAGCTTGGCGCTACAGAAGAGGAAAAAACAAAAGCCGCAGACTATTTTAAAGATAAGGTGGTTTCTTATTCCGAAGTTGAAAAATTTATTAATACAATTAGGAATGATTGTAGAGACGTACCAATTACACCTTTAAAAATAAACAATATGTAATTGATGCGTCTTATCATCAAAATTATGAATTATGAATTATTACAAGTCTAACGGTAAGTTTTTGTTGACAGGCGAATATCTCGTCTTGAAAGGAGCGACGGCATTGGCTCTTCCTCTGAAATTAGGTCAGAGCTTAGAGGTGGAGTCTTTAGATTCAAACGAGAACCTTATTTATTGGGACGCTTTCAGAAAGTCAACAGACATAGTTCGTAGTTCAGAGCCTTGGTTTTCAGTAATTTTAAATAGAGATGACTTCTCTGTCTTAAAAACCGACGATAAAGAAAAAGCAGAACGTCTTTCCATTATCTTATCTAAAGTCAAATCATTAAACGATAATATCTTCACCGACTCCCACGACTATAAATTCACTACTTGTTTAGATTTCGATCCGCAATGGGGACTCGGGAGTAGCTCTACATTAATTAATAATGTGTCGGAATGGGCAGGAATAAATCCTTATCTGTTGTTGGTTTCTACTTTCAAAGGATCGGGCTACGACATAGCCTGCGCAAAAGCCGAAACACCAATATTTTATCAAGTCAACAGACAACAGTCAACAATCAACAGCCCTTTTGTGAGTATTGATAATTTCAATCCTGAGTTTAAAGACAATCTTTATTTTGTTTATCAAGGACATAAGCAGAGTTCATCTAACGAGGTGAAGGCTTTTCTTGCAAAAGAGAAGAGTTTCGCTACTGAGATAAATGCAATTTCTGAGATAAGCAAAATACTACCGGAAGTGCAGAACCTCAGCGACTTCTGTTATTTCTTGAAGGTACATGAAGAGATAATGGCGGCTTGCTTGGAACAGAATAGAATAAAAAAATATTTCTCCGATTTTGAGGGTGAAATGAAATCTTTGGGAGCTTGGGGCGGCGACTTTTTCATGGCAGCGACATCTTGGGACAAAACAAAAGTTAAAAATTATTTTGAAAGTAAAGGTCTTAATGTGATTTTTAATTATTCAGACATAGTACTTTAAAACTTCAAAACCTCAAAATTTCAGAACTTAATAATTAACTTAAAAACATTAAACTTTTAAACTACTCTAAACTTTAAACTATGAACTCTAAACTAATAATAAAAAGAAGTCCATCTAATATTGCAATAGTAAAATATTGGGGAAAGCACGGAAATCAGCTTCCTAACAATCCATCAATTAGTTTTACATTGACGAATTGTTTTACCGAGACTAAGGTAAGTTACAATGAATCTGATGAGCAAGGTATGAATTTTTATTTTGAAGGAAAAGAGAATCAAGCGTTTAAAGAGAAGATACAAAAATATATTCAAGCCAATGATGAGCATTTTTCTTTTCTTAAAGGACTTCATTTAGATATAGAGAGTTACAATTCTTTCCCGCATTCTTCCGGCATAGCGTCGAGTGCTTCTTCCATGAGTGCCTTGATTCTCTGTTTATTGGAGATTAAATATAAAGGAGGAGAGATAGATCTACAGGAAGCTTCGTATCTCTCGCGTTTGGCTTCGGGAAGCGCAGCGCGTTCAGTTTATCCAATAATGACTTTGTGGGGAGAAACGCCATCATTGTCAAATAGTTCCAACGATTATGCTATTCCAATCGGCGAGATGATTAATCCTGTCTTTAAGTCATATCATGATACTATTTTAATTGTGAGTTCTAAGGAGAAAAGCGTCTCGAGTAGGGCTGGACATTCCTTGATGAATAATCATCCGATGGCTGAAAAACGTTATACCTCTGCAAGAAAAAATACCGAAGATTTACTGATAATTCTAAAACAAGGTGATTTAGAAGGTTTTATAAAAATTACAGAAGACGAGGCAAATCAACTTCACGACTTGATGGCAAGTTCGACACCTTCTTACACTCTTAAAGAACCGAATACGATAAATATTATTAATGAAATAATTAAATTTAGAAAAGAAACTTGTCTCCCAATATGTTACACATTAGACGCAGGTCCTAATGTTCATCTTCTCTACCCGGATTCATGCTCTGATAAGGTGCATGTTTTTATTGAAGAAGTATTGAAAAATTATTGTTTCAATAATAAATATATAGACGACAAAGTAAATAATGGATAAGAGAAAATATAATGGCAAGGTGATTCTTTTTGGCGAATATTCGATGATATTCGGCGCTGATGCCTTGCTGATACCTTATTATAACAGCAGTGCCGAGTGGAACACGATAATGCATCGTCCATCGGAAAAAGCTATAGAGTCGAACAAGAATCTTTTCGATTTTTATAATTATCTCTCTGCGAATGAGAAGTTTAGGATTTTGGATTTAAGAAGGTTCGAGATGGAACTTAATGCCGGGATTTTCTTAGATTCAAACATTCCTCTCGGTTATGGCGTGGGAAGCTCTGGTGCTGTGGTAGCTGCTATTTATGATCGCTATAAATTAATCGAAATTCAAGATGTATTGAAACTCAAAGATTTCCTCGCTTCGATGGAGTCTTATTTTCACGGAAGTAGCTCGGGTATAGATCCTCTGCAATGTTATCTTGGAAAGCCTTTTGTTTTAAGTCAACGGACAATGGATAACAGACAACAGTCTTATTTCACGGTTTTAGATACCGATTTTATCTCCGATAATATTCATATCTTCTTGATTGATACTAAGATAAAAAGTCCGACGTCACCATTGGTAGAGAGATTTAAGGAATTGAGAGAAGACAATAAATATCATGAGAGGTTTGACAATATGTATGTACCTTTAGTTAATAATTGCATTAATTGTCTTGTCGAAAAGAATGACGATGAATTTTTTGTTAATTTATCTTTACTTTCAAAGATGCAGATGGAATTACTCTCGCACACTATTCCTGATGAACTTAAAATCTTCTTCGGGAAATCTTTAAATGACTCTCATTTTCAGGTGAAATTATGTGGAGCCGGAGGCGGAGGATTCCTTCTTGGATTTACCAATAATGTCGAAAATACCAATATTTATTGGGGAAAAACTAATTATAAGATTATCTGGATAAAATAATTATATTTTTTTTGTTTGAAATAATCTTTTTGAACTTTATACGTTATATGATTGTATTAATAATTAAAATCTGAAAAAAATGAAAAAAAACATTTTAACATTAGCAATTATCTTATTGTTTGGAGCAAACGTTTTTGCTCAGAATGGAATGACAAAACTTGAACAACTTCCGGCTAAGGCACAGGAATTTGTTAAAACCTATTTCAGCGATTACAAAGTTTCGTATGTTTTTGCTGACAAAGAATTTGCTGACACCGAATACAAGATTCGTTTTGAAAATGGAACAGAAATCGACTTCAACGCAAAAGGCGAATGGACAGATGTCAGCAGTAAAAACAATTGTATTCCAACAGGTTTCATCTTGAAAGACATTACAAATTATGTTGAAATGAATCACAATGGAATGTGCATTACCGATGTTGAGAGAGAATTTAATCGCATCAAGATTGAACTTAACGATAGCTTAGAAATTGAATTCAACAGCAAAGGAAAACTTATTTCCTACGACGATTGATTTTATTTAAGTATTAAGCAAAAACAATTCGGCTCCATATTGTCATGACGACGATCTATGGAGCCGATTTTTTTAGATTACGTGACTATTAGTAATATATCACGTTCAAGTCGGGTTGCTTAACTTTTAGAAGTTCGATATTTTTACCTTTAATCTTTGTCTTATAAGCCTTTAGGTGTTTTAAAGAAGTAAGATTTTCCAAGACTTCAATATTTTTTATTCCTGTATTAACTATCGATAAGTCTTCCAATGCGTTGAACTTGGCAATTGGTCTTAGGTTCCTGATAGAAGTGCCGCTAATATTAAGAACCTTAATGTTTTCCAACGATTCTATTGGCGTTAGTTCGCTTACAGGAGTATTCTCAATATTCAGATCTTTCAATGATGTTAGAAGTGAAAGCGGCAAAATATTATCGATTGGATTTCCGCTTACAGAAAGAACTTCAAGGAAATACTTATCGTTTAACGGACTCAAGTCTTGAATTTGATTATTGTTGACAATCAGTTTTTTAAGGAAAGCCATCTGGGTGATTGGCTCAAGGGTATATACTATATTTTCCGGTTCAATAGTAATTTCCTCCAAATCTATAATCGATTGCAACTGTTCTGATGTTGGATTTGAATTGCATAGGATGTGGGAGTTAAAGATGTCGCGCCACGAGTCGTTGAGGTTGCCCCACCAAATTCTAAGATCTTCAGTTTGATATATAACACTTACTTGTCTTTGAATTTTCTTCAACTCAAGAACTTCCTCTGTAGAAATGTTTGTTCCGTCGGCATATATCTTATTGATATTCTTCAGTTCATGCAATGGAACGAGAGAACTTATATTGGTATTTTCAATATTGAGTTCTCTCAGATTATTGTTGTTAGCCAAAGGACTTAAATCTGAGATGGTTGTATTGCTGATATTTAATGATTTAAGATTATGCAACCCATATAGAGGAGACAAATCATCGATTTTGGATCCGGACAAATCGAGTGATTCTATATTTGTTAAACGGCTTAATGGCTCTGCATCTTGAATAAAATGACTGACTTTCAAGCTCTTTATATTTATGATAGCATGCAATTCTTCTTTTGTTGGATTTATGTTGGTCATTGTCTGGTCCATAAGAAGAGTTTTCCAAAATGATGGCAGTTCATTCCACCAAGTTGCCAATGCATTACTTTCATTTATCACCAATACATTAGGATTATTTGATTTATATATGTTTGCCTCTTCTTTGGTAATCAATGTGTTGTCGCAGTAAATCTTGTTAAGATGAGGCAAACCGTTTAAGGCTGCAAGACTCTTAACCTTAGTATTTGAGATATTTATTACATTCAGTCTGTCTAAATTTGAAAGTGGCGATAAATCAGTCACTTGAGTATTTTCTATATTTAGATAGTTAAGATTAACTAGTCCTTGTAATGGCGACAAATTGTCTACAAAAGAATTAGAAACGTCTAAATCATGTAGAGTTAACAAATCTCTAAGTGGCGATAAATCATTAACCTGAGTTGACGATAGATGTAACGTTCTAAGATTGATACATTTTTCTAATGAACGAATATCATAGACATCTGTATTTTGAATCGAGAGATTGTTTAAGTCTCTAAAGAAGGCAATCACCGAAATGTCTTTGATGTCATTGTTATCAGCTTTGAAGATTTGCACGACATTAGCATATTTTAAATTATTGATGTCAGTTATTTCGGTATTACTTATATCTAATTCTTTGATTTTATTAAGGTTACGAATTGGATTTATGTTAGACACAGCTGTTCCGGAGCAGTTGAGAACGCGTAAATCTGAGAGTTCTGCCAATGGATTAAGATCTGTGATTGTAAGGTTGTCAGCAACATTGATCTCAGTAATTTTTGTTATGACGCGAAGTGTCTCATAAATCGGAGACAAATCGGTTTTTATTGTGTCGTTCATCCATCTTGAGACAGTGTCATTGATATATAAAACTGTATCAGGTCGATGTCCATAAAGTTCATTGATACGATTCATACTCATAGTATCGTTACCTACAATCATAAATGTATCTTTCAGAATAACATTACGTTTTGTAAAGATTGTGAACGCGTCATCGAGAATCAGGTTAACATCTTTCATTTCAATACTATCGAAAATGAATAAGTCTTTTCCTAGGTAATCTTTCCAAGGTCTACTCATTGAGTTCCACCAAGTGTAAAGTTCTTCTTTTGCATTTGGTCTTGTGGTATAGAAACTTACAATCTTAAGTTCTTTCTTGTATTCGTCAAGATTTATTTCAAGAAAACGACTTTTTGAATTTACTATAGTGTCACCTACTATCGTACGACCTGCCAAAGTACGTACCATAGCAACCTTGAAAAAAGTGTTACCGAGTTCATTGATTTGTGGAGTAATGCTTTGTATATCAAGATTAAATTCGACATTCTCGAAAAAGAAATCTATGTCTTTAAGATATGCCTGAATATCTTTGTTTATTGATATTGAACGATTTTCATCCAAGTCGTCCTCAACTTGTACTTTATCGTCTTTAAATATTTTGGAATAACTTTCTTTAAAAATAATATCCTTCTCTTGTGCTGAATTATTAGGATCACCGATGAAGTTAAGTGTCTCTTGTAGATAGTTAACCATTTGTTTTACTTGCACTTCGTATTCCGCGATATCCTTATCTGACAACGATTGTTGTGCTTTCGGCAGTAAAGATGATAAGATTAATGTTATTAATAAAATGTATCTTTTCATTGTTGTTTATTGATGATATTTGGTTGATAGAATTTCAGGAGTTCTTCTTTTTCATTATCTTTTAAGAATACTAAATTGGAAATTAACCATCCTGTGTTAAGACCTTCTCTGTTAAACCAGGAGACTTCAAAATACCAATTGTCTATCTGGAATACATGAAATTTTTCGCTATTGATTTTTTCAAATACAAGATTTCCCTGTTTTATCTCATAGAAGAAAATTGACAGATAATCAGTAGAATATGATTCTGATGCATAGTATTCAATACATTCCGGAGTCTTGAACACCTTGTGAATATTCATGAAATCGAGTTCGTGGCTCATTGGGTGGAGGAAATGTTTCTGTTGCTCAGCGATGTCGCCTTTTGGGAAGAGTTTGTTAAATTCTGAGAAATAGACATTTGTCAAGACCCATTTTGATCCAAGGTTTTCTTGTTCTATTGCGAATATCATACTGATATCTACGCTATTACCTTTCCATTTGAATGTTGCCGACACTTCGGAATACCATTTGCCACCAAGAAATTCAAAATAGTTGGAATCTTTCTCGGTGAGATCGGCAATGAAAAAGTCTCTCAAAGATCCATTTGTTCTTGGATTTTCCATGTCGAAGAGAAGTGGTAAAACTGTTTTACGCTTCATTCTGTCGCGATAATCAGGATGGTCGGGACTTATTTTTTTACCATATTGGTCCTCTTCATAATTAAACCTGCTAATAAACTGACTCATTTGCTTAGTCATTGTATATAAAGCTCTTTCGTCAGATTGAACATCTCCGAGATTAGTATAAACCTGTGACTTTGTTATGAATGAAAACGACAATAACAAAGATAGTGTCAGAAGACGCAAAATATTATTCATCTACGAAATAATTACAAACTATTATTATGTTGTTAACAATCAATGTGTTGTTTCCTTAACCCTCATATCGCCCAATAATACGTCCCAGAAACCAATGAGACGTCCGCCAATCTGAGTCTCTTTACGTTTCACGTAAACTGTAATATCTTTCTTTGTTGTATCTTGGTAGATAAGACGACCTTCTTTATCGAAGCCTTTAAATGTCTGGAACACAGTGATAACACCGACGTATGTTCCATCAGGTTGACGTTGTAAGTCGCTTACATATTCTATTTTGTACCAATCAATCTCTACGCGGTCATAATTAAGACGCATCAATCTTTCAAGATATTGACGAACCTTATAATACATCACTTGGTTTGATGTCAATGAAGAAACGCCGATTTCTGCCTCGGGGGCAAACAATTCTTCTGCACGATCAATAACTCTGTTAGCCTCACTCCACGGTGTCTCTTTTGAACCGACTATCTTAATATATTTACTGAGGTCACGAACTTTTTCAAGTGCAAGACTGTCAATAGCTTGTTTACGTTCTGGACTTAATTCCTGTGCAAAACTCTGTGTATTTCCTAACAAAAATATTCCAAATAATAATGTCAATAATATCTTTTTCATAATGCTATAATTTTACTTCTTAATTAATTCTAACTCTGTGATCTTATTGTCGTTGTCGTATTTTATGTTTTTAATACCTACGTTAACTTTCTTCTGATCTTTGATATAGTTTAAATATCTCTCAGCTGTTGTGGGTGCGTCATAATCAATAATATCGCCAACATGATAGATTATTATCAAAACAGGGACATCAGGTGATGCGAATAATTTCAATGCTTCAGCAATCTTTTCATTTGCTGTTTCTGCATCTGGAGCAGCTGCTATGATAGCAAAATAATCTTCTAAGGATGTTTTTGGTTTCATCTGATTCTGTTCTTCCAACTGTCGCAGTCTCTCTTCTTCTGCAAGACGCTCTGCTTCAGCAATTTCTCTATTCAATATCTCTTTGGCTTTAATAATAAGTTCATCAATTTCAGGATTTTGGAGGTCCATTTTTTCTATCTCTTCGACACGTGCCTTCTGTTCTTCCAATGTCCACAATGTCTCCTCATTGATAATTGCATTCAAATCTTTCTTGGCTTGTTCTACTTTTGCTTCGTATTCTTTTTTTGCCATTTTTTTCTTACTGCCGCAACTCGTTGTTCCCCCAATAGTTACGAAAAGTAACATCGTAATGATGAATAAGTTCTTGATTTGTAATTTCATAGTTATCTTGTTTTAAATTTAGTTTCGCAAATATAATAATTTTGGGTAAGAAATTATAACATTCTTGAGGAATTTTGTTAACAATTTACGACATAAACGAATGTTAAGAATTTTTCGTATAAACTTAAAGAAGAAATATTTTTGAAATGATTTTTTTATGATTTTTGCAACATGATAAAACACTACAACATACCGGTTTTCATGCCCGAACTCGCTTGTCCTTATCGATGCGTTTATTGCAATCAGTTTAGCATTACGGGATTAAGCGATATTATTAAGCCAGAGGAAGTTAAGATTATCATTGACAATCATCTTTCGTCGTTTAAGGATGAGTACCGTTTTGTTGAGGTGGCGTTTTTTGGAGGTAATTTTACAGGTCTTCCTCTTGAAATGCAGAACGATTATCTTGAAGTTGTACAACCCTATCTTGATAAGAATCTGATTCACGGTATTCGCTGTAGCACGCGTCCCGATTATATTAGTTATCATAGAGTTAAAGAACTTCGACAATATGGAATGAGAAATATCGAACTCGGTGCGCAAAGCACGAATGATTTGGTCTTAAATAAATGCAAACGCGGTCATTCCTATAAAGATATTGTCGAGGCTTCGCAAATAATTCTTTCAGAAGATATTACGTTAGGGTTGCAGATGATGATAGGTCTGCCATCATCTAACAAGGAAATCGATTCTCAAACTGCGAGAGATATAGTGAATCTTGGAGCAAAAGAGACGCGTATTTATCCTTGTATCGTTGTGAAAGACACAGAATTGGAAAAGATGTATATGTCTGAAGAATATAATTCTCTCTCCTTAAAAGACGCAATTTCTGAATCAGCAGATTTATATTCTTATTTTATTGATAATCAAGTTAAAGTTCTGCGAATTGGGCTTCATGCTTCCAATGAGCTTGATGGCGAGGCATACGTCACTGGTCCCTATCATAAGAATTTTGCCGAGATGGTTTTCTCTCATATCTGGAAAGAGAAATTTGAGAATTTGAGAAATTCAGAATCTGAAAAACTGAAAAGCAAAGACATCATTATAAAAGTACCGAAATCGCAGATAAATCACGCAATTGGTTGGAAAGGCGAGAATAAGAAAATGTTGTTGGAAAAGTTCCGCAGCGTTGATTTCAAAACTATTGACGACGGACAATTTGATTTTACAATAACTTCAAAAGAAGAACTCCCAACAATCATCGCTGATTCAAGAATGCCGGAAGAAGCGAAGAAAAATCTAAAAAAATTGGGAAATGTTTTATTTCTTAATCCTACGGAAATAACTTACAATTCAATATCTTCACATCCGGACATTTTCTTCTTCCAAAGAGACAACTCTTTGATTTACGCTCCAAATGCTCCGAAGAAAATTATTAAAGAACTGAGAAAGAGGAAGGTAAATCTTATTGAAGGAAAAAAAGAAGTCGGGAAGAAATACCCGAAAACGGTTCCTTATAACGCTGTCGGTATTGGAAATCTTTTGATTCATAATTTGAAACACACCGATTCGACAATTTTATCTTTGTATGAAAATCACATTCATGTGAATCAAGGATATACGAGATGTAATTTATTGGCATTGAATGAGAACGTGTTTATTACGTCAGATAAAGGAATTTTCAACGAGGTCAACAGACAACAGACAACAGACAATAGTCATTGTCCACACGAATTTCATGTAGAGACGTACGGACGTACGTCTGTGTTGTACATCGATCCAAAACAAATTAAATTAGAAGGACAGAAGAATGGATTTTTCCCTGGATGTTGTGGGGTTTGGAAGAATAATCTCATCGTTTGTGGCAGCACGAAGAATTTAAAAGACAAAGAAGAATTAGATAAATTCCTTAAAGATAATAACTTCAATCTCATCGAATTATACGACGGAGATCTGATTGATGTGGGAAGCGTTTTTGTAATTAACAATTGACAATTTACAATTAACAGTTAGAAAATCCATGATGGATGATATTTACGAATCATAAATACATACATTATATATATGGCAGATGTTTTTTGTATTTGACAAAGAATTAAACGATAAAATAATTATCTTTGCGGAAGAATTAACTTTGATGGTATTCAATATAATATTGGAATAATTCAAACTAAATTATCTTAATAAATTCAGGCCAAAATAAAAATTATGAAAACCATAGTAAAACATATTAAAAATTTGATTAATGTTTCCGAAAACTGTGAATTAGAATTCAAATCTGCTAAAGGGGGATTTCCTGAAAGTTTTTGGGACTGCGCACACAACAAAGAAAAAGTAAGTGCAACAATGTTAACTGAAAGAGACGTCATTGATACTTCTATTGACAACAATAGGATTTTAATATTTCGCATTCCAAGATCAAGTTATGACATTCGTCCTGTTTTCTTAAGCAGAAATCCTATCTTGCAAAAATTCTTCACACAACTCGGTATAGGAGAAAAAGCTGGAAGCGGAGCTGATTTTATCATAAAAGGATGCGACGACAACAAATGGATTCATCCTACTATTGAAGAAAAAGTACAACCCGACAGAGTAACAATGATATTTTATATTAAAGAAACAGATTCAAACCAGTCTGTCCCCAGTCTGTCCCCAGTCTGTCCCCAGTCTGTCCTAAGTCTGTCCCCAGTCTGTCCTAAGTTAAACGACACTAATGAGAATATTGCAAGATTAGTGTTAGTATTTCTTATTGCTAAAGAACTTTCTATATCATCACTTATGCTTAAGATTGGAGAAAAAAATAAAAATCGTTTTAGACAAAATATTTTAAATCCACTTATTGAAGCTAATTTAATAGAACCAACCATCAAGGACAAACCTAATAGTTCAAAACAAGCATACAGGTTAACTGAAAAAGCAAAAGAATTGATAACTTCGTAATATATGAAAAAAATAGAACTTTTATCGCCGGCGAAGAATTTGGAAATAGGAATCGCTGCTATCAATCATGGGGCTGACGCTGTGTATATTGGCGGTCCGAGCTTCGGGGCGCGTGAGAAAGTCGGCAACAGTATAGAAGACATCGAGGCTTTGTGCAAACATGCTGCTCTCTTCGATGCCAAGGTTTATGTCACCTTAAATACTTTGTTGTTCGACAGTGAGTTGGAACAGGCTCGCAAGCTCGCCTACGATTGTTGGAATGCCGGCGTCGATGCGCTCATCGTTCAAGATATGGCATTGCTCAATATGGATATGCCTCCTATCGCGCTGCACGCTTCCACGCAATGTCATAATATTGATGCAGAGAAAGTTAAATTCTTGGAAGATGTTGGTTTCTCGCAAGTCGTTCTTGCAAGAGAATTGAGTATCGATGAGATAAAAGACATTCGTTCAAAGACTTCCGTTCCTTTGGAATATTTTGTTCACGGCGCGCTCTGCGTTTCATATAGCGGACAATGTTATTTAAGTCATGTCATTGGTGGACGTTCTGCTAACAGAGGTGCCTGCGCTCAGCCTTGCCGACTCAGCTGGAATCTCGAAAATCAAGAAGGCAAACGCCTGATTAGCAATCGTCATCTTCTTTCTTTAAGAGATCTGAATAATTCAAAAAACATAGAAGAACTCATCGACGCAGGAATCACTTCTTTCAAGATTGAAGGTCGCTTAAAGGACATCGGTTACGTAAAAAACGTCACTGCTTTTTATAGAAAAACAATAGACGAAATCATCGAACGACGTGACGACATTTGCAGAAGCTCTCGGGGCGAGAGTAATCCTACTTTCTATCCAGCACCGG
The DNA here is from genome assembly GCA_017461665.1 of Bacteroidales bacterium. Lineage (GTDB taxonomy): Bacteria > Bacteroidota > Bacteroidia > Bacteroidales > F082 > Limimorpha. Next base: position 33,482 of record JAFTXI010000041.1, on the reverse strand, counting down.
AAAAATCGTTCTCTCGTGGTTTCACCGACTATTTCATCCACGGCAGACAGAAATATATCGACGCTCCATATTCACCAAAGTCGATGGGAGAATATCTAGGGACGATAGAAAAAGTTAAGAATAAGTCAGTGACTATCAGAACAAACAAAGAACTTCATAACGGCGACGGACTTTGTTTCTTAGACAGAGAAAACAATCTTCTTGGATTTAATGTTAATGGTGTAGATTTAAGTCAACAAGTCGATAAGTCAATGAGACAACAAGTGGTTAGATTACAGACTATTAGCAGTAACACCGACGTTTCTATGATGACACGATTCAAGATAGAAGGAAGCAAGATTTTCAGAAATCACGATATCGTCTGGCAGAAAGAAGTGGAGAAATCACAAGGGAACCGAAAGATTAAAATCGACTTGAGATTCTCCGACACAGAAGATGGATTTGCATTATCGGCTAAATTACATAATGCAGATTCAGAATATATTACGACAAATATTTCAATAGAAAAAGAAGTCGCTAATAATGTAGAAAGGGCGTTAGATAATATAAAAAGTAAACTGTCACAATGGGGCGACACGGAATTTTCTGTAGAGAATATTGAAATATTTTTTGACAACGGACAACAGACAACGGTGCCTGAGCCTGTCGAAGGCAGACAGCAGAATTTCGTCACTTCGACAAGCTCAGTGACCGACAATTATCCAACGTCTTATTTTATCCGCGCCTCAGTTCTTGGTGAGATGAAAAAAGATTTGGTTCAAAAATTAAAATCATATTTCATTGATAAACACCGTGATGAAAGAGAACGTAGAGACGTCACTCATGTAGAGACGTACGGACGTACGTCTTCACAACAAAATGCAATTTTCCCTAAAGAACATCTTTCGTATCTTGGTAATGTCATCAATAAGAAAGCCAGGGAGTTTTATGAACTTCATGGAGTTAATGAAATTGAAGATGGTTTGGAGAAAATTAAATCTGATGACGAACTTGTTGTGATGACGACGAAACATTGTATTCGTTATGCTAATAATATCTGTTGCAAAGAGATAGGAAAACCTGCCGAGTCGCTTTATCTCTTTAATGAAAAAGGTCGATTCAGATTAGATTTTGACTGCAGAAATTGTTGCATGAAAGTGATAAAAGAAAAATAAAAATCATTATTTTTGTAGGTTAATTATTTGAAATAATAAAAAAGATATAAATATGTATAGAACACATACTTGCGGTGAACTTCGTCTTGCTGATGCAGGAAAAGAAGTCGTTTTAAGCGGTTGGGTGCAACGCGTTCGTGACAAAGGCACTCTCTTATGGATTGACATTCGCGACAGATACGGATTGACACAGTTGTTTTTACAAGAAGGCGTCAGCTCGGCAGAAGTGATGGAAAAGGCTCGCACCTTGGGGCGCGAGTTCGTCATCCAAGCTAAAGGAATTGTAATCGAAAGAGAATCAAAGAATCCAAATATTCCTACTGGAGAAATCGAAATTCAACTCACAGAATTAAATATCTTAAATGCAAGTAAGACTCCTCCTTTCACTATCGAGGACAAGTCGGATGGCGGCGACGATCTTCGTATGAAGTTCCGTTATTTAGACTTACGTCGTAATCCTTTGAAGAACAATCTTATCTTACGTCATAATGTAGCTATCGAGACAAGAAGTTATCTCTCGGAACAAGGATTTATCGAGATTGAGACGCCATGTTTGATTAAATCGACACCTGAAGGAGCACGCGACTTCGTCGTTCCATCACGTATGAATCCAGGCGAGTTTTACGCTCTTCCACAGTCGCCACAACAATTCAAGCAACTTTTGATGGTGGCAGGTTTCGACAAATATTTTCAGATAGTTCGTTGTTTCCGCGACGAAGATCTTCGTGCTGACCGTCAGCCGGAATTCACACAGATAGACTGCGAGATGTCGTTCGTTGAACAAGAAGACGTATTGAATACTTTCGAAGGCTTGACAAAACATCTCTTCAAGAAAGTCAAAGGATTAGAGTTTGATAAATTCCCACGTATGACATGGCACGACGCGATGAAATATTACGGCAGCGACAAACCTGACATCCGTTTCGACATGAAATTCGTCGAATTGACCGACTTGGCTAAAGGTCACGGCTTCCCTGTATTCGACGACTCAGAATTAGTCGTAGCAATCAACGCAAAAGATTGTGCTTCATACACTCGCAAACAAATCGATGCTTTGACCGACTTCGTCAAGAGACCACAAGTAGGAGCAAAAGGTTTGGTTTACGTTAAATATAACGAAGACGGCAGCATCAAATCATCGGTCGATAAATTCTACACACCAGAAATCTTAAAGACCTGGTTAGACAGATGCGAGGCTACAGCAGGCGATATGTTACTCATCTTATGCGGCAAGACAATGGAAGCAAGAGTTCAGATGAACAGCTTACGTCTTGAAATGGGTAATCAACTTGGACTTCGTAATCCTGACGATTACAAGCCATTATGGGTCATCGACTTCCCTCTTTTGGAATGGGACGACGAGACACAAAGATATTACGCAAAACATCACCCATTCACAGCACCTAAACCTGAAGACGAATATCTGTTAGACGAAGATCCAAGCAGATGGGCAGAGATTAGAGCTAACGCATACGACATCGTTCTCAACGGCGTAGAAATTGGCGGCGGTTCAGTTCGTATCTTCAACAGAGACTTACAAAACAAGATGTTCCGCACCTTAGGATTCACCGACGAGAGCGCACAAGCACAATTCGGTTTCTTGATGAACGCCTTCGAATACGGAGCACCACCACACGCAGGATTAGCGTTCGGCTTCGACAGATTGTGTTCGTTGTTCGGCGGACAAGAAAGCATCCGCGACTTCATCGCTTTCCCGAAGAACAACATGGGACGCGACGTAATGACAGAATCACCTTCAACTATTGCCGACGCACAATTAGAAGAATTACAAATAAAATTAGATTTGAAATAATAATTTTGCTACGAGCTACGGGCTGTGAGAAGCTCATAGCTCATAGCTCAAAGCCATAGAATATGAAACGAGTATTAGTATTAACAGGAGGTGGCGATTGTCCGGGCTTGAATGCCGTGATAAGAGCCATCGTCAAGAGAGCTTCGCAGGAGAAAGATTGGGAGGTTCTCGGTAGTATTCAAGCATTTAACGGAGTGTTATGGGAACCGTCGGAGATAGTCAGACTCACACCGGAGAGCGTGAGAGGAATACATTTCAGAGGCGGAACCATCTTAGAAACAACGAATAAAGGAGGCCCGTTCTCATGGCCCGTGAGAAACAACAACGGTACTTGGACAACAGTTGACCGTTCTGATGAGATGATAAAGAAGCTGCAATACATGGGCATCGACTGTGTCATCAATATTGGAGGAGACGGTTCGCAGAGAATCTCGCAAAAGTTGTATGAAAAGGGATTAAATATAATAGGCGTTCCAAAGACTATCGACAACGATTTATCGATGACTGACAGCACCTTCGGTTTTCAGACAGCCGTTGAAATTGCGACAGAGTCGGTAGATAAGTTAGTGACGACGGCTGCGAGTCACAACAGAGTTTTTGTATTGGAGGTGATGGGACGCGACGCTGGTTGGATTGCTTTAAACGCAGCGATTGGGGGCGGAGCGGAAGTGTGTCTCCTTCCTGAGTTTCCTTACGACATCGAGAAAGTCAAGGCGAAATTGGAAAGTAGATTCGTTCATGATAGAGGTTTCGCTGTGGTCGTTATTTCCGAAGGTGCGAAACCTAAAGACGGACAGCAGGTCTACGAAGTGAGTAAGGAAGTAGGTTATGAAAATGTGAAGTTAGGTGGTATCGGACAGAAATTCATCGAACAGATGAAAGCAGCAGGTTTTGAACACGATATGCGCGAGACAACATTAGGGCATCTTCAAAGAGGTGGTGTGCCAGTAGCATACGACAGAGTCCTCGCGTCGCAGTTCGGCGTCAAGGCTTTTGAGATGGTCTTGAATCAAGAATATGGAAGCATGGTGGCTTATCGCCATCCAAACATTATCTCTGTTCCATTGAAAGACGCTGTGGCAAAGATGAATTTGGTCACAATGGATAGCTACTTGGTCAATACCGCGATGGGATTAGGAATCTCGTTGGGAATTTAATTTAAATCTCAGAACCTCAGAATCTCAAAATCTCAAAATAAAATTAGGATTCTAAGGTTTTGAATTTCTGAATTTTTGAGATTCTACAAGATGTTCATCCTATTAGCGTCTTGTTTCAAAAAGACGAAAAACATCATGCTAAACATTAGGAGGCTTGATCCTCCGTAACTCATGAATGGCAGTGGGATTCCGATGACAGGCATCAATCCTATTGTCATTCCGATGTTTACCATGAGATGGAAAAACATTATCGAGGCGATGGCGTAACCATAAATCCTACTGAACGCCGATCGCTGCCTTTCTGCAAGCAATATAATCCTGACAAGAAAAGCGAAATAGAGAGATAGTAGAACAAACGAGCCAATGAAACCAAACTCTTCTCCTATAGTACAGAAAATGAAGTCGGTGTGTTGTTCTGGAACGAAGTTGTATTTTGTCATCGTACCTTGCAGATAGCCCTTGCCAGAGAAACCTCCGGAACCGATAGCAATCTTCGACTGATGCAAATTATATCCAACACCGTAAATATCTTTTTCAATACCTAATATTATATTAATACGCGTCCTCTGATGTTGTTTCAAAACCTTGTAGAAAAAGAAATCGACGGAGAAAATCATCACTACCGAAATGGTAAAAACGGCTATCATTTTCCAGATGTTCTTTTTCGTCCTTTCTACAAGGAAGAATAATCCAACAAATATGACCATCAATCCGATAAGTACATACCATTTTGAAAAATAGAGTGTAAGCAAGAATAATAATACGGCAAGAAGTCCTGCCAAAAGTATCTTTCCCGACATTCCCTCACGATAAAAAACCAAGATAAATACCAAGAACACGAGAGCCGAGCCGGCGTCGCCTTGACATAAAACGAGCATCATCGGGAAGAGTACCAAGGCGTAAGCAATCATCTGTGTTTTTGGTTTGGAGAAGTCTGTCTTGATGTCACCAAGATAGTGAGCGACAGCCAACGCTGTTCCGAACTTGGCGAACTCGGACGGCTGGAAAGAGAATCCCCCTAACTGTATCCAAGAACGCGAACCTGCTATAGTCGCGCCTCCAACTAATACATATAAAAGTAAAAGTATTGATAATCCATATATTATGTAAGCAAAAGCATTAAAGAATTTTGCATCGATGAGCATGATGAAGAAGCCAGCAAGGAGACTCACTCCAACAAACAAAACCTGTTTTCCATAATGCTGCGACATATCGAATAAATTCGGATGCGTCTCATTGAAAGCAGCAGCGTAAATCGCTGATACACCTATGAATACTAATGCGAGATACATCAGCAACAATACCCAGTCGATTCTTCCTATTATATTATTTCTCGTTGTCATTACTTTTCCTTCGGCGGACAACAGTCAACTGTCAATGTCCACATTATTACTATTCTATAAATCTTTTTTCTTTCTTTGTATCTTTGATATAACCGCGTAAGTATCTCTCAATCATTAGACTTGCTATTGGTGCAGCCCATTGTGAGCCGAAGCCAGCGTTTTCAACCACCACAGCGATGGCAATCTGAGGATTGTCGGCTGGAGCGAAGCCCATGAATAGAGAGTGGTCGTCGCCATGAGGATTCTCGGCGGTGCCAGTCTTACCCGCGACTTGGATGCTGTCTATCTTTGAGAAACGCGCAGTACCGCTCTCTCCTTCAAACACGCGACACATTCCTATCTTCACGTCTTTGAAATACTTAGGCTTGATATCGATAGTCATTTTTGTTGTCATTACGGAATCTAAAGGAGAGTCGTCGCTAAATGATTTTATGAAATGCGGTGGATAATAAAAACCTTCGTTTCCTATGGCAGCAGCCATATTGGCGAGTTGAAGCGGAGTTACAAGTATCTCACCCTGACCGATACTCAACGACCTTATTGTTAATGAGTTCCAAACTCCGCGATACATCTTGTCGTAGAAAGAGCTATTTGGAATATTACCCGAGACTTCTGAAGGAATATCTGTCTTGTAAGTGTTTCCTAATCCAAAACTTACGACTAAGTCATACCAGAAAGAATAAGCTTCTTTCGATGAGGCAAAACGCGAAGATGCGAACATCTCTCTGAATGCTTCCCAAAAATACGGGTTACAAGAGTTCTCTATTGCCTCGGTAAGTGCCACTTGGTTGCTGTGAAAGTGAGTACAACGTATTGGCTGACTTTCTTTTCCGCTACAAGGAAATTTAGTGTTACTATTGATGGCACCACTTTGTAAGGCAATCAAACCGTTAACCATCTTGAAGGTGGAACCAGGAGGATAGATGCCGCTTGTGGCGCGATTAAAAAGAGGTTTTAATGTGTCGTTCAGAAGTCTGTGATAATTCTCTCCGCGTACTCTTCCAACGAGTTCGTTAGGATCGTAAGCCGGACTTGTTACCATCGCAAGTATCTGACCTGTAGAAGGTTCTATAGCCACAATAGAACCAGTCTTGTCTTTCATAAGAGCCTCACCATACAACTGCAACTCTGCATCTAAGCCTAAATAAATATCTTTTCCAGCGACGGGAAGAGTGTCGAACTGACCTTCCATAAAACTCTCTTTCTCTCTGTTGTGAACATCCACAACAATGATCTTCATACCTTTCTCTCCTCGAAGTTCATTCTCATAGAAATTCTCGATACCCGACTTGCCTATATAGTCGCCGACTTTGTAATAGGAATCTTTTTCCAAGTCTTTCTTATCGACCTCACCGATGTTGCCTAAGGCGTGAGCTGCAATAGGATAAGGATAGTTTCTGACAGAACGCGTCTGAAAATAAAAACCTGGAAATTGATGCAGACTCTCGGCTACTTTTCCGTATTCTTCCTTGGTTATCTGCGACATAAAAACAGAAGGACTGAAAGGGGAATAACGTCGCGCTTTCTTCATCTTTTCATTAAAGAAATCGCGAGAGATGTCTAAGGAAGAACAAAAAGCAATCGTATCCAAATTTTTGACTTGCTTGGGAATGACCATTAAGTCGTAAATGGCTTCGTTATAAACCAAAAGCTTTCCATTACGATCGAAGATCTTTCCTCGAGCAGGATACTGCGTTATATAACGAAGAGTGTTATTGTCGGAAGATGTCTTATAAGATTGATCTACAAGCTGTATCAGAAATAATTTTATCAACAAGATCATTATCACAACAAAAAATATTGCGATGATAACGTATTTTCTCGACGAATGATTGACCCTGTTTTTTATCATTATAAGACCCAATTTAAACGGAAACAAAATTATAAAAAATACCTTAATTAAATTGTCATTATAAAAGAAAAAAGTGTTATTTTCGCAAGTTGAAATATAATACCAATGCGTTACATTTTAAATATATTGATAGCCACATTATTATTGTTCACTTCTTGTAAAAAAGAACAAGATAATATCGTGATTTTTAAAGAATTCCCTAACAGTGAGTGGTCGAGGTTTGATTTCCTTAATGGAGAGTTTGATGTAAAGAAAACTGATACTAAATACAACATAATGATGGTAGTTAAAGTTAACGATAATTATCCTAGTGCATACGTTAGCAATGAAGTAGATGGTAGATTGTTGTTTAACTTAACAATTAAAGATCTCGAAGGAGAAGATTCCAGATCCAGAAATTTCCAATTTAATTTGAAGGATAAAGATGGTGTTTGGAAAGGTGAGAAGATAAATGGTTGTTATGAGTTTAAGTTGCCTTTGTATGAGGAAATGACATTTGGAAAAGTTGGTTTACATACATTTAAGTTAGAAAATAAGTACCCCAAAGATCCTCTGTACGGTATAGAAGAGATAACTTTAAAATGCGTTGGTTAAAAAATTACTAAATATGAAAAAGATAGTTTTAATTTTAAGTGCTATTGCAATAATGGGAATTTCAATGTTCACTTCATGCGTATCGCAAAAGAAAATATTGTATTTACAAAACGAACAGATGTTAAATGACAGCGTTTTCATGTCTATTGAGTATGAAAATGAGAGAACCTTCAACTACAAAGTCCAACCAGGTGACAACCTCTACATCAGAATAGCAAGTTTGGACGAAAAATTCGCAGCTTATTTCAATTCAATGAATCAAGGTACTTACGGTTATTCTTCTACAACAAATAGTAGTGGTAACCCTGCAATCTACCTCAACGGCTATACTGTCGGTGCTGATGGCAACATCGATATGCCTTTCGTTGGAGATGTCTTCGTTAAGGACTTAACCATTGATGAAATACAATCTAAGGTTCAAGTTATTATGAACGAATATCTTAAAGAAACAATAGTTTATGTCAAGTTGGGTGTTTTCAACCTTACAATCCTTGGAGAGGTTTTACGTCCAGGTCAATATCAGATTTACCAGTCTGACATCAATATCTTCCAAGCAATGGCATTGGCAGGTAATGCAACAGACTTCGCAAATAAATCAAATATCAAGATTATACACCAAACACCAAAAGGTTCTCAAATAGTCAAAGTAAACCTTAATGATGCAAATATCCTTTCCTCACCAGATTACTATCTTAAACCCAATGATATTATCTACGTCGAACCATTGAAGACCAAACAGTTCGGTTTCACAAGCGTACCTTACGGAACAATTATCTCGGCAATATCACTTTTAGTTACATGTTTCACATTCGTTATTGTTTATTTGAAGTAAAATTGAAAACTAATCGATTATGAATAATACAGAATTACAAAAAAAGCCTCAATATCAAGAGGAAGAAACATTAGATTTAAAAGTCATAATCATTAAGATATTAAGTTATTGGTATCTTTTTGTGATAGGTGTAGTAGTGGCATTAGCCTTAGGTTTTATCTACAACAGATATACACCAAGTGTCTATCAAACTAACGCATCTATTTATGTCAAGGAAGATAAGATGGGCATCGACCCGACATCCATGATGACAGGCTTGACATTCAAGAGTAGTATTAATATTGATAACGAAATTGGTATCCTTCAGTCGTTTAGCTTGAGAGAGAGAACAATGAAGGAATTGGATTTCTTCAATGTTTCTTATTATGTCAAAGGTCGTATTGCAACGAGAGAGTTGTATAAGGAAACACCTTTCAACGTGGAATTGGATTACGATACCTTACAAATGGTAGGAAACAACTATCAGATAGAATTCCTCGATAACAGTACTTATCGATTAAAATTAAAAGAAGGTAGATACCATATCTACGATTATGGAAAGAATGAGAATGTATATTCTGCAGAAATTCCTGATTTCGTAGGCGAATATCGTTTTGGAGAATGGGTTGACAACGGATATAACAGATTTAGAATAGTTTTAAATAGCAACTACGATCCTGATCCAAAAGATGATTTCATACCTAAATATAGTTTTACAGTGAAAAGTAGATTGGCACTTATCTCAGAGATGAGTAACTTGACAATCGCTCAAGGCACAAAGAACTCCTCAATATTAAACCTCTCTATCCAGGGTAATAATCCTCAGAAAATCACAGACTATTTAAATCAACTCCTTAACGAATATATGGAAAGGAACCTTGAGCAAAAGAACTTGATTTCTGAAAATACAGTTATATTTATTGATGAACAATTGATAGGAATCCAAGACTCTTTGCATAAAGCAGAAATAGACCTTCAAGTCTTCCAAGAAGGCAACGACTTCATGGACTTGAGCGCACAGTCAACAGAGATGTTTAATCGTCTCAAGGAGATAGAGAAACGCAAGTCGGAATTGGAATTAAGTATTAAATATTATACAAATCTTCAAGAATATATCAATAGAAATATAGACGATTTGAATAAACTTGTTGTTCCAAGTGCTATGGGTATTCAAGACCAGATGCTTAACAGACTCGTTACTGAGTTGGTGGCTCTATCGTCGAAGAAGGCTGAACAATTGGCAACATCAACAGAAAAAAACCCTATCGTTCAGACTATTGACGAGCAAATCATTCAGACTAAGAAACAGTTGTTAGAAAATATTACCAATATGATCAACAACACCAATGTCACAATAGAAGAGTTATCGAATCAAATAGCATCTTACGAAGAACAAATCAAGTTGTTGCCTACTACACAACGTGCTTACTTAGGATATGAACGTAAGTTCGCTTTGAATGATGAACTTTATAAGTTCTTGATGCAGAAACGTGCCGAAGCTCAAATCGTCATGGCAAGTAATAGTCCAGATAATAGCGTTATAGATGAGGCTCGTGTGTCAAGAACTCGTTTGGTTGCACCAAGAAGCATGATGATATATCTCGTATGTGTTGTCTTAGGATGCGCTGTTCCAGCAGCTTTCATCTTCCTTAAAGAGATACTCAACACTAAGGTTATTGAAAGAAGCGATATTGAGAAGATTACCAAATTACCAATTATCGGTCAAATTCCATATACAAGTCCACGAGATTCTAACTCAAGTTCGACATTCGTTATAGATTCTCCTAAGTCGCATGTATCGGAAGCGTTTAGATCTATCAGAACAAACATCGAATATATAGTAAAAGGAAAAGATAAATGTATCTTCTCTGTTATTGCCGACAGCCCGGGTATAGGAAAGACATACATCTCAATCAATATGGCTTCTATCTACGCAATGTATGGTAAGAAAACAGTATTGGTTGGTATGGACCTACGTAAACCTCGTTTGTATCAAGAGTTCGGATTGTCAAATAAAATAGGTGTGAGTTCTTATTTGGTTGGTAAGGCTTCTATAGACGAAATTATTCAGCCTTCAGGAAAATTACCAAACTTGGATATTGTCACTGCGGGTCCGGTTCCTCCAAATCCTGCCGAGTTGATAGCTTCAGATCGCTGCTCACAGATGTTCACTGAATTGAAAGAAAGATACGATTATATCATCGTCGATACTCCTCCACTCTTATGGGTAACGGATGCATTGTTGTTGATGAAACAAGTTGATACTTCAATCTTTATCATTCGTCAAGGTGTAACAAACAAAAAAGCCCTCGAAGTTGTTATCAGCGATCTGGAACAAAGAAAATATAGCGTTAGCTTGGTTGTAAATGGTATTAATTACCAAGGAAGTTATGGCTATCGTTATAGTTACGGCTACGGTGGTTACGGCTATGGTTACGGTTACGGAAGAGGCTATGGTTATGGCTACGGCTATTATGACGAAGAACATGACTCTAAGAAACGTAAGACAAAGTGATATAATCATTTTATGATTAACAGAAATGAAGATAAAAAATGGTTCGCTATCTATGTGAGATCAAGATTCGAGAAGAAAGTATTCCAGAGTCTTGATGACATAGGTATCGAATCATTTCTTCCTTTAATATCAAGGATAAAACAATGGAGCGACCGCAAGAAAAAAGTGGAAGAGCCATTGTTTCGTTCTTACCTATTCGTACGGATTCTTCCAAAAGATGAAACTACAAAACATAAAATAGAGCATGTGTCCGGAGTGGTGAAGTTTGTTTCAATAGGAGAAACGCCAGTGCCAGTACCCGATAACCAAATTGCAGCGATAAAGACTTATATAGCAGACAATACACTACACGAAGTTAATTGCGAAGATTATAAAGAAGGCGAGTTGGTTTTAATCAAGTCAGGAAATATGAAAGATCTGATAGGAAGATTTGTAAACATGAATGGAAAACATCGCGTCATCATTAATATCGAATCGGTGGGACAATCGCTTCCAATAGATGTGCCGCTCTCAAATATTGAGGTATATAGAAAAGGAACATAAAATCGTAATGACTTATGTTCCTTCTTTATTTTAAGAACTATTTACTTACTTAATCGCTGCTATGCCGGGGAGCTCTTTTCCTTCAATAGCTTCTAACAATGCACCGCCACCGGTAGATACGTATGAAACCTGATCCGCCATACCAAATTTGTTGATACATGCAACAGAGTCGCCACCACCGATTAAAGAGAAAGCTCCGTTCTTCGTTGCCTCAACGATGGCTTCCGCAATGGCGCGTGAACCATTGGCAAAGTTGTCAAACTCAAAAACTCCACATGGACCGTTCCATAAAATAGTCTTTGAATTTTTAATGACCTCGCCAAACATCTCTCTCGTCTTAGGTCCGATATCCATGCCTTCGTATGCCTCCGGAATATCCATAGGATCAACAACTAAAGTTTTCGCATCATTGCTGAAATCGTCGCCAACAACAGCATCGATGGCTAAAACCAAATTAACACCTTTTTCCTTGGCCTTGTCTAAGATTGAAAGTGCTAAATCTAACTTGTCGTTCTCACAGATAGATTTACCGATATTGCCTCCGAGAGCTTTCTTGAATGTATAAGTCATTCCGCCACAAAGGATAAGGTTATCTACCTTGGTGAGAAGATTCTCAATGATTTCAATCTTAGTAGAAACTTTAGAACCACCCATAATAGCTGTGAATGGACGCTTGATGTCTTTCATGACCTTATCGATTGCTTCTACTTCTTTTCCCATGAGGAAACCGTACATCTTATGTTCGCTGTCGAAATAATCAGCAATGAGAGCTGTCGAGGCATGAGCGCGGTGTGCTGTTCCGAAAGCGTCGTTGATGTAATAATCGGCGTATGATGCCAAAGTCTTGGTAAATTCCTTCTGACTTTCTTTCAAGGCTTTTTTTGCTTCGTCATAACCTTCTTCGCCTTTTTCAATGCCGCGAACCTTGCCTTCTTCCTCAGCATAAAAACGAAGATTCTCTAACAATAAAACGTCGCCTGCTTTCATAGCAGCTATCTTTTCTGATGCTTTCATACAGTCGTCGGCGAAGATAACTTCCTTGCCAATAACTTTGCTGAGATAATTTACAATATGTTTGAGAGAATATTTCTCGTCAGGGTTTTTCTTTGGACGTCCGAGGTGTGACATCAAGATGAGCATTCCGCCATCGTTGATGACTTTGTTGATAGTAGGCATGGCAGCGCGGATGCGAGTGTCGTCGGTGATATTAAAGTTTTCATCTAATGGCACGTTGAAGTCAACGCGAACGATAACACGCTTTCCTTCGAAATTAACTTGTTCTATGTTTTTCATTAGTTAAAAAATTTATGTATTAATTATGTTAATATTTTATTTTCAATTTATAATGAGACGCATCGATTATATCTTGTTAATATTTTTAGGTATAATTGGTACGTCTCTACAATTTTCAGTTTTCAATTTTCCATTTTCAATTTCAGAAGTGTGTCGTATTTGTGCCACGTCGCTTTAGCTGAGACCCAACACATTACGAAACCTTCTTTTCCATCTAAGAATCCCAATCTCACAAAATAATGTTTCACAAAGAAAAAAATCGGCGATACTATTTTCAAGAGGGCTGCATTTTTCTTTCCTTTGTCGTAGTAATGTCGTGCTCTCATCTCTGCAAATTTAAACACTTGCTTCTCAAAGTCTTCGGGCTTACTATATGAATAATGCAACAAGTCGCCTTTGAGATGTATCTCTTTTGTCTTGGTGGTAAATTCTATTATCTCATGAACGATGCCTTTCCATTGTCCGATGTTACGATTCCAAATCCTTATCTTCTTATCGGGATAGAAACCTGAATGATGAATCCATTTTCCGCAGTAATTGTTTAACCTATTGAAAGAGAAGATGTAGTTATCAGGAGTTTCGTTTTCCTTAATCTTCAAGATAGATTTCTTTAGTTCTTCGGAGAGAACTTCGTCGGCATCGATGGAGAGAATCCAGTCGTGGGATGCCAATCTGTTGGCTAAATTTTTCTGCTCGGAATATCCTAACCATTTTTGCTCCACGAACTTAACGCCGAACTCCTGACATATCGTCTTGGTAGAATCAGTCGAAAGAGAATCGACGACGACGATCTCGTCAGCTATGCCGATGAGCGATTCTAAACATTGACGAATCTTGTCTTCTTCGTTTAAGGTTATTATTGTCGTGGAAATCTTTTTCATTCTTAAAAAATATTAACGGAATAAACGTTCTACCTCTTGAATTGTTTTTGGCAGCACGAGAACCACCACTCTGTCTTCTGCCTGTATCTCGAAATTACCCGTTGCGATGTAGCTATCTTCACCTCTTATGATACCGCCGATGACAGCGCCTGCAGGCATATCTAATCTGTTGATAGGTTTATTGGTCACGGCAGCACCATCGCGAACCACGAACTCCACTATGTCGGCATCGATGCCGCTGAGACATTTGAGCGACGACACATTGCCACCGAGAGTGTAGCGAACCATATAACTTGCCGCAATGAGTTTCTTGTTGATGATAGTGTCGATTCCGATGTTTTGCGAGATGTCGATATAATCGATGTTTTCGACCATCGCGATGGTTCTTTTAACGCCGAAAGATTTTGCCTGGAGACACGTTAAGATATTGGTCTCGGTGTTGTCGGTTACGGCAATGAAAGCATCCATGTCTTTGATACCTTCTTCTTCAAGGAGATCGACATTTCTCGCGTCGGCGTTGATAACCAATGTGTCGGAGAGGAAGTTGGTCAGTTCATAGCAGCGTTCCTTGTCCATCTCCAAAATCTTTATGTTGAGGTCGCCTTCAAGACGTTTCGCGGTAAGTTTTCCGATGCGACCACCACCAACAATCATCACATTATTAATATTGAACTTCGTCTTTCCACTGAGCTGCATCAGTTCCTTGATGGCGTGTGGTTTCGTGATGACATAGACCAAGTCGCCTTCCATAAAAACGTCGTGAGCTTTTGGAATGAAAGTGTTCTGTCGTCTGTGTATCGCTAAAGCTCTGAAGTCGATGTGTTTGTAGTTCTCAATGACTTCTTCCAAAGTCTTATTGATGGCGATGGCATTAGGTTCCAACTTTATCATCAGCAGTTCTAACTTGCCACCAGCAAAGTCGTGAGCTTCTGTAGCTACGTTTTGTTTCAGAAGATTTATAATCTCTTGTGCTGCAATATCTTCAGGCGACACTATCCCATCGATGCCGAGGTCTTGATAGATACGCCACGACTCCTTGCTGAGACTCTCCATAGTGTTGACACGCACGATGACTTTCTTAGCTCCGAGTTTCTTAGCCAAGATTCCTGTCAAGACGTTTATATGTTCATCGTGAAGGACAGCGATAACCAAATCAGCTTTCTTTACGTTAGCTTGCTGCAAGACTTTTATCGAAGTGGAATCGCCCATGATTGTCATCAAGTCGGAATGCGATTCTATCATCTTCAGAAGTTCCTCATGAGGGTCAACGATGGTGATGTTATGGTCACCATGTTCCAAAGCCTCAGCCAAATGCATTCCAACCTCGCCGTCGCCTGCTATGATGATATTCATAATTTAATGTTTATGCAAAAGTAAAAAAAATTATTTCTTGATGTCAAATTTATCCCAGTCTTTATAAACGGTGAAGTAACCTCTGAATTTGTTCAGTGCTTCTTTGTCTAACTCAAACTCCAGAATACCTTCCTTATCGCCTTCAATCTCAGCAAGCGTCCTTCCTTTTCCATCAACGACTTTTGTCTCTCCAATATAAGGAATCTCGTTATGGTCAATGCCGACTCTGTTGACACCAATATAATAAGCCTGATTCTCAATGGCACGCGCCGAGAGAAGAGTGTTCCATACGAAAGACTTCTGCATTGGCCAGTTTGCAATCAATATTGCTAAGTCGTATTCAAACTCACCGTTCTCATAGTTGTTACGAAGCCACACCGGAAAACGAAGGTCGTAACAAACGAAAGGACGAATCTTCCAATCTTTAATATTCAATGTGATTAAATACTGTCCGTTGCCGAGATCTTTCTCACCGCCCATACTGAAAGTGTGACGTTTGTCGTAAGCCTGATAAGATCCATCAGGATACATGAAGACCATGGTGTTGAGGAATCTTGTTTCTCGGTCACTGAGTTTATCGAAGTGCCGAGTTGTGTCTTCGACAGGCTCAGACACCGATTGTTGTCTGAACGAAGTGAGAAAACTTCCGCAGACAATACAGTTTTTCTCTTTGGCTTTTTGTTTAAGCCATGTCATTGTAGGACCATTTTCCTCTTCAGCAAAAATCTCTGCTTCGGCAGGAAAACCTGTGTTGAAGGTCTCGGGTAAAATAATTATATCTCTGTCGTCTTGAATCTTCTCAAAAAGTTCATCAAGATGTTTGAAATTTTCTTCAGGATTTCGTGCAATAATATCACTTTGCACACATGCTATCTTTAGTGTCATAATGTCTCAAAAAAACTTTGTAAAGATAAATATTTTTTTTTAACCTCAGAAGTTCAAAATGGATTTCTATAAAACTCCACCCTCAAGTTCTTCCGTCCCTTATCGAAAAAAATCTTCTCCATTAGTACTTCGCCATTAGACTTTTCATTATCTTTGCAATTCACATTAAAACAGATAAGATGAGAGCTTGTTTCATGGGTTTAGGTTATATCGGTCTGCCGACTGCTATTATCGCTGCCAAGCACGGCATCGATGTCGTCGGCGTTGACATCAACAAAGAAGTCGTTGACACCACCAACAGAGGTGTACTTCATATCATCGAGCCCGGCATGGAACAGCTACTGCGCGAGGTCATCGCCGATGGAAAATTCAAGGCTTACACCGAGCCACAATGCAGCGAAGCTTACTTCATCGTGGTGCCTACTCCTTTCAAAGGCGACCACGAACCCGACATATCTTACGTCGAGGCAGCGACTCGCATGATAACGCCGCTCCTAAAATCCAACGACCTCTTCGTCATCGAATCGACATCGCCGGTAGGAACGACAGAGAAAATGGCAGAACTCATCTTCACGATGCGACCGGAACTCAAAGACAAGATTTTCATCGCCTATTGTCCTGAACGCGTCCTCCCTGGTAACGTGATTTTTGAATTAGAAAATAACGACCGAGTGATAGGCGGCATCGATGAGGCTTCGACGGAAAAAGCTAAAGAATTTTATAAGACTTTTGTTAAAGGAAATTTACATTCTACTAACAGCCGTACCGCCGAGATGTGTAAACTCACCGAGAACTCATCGCGCGACGTGCAGATAGCTTTCGCCAACGAGCTTTCGATAATATGCGATAAAGCAGGCATCGACGTCTGGGAGTTGATAGACTTGGCTAACAAACATCCGAGAGTCAATATCTTACGTCCGGGTTGTGGCGTCGGCGGTCATTGCATCGCCGTCGATCCTTACTTTATCACGGCTGATTATCCAAAAGAATCGAGAATCATATCTACCGCAAGAGAAATCAACAACCATAAGGCTCTATGGTGCGCCGAGAAAGTCAAGAACTGCATGCTCGAGTTTGAGCTTCAGAACAAACGCAAGCCGCGAGTCGCCATGATGGGACTCGCCTTCAAACCTAATATCGACGACCTGAGAGAATCGCCAGCTAAGTCAATCACGACCAATGTTATTCAGGCTTGCAACAATCCCGACATCATGGTGGTCGAACCCAACGTCAAGGAAAATAATCTCTTCAAACTCACTGATTATAAAGTAGCTTATGAGACAGCCGACATCGTTGTTTTCTTGGTTGCTCATAAAGAATTTGCAGAACTCAGCTACAGGGACGACGTCATCATTCTCGATTTCTGCGGTAATAACACAATAAAAAAATAAATCATACAAGTATGAAAAAGGTAATGTTGGTCTTTGGCACGCGTCCGGAAGCAATCAAGATGGCTCCTCTCGTGAAGAAATTTCAAGAAAGCAGCGACTTTGAGACAATAGTCTGTGTCACGGCTCAACACCGAGAGATGCTCGACCAGGTTCTCGACATCTTTGAGATAAAACCCGATTATGACTTGAATATCATGAAACAAGGTCAAGATTTGTACGATATAACGTCACGCGTCTTACTCGGACTTCGCGATGTCCTCAATGAAACAAATCCCGACCTCGTCCTCGTTCATGGCGACACTACGACTTCCACAGCTGCCGCTCTCGCCGCATTCTACAAACAGATTCCCGTGGCTCACGTCGAGGCAGGACTGAGAACCAACAACATATACAGTCCTTGGCCTGAAGAGATGAACCGAAGAATGACAGGACGCATCGCGACCTATCATCTCGCCCCAACAGAACTAAGCCGCCAAAATCTTATAAACGAAAATGTTAACAAAAAAAATATTATCGTCACAGGAAACACAGTCATCGATGCACTTTTCTGGGTTGTAGATAAAATCAAGAATGACGACAATCTCACCGAGATTCTACAAAAGAATATCAAGAATAATGGTTATGATGTTGAGAGAGTCTCTCGTAAAGACGCACGTCCGCATGTCTCAACAAGAAAACTTGTTCTTATCACCGGACATCGTCGCGAGAACTTTGGCGAAGGTTTCAAGAATATCTGCTATGCAATCCGCGACCTCTCGATAAAATATCCCAATGTCGATTTCGTATATCCAATGCACTTAAATCCAAATGTTCGCAGACCTATCTCAGAGATTTTTGGTGATGCAACGAACAAGTCGAGCAACACTTTCTTTATCGAACCTCTTGATTATCTAAATTTTGTCTTCTTAATGGAAAAAGCCGATATGATTTTGACAGATAGTGGCGGCATTCAGGAAGAAGCTCCGAGTCTTGGCAAACCCGTTCTCGTGATGCGCGACAACACCGAGCGTCCAGAAGCTTTAGACGCAGGAACAGTGAAACTCGTTGGAACCGACTACAACAAAATTGTTAATGAAGTTTCACAATTATTGGAAGACGAAGAGGCATATTATAAAATGAGTAAAGCCGTCAATCCTTACGGCGATGGCTCAGCCTGTGAAAGAATCATTGATTTCATGAAAAATAACTGAGTTCTTGACGAAGCCAAGTTCTTTATCAAACTGTTTTTCATTTCCTTGACAGAGTAACTCTAAAAATCTTGCGATTGTGATTCCTAATTTTCCTTCTAAATGAGAATTGGAAGAAGCATTATAATATTGTAAAATTTCTTTAGGAGGTATGATGTTATCTTTATTCTTAATAAATGTTAACAAGTCGTTATCTGACTTCGCAAGCTTAACTAAATTATTTTTAACAAAATTATAATCGTCCAAGACTTCATTGTCTGACATATTATAAAGAGCAGTAGGGCAATGCATTATAGAAGCGTCAAGATGAATTGCCGATTCGTTGGAAATCATAAAGTCAATCTTTGCGATGAAATCGTATGACGATTCTTCCTTAGGATTTGAGATTGCGATGTTATTTTTTATTAACCATTCCGAATTAAGATTCTGATAACGAGGATGTGGACGAAGAATTAAATCATTATAGCCTTCATTTTTTAAGAAAAGGAAAAGATTCTTAACTTTCTCAAAATCATCTAACATATTGATTGCTACCCCAATTTTCTTAACTTCAGAATCTCTTCTAACAATTTTATCGTAAAGAAAATCGAAACGGACACCGCCAGAGAGATAGACCTCGCCATTTGGTTTTCCAGCATAAATATATTTCTCCAACGACTCTTTTCCGTCTAAGAAAGAATAAGTGAAATCCAATCGTGGAAAACCTTTCTTCACAGAAGCATGCTGAACATAAACTGTTTTGATCCCTTTTTCTAACGCGTTAAAAATCAAGCATCTATTAATATCATTATGATCGTTTGCCAAGACCAAAACCTTAACTTTATATTTTTCCAGCATCTCACCTGCTATCTTATAAAGGCCATAGGTTGTCCAGAGTCTCGTGAAATATTTAAGAATCAAGGCTTTGTTATCTTTTTCAGATTTTTTGTAAAGATTTATTAAGGAAAAAATGTAAGGAATGCTATGCCACCAGGCACGTCTTTTATGAACATCTGTGACATGATTGTTAAGATAAAGATAAGTACCGTTTTCAACATTATTGATTATAGGCTCCAAAGAACGACGGTTATTGAGAGAGACACCGAAAAAAAGTAGGCCTTTGTAATTAACAGGCAATGTCTTATATTTAAAATGAACGACAAAAGTATAATAAAACAATTGTCCGATGAAGATACAAATCTGCTTAAACAAAGAAGGTTGTTTTTCTTTGACAATCTGCGAGATACGATTTATCTCCAACACATCGAGATTACTATATTTCATCAGAAGAAAAGTTTTTGTCCTTTTAATTTATTATAATGTTCTATATCTCTCATTTTAAACACTTTAGCTGGATGACCGCCGGCAACCGACAAAGCTGGAATATCTTTTACCACCACGCTGCCAGCCTGAATGACGCAGCCCTCTCCTATCGTAACACCCGGAAGTATTATCACATTATTACCAAACCATACATTATCTTCTATAGTAACATCTTTGACAATCACTGTGTTATCGTATGGAATCTTTGTCCCGCAGTCGTAATTGTGATAGTCGGTCATAATCTGACAAGAAGTCCCGGAATGGAAGTTGTCGCCAATGACGCATTTTCCTTTCCCCGTGATTTTCATACCGTTGAAGTTAACGTTATAGCCGAGATATGTATTGTTATTGACAGAACTGAAACCATTGACAGATAGTTTTCCTTTACAATTTTTAACTTTAGATTTTACTATCCATCTAAATAAAAATTTAGGTTTAAATATTCCTATGATAAATTTCTTTAACATATTCCTAAGATTTTTTCTACGAACTCACGGAAGACGCCTTCGCCTCCATTTTTCGACATCACCATTTGTGAATATTTCTTAATATATTCTGGCGCTGAATTAGGCGTTGCCGAGATACCAACATTTTTTAACAATTCCACATCGCCAAGGTCATCTCCGATGTAAGCTACTTCATCTAAACTGATATTCAATTCTTTACAGAGATTTTCCGCGATTTCCAACTTATTTTTAACACCTTGAAAAAGATAATCGACTTTAAGTTTAGCAGCTCTTCTTGCGACAATCTCGGTATCTTCACCGGTGATGATTCCAACAGGAATATCATTTTGATGAGCGAAAAGAACGCCTGCACTATCATAAGTATGAAATTTTTTCCACTCGTTTCCGGTTTGGTCGTAATACATTCCTCCGTCGGTCCAAACGCCGTCAATATCTGTTAAAATTAATTTAGGTTTCTTCATCTATTCTAAATTTTGAGGATAAATAATTTCGTTTCTTGGTATTTCATTCTTAACTTTTCTACCTATAACAGATTGTCTTTCAGACCATTTAAAACCATCGCCCGGACTTAAGAGATGTATATCGTTTTCTGTAATGACTTCACCAATTTTAAGATTACGATTTGTTGCGATGGAACGTTCGAGTTTTATTTTACTACTTTTTACTTCAGGTTCGATAAAAATCTCTTCTTTCCCCATCGACATTTCAGTTATTCTGATGTCACGAATCATTCTGTTCACGCCGTCAGGACCTAAAGAACCAGCTTGGTCTGTGCCTTTCATTCTTCTGTCGATAGTGACATGTTTTTCAATGATTTCCGCACCCATTGCAATAGCAGCGACTGGTGCAGAAATACCGATAGTATGATCAGAGAAACCAATCTTATATTGAGGATAATTCTTTTTAAGATATGTTATCGTGTTGAGATTCAAATTTTTCGGATGTGTCGGATATTGCGAGACGCAATGTAGTATTGAAATTTCATTATGATATTTTGTAATAACATCCAAAGCTTCATCTAATTCTTTCTTACCAGCCATTCCAGTTGAAAGAATCATCGGGATTTTCGTCTCTGCCAAAGCTTCCAACAAAGGAATATTTGTCATGTCGCGACTTGCAACTTTCAGATAATCAGGAGTAAAGAACTTCATAATACTAAGGCAAGAAGGAGCGCACAGAGTCTCGACAAAATCAAGACCTCTTTCTTTTGCGAATTTATAGACCTCAAAATGTTGTTCATCGGAAAGTTCTAAGAAAGCGCGATGCTCACCGTAAGTCGTTCCAAATGAATTCGGGGAGTCGTAAATTCGCGACATCTGTGAATCGGAGAGTTCGTGAGCGAGGTCGCGTTTTGTCATTTTCACAGCATTCATCGGCTGCAAATCGATGCCAAAATATTCTTCCCTCACAGGTCGAGAAACCAACTCGACAATGAGTTTCGCAATATCCACAGAACCATTATGATTCTGACCAATCTCACCTATTATATATGTCTCGTTTCTCATATCCTTATTTTTGATTCTTTAAAATCTCATCTTTCATAATCTTCATATATTGTTGATTTTCATTCAAAAAAACAATCACATCAGAAGCATTGAAATTTGGATTCTTTTTATAAATAATGTTAAATATCTCTTTTTGAATATCGAAATCAATTTTCGTATCTATTGTCAATCTTATATCATCGTGACGATTAATCTCTTCTGGAATGTTAAAAAACTTTATGTTAAAATCATTTGGATTTGAATAAATAAAATTCGTCACATGCTCGTGATAAAGACTTTCATTTGTCATCGTTTGCACTTTTTCTAAGGCATTAAGTGTAACAGCCTCAGCCCAAAAACCATAATGTGTTTTTATTGTAGGAGTTCCATTTGAAGTTAGGAACGACATATAATCGCAATCGTTTTCATTAAAGTTTTGTAAAAGAAAATTAAGATAATCTAAATCCAAGAAAGGATTATCGGCACAGACTCGAATTAACTTAGTAGCGTTGAATTGTGTTGCAGCGTCTATAAAACGCTGAAGCACATCATCTTCAGAACCACGAAAACAATTTACGCCATAACTTTTTGCTATATCCTCTAACACATCATTATTAACATTCGTTGAAGTAGCGAGTATGATATTTTCCTTTTTTATTATCGAAGTTAATCTTTTAAGTATCAATGAGAAAACGCCTTCATTCTCATAAAATGGGAGTATCATTTTTTGAGGAAGTCGAGTCGAACCAGTTCGTGCTTGTATGATTATTTTAATGTCGTTCATTTTCTAATTTATTTAAATATCAATTGAGACTTGTCAATTACATATTGTTAATATTTATTTGTATAATTGTCGCGTCTCTACAATGTTTTCGATAAGTTGAGCATATTCCTTTGCAAGAGCTCTTCTCGAATATTTCTCAACAGATTCATTTTTCTTTGTAACCAATTGATTTTCTTTAAACTTATTAAACAAATCAATTATAGTTTTCTTCATTTCTTCTTTATCGTAAAAATCTACAATGACGCCTGTTTGGGTTTTATCAAGAATAATTGCAGTGTCGCCATCTTTTGGACCGATTGCAAGAATAGGACGGCCCGAAGCCATATATTCGAAGATTTTTCCTGTGAGAATGCCTTTCGCATTAGGCGAATTGTTAACAAAAAGTAATAAAACCTGCGACGAACATTGTTCCTTAATGACTTTTTCGTGAGGAATATATGGAATTATATCGACATTACTCTCTAAATTATTCTTCTTTATTGATTCAACAACCGAATTATCAACTTGTCCTATCAATTTAATTTTTAACAACTTAGAAAAACCATCCAAGGAATTATCCTTTATTAACTCGCCGAGAGCTTCCCAAAAAACGACAGCATTTCTTGCAGCACCAACAATTCCTACATGCGACATAGTGAATTCTTTCGACAATTCAATTTCTTCCGACTTCTCATCAATACTAAAATCATAACCATTCGTTATGACAGCCACATCTTTAGCGCCGTGACTCTCAAGACCTTTCGCCCAATCCCATCCAACAGTAACCACCTTATTTGCTTCGGTAAGAACCTGATGTTGAAGTCGATGATGTTTTTTTAAACTTCTATTTGTTAATTTTAATTCACTAAAGAAATCTATGTCAGTCCAAGGGTCGCGGAAATCTGCAATCCAAGGAATGTTAAATCTTTTGTGTAACTTTTTAGCAATTAAATGTAAAGAATGTGGAGGTCCTGTAGATATAATAGCATCGACAGAATTTTTTTCTAGATATTTTTTAAGAAATCTCACTGAAGGACGAATCCACCAACAACGCGCGTCAGGAATAAACAGATTACCTCTTAACCAAACACTTACATTTTCCTTCCAAACAGACTTCTTTTTTCCTTCATTGATAAAACCTGCTTTTATCTTCTCATCTTTCTTTATTCCGAGAAATTTTTTATAAAAAGAATAAGGCTCAATAATTGGGTAACGCACTATCTCAGCTTCAGGAGCCACATCTTTTTCCAACGAAAGATCTTCGACTGGATATTCTGCACCTTCGGCAGTGTAAATAACAGGTTGCCAACCATTTTCGGGCAGATACTTCGACATCTTCAGCCATCGCTGAACGCCAGAACCGCCCGATGGAGGCCAATAATAGGTTATGATTAAGACACGTCTCATTTTAATTCATAATTCTTAATGCATAATTCATAATCACTGTTTAGATAATGTTGAATTCTTGCAAGTTACAACAATTGCTGCAATTAAACCTAAGATTAAAATCAATGACGAAACGAGTTGTACTGTGTTACCGACTTTCCAGATTTTTGGTTCGTAACGCATCATAATCTCGTGATTACCAGCAGGAACAACAGCTGCTCTCAAAATATAATCAGCTCTAATCAACGGAGATTCTTTTCCGTCAATCCACATTGTCCAGCCTTTACTTGTCCAAATTTCTGAGAATACGACCAATTCTTCTTTTGAAGAATTATAATTGTAAACCAATTCATTAGGTTTATAAGAAACCAACTCTATCGTTCCCGTTGATAATGACGGTTTGAAATCTCCAATTACATTCTTAAACTCGTCATTAACGATTGCTGTCGTTTTAACATCGGTATTTTCAATCGCAGCTATTTCTTCATTTGGTGTCGTAACCCATTTAATATCAGACACTATCCAAGCGTTACCGAAAGCATCTGGGTTTGTCATAACCACAGGCATATTATTTTGAGGAGTAATCAAATATTTGGTATTCAACATATTGATAACATTCCAGAAGCCATCGCCACCGACATTATTTCCTCCGAGATAATGATTTATAATATCTTGATAACGACGAAGTTTAGCACCGTGATAACCACCAATCGACTTATGGAAATAAGAAGTACTTGCATCGTTAAATGTGCTTGTTGTCAAATTCATCACTCTGTAATTCAAGCTATTATCTTGAAGAATCTGTTTATCTATTTCCGACATCACGAAAGGTTTTTCAAAACGACGTTTGTCGATAAAATTGTCATTGTTAAGATAACGTTTGTTTATTGGGAACATATCAAAGATTACTAAAGCTGCGAGCAATGCAAACATCGCGTTGTTTTTCAATTTACCTTTAACATTGAGTAACAACAACATAGCAGCTATTGATATAAACAAGAAACTTCTTATCGCGTCTTTTTTAAATATTACCATACGCACCTTTTCTATCTCATTAGCGAGCATTTGGTAAATTGCTCCATCTTTTCCACTACTCAGTTGTGCAAATTGAGCAGCCTCCCCTTGACTTAAGAAATTGAAGAAGAACTGAGGTGCGATATAGAAAAGAAGGCATAAACCCGCTGTCAATCCGAGAGATACATAGAAGTATACCATATTTTTCTTCAAGACATCAGGATTTTTCATTATTTCTGCCAAAGCCAAGAAAGCCAATATTGGCATGCAGACTTCTGCTATAACGAGCGTCATCGAGACTGCACGGAACTTGTTGTACATCGGAAAATAATCGAGGAAGAAGTCGGTGAATCCCATGAAGTTTTTACCCCAACTCAATAATATTGAGAGGATTGTAGCGATGAGAAGCACCCATTTTATTTTTCCTTTCACGACGAAGAGACCGAGTATGAAGAGGAAACACACGATTGCGCCCACATAAACGGGACCGCTTGTTCCGGGCTGGTCGCCCCAATAAGCGTTGTTTTGAGCAATCATAGAACGGAAGCGAGGCTCGGCGTTTTGCAAAGCAGGATTGTCGTTTCCGATATAAGCTGAGGCGCCGCCTTTAACATTTGGAATCATCAGACTCCATGTCTCTCCGATGCCGTAACTCCATTGAGTAACATAATCTCTATCGAGACCACGCGTCTGATTCTCAACATTTTCAGTAAGAATAGGCTTGCCGCGCATTGTTTCTTTTCCAAATTCGTAATTGGCGTAAAGCGTTGTTGTACTTGTAAGAATTGCCAATATCGCGGCGCAGACAAGGATTCCGCTTGCCTTGAAGAAATCTAAATATTTTTTATGTTTTATTGTCTCGACAAATTCAGCTATGACAAATATCAATACGATAATGAATAGGTAATAAGTTATTTGCAAGTGACCCGCCCTTATTTCTAAGGCAAGAGCTATTGCTGTCAACACTGCACCCCAGAGATATTTCCCTTTGTAAGTCATTATTATACCTGCAATTACGGGAGCCATATAAGCCATTGCGACGGCTTTGGAATTATGACCTGCGCCCATCACGATGAAGAGATAAGACGTAAATCCGTACGCCAAAGCGCCTATAAAACTAATCCAGATCTTACAGTCTAAGACGAGAAGCAAAATAAAAAATCCCAACATGCTGATAAACACCGACATTATTGGGCTTGGGAATCCTAAACCTATGATTTTCTGGATGTAAGTCATTAAGTTAGAATTCTGTTGTACTCCGATATTCCAAGCCGGCATTCCTCCGAACATTGAGTTGGTCCAAAGAGACTGCTCACCTGTTTCTTCTCTGAAGTCGTTGATTTCTTGAGACATACCTTTATACATCTCAATATCGTGTTGTTTGATTCTCTTTCCCTCTAAGATTGGAGTAAAATAAATTAATGTTATAGCAGCGAAAGCTATTATTGCAAATAATATTCCGAGGAATTGCTTGTTTTTTAAGATGTTACCTTTCATGATTCACAATTTATAATGCATAATTCATAATGCACAATTTATTTAATGCATTAATATATAAACTTAATATTTATTGTTTCTTCTTCTGATTCAATGCTAAGGAGATAGACATTATTTTTTTGTAATGACACAATAAAGTCAGACATTGGAATTTCATTCATTCCTGGTTTCATTTTTCCATAATTCTTAACAGAAATTAATGAAGCCTTTTGATTAAAGATTTTAACATTAACATTTGATTCATTTCTTAATAAAAATTCACATACGGAATTAGCATTTATCGGATTAGGATAAATGTTAACATTTTTATTTGAGCTGTAAATATCTTTTAAGGAAGTGACGTTAGATTCGTAGCAACCCATATCGATTCTATCGTCGATAATTCTTTGGTTTCCAGCGAGGTCTATTGGAGGAATTGATAAGCCTGTGGTATCGATAGTTCCGCGATTTATAGCCGGACTTTCAGGCAAAAGTTGAAAGTCGCGGTTTACAGTATCGACGAAGAGAGGATCTGTCTCCACCATCGTTTGATGGTCATATACTGCAACATACTGATTACCATGAATCTGTTTTAGTCCACCTTCCAATACGGAATAATAAAATTCGGGTGCACAATCACTGCCCCAAACGAAGATCTGCGAAGCATCATCGAAGGTATCCTGTGATTCATACCAGTCGTTACCCCAGATGATACAATTTTTAAATACAGGGCGAGCCTCGCTAAAGAACTGCATTGCACCACCACCAGCAGCGATAGTATAATTATTAACCATTGTCACGTTCTGAATTAAGGGAGAGGAAGTTGCCATCGCCATAGCACCGCCATAATGATAAGCTATATTATTATTAAGCAACACATTAGATATTCTCACCTCAAAATCATTACTACGTTGGATTCCCACACCACCAGCATTGACAGCGTAATTATCTTCAAAAATCGCTTTATTTACGACGACATTACAGCTATCGAAGTTGACGCCGCCGCCATAACAAGAGCTACAATAATTATCATGAAAATACATATCTTCCATATTTACAGAGCAGTTAAGAAATTGAAAACCCGCACCATGCATATAAGAGCCATCTTCACAATAGCCGAGATTATTATCAATCTCACAATTAGTTATTTTAAGATTAGAGTTTTCAGCATACAGAGCACCACCTTTTTCTCGAGTAAAATTATGGAAGAAAGTACAGTTGTTTATATTAACATCTTCGGTATCATAGATTCTGAGTGCGCCACCACGCGTCATATTTTCAGCAGCTTTGCCGTATGAGAAGTTGCAGTATTCTATCGTAACTGGAGTTTCAGCGCCTTGGATTGTAAGAGCGTTCCAACCACCTTGACCCGAGTTCCAGATATAAAATCCGGTAGTGTCGGCGACAGTGAAATAAATTGAATCGTCTTCGCATCCAAGTGCCGAAAAAGAACCTTCCACGAGAATGGAGTAATAATCCTGAAAGATAACCTTCGTTCCTTCAGCGATTATTAAGCTGTTTTCCTCTGGGACAACGACATCGCCGACGACAAGAACAGTATCGCAATCCCAAGTCCCTTCCTGGTTACCAGACACTTCGTAAGTTTGTGCCTTTACAACAAACGACATCAATAATAATAAAAACAATAATGATTTTTTCATAAAATTCTATTTTAAGTTTACTTTTCTGACTTACAAAAATAATCATTTTTTGCCAACAAAAACTTCGTTTATTATTTATTAGGTATTTTTGTTTTATTTAACGAATTTTAACTATTTTTGTGGGGATAAAATAAGACTATTAAAAAGTCTGTAGAATTGAAGATAATAAGTTAGTTAACAAGTAAATCAATAATTTTTAACAAAAAAAAGATATGAGTAACCAGAAAAAACTTTTTGAGGAATTTCCAGGTGTTTCGACAGAACAATGGGAAGCAGTTATTCAAAAAGATCTCAAAGGAGCCGATTACAACAAGAAATTAGTTTGGAAAACGGCTGAAGGATTTTCGGTAAGACCTTATTACCGTGCTGAAGATCTTAATTCAATAACATGGAACAATGTGGAACCTAACGAATTTCCATACGTTCGTGGTAACAAAACCAAAGGCAATGAATGGCTTATCTGTCAAGATATCAACGTGACAGACTGCAAGGCAGCCAACGAGAAAGCATTAAATTCTATCAGCAGAGGTGCCAACGCCATCACTTTCCGTCTTGAGTATGACAAACTTTACACCGACCTTGAAATATCGGCATTACTCAACGGCATCAATGCTAAAGAAGTAGAATTAAGTTTCTATAACAACAAATATCATTTACCACTCTTAGAACAACTTTCAAGAATCCCTGACTTACGCGGTTCATTGAATTACGACCCATTGACACGTTATATCCGTCGTGGCACTTGGTTCGTTTCTGAGAACACAGACATGGAGTTGGCTTACATCTTGACAAAAGCCGACATGCCAGGTTTCCAAACTATCGGCATCAACAGCCACGTCTTCACCAACGCTGGTGCAACAATCGTTCAAGAGATGGCATTCGCATTGGCTATTGGAGCTGAATATTTAGACAAACTCACAGACACAGATTTGACAATCGACGCTATTCTTCCAAAGATACGTTTCAACGTAGCAGTAGGACAAAACTACTTCATGGAGATGGCTAAGATGCGTGCTTACAGAGTTTTATGGGCAAACATTGCCAAGGCATTCGGTGCTAAGGAAGAAAACGCCAAGATGATTGTTCACGCTTTCAACGCACAAATCAACATGAGTTTGTACGACTCATACGTCAATATGTTACGTACAACAACAGGTTCAATGTCGGCTATCCTCGGTGGCGTTCACTCATTCAGCGTCACTCCATTCGACACAATCTACGAACCAACAACAGAGTTTGCAGAACGTATCGCACGTAACCAACAACTTATCTTGAAAGAAGAATCACACTTCGACAAAGTATCTGACCCTGCAGCAGGTTCATATTACATCGAAAACCTCACCGATTCATTGGTAAAAGCAGCTTGGGATTTATTCTTACAAATCCAAGAAGAAGGCGGTTATCTCGCAGCATTGCGTAACGGCACAATCCAAAAGATGGTTAAAGAAAACGCAGCTAAACGCCTCAACAACGTAGCAACACGTCGCGAGATCATCCTCGGTACAAACCAATTCCCTAACTTCACAGAGACAATGAAGTCAAATCCTGAAGCATGGGTATTCGAATCGAGCGACCGTCGCGAAGAAAATGCTGAAATCGACACAATCGTGACATATCGCGTAGCTCAACAATTTGAACAATTACGTTATGCAACAGACATTTACAGTCAAAACAACAAACGCCCTGTTGTATGGATGTTGACATACGGTAACCTCGCTATGCTTAAGGCAAGAGCTAACTTCGCATCTAACTTCTTCGCTTGCGCAGGCTTCGAAGTCGTTGACAATGCAGGCTTCAAGACTGTAGAAGACGGTATCGCTGCTGCTAAGGAAGTGAAACCAGAAATCGTAGTCATCTGCTCATCAGACGAAGAATATGGCGAAGGCAATGCTCTCAAGATTTACGAAGCATTGAAAGACGAAGCTATCGTCGTCTTGGCAGGTAATCCAGAAGGCACAGCCGACGTTCTTAAGGCAGCTGGCATGGAATACTTCATCCACGTCAAGAGCAATGTTTTAGAGACATTACAAGATTTTCAAAAGAAATTAGGTATAGCAAAATAAAGAAAGGAGAAAAAGATGAAACCCAATTTTAAAGATATAAACATCAACGTTATACCTCAGACAGAAGACCCAAAAGAATGGGAAAATAAAAATGGTATAAAACCGGAATGGGAAACTGTTGAACATATCAACGTTCGTCCTGCTTACACTTCAGCACAGCTTGAAGGCATGGAGCACCTCAACTATGCAGCAGGTATAGCCCCTTATCTCCGCGGACCTTATTCAACAATGTATGTGATGCGTCCTTGGACCATCCGTCAATATGCAGGTTTCTCAACTGCTGAAGAATCAAATGCTTTCTATCGTCGTAACATCGCTGCTGGACAAAAAGGTTTGTCGGTTGCATTCGACCTTGCTACACACCGAGGCTATGACGCCGACCACGAACGCGTAATGGGCGACGTCGGTAAAGCTGGTGTAAGTATCTGTTCAGTAGAAGACATGAAAGTCTTATTCGACCAGATTCCTCTCAACAAGATGTCAGTCTCTATGACAATGAACGGCGCTGTTTTGCCAGTCTTGGCATTCTACATCGTCGCTGCTTTGGAACAAGGCGCTACCTACGAAGAACTTCAAGGTACGATCCAAAACGACATCCTGAAAGAATTCATGGTTCGTAACACATATATCTATCCACCTGAGTTCTCAATGCGTATCATCGCCGACATCTTCGAGTTCACTTCTAAGAAGATGCCTAAGTTCAACTCAATCTCTATCTCTGGCTACCACATGCAAGAAGCCGGCGCCACATGCGACATCGAGTTGGCTTACACTCTCGCCGACGGTTGGGATTACCTCCGCACAGGTGTTAAATCAGGCTTAGACATAGACGCTTTCGCTCCACGTCTTTCATTCTTCTGGTGCTCAGGTATGAACCACTTCATGGAAATCGCTAAGATGAGAGCAGCTCGTATGTTATGGGCTAAGATCGTCAAGACTTTCAATCCTAAGAGCGAAAAATCTTTGGCACTCCGTACACACACTCAGACATCAGGTTGGTCATTAACAGAACAAGACCCATTCAACAATGTAGCTCGTACATGTATCGAAGCTATGGGCGCAGCTTTAGGTCACACACAATCGTTGCACACCAACGCTTTGGATGAAGCTATCGCTCTTCCAACAGACTTCTCAGCACGTATCGCTCGTAACACACAGATTTACATCCAAGAAGAAACAAATGTATGTAAAGTTGTTGACCCATGGGCAGGTTCATACTACATTGAATCATTGACAAAAGAAATCGCTGACAGAGCTTGGGAACACATCATGGAAATCGAAGCTATGGGCGGTATGGCAAAAGCTATTGAGACAGGTCTTCCAAAGATGCGTATCGAAGAAGCAGCAGCACGCAAACAAGCTCGTATCGACGCTGGCAGCGAAATCATCGTTGGTATCAACAAGTTCCGTCTTGAACATGAAGACGCTATCGAGACTCTCGAAGTCGATAACACAGCAGTTCGCGAATCACAAATCAAACGTCTCAACGACCTCCGCGCTAAACGTAACCAAGCTGACGTCGATCGTTGCTTAGCAGCTATCACAAAAGCAGCTGAGACAGGCGAAGGCAACTTGTTAGAGTTAGCAATCGAAGCAGCTAAATGCCGCGCTACATTAGGCGAAATCTCAATGGCTTGCGAAAAAGTTGCAGGACGTTACAAAGCAGTTATTCGTACAATATCAGGAGTTTATTCTATGGAAACAAAAGGTGATGCTAAATTTGCAGAAGCAGTTGCTAAAGCTGACGAATTTGCAAAAGTTGAAGGACGTCGTCCTCGTATCATGATTGCTAAGATGGGTCAAGACGGTCACGACCGTGGCGCTAAAGTCGTCGCTACAGGTTATGCCGACATAGGCTTTGACGTTGATATGGGACCATTGTTCCAGACACCAGCAGAATCGGCACGTCAAGCTGTTGAAAACGACGTTCATATCGTTGGCGTTTCAAGTTTGGCAGCAGGTCACAAGACACTCGTTCCTCAAATCATCGAAGAACTTGAGAAGTTAGGTCGTCCAGACATCATGGTTGTTGTTGGTGGTGTTATCCCTCCACAAGACTATCAATTCTTGTATGATGCCGGTGCAGCAGCCATCTTCGGACCAGGTTCAGTCATCAGCGACTCAGCTATCAAGATGTTAGACTTGCTTTTGGCAGCAAGAGGATGATGATAATTTATAATGCTTAAGGCATAATACATAATAAAAACGCTGCGATGAGGTTATCGCAGCGTTTTTTTGATTGTTAAAAATTGAATAATGTTGCCAGAAATTGTGGTGCTATATCGAGAATTTAATCTTATAACAAACTCTCTATTTCTTCTTTCGTCAATCCCGTGACATCTGCGATAAATTCCACACTCGCTCCTGCCAACCTAAGATTTGCGACTATATTTCTCATAGTTTCTTCTCGACCTTGTCTCAAACCCTCTGCCAAACCTTCCTCTCGACCTTTCTTGATTCCTTTCTTCAGTCCTTTCTCCAAGCCTTCTCGCATTCCTTCTTTTCTTCCCATCGCTCTGCCTTCCAACATGCCTTCGCCACGAGAGGTATAAATATTATCTTTCAATATCACCGTGTTGTCCAAATGACGGTAATATGCCGACAACTCATCCTTGCTCATCAACGCCAACTCCAATTTCTTTCTCGCCTCATTCAAGCCTGGTGCAGTGGAGTCATTCGTTATGTCGCCTGTGCTCAGATAATAAATCCATTCTTCTAATGGACTATTCGGTTCGCCTTTGAAATCGTTGACCTTCAAAATAAAATATTCGGGATACAACTCACTCACAACATCGACATTGAACTTCTGTCGCTGGAATGGACTGAGATTTAAAATCTCACCTGTGTTCACTCCCAAGAACTCAGTCTTGCCATGATAGAGATAATCCTTGCCTTGACCTAAGTCGAAATAAACAATATTGACACTGTAAATCTTCTTGATGTTTTGGTAGCCTTCACCTCTGTTGATATATTCTGTCACCAACTTAGAAACTCCGAATAACATTCTCTGGAAATAGGCGTACTCGTCGTTGTTTTGTACCTCGATGATAAACAGTTCGCCTTTGCTGTTCTCCGCAAGAATATCGACTCTGTT
>JAFTXI010000040.1 GCA_017461665.1 Bacteroidales bacterium | reverse complement strand
TACGATAACACGACTTCCTACAATACCTGAAGTTGTAATTGTTTTGCCATTGAGGTCGAGTGTCATGCTACTCTTGACAGTAACTTTTTCAGTCAAAGTAATGTCGCGTAACATTGTCACTGTTCCATTTTCTGCCACAGCTTCAATAGCTTCTTGTAATGATTCATATTTAGTTTCTCCTTCATCATAGGTTCCATTTTTATTACTATCAACAAATGCGACCTTATTATTCTCTTCTATTTGAGGAAGAATATCATCTTCTGTTACTTCAGAGAATATCATGATAGTAACGTCTTCAGCGCTCGTTGCGTCAATATATTGAATATCACTTTCGAGCATTACTAAGTTGTTGTTACGCTCTGTTGTCTTATCTTCAACAGCTGCATTTGTCCAAGCATCTGTAGTAGCATCTGAAGCAAAACCTGTTCCTACTACATAAACAGGAGTTTCTGCTGAGTAATATGCGGTATTCCAAGAATTACCCTCAACATTAGTTTTAAGGTTTGCGTTGTCTTCAACATTAACAAAACCTACAACAATGGCATTAACTTTTTCATCACCCAAATAGACTTCACCATCGAAGTAGTTGTTTTCGAATGTAGAACCTTCATAACCATGACCGCCAACACCTGCAATACCACCAACACCACGATACCAATTATTATTAGCTTTGATAGTACCATCAACATAACAGCCAACAACTGATGTTCCTTCTTGTCCGTTACCGACAATACCACCAGCCCAATAGTTAGCGGTGATGTCAGCAACGACCTTAGAGTTATATACACGTGCATCACCGGCACCAGCAATACCACCAGCTTGATTATTGCTGTTTACTATACCTGTGAACGAGCAATCTTCGAACAAAGCGTAGCAGTTACCAGCAAGACCACCGGTCCATTTACCTCCAGAGATTGTACCTGATACATGTACATTCTTGATGTAGCAAGTATAAGGATTACCTGCAAGACCACCAATGCGTGAGTTAGCATCTGTACTTGAAATGTTAACATTTATCAATGTAAGATTTTTAACAGAAGGTTCAAGGGTATTATTCATACCGTCGCCGTGGACATGTCCGAAAAGACCTAACATATCTGCTGGAGCGGTTGTCTCATCGGTGATATTAAGGTTGCTGATGGTCTTGTTGTTGCCATCAAAGTAGCCACGGAAAGTATATTTGTTGGCGTGTGAACCATTAACACCTATAGGAGTCCAATTTGTTTCTGAAGCGAGATCAATGTCAGCTGTTAACTTAACATATTTACCATCATAATCATTACCTGCGTTAACTTCATCGCGGAACAGAATGAGTTCTTCTAAGTTATTAATAAGGAACGGATTCTCTTCTGTACCTTCACCAGCAAGTCCTTTAGTGAATGTGATTGTGCCGTCTTCGTTTTTTTCAAATGTAAATGGAACATCCTCAGCTATAGTAACATTTGTTGCAGATATTGAACTAGTTTCATCTATGTCAAGATCCAAGTTTGTACCTTCTAATATATTGAAATCTCTTACATCGCTAATTGATGCAGCATTTTTAAGAGTAAGATGCGCTTGGTCATCTATAATAAATGAGTCTTGACCATCTGTTGTTCCGACAACTTTGAGTGATGTATTATCAAGAGTCATGTTAATATCAGCATTATTTGAATCGTCATAAGAATTTTTCAACAAGAAATAACCTGCTTCGATATTTGCATTCTTAGCATAGAATGTACCTGAATATGCACCAATATAATAATCGCAATCAAATTCTATTGTGTTGTCATCGTTATCGCCATAGATGTAAATTCCAGCATCTGCGGTTTCATTATAGCGAAGAATAGTTGTACCAGACACTTTAACATTACCGCC
This sequence comes from Bacteroidales bacterium, assembly GCA_017461665.1. Taxonomy (GTDB): domain Bacteria; phylum Bacteroidota; class Bacteroidia; order Bacteroidales; family F082; genus Limimorpha. Next base: position 30,797 of record JAFTXI010000040.1, on the reverse strand, counting down.
ATTTGTGATAGTAGTTTTGGCATCATGGCCATGATAGAATATTTCAGACACCTCAAGAGTACCTTCTATTGTGTTAACACCGTCTGTCTCGTAAAAGAATTTTTCAGATTTGACAACTACACCTTTACCAATATTTAAATCGTTTGCATAGATGTAATTTGTATAATTGCTTGTAATTGTAACACCACCTTCAACGTTTGTTGTCAAAGTAGCACCATTCATCTTTTCAATTGATTCAGTAACATCGCGAAGAACATTTACCTTTCTTCCGTTAAAATTACCCATAGCATCAGTAAGAGTTGTATATGCAACAACACCACCCGTGAAACCTTCTGCTATAGCTACAATTTTATTAAGATTATCAGGAGCATTATATTGTACAGTGTTTTCAGCGACTGCTACACCATCTATAATCATAACACCCTTAGTAGGATTCATATCGTACTTAGGATAACCTTCCATCCATTCCACCGTCCAATAATCATCTGTTGAACCTGCGAACGGAATAGACCATGTAACATAAACATCACCATCTATGATACCCTCAATGTTATTTAATGTAGAAGTCGCTATTTTTGTTTCACCTTCATATAATTCAACGACAAGATTTTCTTTTGCATTTCCACTGCCTTCACCCCAGAAACCATTGTCACGGGTATAAATAGGAGTGATAGAACCTTTAGGAGCGTCTTTAACTGTTGTAGTTCCGTTTTCTACCGTCACAACAGCCTTTGAACTTTCTGTTGCATCTACATCAACATCATTAATTTTAGCGTCTGTTGCACTTTCATCAGCATATATTGTACATGAAGTAATTGTTGAATTGGCATCAGCAGTAAGTTCTAAACTTTTCTTGAAACGAATTTCACCTTCAGTACAATTGCTGAAATTCAATGTAGAATTTTCAACAACCACATTACCTTGGCTAAGAGTAAGAGCACGACCGTCGGCACCTATGATATCCAATGTTGAATTTTTTATTGTTAGAGCAGACTGGTTGATTGCATTAGCTCCGCCTGTGATATCTAAGTCGACATAATTCATAAGAACAGTACCATCCAACATACCAATCTTAGCATTATTGAAAGTAAGTTCTACTGGGTCCTCTTGTGTACCAACGATATTAATTTTACCATTAGCAGCACTATGAGCTTTGATAACACCACCTGCTGATGCATTATCATTGGAAACAACAATGGAGCCACCATTAATATTGAATTCACTTGAGTTGTAAACATACAATACTGCATAAGCTGATGAATAGCCATCACCTGTAACGTTTACATTATCAAATGTAAGTGTTGCAGAATTGGAATAATCACCAATACCAATGATACAATCACCACTTGCTACACAACTAGTAATGCTAATATTACCATTTTCCACTTTAGAATTACCGAAGAAATTATTATCTCCAACTTTAAGTGTAAGTGTTTTACCATTGAGATCTATGTCAGCATTTGTTCCATCAACAGCACCTATAGCTGTAATATCAGCTGTAAGTTTAATCTTACCGCCGTTTGCTAAAGCAGCTACGAGTTCATCGTATGTTGCTACTTCAGTAATTACCACCTCTTCCAAACCATTTTCAGTCTTGGTATAGGTTGTACCTCCATTGGTGATTGTAGCACCGACTGTAACGTGACTTGTCTCTATAAGGTTCTCGAAAGTACCACCATTAATTGTAGTACCTGTTGTACCCCAGACATCACCGCCAGAACTATTTGAGAAGTTACCGCCATTGATAGTTGCACCGCCATTTGCGTCATAAACACAGCAACCGCCAGAAGCAGCGTCACTATCAGCTATAAATTTACCTCCATTGATTTCAATGGAACCTGAGCTTGATGTGTAAAGGACATTGTCTGACATATTTTCAGAACCAGTACAAACAAAAGTACCGTCATTGATGACAACAACAGCAGCAGTAGTTGCTATTGCACCGTGGTTACCGCCAATCCAGCCACCATCAACAGTTACAGTGCCACCGCCTGCATTAATAGCAAAGTTCTTAGTGCCTTCTGCCCGCTGCTCTATGTGTCCACCGTATACTACGATATCTCCGCCATATTGGTAAAGGGCAGAACCACCGTTAGAGTCAATACCATAAATGCTACCACTTTCAACTGTTAATTTAGAATCAGCTTGCACATAGATACCACGTCCTGTGATAGAACCATTACTTCCGCTGTCTTTAATAGTAAGCGTACCATAATTGTAGTAAGCGTACCATAATTGTCTAAAGGATAGATGTGCTTTGTAGTACTTCCTGTTTGATAGCCAGAAGTAATCGCATGGCTATTCAAATCAAGAGTTGCAGTTACACCTGCTGAGATTGCAATCATTTCAGTCACCTCTAAGTTAGCACCAAGTTTGACATCTCCACCTGCTGTGAGCGCATTTTTAAGTTCTGTTTCGGTTGAAACAATAGTTTGGCCGTAAAGACAGCCTCCTCCCATTGAAGTGAACAATGAGAGGACGAAACACATTAATAGAAATTTCTTTCTCATTTTAGTAATTTTTGTGATTAATAATATTTAATTTCATTTAACTTTCTTAATTTCATTAACTTATTGCAAATAATCATAAGGTTTCTCAATTAATCACAACAACTTGATAAAGCATTATAACTATTTGATATACAAGTAGAACCATTCTACTACGAACATTTCTACTTCAACCTACAAAAATATTGTTTTTTTAAATATAATTCTTAATTATTTTTAACATTTTTTCGACATTGGCAAAAAAAGGCAAAATAACTCTGTTGTATGCTCACTCAAAGACATACAAAAAAAAGTGCCAATCACACATCATTGATTAATAGTGCAATTGACACTTTTCCTATATTCTTCAGAGACACGTCTCCACAGGACACATAATATGTCCGCACAATTCCTAAATTATTGAGACGTGTCAATGTTTGCTCATTTTTCAGGAAACATTAACGAGTCTCTACAAGAGGCGTATGCAATACGCCCCTACAATTGTCAATTAATCATGTTCTTTATTTCTCTTGCAGCTTCCGTCGCCTTTGCCGCCGCACATACATTTGGCGTCGGGGTCTAAAGAGTGGGCGCATTTGCGTTCAAACTGTCCGTCTTTCTTCACGAACATCTTGATACCGATGGCGATGAAAACCACTGCCATAATTACCACCGCCGGAATAAGTACTAAGAAAAATGTATTCATATTTTATTCGGCTATGATGAGATAATAGTTTTTCTTTCCTTTCTGAACAAGAATATATTTTCCGTTGAGAAGGTCGTCCTTACCGATGACTTTGGTGTCGGCTACTTTTTCCTTATTTATCGCGACGCCATTGCCTTGTAACATCTTACGTGCTTCGCCCTTTGAAGGGAACACTTCTGTCTGGGTAAGGAATTCTATTATTGGCATTCCTTCTTCTATAGCCGACTTAGCGACTTTTGCCTGAGGTACGCCTTCGAAGATGCTCAACAATGTTGCTTCGTCGAATTTACGGAGTGCTTCTGAGGTGCCTTTACCGAAGAGTATCTGTGTTGCTTCTTCAGCCATCTCCAAATCTTCTTTAGAGTGTACTATGATGGTGAGTTCTCGAGCGAGAGTGCGTTGGAGTTCACGGAGATGAGGTTCAGCAGCGTGACGTTCGATGAGAGCGTCTATCTCTTCTTTACCTAATAAGGTGAAAATCTTGATATATTTAGCAGCGTCCTCGTCGGAGCAGTTCATCCAGAACTGATAGAATGCGTAAGGTGATGTCTTAGCAGGGTCTAACCAGATGTTGCCTTTTTCTGTCTTTCCGAACTTGCCGCCGTCGGCTTTGGTGATGAGAGGGCATGTGAGAGCGTAGGCTGTCTCCTCAGCGCCGAGTTTACGACGTATGAGTTCTGTACCTGTTGTGATGTTACCCCATTGGTCGGAGCCGCCGAGTTGGAGTTTACAGTTTTTATTTTGATATAGGTATAAGAAGTCGTAGCCTTGAACGAGTTGATAGCTAAACTCGGTGAACGACATACCTTCGCCCTCGCCGCTGAAGCGTTTCTTGACGCTGTCTTTAGCCATCATATAATTCACTGTGATATGTTTTCCGATGTCGCGGATGAAGTTAAGGAAGGAGTAGTTTTTCATCCATTCGTAGTTATTGACGAGTTCAGCTTTGTTAGGAGCGTCGCTTTCGAAGTCTAAGAACTTAGCGAGTTGTTTCTTGATACAAGCTTGGTTGTGGTTAAGAGTCTCGTCGTTGAGCAAGTTGCGTTCAGCAGATTTTCCTGATGGGTCGCCAATCATACCTGTTGCTCCACCGAGGAGAGCGAGAGGTTTATGACCTGCGTGTTGGAGGTGACGCAGCATCATGATACCGCAGAGGTGACCTATATGTAGAGAGTCGGCTGTAGGGTCGATGCCCAAGTAAGCTGTCGTCATTTCTTTTTTCAGTTGTTCTTCGGTGCCCGGTGTCATGCTGTGGAGCATACCGCGCCAGCGTAATTCTTCTACGAAATTTGTATTCATCAATGTAAAATTTTATTCTTGTTAAAGATGCAAAGATAGGAATAATTAGGAATTAGGAGTTAGGAATTAGGAATTATTTTTTAGAGTCACCAAGTCTATAAGTCAATGAGTAGAGACGCACCAATGACACCTATAATATTAAACAATATGTCATTGATACGTCTCAGAGTCACCAAGTCTATAAGTTTTGAGGTTTTTAGGTTTATTTTTGGTATTTTTGCAAAAATTTAGAGTCATGATTTTTATTACGGGATGTACTGGATTGGTAGGCTCGCATCTAACTGCTGAGATTATTAAAAGACAACAGACAACGAACAACGGACAACAGACTTTGTCCACCATAAAGTTGTTATGTCGAGAGAATAGTGATTTGAGTTTGTTGAAAAGAGTTTTGGAACGATATAGTTTCAACGATATTCCTGACAATATAGAGTTTGTTTATGGCGACATTTTGGATTATGATGTTTTAGAAGAAGCGATGCGCGATGTCGATGAGGTTTATCATTGTGCCGCCGTTGTCTCCTTCGATCCAAGTGATGTCAAGAGTCTGATTAGCATCAATGTTGAAGGTGTGAAGAACATGGTCAACGCTGCTTTGCAATGTAAAGTCAAGAAATTCTGTCACGTCAGTTCCATCGCTGCCTTGGGACGCGCTCTCGAAGGCGAGACCATCGACGAGGAGTCGCCATGGACGCGTTCGAAGAATAACAGCGTCTATTCCAACTCCAAACACCAGGGCGAGATGGAGGTGTGGCGCGGCATCGCTGAGGGTCTCAACGCTACTATCATAAATCCGTCGCTTATCCTCGGCGCCGGCAGATGGGACTCAAGCAGCTGCGAACTCTTCAACACCGTCGCCAAAGGATTCCCGTTCTATACCACAGGCATCAACGGCTTCGTCGATGTGAAAGACGTAGCCCACGCCATGATATTACTGATGGAAAACAATAAGTTCGGGCAGCGTTACTGTCTCAACGGCGTACTCATCTCCTACAAAGACCTGTTCACTATGATGGCAGACAACTTCAAGGTGAGAGCGCCTCACATCAATGTCGGCAAGTTGCTCAGCGAGGTAGCATGGCGCATCTTCTGGATTATAGGAAAGATAAAAGGCAAGAAGCCGCTCATCACCAAGGAGACAGCACGCACCGCAACAAGAAGATATTCCTATTCCTCAGCAAAAATAATCAAAGAATTAGGGTTTAAATTTACACCAATAAATGAAACAGTAAGAGAAATATGCGGAATATATCTGAAAGAGAATAAATAATTGTCACGAAAGTATTTTTTACTAAATTTGTCGTTTAAAAATTAAACAGTAATGGTATTCAGTAGTAACGTTTTTCTGCTATATTTTCTTCCTATTTTCTTGGTGTTGTATTTCATCACGCCGAGGAAATTTCGGAATTACACTCTTCTTTTAGCATCGTTTATCTTCTACTCTTACGGAGCACCGGAGTTTGTGATTCAACTCATCTTGTCGAACGTCGCCAACTTTTACTTGGTGAGATATATGTTCAAAGCCAAGAACGAGATTACAAAGAAGATACTATGCGGAATATCCATCGCCATAAGCATAGGATTGTTGTTCTATTACAAATACGGCAACTTCACCATGCTTAATCTGAATGCCATCTTAGGTCTGTTCCATCACGAGCCTGTCGAGTGGATTAAGATATTACTTCCTATCGGTATCTCGTTTTTCTCTTTCCAGAGTGTCACCTATACATTAGACACTTATCGTGGTATCAACGAGCCTATGAAACGACTCAGCGATTATATGCTTTACATCACGATGTTTCCACAACTCGTTGCCGGACCTATCATCCGTTACTGCGACATCGCCGACCAGATTAGAGAACGAGAAGCTCTGATGAGTGACCGTCTTCATGGATTCTACCGTTTCGTCTTAGGTCTTGCAAAAAAAATTTTAATAGCCGACGTGATAGGTTTTCAAGTAGATAAAATCTTAGGTCCTTCAAATTACGACGTGTTAAGCGCAGCACAGATACAAGAGATTGCCGACAAGATTGCTATCATCGACTCCACTACAGCATGGATTGTGATACTTGCCTTCACCTTCCAGATTTATTTCGACTTCGCCGGTTATTCCGACATGGCGATAGGTTTGGGAAGAATGTTAGGATTTAGATTCCCCGAGAACTTCGACAATCCATACGTCTCTACTTCAATATCAGAGTTCTGGCGTAGATGGCATCAGACATTCAGCGTCTTTATCAAGAACTATTTATATTTCCCTCTTGGAGGAAGCCGCGTCAAGACTGAGGCAAGAAAATATTTCAACTTATGGTTCTGTTTCTTAGTATCCGGATTATGGCATGGCGCAGCTTGGAACTTCGTGATATACGGAGCCTTGCAAGGTATCTTCATCTGCGCCGACAAACTCTTCTTAGTGAAATGGCTTAATAAATTAGGCAAGATTCCTTCCGTCATTTTCACCTTTACAATCATAGTATTGACAAGATGTTTCTTCCGTATCGAAAGAGCCGACCTATCTTGGATGTTCCTCAAACGATTGTTCGCCTTCGATTTCACTCCATTGCACTTCTCCGACAACCCTCATTTCTATACAACAATGATTGTCGCTGCAATCTTCTCGTTTATCACCTTGACAAAATTCGGTCTTAGACTACAAGACAAGATTTATTTCACCGAGTATAATCAGAGACAACACATCATCGCCTTCATACTTTCGATAATAGGTTTTATCTTCTGTTTAGGTGCTTTAAACGCAACAGGTTTCAGTCCATTCATTTATTTCAGATTCTGATGAAAAACAAAGTCTTATATACGATATTATTCTCTCTTCTATTGTTTTTCCTCTTTATACCTATGGTACAAGAGCATTATAAAATATGCGAGATAAAGCCTTTGAAAGGAGTCACTCTCACCACTGAGTTTCCTAAGTTCACTGTAGAATCCTTCTCAAAAAGCAAATATCAATCGCAGATAGAAAAGTATATCGCAGAAAACTTCGGATTTAGAGAATTTGTCATACGTCTTTACAATCAATATATTTGGTCCTGTTATCACAAGACTTACAGTCACTTTCTAATTCCAGGCAAAGGCAATTGGATTTATTATGCAGAAGCTGTCAACGATTATTATGGCAGGGAACAAATTAAATGGCATAAGACACCTGAAGAAGCTAAAGAATGGTACGATAAGAATGTGGTGATGATGTGTCAGTTAAGAAACGTTTTACAATCGTACGGCATCGAATTTCTATCGTTCATGGCGCCGAGTAAGGCTCATGTCTATCCTGAATATCTTCCAGAGAGAAGCAGAAATACAACTACATTCAATGCAATAGAGTATTACGACAAAGCTCTAACAGAGGCAGGTTTCCCTCATATTGAAATGACAAAATGGTTTAAGTCAATGAGAGACACTCTACCCTACCCCATCTTTCCTACAATGGATAATCATTGGCAATTTACCTCAGTCTATGCCTACGATTCATTATTTAGGTTCATGGACAACCTCAACAACTTCGGTATTCCTAAAATAAAATACGGAGAACCACAAGCCTACGACCTTAAATTCCAAAGCGACGAAGCTACATTAAATCTACTCTTCCCTGTCAAAAACAAAAATATCGACTACAAATTGGATGTAGAGATTGAATGTGATGAAAACTGTAGAAAACCTAAGGTTCTGTTTGTTGGAGATTCTTTTATTTGGGCCTTAGACTCTCACACCCCATGGGAAGAACTGATGGAGGATGTAGAGATATGGTTTTATAACTCCAGCGTCTTCAAGGGTTTCAACAGAAGACCTTATAAGAAAGAAGACATAAACATCTTACGAGAGATGCTTCGTGCCGACTATATTGTGTTTTATACTTCGGGACATCAGTGGCATAGAGCCACATACAATTTCGTCGAACAAGCACTACTTGCTTTCTGCGTCTCCGACAGCCTGATGGAAGCGGAATCCATACGCATCGCCGATAGTTTAGACATAAGCAAAGAAGAAGCAAAAAAGAAAATCAAAGATTATCCAGGCTTGATAAGAGGAATCATGAATTGCGATAGTCCGATTATACGTAATGAAAAGGAAATACGCATCGCTCAAACTATCAATAAGATTGAAAAAGATGAAGACTGGGTTAAAGCATTAGATGTTCAAACAGTGATACAAAACAAGAGCCTAGAAGAAATCTTCAAGATGGAAGCAGAAAACGTTCTATCAAACAAAACCTTGATCCGCGACACCACTTCAATAGACGAAGATCTTCTGTTCGAAGCTGAGGTTAACAAGGTCGTGAAAAGATGGAAGAACAACCCTGATATGGTCAAATTCCTTCAAAATAAAGCAAAAGAAAAGAACAAGACATTCGATCAAGTAATCATTGAAGATGCACGTTGGGTTCTCAACGAAGAAAAGAAAAAGCAAGGACGATAAAGTCACTCGCTTTTTCTTGCTTTTTCTTTTTTCATATCCTTATATTTTCCTTCGAAGATCTCAAACTTTACGAAGCGACAATCTAATGAACCATTATATACTTCTATTTTCTCGGAAGGTTTCAAGCCAATGAGTTTAAGAACTTCCTGATTACTGCTTATAACCCAGGCTTCGTAGCCTTTAAAGTTGTGTTTTAGGGTATCACCTATATTCTTGTATAAACTAACTAAGTCTTTTTCTTCCAAACGTTCGCCGTAAGGAGGATTGATAAGCAATATTCCTGGAGATTCTGGCGGTGTCATCTCGAACATATCCTGTTGAGAAAGAGTGATGTCGTGCGAGAGATGCGCACCTTGGATGTTCGACTTGGCTATTTGAACGGCTTTTGAAGAATGGTCGGAAGCGAATATCTCGTAGTCGAAGTCGCATATTTCTTCATCAGCTTCCATTCTCACTTCTTTCCAAAGTTTCTCGTCGAAGTCGTGCCATCTCATAAAACCGTAGCTTTCTCTGAAATAGCCTGCCGGTATCTTCATTGCGAGCATAGCAGCCTCGATAGGAATAGTCGCAGAACCGCACATACAATCGACGAAGTTTCTGTCGCATTGCCAACCTGTCAGTTTGATAAGACCTGCGGCGAGCACCTCATTCATAGGCGCCTTATCGACAGCTTTACGATAGCCTCTCTTATGCAAAGAGTCGCCAGAGCTATCGAACGAAAGCGTCACCTTCTCATTCTCAATATGAATATTAATTCTCAAATCGGGATTCTCTGTATCGACGGAAGGACGAGCCCCGAATTTGTTACGAAACTCATCAGCGATGGCGTCTTTTACTTTCAATGCCACATATTGCGAATGTGTGAAATAATTGCCGCTGACAACAGCATCGATGGCGAAAGTCTCTTCAATACCAAAAATCTCATGCCACTTAATCTCAAAAATCTTCTTATACAACATCAACTCGTTACGTGCCGTGAAAGTCTGTATAGGTTTTAAGATTCTCAAAGCCGTACGAAGACAATAATTAGCCTTGTACATCAAAGCCTTGTCGGCTTCAAAACTGACAGCACGATTTAACTTAGTAACATTTTCTGCTCCTATAGCAAGCAATTCTTCTGCAAGAATATCTTCGAAACCAGGTAATGTCTTAGCGACTAAAGCAAAAGTATTTTCCACCGTTTATATTTTTTTTGCAAATGTAAGTTTTTTCTGAGTTAGTGAGACTTTGAATTAGTGTTTTTTTTAACTTTGTGAAAAATATATCTTATGAAAATTAAAGAAGCTCAGAGAATAGTTGACGAATGGATTAAGACTCACGGCGTACGTTATTTTAACGAATTGACGAATATGGTTTTACTGACTGAGGAAGTCGGCGAGTTGGCAAGACTGATTGCGCGTACTTACGGTGAGCAGTCGTTCAAAGAATCAGACAAGGAAAGAAATATGGCGGATGAAATGGCAGATATCTTATGGGTGTTGATTTGTCTCGCCAACCAAACCGGCGTTGATTTAACAGAAGCCTTCAAGAAAAACTTAGAGAAGAAAACCAATCGCGACAAGGAGAGACACATTAATAATGAGAAATTAGGAGTTAGGAATTAGGAATTGTATGGACACATTGAATGTGTCCTACCGTGGTTCGTCTCATCAGAATAATTAACAATGAAAACATTAAAATTAAAATTCACATTAACAATATTATTATCGATTTTTGGTTTCTATCTTTGTGGTCAAAATCGCATCAGTGGTTCCGTAATTGACGCCTCTACAAAAGAGAAGCTTGCTTTCGTCAATATCGTCATAAACGAGAATGGAACTCTTGGGACAACGACCGATATCAACGGTAATTTCACGATATCAAGTAAAGACAAAATCGACAATCTGACTTTTTCCTTCGTCGGTTATGAGAAAAAGAAAGTCGAGATAAGTGAGGGGCAGAACGAGGTTTTTGTCAAGTTAAAACCGCAAAATATTCAGTTGTCGGAAATCGTCATCGATGCAAGCAATAATCCGGCAAACAGAATCATCGATAGTGTCTTGAAATATAGAGATTCTAATAATCCTAAAAACTTAGATTCTTATTCTTACAAGATTTACGACAACATGGTCTTTACCATCGATACCACAAGATTGTACCCCGACGATGTGATGTATAACAAATTTAATAACAACGACCTTATGGCGATGGAGACAGTGTCGGAGCAGATTTTTATGAAACCTAATAAAAGTCAGAAAAACATCTTGGCAAACAAAGTATCCGGCATCAACAATCCAAAATTAGTTTATATAATAGAAAACATTCAGAGTATTGGTTTCCAAGAAGATTTTATAACAATAAACGAGAAACAATATGTCAACCCTATCAGCAACGGAAGCAAGAACAAATACATTTTTGTTTTAGAATCAACATTAAAGACTGAGAGCAATGACAGTATTTTCGTCATCTCATTCAAGCCTTATAAAAACACAAATTTCAATTCTTTAAATGGAACTCTAACAATCAATTCCGATAATTGGGCTATTCAAAACATAAAGGCTGAGCCTTCAAAACAAAATCAAATGTTCAATATTGACATACAACAACTTTATGAAAAAGTTGATGGACATTGGTTCCCTAAACAATTGAATACCAACATTAGTCTCAATATGCTTGATATATATACCATGTTAGGTATTGGCAAAAGTTACATCACAGAAATTGAGATTAATAAAGAGTTAGACAAAAGTAATTTCAGCAATGCAGACTTCGTTATAGGCGATGATGCCGGCGAATCCGATGATGTCATAAGAGCCTATCGTTATGAACAACTCAGTGGTGAAAGGTTAGAAGCTACATATAAATTTGTAGATTCTATCTTTGAAGCAGAGAACGTCAATATTGACAAAATAATGGAATCGGCGATTTCCACCATTTCAAATGAGTTTCCAATAGGTTTTGTCAATCTTAAACTCGACGACATCATGGACTATAATATTGGAAACGGTTATATGTTAGGCTTGGGACTTAACACCAATAATAAAGTTTCAAATTTTTTCTCTCTTGGAGCATTCGGCAATTATTGGTTTAAAGCCAAAGAATTTAATTACGGAGGAGATGTGTCGTTCAACATTTTACGTTCGAGAGACATGAAGATAAGATTTGTAGCCGAGCATAAATTCGAGCGTCTCGGCAATTATGGTTTTGAAGAAAAAAAGACCGTCCTCTCTCCTTCTAACTACAAGAATTTTTACATCAATGCGACTTCGTTAAACAATTCTGTTTCTGCTCACTTTTCTACATATCTTAATAAATATCTTAAAGGATTTGTTAATTTTGAAGTCGCCGACAAAACGGTTTTTGAAAGACAACAAAAAACAGAAAACGGTCAACAGACTTATCGCCTAAGTACTTTGGATTTAAAATTAAGGATTGCTTTTGGCGAGAAGTTTATTAAGACAGTACAAGGATTAAGTCCGGAAGGCAACGCCAATCCTGTCATTTGGGTTTCATATCAGAAGAATTTGAAAGACGTTTTTGGAAGTCCGTACAACTTCGACAAGATTGAATTTCAATTTAGAGGCAAGAAAGTTTTTAAATACATAGGAGAAACATCTATCTCTTTGCAAAGCGGATTTATAAACGGGACTGCACCATCAACGGAATTATTCAATCTTGAAGGAACAGATAATAAGAAGTTCGGATTATTTTGCACGGAGAGTTTTAATACTATGCGCCCCGATGAATTTTTCTGCGACAGATTTGCAGCATTATATTTTTCACATAACTTCAGAAATCTTTTATTCGATTTCAAGAAATTCCATCCAGAGATAATTTTAGTAACGAATATCGCTTGTGGCAATTGTAGTTCAGATTCTCAAGTTCTCAAGTTCTCAAGTTCTCAAGTTCTAAATAAAGGATATTTTGAGAGCGGACTTGTTATTGACAATATCATAAGTAATGGATTTGCCAAATTAGGATTTGGAGCGTTTTATCGTTATGGTCCATATTCATACGACAATGTAGGGGACAATTTCGCTTTTAAGATTTGTGCAGGATTTAGTTTATAACAAACAATAAAATAAAAACCTCAGAACTTTCAAAAGAATAAGATTCTGAGGTTTTAAGATTTATTTTACGCGACGGTAAGTCGTCCATTGTTCATAGGTCTCATAAATACCATCTGTATAACCTGAATCATCCATATAGAATATCATAGTATCGTCATCGGTAAAACTTACTGTAACAGTACTAGTGTTGTCGCTATTAAGCAACAAAGATGTTAATTGGTCATCTTTAAATGTATAAGTACATGGAATATTGGCAATACCCGCTATATCCTCGTCATTAGTTTCTGTTATTTTCATAAAAAGTTTATTAATACTAATAACATACCATTCTTCAATTACATCTGGCGTAACCTCATAACTTTCATCATAATAATATCCATCATAGTCTCCTTTTTCTCTAATATGTATTGTTTCCCAATCACCAATGATCTTATCTGACATATCAGAACTATGGTTACAACTGCTCATAGCAAAGAGAGAGAAGAAACTTAATAAAACCAATATTTTTTTCATAATATTATATTAAAAGACTATTATAAAAATAAAATAATCTCTAAATTTCGAAGTATCGAAGCGTAGAGATTATTTTGTTATTAAATCAAAAAGCCAATTTCTTTTGAATTTCAAGGAACTCTTCTTGAGAGAGTTGAAGTTTAGGGCGTTTAAAATCGAGGTCGCCTTCTTTCTGCATAGGTACGAGATGAATGTGTGCATGAGGCACTTCAAGACCTATCACAGCAACACCGACCTTTGTACAAGGAATAGCGTTTTTGATTTTAACAGCCACTTGTTTTGCGAAGACAATCATTTCCTGAAGGTCGTTATCCTCTATGTCGAAGATATAATCTGTTTCTTTTTTAGGTATAACGAGAGTATGACCTTTCATCAAAGGATTGATGTCCAAGAAAGCGAAGAACTTTTCGTTTTCAGCGATTTTATAGCATGGTATTTCGCCATTGACTATTTTTGTAAATATTGTTGCCATAGTTAACGAGTTATTTCAATTATTTCGAACATAACCTTACCTGCAGGAACTTGTATTTCCACTTGATCGCCGACAGACTTACCGAGGAGTCCTTTAGCTATTGGAGATGTAACGGATATTTTATGATTTTTAAGGTCTGCTTCTTTTTCAGGAACGAGAGTATAAGCCATTACTGCATTAGTTTTCAAGTTCTTTATTTTTACTGTAGAAAGAAGCAAGGCTTTAGAAGTATCCATTTTAGATTCATCGAGCACGCGGGCGCTCATGATGAGTTGTTGAAGTTCAACAATCTTCATTTCAAGATGTTGTTGAGCCTCTTTAGCAGCGTCATATTCGGCATTTTCTGAAAGATCTCCCTTATCACGAGCTTCAGCAATTGCCTGAACGACTTTTGGACGTTCCACGAGAATAAGACGATCTAATTCGTCTTTTAATTTCTGAAGTCCAGCTTGTGTAAAATATTCAATTTCAGCCATAATATGTTATTTTTAATTTTAATAATAAAGAAAAAAGAGACCCTTATCGAGATAAGGGCCCTTTTTTGTCAAATGCGTATGCAAAGATACGAATTATTTTTGAATGTAGCGCAATCTTTTAGAAAATAATTCTTGCGCCTACTGTGTGAGTACCATTCCAGTGATGTGTATCTTGGTATGAGTAATCGACAGAAACTCTCATCTTGTCGCTGAGAGGGGCTTGAAGAGATGCACCTAATGACAAACCTGTATTGACATTTGTACATTGTTCAGTTTCGATATCACCCCAAATACCACTTTCAAGGAGGTAACCACCACGGATTATTACTATATCCTTGTATGATGCCTCAAGACCTAAAGCTACTTGGTCTTTTGAGAAAGAATTTGAAGTGAAGTTACCAGCAGCTGTAAGACGGCAACCATTTGTGAAGTTAAAGTCGTAAGCAGCAGCGATAGCTAATTGTGTTGGTAACTCGAACTGGTCAGCACGATGAATAACTGTCAACTCTGATCCAAGGAATGAATCTGGTTGTGATTTGAAAACGAGACCGTCACCACTGTATTTAACAGTAGGCCCTATGTTTTTCAAAGTGATACCAAAGTGGATGTTATCTGTGATACCTGTTACATATTGGATACCTGCGTCTAAAGCGACACCTGTACCCGTCATATCTGCAATTGATTCACTTATGATTTTCAAAACGAAACCTGCGTGAATACTATTTGAGAATGATTTTGCAACAGCGATATTGATATTCATCAAACTTGGTTTGAAAGTACCCAAAGTCATGTCAGGATTTTGTGTTGTTGTTCTTTCTATTTCACCTGGATTGAAAGACATAACATAGAGACCAGCAACTACTGACTCTGATATACGAGCGAGGAAACCGAATGAGTAAGCATTTACTCCAGAGCCTGCCAACCAATCGGTGTAAGAGAAGTTCAAATCTAATGAGTTTGTTGCTGTGATACCAGCTACGTTACTCCAGATAGCTTCAACACCGTGAATAGATGACATACCTGCGTTACCCCAACCAGCTGATGATGCCCATGGGTTTATTAATAATTCTGTAGCGCCTGCTTGACCAGACCTATCCTTATTACCTGCGAATGCTGTATTGCTAAATCCTAATACTAAGATTGTCAAGCTTACTATAACGATAGATTTAAATAACTTTTTCATGATCGTACTTTTTATTTGTTTTCGCATAATAATTAGAATGTATTTAAGTCAACTTGACGCATAGCGCAATAGAATTTAACTGTCTTTTCACCACCTGAAGTAAGATCTTTAACATGGATGATGTAGAAGCCACTTGCAATAGGTGTATTAGCATGGTTAGTCAAATCCCAATCGAGAGATGTTTCACTTGAGTCCTTCTTGAATTGACGAATCTTAATACCATTTACAGTATAGATTGTAACAACGCACTTGCTAGGAATATTAGCAATCTTAACATTATGTGTAAGGGCATTTTCTTCGTATGAGGAATAAGCGTAATATGGGTTAGGTACAACTGTAATCTTATCGAGATCTTTTTCTGATTGTTCAAGATCGTTCAAAGTAGGACCACAACCTTCTGTTGAGAATGTATAATATGGATAGTAACCTTTGTGGTTTTCCTCATCATACAACTCATCAGATTCGACTTCAAGTGGGAATCCTGCATAACCTGATTGATATGGTTTTGCTACGCGTACAGAAATCTTAACTGGATTTCCTTCTTGCAACCATTCTTTACCTTCAACAGCCATTGGCATACCTACCCATGTTGGTTGCCCCCAGAAGATAGAGTAATACAATGTATGGTTTGTAGGCTGATTCTCAATACATTTCAAAGTATTGCAGAGATAAGCTCCAGCATCGTATGCAGGTGATTTGAAATTAACATTGTTACCCATAACACCAGCATCGTGAACAGGGAATACATAAACAAAATGTTTACCACCGAGTACAGGAGTTTGGTCAACAGCGTCAAACAATACAGGGTCAGACAACTGAGCTATAGGTTGTGACAACACTGTTGTTTCTTTCAATGCTGGTGGGTTGAACAACATATCACAACCATTTAAGTCAGGATAGAATGAATCTTCACCGAAACAAACATTAAGACGTGCACCAGTTTCAATGTCGATGACATAACCTGGGAACCAACCCATACCTCTTGCTGAGATATAGTTTGCATCTTCTGGATTGTCACTTGCAGGACCATTCATATCTGCGCATGGATTACCATCTTTATCAACAGATGGAGCATTACGAAGTGTAAATCTAGAAGCATTACCTTCTGACAATTTATTATCCATACACATTTCAATTACCGGACAGCGAGACCACTTAGATTTGTCTGATGTTAAAACTATGTCGATAGAACCTAACTTTCTGAACACTGTATCAATTCTACAGTTACCAAGGTACATAGGATATGGAGCACCAGAGAGTAATGTTGGATCTGCTGTCAAGAGATAAGGAGCCCATGTACCATCTGCAATATTTTCAAAGTTCTCATTTGGGTCGAACGGTTTATTGTAACCACCTTGAGCTGAAGGAACGATATTGTAGTCACTGTTTGCAGTAACATTTTGGTCAGCATAAGTACCAGAACGAATCCAGTTAAGAGCATGACCTGGTAAATTATCATCATCTCTAATACCGCTTAACCATCTACTAGAACTGTCGGCGTATGTAACAGATGATGTGATAACACCATTGTTTTCTGCAATAACATGATAGTAACTCTTCCAATTTTCACGATCAAGATATTTACCTATAACATGCGGACCAATGTTCCATGGTTGATGTACTGAAACAGAGATACCTCTTTCAAGGAATATAGCTTCAGATTGAAATTCAGAAGTTGATGGAGAATACAATTCTTCACCAGTGTTCAAATCCTTCAAAACCCATCTAAACACTTGTTTTGCTGCAGAGTCACCCAAAATACTTAAATCACCTGTAATTGAAGTAATATACTTATTTTGGAAATCTTCAAACCAAATAGCGTAATCAGTTGAAACAAGATTCAATGGGTCTATAATCTTTACATCAACAGGACCATAGCCTTCTTTGTATGTTGGATGATAAACTATTGGATAATCAGGATGTCCTAATTGTACAAGTTCAGAATCTTCGTATGACAAGAATGACTCATCGCCTTCAACAATATTAAGATTATGTTTTGCAGGGGCTTTTGATAATAATTCATCAATTGATTCTTGAGATAATTCCAATTGATTACCACCATTACCAATACCAGCCCAACGTGTAATTTGAGGTTTGTCACCATAATTTGAATTGATGATTGTACCGTCAACTGTTGTATGTGGGACTGCGGAATACATCTTAATATTTTTACGTCCAGCGAGGTAAGGAGTCTTTTGGCCATACAGTGCAAGTGGATTATTCTCATCGATGTCATAGTCCATATAATTATTATAAGCGTATGAAATAGCCATATAATAATATGTCTTATGATTAATCAATCTAACGTCACCTGTTGTAGTAAATGCGTCCTGAGTAATTTCAAATGTTGTTTTGATACCATTATCAGCACCTTCTACCATGATTGTAGGAACAGCAAATCCTAATTCATCGTCATAAATAAAGTTAATGATTCTTGAAACATTATTTTTGACGTCACATTGATAAACAACGCGTGCTTTGGTGATGTCGGTAAGTTCATCAACACTAACTTCCTTATTAGCTAATTGATACACTACATAACCTTCAAAACGATATAATGAGTCGTTACGTTGAGTTGAATCAGTAACGAGGACACCGCTAATTTGTGGGTCAATTTCAGTATATGATTCTGAATAGTTGTTTGAGTTCTCTGAGTTAGAAATATAAACAATGAATTTTTTGTCTAATTCGCGGAATGTCAAATCTGGAGCGTCTGGACCATCGAGAACGTCGAAACAGTTATCAAACATTGACTGACATTTATCGTCAACACGGCGTAATAATTCTACAGAAGCCCAAGCTTTACCTGTATTTGCACGTGCCCATGGCACACCGAATGTAATGTAGTTAACTGCACCAGGTTTCAATGTAAATGGACCAGCTGATTGCATAAAACGACGGTCACCAGGGGCGTTTGGTTCACCATTGTCGCCAGTTTCTTCACTCCAATATCCTGGGAATCCTGATGGGAGACCACCTGTACCCCAGTCACATGGGTCAGAGTCGAATGGGAACATGAAGTCGCAAGCTACATCTGTTACGCCTGGGTTACCAGGAACAGCGTCACCACCGTAGTGCATCTTTTCGCCATTCTTCCAAATACCTCTAAGGAAGTTGTAATACTCAGCAGCTTTTTCAGGGTCAGCGTTAACACCACTCAACTGATTGTTGTGATAAACGAAACGACGCATACCAAAACGTTCGTCATCAACAATACCATTTTCGAAATTAACACCATTGATACTTTCGTCACAGTTTTCACCTGTTGTAGGGTTATATTTAGGATTATCTATTCCATCCGGATCCAAGTAAGGACCTTGGAAGAAGTCAACACCTACTGCAGGAGGATTAGCACCGTATGATTCAGTTTCACCATTACCATCGATGTTAGTACCATTATAACCATAACCCAAACCACGGCTTACATCGCAACCAATAAAGTCGTCATAACCATAACCAAGGTCAACGTCTGTCCAAGGTGAGAAGTAAGTATTTGTTAAAGTATATGTTGAACGGTTGATAATTTCATAACTATAGAAAGTCATGTTATTAATTTCATCATTTGTTGCAAAGGCGAAAGCTTGAGCTCTAATTTCCATACCGATAGCTGAACCACCTGTCTCGGTGTGAGCATTACCCTTATCGTTGAAAACCCACCAAATTGTTTGGTCACCTTTGATAACCTGGTCAGCCAAAATTGAACCCTTAATAGAACCTTCGATAGCCTCGTCCATTGTTGGGGTTTGGCTATGGCAAAGTTCATTATCAATGTCATAGTAAGGATAATCACCATCTTGAGGATTGTATTCACCATCACTATTTCTATCGAAGAAAGGTGCCAAATATTTACTCATACCTTTAGACTCATCGCCATGAGCAGGCCAATTAGTAATTGATGATGGAATTGAATAACCATCTTCAGTAGCTAATTGAGCGTTGAAAGCACCTGTTTCAGGGTCACAATATGATAAAAAGTCATCTACTTCAGCACGAGTTATGGTATACATTTTATCGTATTCCATACATGTTGCAGGATCGATAGCAGCAGTACCATCTATAGTAAGAGGTCCTGTCCAGAAGTCGTTACCTACTTGACGGAAACGAATAGCAGCACACTTCAATTGTTGGTTAATATCAAGACCAGCAATCCAAAGGGAACCGGCATACAAAGAAGTAGCAGAACCATTGGCTGGGATATAATACTTAGCCCCTGTTCCACCAGGAAGATCCCACCACATGTCACCACCAGCATTAACACGTACTCTTGCATTGTTGATATTTAACCAAGCAAATGTAGAAGACGGAGAACAACCGGCAGTCGTACCTTTAAGGGCGCGAGATTTAGTGTCTTTCATCTTAACCTTCTCGGCTCTCATCTCTGTTACATTCAAAAATAAGAATGCAACAACTAATAAACGAACAATAGTCTTCATATTTGTCTGTATTTTATTATTTCTAATTAGAAGTTAAAGATTACACCAAATCTTATTTGACGTGGTTGTGAATAGTTACCAGCGTAATTTACATACAAACTATATAAATCTCTAAATGCTTGAGGGTCTCTTTGCATTTGAATTTCACGTTCATACTCAGGTGCGCTCAAATAACCGTCATCATCAGGATTACCTGTTGCTGAATAAACACCCATGATATTCTTAGAATTCAAGAGGTTCAAGATTTGGAAATAAACGTTCATATAAGCGTCGCGACCACCTTCACCATCTTTCTTACCAAGTTTCAAATTGATGTCTTTGTCAATACGAAGGTCAAAACGGAATGACCATGGAAGACGTGAACCATACATTGAACCTTGCAAAATATTTGTTGAAGACGAAATAGGTGATGAGACATTTTCAGCTTTTGTATAAGGAGTACCAGAACCACCATTGACTGTTAAACTTGCACCGGTATTTGTTAACCAATTGATAGGTTTTTTACCTGAGTTTTCACGTTTTGTAACAGGTCCGTTGTAGTCTTTTCCTTCACCAAAACGATAATCGAGAACGATATTGAATTGGTGACGACGGTCCCATGGCATTGGGAATGTTGAACGCAAGTTAGGAACACCAGCTGCGATCAATGATGCCATTGTTGTTGTACTTGCACCTGTTGCATTGGTAAATTGTAATGTATAACTTGCACGCAAACGAACGTTCTTTGTTCTACGCAAGTCGTATGATGCTGTTAAACCTTTTACTGTACCGAAGTCTAAGTTACTGAACGATGTATAATCTTTAGGATAAGCTCCTGTATAACGGTACAACTGAATCATATTACGTAACTCACGATAATAACCTGTAATTGTCATTGAAGATGAATTGGTCAATTTTTGTGTAAAACCAAGTTCATAGTCAATTGTTTGTGTTGGTTTCAATGATGGATTTGCAATACTACCGCTAAGTTGATCGAAATAGTAATAGCTGTAGATGTTTACAAAGTTACTACCTGGACGTTGTGTCAAAACATCGTAGTGAGCAAAGAACAATGCTTCATCAGAGATTGGGAATGAGAATGAAATACGAGGCATCACACTCCATTGTGGATCATAATCTTTGAATGATGAGGCGTTGATTCTTGATTGTTCTGGATCAACTAACCATGGTGATATACCACTACCTTTGTCCAAAGTTGTAGGGTCACTAATTTCCACACCTTCTTCATTATACCACACGTTACCATTACGATAACCTACGATTGAAGCAATATCATCAACTTTATTTACATAAACTGCGAAGTCATCACCAATGTTATCTGGGATGTCAACAACTTCACCGTTTGAAAGTGTAATATTGCCATTTTGTGCAAGGTCACCAACTGTCTTATAATCATAAAGAATATAAGGATCTTTCAAGACTTTTTGGTTAGCGTCGAAACGGTCAACACGGACACCAATATTAAAGATAAGGTCTTTAAATGCAAATTTATCCTGGATATAACCAGCCATATAGATTGGTTGGAATGAACCTACTGGACGGGTATAGTTACCATTTTCATCGACTTCTGTAAAGAAATCTTCGAATGCTGGTTGACCTTTAATTTTGTTTCCTTGATAATCGTATCCATAATATGAAACGTATGAGTTACCATCTTGTGTCAACTCATCTGGTGTAAACATACTGATATCAAAACCATCTGTTAATGTTGCAGTATGCATGTTACCGTCTTTGTCATAATATTGGATTGTGTTATCGTTGAAATCGTATGAGTCGATATTGATCCAGTCTAAGCCATCAACATCAAGACCCAAAGCTTCACGGAGGTTCTTGTCAAATTGATATTGTGTTCCCTCGTCGTATTTTCTGTAATAACGGATTGTATCAACGAATCCATCATAATCAACGATTTCTGGGTTAGCAATATCTAACTGTTGGATATGGAAGTTAGCAAGGTTTCTCATCAAATACCACATACGATAACCGCTGATGCTATAGCCTCTATTGTTACGTTGTTCGTATTGGAAACCTAATTTAATTTCGTGATTACCGATTGTCATAGCACCTGAGAGGTTAACATTGAACTTATCGGATTCACCATATCCATAATTTGATTGGATGCTACCTGGAGCTGAATAAAGTCCATAGAATGCATCTGCGCCATCACCATTCAAGAGAGCACCGCCGAGTTGAAGATCAGTAAAGTTCTGATAGTGTCCGTACGGATCGTTATACAAGTTATAATACAAAGTTGTGTAGTTTGCCAACAATGGATTTCTTTCTGATGCTTGGAATTCAACCAATGTATCATAGTCCCATGATGTTGTTGCCCAAACGTTGCTGTATTGATGTCCATCAACTGTTATTATTGAATCAGCGAAACCGTATGAAGGAGTTTTGTAGATGGTATATTTACCGAGGTAACCATAGTCCCAAATATTATCCCAATGGTCTGGATCGCCATATTCGTTATTGTAACGAGAATAGTCAACTTGCAAACTATAGTAGAAGTTCTTAATCAAAGAAGTGCTTTCTTGTGGAGTTGGGAATCTTTGAGTGAAACGACCATATACACGCCATGTTTGGTCTTTTCCTACAGCATTCTTATCGTAGTTAAAGTAAGCACTACTTCTGCTATAAGCATTATATTTACTGAGGTTGAAAGTACCACCGAAAGTCAAGTTTGTTGTTTCGGTTGTACGAACGTTAATGTTACCAGTGATGTTAGCATCCCAACCAGATGTGTTTTGAGAGTTTTTGATATACTCCATTGAACCCATTCTTGTGTATTCACCATTGAGGTAAGTACCAGAACCTGTACCAGAAACACGGATAGGATTTGCTTTGATGTAGTCTAAATACTCGTCTGTAGCTTTGTAGTGACCTACAGCTGAGAGAGCGCCATCACGGTTGTAGTTAAATTCTCCTGATAAGAAGAAACCTAACAAAGCAGTCTCGCTATTTTTACCTTTGATCAATGGACCTTGGACATTGAGACCAGCTCTGTTGTGTCCGTAGCCATCTAAAAATTCAGAGGTTTCCAATTCGAAGCCGGCGCCAAAAGTTCTAGAAGGACCTTTTGTTGTCATGTTGATGATACCACCTGTGGCGTCACCATACATAGCCGGAGTTCCTGAGAGGAGAACTTCAACTTGGTCAATAGCTGATTGAGGAACAGAGGCAGAACCAATAACACGTACGCCGTCGACGTAGTATGTAGCACCGTCACGGGCACCACGCATGTTACCGGCTTCACCGTCACTTGAGAAAACGCCACCGACACTCGCTGCAACGGCAGAAGCCGAACGTTGAGGCATCTTGGCAATTTCTTCCGCAGTAATAGTAGCACCACCAGATGTGTTATCCTTTGAAATCAAAGGCACCTTGTAGTCTACAATTTCAACAGCATCCAACATTTCTGATTGCATGCTCATAGACACGTCTTGGAAAGTGATCTTATTTGCTGGAATAACAATACCTTTCATGATGAAAGTATTGTATCCAACGAAAGTCGCTTTCAAGTCGTAGGTTCCTGGAGGAATCGGGTTGATGTCATAGTTGCCATCAAAGTCCGAACTGGTACCACCAACTTGGGTACCACCATTTTCCAAAATAATGTTTGCAAATGGAATAGGTTCTCCAGTGTCCTTGTCGACAACAACTCCTTGGAGTCGTCCAACTTGCGCATAGGCTAACGACCACGATGTCAGCACAATGCATAACGTTAATAGTAACTTTCTTAACATACCTTGTAATTTTATGTTATACTACTCAATTTTTTCGTTAAAAGGAGTCCAAAGATACGACAAAAAATTGAACGATTTAAAGAAAAATTTCACTAAAAATAAAAAAACATTCTCCCTCTATCTACCAATTTATATTAACATGTTGTTTTTTAACATATTAGATATTTTTAATGTAAATATTTTCAAGATTATTTATTATTTTTTTAACATCTTTCTTTCTATTCAACATAAAATAGCCTTAGCTATCTCAAATCTCACCTTTTTATTAATAAAAAATACATCTCTATTTCTCAATATTTACTGAGATTTTCAACATGCTATTATTCCTTTCAGATAATAACACTACAAACTATTTATCACTTCCAAAATTTTTTCTTTTTTTCTCTTTGAAACAGGTACCTTAACACCATCTGTCAAAACCACCATCATCTCATCTTTAACGAAGTTCATGATACATCTTATATTCACCAGATGTGACTTATGCGTCCTAAGAAAATCATATTCTTCCAACCTCTGTTCCATCTCCTTAAGTGTCTTGCTAACCAAGAGATTCGTCCCATCTTTAAAAAATATCTTTGTATAATAGTTATCCGATTCACAACGTATGATATTATCTACTTCTATCAAATGTATCTTGTCGGATGTAGAGATGCTTATCTTTCTAACCACAAGTTGTTCTGGGTCGATATTTTTTAAAAGACTATCATATTGTCTCTTAAGGGTTTTCTTATATTTTGCTTCTTTAACTTTCTCCACAGCTGCGACTAATTCTTTTGGATCGACTGGTTTAAGCAGATAATCGAGAGCTGCATGACGAATGGCCTTGATAGCAAACTGCTCGTAGGCTGTGATGAAAACTACTTCAAAATCAATACTATCGAAACTGCTCAACAATTTAAAGCCGCTACCACCTGGCATCTCAATATCTAAGAATACCAAGTCGGGACGAAATGCCTCTATCATCGCTCTTCCCGATTCTACATCGTCGGCTTCTGCACAAACCATAACATCTTTACAATATTGCGTCAGTAATGACTTCAATACTTTACGAGCCATTTCTTCATCTTCAACAATAACACATCTAATCATATATATAACTCCTTATTAATTAATCTTGATAACTTATAAATATTTTCACTCGAGTACCAGAAGGTTCTCCTTTCACATCATACAAATCTTCTATCTCAACGCTGAAATCATCGTTGGAGATTTTACTCAACATCTCTAAACGTCGTCGCGTAATGCTCATTCCATACGACTTATGCGAGCCGTTCTTCTCTTTCATTCTCTCGGAAAACTTACGTCCGACTCCGTTATCTTCAATGACGCATAACAGACTGTTTTCCCCTGCACGTGTCACTTCTATTCTCAGGAAACAGTTTTCTTTCTTCGGGACCAAACCATGAATTATGGCATTCTCAACAAACGGTTGTATAATTAAAGGCGCGACCTCAATGTTTTTCGCGTCGAGAGTTGGCTCAACAACAACCTCATACTTAAACCTATTTCCAAGTCGCATCGACTCTAACTCAAGATATAAACTCACGGCTTCGAGTTCATCCGACAATGGAATATATCGCTCGTTGGAGTTGTTCAATATACGACGCATCAAGCGAGAGAAACTCGACAAGTAGCTGACAGCCTTATCTATATCTTGATCGATAATATATTGTTGAATACTATTTAGGGTGTTGAAAATCACATGAGGATTCATCTGTAACTGCAGCGTCTTCTGTTTTAGCTGAGCCATCTGCGTCTCAAGTTCATTAATCTTACGTCGCTGCTCTCTCTTCTGCAACACAATCTTTCTCCGCTGTCCAGTAATGACAAATATTACCAGCAAAACGACAAATATCACCATTATTTTAAATGAAAGTCGCTGATACCAAGACGGATGTATTATTATTGTCAACTCCAACGGTTCTTTCATCCAGACATTCACTTCGTTAGCTGCTTTCAACTTGAAGACATACGTTCCCGGACGCAGTTTATTATAATCCACATATCTATGGTTAGAATTATAAAAAAACCAATCATCGTCATAGTTTTCCAACTTATACGTATATTTCACCATGCTCTTTCTCAACAGATTAAGCGTAGCAAAACCTATCTCCAAAGAATTTTCGTTATGTGACAGATGTATAGTGTCTCCATGATTGAGGTAACGATATTTCTTTCCCGTATTGGTTTGTAGTTTGGTTATTATAACTTTCGGTGTTCTCGTCTCCAAGTGTATGTCTTTAGGTTTGAAATAATTAAACCCGTTAAAACCACCAAAGAAAACAAAACCGCTGCGACTTCTCATAAACGCGTTCGGAGTAAATTCGCTACCTTGCAAGCCGTCACTAACGTCATACGTCGTTATCTCTTTGGTTTCCAAACTATATTTCATTATTCCTTTACTCGTACTCGCCCATAAGTAACCATTGTCATCTGGGACGATAGCATAAACCATTCGTCCGAAACTATCTCCCATCTTTGCCGTCACAAAATGTTTAGTCTCAGGATAAAACGCCAACATGCCATTAGAATAAGAGCCTATATAGTAACGTCCATCATCACCTTTTACGATATCGAACAAGCCATTGTTTCTCACAACGTCTTCTCTTATTAGAGAATCAGGAAGATGATGTGTGGTAAAATCGTCTGATTCATAATGATATATCGCAAGGCCATCTCCAGTCGTCACGTACAAGACATCATCGGCGAGCAACAAATCAAAAATATCGTCGTATGGAATAGACTTAGTGTTTCTCTTATCGGTGTTATAAAACTTATGCGACTTGTCTTTTAGGTTTATGCAACACAATCCTCTGTTGGTCGCAATCCACATATTATCAAACTCGTCACAAACCATCTCACGAACGACGGCATGATTCAGTTTTTCTATACCATATTCCTGAGCAACATTAATGACATTATCTGCCTTTATATCATAAATATACAAGCCATCATCACGCGTGCCAACCCAGAGGCAACTGTCTTTATCCAAATAAAAGCTATATACGTATAAAGACTCGAAATAATTTTCCTTAACTCCAAAGAACGTCTTAAAATCCGTTATCGATTCATCTGAAATGTTAAACACTTCTATTCCCGATTCCGTTCCAACAAGAATATTATCGTTATCCATTTCAATGAAATAATTTATGGAGAGCATAGAACCATTTTTAAATACGCTAACCGTCGAGAATTTTGCAAGATTATTTTCAAAACGGTTCAGACTCGTTGATGTCGCGACCCAGACAGAACCGTTCACATCTTTAAACACATCGAAGATATAATTGTCGGATATAGCATTACGACGATCAAATTTTGAAATATGTGAAGCTGTCTTTTTCTCATAATCGTAAATATACAATCCGTCGGTGTATGTACTTATTATAATTTCATTCTCATCAAAAGGAATGATCTTCGAAACATCAATTCGCGGCGATTGATTGTTAGTCATCATGTTAAGGTTAATCCTCTCTATATTTCTCTCTTTTGTATCCAACAAGCACAAGCCGTTGGCTGTACCGATAAAGATTCTATAATCGTCAATCTTATGCATACAACGAAGATTGTTATCAGGTATAGTCTGTTTAACATCTTTAACATAATTTAAATGTCGTATCGACTGATTCTCATCTTGATAACGTACTAATCCGTTTGAAGTAGCGACCCACCACGAGTCATCATGCTCAATATATTCGATATAACGCACCTCATATTCCGGGAAATAGTTGTTGACTTTTGGTATGTAGAACTGTCTCGCCCTTAAATCGTAAACTGCTGTTCCTCCTTTGGTACAAATCGTAATTTTACCCTTTATCGGTTTGGTAATATAGTAGATATGATTGTTTGGCAGCACAAGAGAATCTATCTCTGCAAAATAGTTGGTTGTCTTTTTGGTTTTTATATCATAAACAGAAAGTCCTTTTTCCGTTCCAATAAAAAGAGTGTCGCCAACAGGCTGAATATCTGTAATTGTCGCGTTGATAATTCCATCGTACTGGTTATATTCCTCAAAATCGTAGCTATCGAAAGAGTTCAAACCTTGCTTCGTTCCAAACCACATCATGCCGTTTTTATCCTGAGCTATGGCAGTAACAACACTCGTACTTAAATAACTATTTGAGACAAAGTTTGACGCAATATCTTTGTTAAGAACATACGACGACATTACATTGTCATGTGCTGAAATATCTAACAAACTCAGCATAAATAACATTGTGACAATCTGTCTGACTTTCCTAAGCATAATAATCTTTCTATTGTTTTCTTAAAATATTTTCTGCAAACTTAAAAAAATTCCTTGTCGACAATAATTTCAAGATAAATTTTCGTTATAGACTTACGTTTCTAAAATTTAATTATACATTTATTGTTTAAACAAATTTGTTGTATTTTTGTTTTCGAGTTATGAAAATTATTTTTGTCATATTATTTGTCTTGCTAAGCATATTCTCGTGCGACAACACGCCGCCGAATCCCAACATTCCGGATGCCTATATCAATTTCACCTTAGAGCCAAACTCAACAATGAATTACGAGTTAAACACAGTAAGCGGCTGGATGTATGTATCGGCACCACCTCAAAGCAGAGGGATAATCATATACAGATATTCTTTAGATGAGTTCAAAGCATACGAGCGTCAAGCTCCTAACGAACCCAACTCTTGTGGTGACGAATCACGACTCATCGTGGAATTTCCTTTTGTCATCGACACTTGTTTAGATATAAAATATAGTATCTTAGACGGTTCTATATTTACGGAAGGATATAGCGGCTACCCGCTGATTCAATATAGAACCCAATATGACGGAAACACTTTGAGAGTGTTTAATTAGAGTTTATAGTATATGGTTTATAGTTTAGAGTAGTTAGCAAGTTGAGAGCTTGAAGTTTTATAGTTTATTATAATATGCTATAAACATATCAACTTCATAGCTACAAGTTTTAAACTACTCTAAACCCTATACTTTCAACCTTAAACAAATTAATATCTGTAAATATCAGATTTATATGGACCATCGACAGGAACTCCGATATAGTCGGCTTGTTCTTGTGTGAGGCGTGTCAACTTGACACCGATTTTTTCGAGATGTAATCTTGCGACTTCTTCATCCAAATATTTTGGCAAGCAATAAACATTGACAGGATAGTTACCTCTATTTTTCCATAAGTCTAACTGGGCTAATGTCTGGTTTGTGAATGAGTTACTCATCACGAAGCTTGCGTGACCTGTTGCACAACCTAAGTTAACTAAGCGACCTTCTGCCAAGACGAATATTGCATTTCCGTTAGGAAGGATATATTTATCGACTTGTGGTTTGATATTGACTTTCTTGACGCCTTCCAAGTTTTCCAAAGCTGACACTTGGATTTCGTTATCGAAGTGACCGATGTTACAGACGATGGCTTGGTCTTTCATTCGGAGCATTGTCTCGAGAGTGATAACATCGCGGTTTCCTGTGCAAGTGACATATACGTTACCTTCTTTGACAGCTTCTTCCACTGTTGTGACTTCGAAGCCTTCCATTGCAGCTTGGAGAGCGCATATTGGATCTATTTCAGTCACTATGACTCTTGCACCATAGGAGCGCATTGAGTGAGCGCAGCCTTTACCCACATCGCCGTAACCGAGAACGACGACAACTTTACCGGCGAGCATAACGTCGGTGGCGCGTTTGATACCATCGGCGAGAGATTCGCGACAACCATACAAGTTATCGAATTTTGATTTTGTCACACTGTCGTTGACGTTGATAGCAGGGACCAAAAGTTTACCTTGTTCTTTCATCTGGTATAAACGATGTACGCCTGTTGTTGTCTCTTCTGAGACGCCTTTCCAGTTAGCTACTACTTCATGCCAGAAGTTAGGATTTTCTTCGTAAGTAGCTTTGATGACAGACATAAGAGCAGCCTCTTCTGCGTTGGAAGGTTGTACTTCCATAAGTTTTGGATTGTTTTCGCAGTCGTAGCCTTTGTGTATTAATAAGGTAGCGTCGCCACCATCATCTACGATGAGATCTGGACCTTTTCCATCAGGGAATGTGAGAGCTCTTTTTGTACACCACCAATAATCTTCTAATGTCTCGCCTTTCCAAGCGAAAACTGCTGTTCCAGTAGCTGCTATTGCAGCAGCAGCGTGGTCTTGAGTTGAGAAGATGTTGCAACTTGCCCAGCGCACCTCAGCACCAAGAGTCACCAAAGTTTCAATCAAGATTGCTGTTTGTATTGTCATGTGAAGAGATCCGCTAATACGAGCTCCAGCAAGAGGTTTCTCTTCACCATATTTCTTACGAAGTGCTATCAAACCAGGCATCTCGTGTTCAGATACTTCTATCTCTTTTCTTCCCCAATCGACGAGGTTCATGTCAGCCACCAAATAAGGAAGGTCGTGTTGTCTTAATTTCTCGTTCATGATATGATGTTTATAATATTTTTCGTTGAGATTGCAAAGTTAATAAAAAAGTCGACAAAGCAACAGTTTTTTTGAGTCACCAAGTCACCGAGTCTATAAGTCAATGAGTAGAGACGCACCAATGACACCTATGATATTGAACAATATGTCATTGATACGTCTATGAGTCTCCAAGTCTATGAGTTTTGAAGTGATGGAGGTTTGGCAATGTTGTCAAAATGGTTAACTATTTTTGTCTATTATAGCAAAAAAATGAGAACCTGAGGACTTGAAAACCTGATTTTTTTCAGATTCTCAGACTCCCAGATTCTCAGATTTCTACAGGACACATGCAATGTGTCCGTACACATGCATAATTATGAATTAATCACGTTTCCTCATCGCAGCGTATCCCAAAGCAAGTCCTCCTAATAAAAGAAGTCCGCTGCCAAGTGGTGCCTCTGCTGCGAAGTCATATTGTGTGCCATGCTGATTTGGTAACACTGGCATATTTCCCCATTCCAAGTTTTCTTCTCTATATTCTGAATAGTTGTTATTCTTGAAGAAACCATCACTCTGTGCGCTGAGGTTTAATCCGAAACCTATTGCGATTATTA
>JAFTXI010000039.1 GCA_017461665.1 Bacteroidales bacterium | reverse complement strand
TGAGACAATTTAAAAATTTGAGAGATGAAAAGATTAATCGTTTTAACAGCATTGCTTCAGCTATGTGTAGTGCTTGAAGCAAATGAAATTTCTTAAAAAGAAGGGATTGATGTTTTTGGAACAAAAGAGAACATCTACAACAGTACCGAATTCCGTCACGAAACCATCTCGGCTGACATTACAGGTCACACTCTAACAATTACCTTTAACGATAATGTGGGGATAGCGCATATCGTTATTAAGGATTCTAACGGTGTTTATATAGACAGAGAGAATGTCTTTTCAACACCCGATTATGCTACCTTTATTATAGACGATGCCGGCTACTACAGAATGGACATCACTTTAAGTAACGGTGAGCAGTATTACGGATATTTTCGAGTTGAAAATTGAAAACTGAAAATGGAAAGTTGAAAGTTATTGACGAATAAAACTAAAAAAAGATGAAAAATATATCAAAAATAATAATTGTTATAATATTGGCAACAAACATTTTATTTAGTTCTTGTAAAAAATCAGAACAAATAGAAATGACATTAAGTACTAAGGATGATATAGAAAATTATAGTAGTGGCGATAGGGCATCATGGTTTGTTATTGTAGCTGTTGCGTATATCATAATCAATATATCTGAAGGTAAATATCACAAAACAACAACTTATGATCCGTCAACGGGGAATGTTATAGGAATAATTGAAGATTGTATAGGCATTGGACATTGTAAAATACAAGTTAGATCAACTCATAATGGGTTAAGTCTATCATCGGAAGTATTCGATGAAGACTATGATTGTGAAGGAAATGCTTACTTTGCAAAAACTTCAGATAACAGATTACTATTATGTGTTGATAACACACGTGAAAATGAAATTATACAGGATAGATTATTTTATGCAGA
Source organism: Bacteroidales bacterium (assembly GCA_017461665.1). Classification (GTDB taxonomy): domain Bacteria; phylum Bacteroidota; class Bacteroidia; order Bacteroidales; family F082; genus Limimorpha. The sequence continues at coordinate 24,253 of JAFTXI010000039.1, read as the reverse complement.
TAGTATTGAAATTTCACGACCACTCACAATTATAAACGGTGATGTACTAAAGAGTTTAAACTATACTCCAGATACAAAAATTCAAATCTATGGGAAATACAAAACCTACAACGATGGTGAGAAAAAATATATTATTATTAATTAGTGCGATATCGATCTTTACGAGTTGTTCAACAAATAATGTTGTTCAAAAAGAGGTGCATGATATTATTTATTCCAACGATTACACTTTTGTATATATGGGTACTCACTGGTGTCAGGCTAGCATTAACAATTTCTTTAATAATTATTCTCGCATCAACGAATATAAAGATAAAATGGGCGTTCTTATCATTTTCTTTGATAGTAATGATATAATAGCTTCCAATAAGGAAATAATGAAATATTCTCCCATACTATTAACATCAAAAGGTCCGCTCCTTGATAAAATATGCATGAATAATATTTGCAATAATGTGCTTAAGAATCATGATTTTATGTTTAAATCTCCAATTTATTTTCTATGTAACAGAGACGGTATTATACTCGAAAGTAATAGTATAATGGATATAGAAAAACTACTTAATGAATAGTCTTTATTATTATCACAAATCAGAATCAATACAAATATTAAAAAATTATAATTTAACAAAATGAAAAAGAACAAATTAACATTAGCGATTTTAGCAGTTTTTGCATTTGTTTTAGTAACAATGCAATCATGTAAAAAAGAAGAGTTGAATGCTTCAGACAATACCCCAATAACTAAAGAGTACAATAACCGTTCAGGTTCCACATATTCTTTTGGATTGGGTAGCGATACTATAGCCGATGTCATGCCACCAATTCTTACATGCGATTTACCTATTTTCCCTTTTGAGGTGTTGTATGTAGTATGTAAAGAATATGAATCAGTAGAAGATGGTACGAGTTCTAAGAGCACATATAATAATAGGCAAATCTTATCCTATACCAAATCAGAATATGCTGAATCAAGATTGATAGATTTATATCCTGACAAAGCATACGTTGGTATAGTGGAAGATTCTCAAGATTTTTATGATTCGGTTATAAATGTATATAATTCATACCCTTATTTAGAAGAATCAACAGGATATGGTATAAATGGAGTAGATTTACCAGATGAAGAACTAGAGTACGTTTCTTATGAAAACGAAACGGTTGTTTTAAATATGACTGTAAATGAAACCTCTATACTTGAATCAATGAATAATTTAGCGAGAATGGGAAGTTTTGCAACGCTAAATGAAATTCTCAATGCTTCAGGAAAGACACAGACTCTATCAGAGAAATTTGATTCGGTAACATTTGGTATGATTGCAGTCATGGTAGGTTCTTATATATACCAAAGGGCTCTTCTTTGTGCACAACGAGCAGAAACAAAGGCTTTGTCCTATTATGGAGAATCTGATGGTAATGGTGTAATTATAGTAAAGTCTGGTACTGATGGAGATGCTTTTAAACACGTATTCGTAAACGTGATGTTAAGAAGATATTTAACGCAGCCGTTAGCATATCTTATTATGGATGTATATTATGAGAATGCTAATCAAAATTATCCATGTGACAAATATATGGATTGGCATAATAATTATGTCGGAAGAAAAACTAAATATTCAACATTTAGAGTAGGCAATAATTGGGAAACTTGGGGCGTTAATGTAAGGACTTATATAAATAATTCAAGTAATGCTGTTTATAAAAATTGGACGACAACAACGCCTAAAAGAACTGTTAAAAATGAAGAAAAAAAAGTTGATGATAAAAAATATATCTACATTGGTTACTAAATAATTCATACTATGAGAAATAAAGTAATAATATTGTTAATGATTGTCTTTTCTTTGTCTTTATTTTCATGCGACGAGGAATTTGACAGGACATTTCATACATCTGTAATAGTGTATAACCTAACTGCCAATAATGACAGTATATATATTGAACAAACTATAAGTGTTGATTCAATAGTAACATATTTAATAGGTTATGAACATAATTGTTGGAATTATCATATAGGAACGTATTACGGCTATATTAACCAAAAATTTCCACCAGAAGATTTTGTTATGGAATCAATGCCTGAAATTACAATATACAGACAGAAAAATGGAGAAATTACATATTTGCCAGAAAAATATTATGATGATTTAGATGATTTTATTCTGTGTAAAGATGTCTTCTTTGATACACACGATGTTATGTATGTATTAGAAATAACAGATGAAATGTTTGAAGAGTGACAATTCGCAGCAATTTATAATCTGAACAATCCTAATTTGATTATGAATAAAAAAAACTAAAAATCTAAAAATTATAGAGGCGTTTCGGTGTTTTCAACAAAAATGGAAAAACATTGGAACGTCTTTTTTTAAAACTTCAGAACTTCAGAACTTCAGAACTCATAGACTCAGAGACGTGTCAATTACATATTGTTTATTTTTAAGGTGTAATTGACGCGTCTCTACCTCATTGACTCATTGTCTCATTGACTTCTTCCTACAACATAACCATATTCCAGCGATTAAGAAAGGTATGCTGAGCCATTGTCCCATATCTAAAACCATATTGTCTTCAAAGGCAACTTGATGGTTCTTAATAAATTCAATCAAGATTCTTGAACCGAAAACGACAATCAAAAATATTCCCAACATGAATCCTGGTCGCTTGTTTGCCATGTCTTGTTTGTAATATGCATATAAAAGATATATGAACACAGCGATACAGAACAAGGCTTCGTAAATCTGTGTTGGATGGCAGGCTGGAATATCTTCAATCGGCATTCCCACAGGATAGTCTCTCACGAATTTGAATCCCCAAGGAAGCGTTGTCGGTTCACCGTAAATCTCTGAGTTCATGAGGTTTCCTGTACGGATAAAAGCTCCACCGATGGCAACGGGAATGACAATCCTGTCTAAAATCCATAAATATGGCTTGTCGATTTTCTTTGCGTAAATATATAATCCTATCAAAATTCCTATCGCTCCGCCATGACTTGCCAAGCCGCCTTCCCATACATACAAGAACTTAATAGGGTCGGAGAAATAATATTCCGGTTCATAGAAGAGACAATGTCCTAATCGAGCACCTACGATGGTGAATATCAGCATGTACATCAATAACTTGTCTAATTGTTCGTCGCCGAGATTTTCTTTTTTGTAGATTCTTTTCATGATGTAATAACCTACGAGAAAAACCATTGCCCAAAGAACGCCGTACCAGGCGATGGGGCGTCCGCCTAAGAAATCGGGAAGTTGAAAAACGAACGGATTTACATCCCAAACGATATAGTTAAGTGCCATTTTGTAAAGTTTATAGTTAATAGTTAAAAGTTTATAGTTTAGAGGTTGTTAAACCATTTCTCTAAAAACTTATTTATGTAAAAATTATTTTTGTTAAAATATTTCTTGATGTCTTTATCGGGAGTGTTAACATTTTTTAAGATAAAATCTTTTTGTCGGCAGCTGTTGAACAATCCTTTTTTTGTGAGATAATCGGCGAGATATTCTTGCTCAGTCTGTCCCGGTGTAGGAACCAAATACGCGCTTTTGTTGATACGAATCAAATCCATCAGAGAAGAATAGCCACCGCGGCATATTATATTTTTCGACTTGGCAATCAGGTCGATGAAGAACTCGTCATCGACGTGATTGAAGAAAGTCACGTTTTCAGGTATGTTGTAAGGAAGGTCGTTTTGGTTAGGTTTGGCTCTCAAGATAACTATTCTGCCATCGACGTTGTCGGCTTGTTTTATGACCAAACTTTCGAAGATGCTTCGCTGCGGTTCCGGTCCCGATAATATCACCAAATAATCTATCTCTTTCTCATCGTCTTGAAAGTCAGGATTGAAACGACTAAGTAAGCCGATATAACTCTTCTTTATCTTGACGTCGGCAGGATGTGCGAGTATGCCTGAGAGAGAAGGCTCGTGTTCCACGTCAGGAATCCACAATTCATCATAATGTCTGATATAGCTTCTGCTCATCGCGTTGATGATAGGATAAGTCCATTTTAGGAGATGAGGCGTTTGAATATGAAGCTGATGTGTGATGAATACGGAATGAGCGTTTTCGCTCCAGCATCCGAATCTGTTATCCGAAATCACTATGTCGATGTTATGTTCCTTGACGATAGTCTCAATTTCGTGATGTTCTTTCTTAAAATCCATTAAGGCTCCAGGTATGGAAGTCAGTAGCTTGAAAACCTGAGAGTTACCTTTGCTATATATAGGATCGAAACCAGGTAATTTAATTATCTCAACATCAGGAAAAGCTTTTTGAAGGAAGGAGAGCGGCGCTTTGTCGGCTACCAAGATAGGATTGTGGCCTAACTCGATGATACCATTAATAATAGGTACGCAGCGTGTGGCGTGCCCCAAGCCCCAATTCAACGGACATATTAAAACTTTCTTTCCCAACTTTTTAAATTTTTGCAAAGATAAGAAAAAGTTTAAAATTTTAATATTACTAAAAACTAAAAGTAGAGACGTACCAATGTTTCCTGCATAAATAAACTCACATTGATGCGTCTTAAAGGATTATTTCTTAATAAAAATTAACATAATTTATTGATAAACAATGAAATAAAGTTTGTATCTTTGCGCTATGAATAATCAGTTGTTATATGGTATTGCGTTGACTATGGTTCCGGGAGTTGGTGATGTCAACGCCAAGAAGTTGATTGCGTATTGCGGTGGGGCAGAGGCGGTTTTCAGAGAGAAGAGAAAGAATCTTTTGCATATTTCCGGCATAGGCGAGCGAACGATAGAGTCTATTGTATCGCAGAATGTTTTGTCGCGAGCCGAGAAGGAATTACATTTCATAGAGCGGAACAATATCAAAGTTTTGTATTATCTCAACCCTGATTATCCGAAGCGCCTGCAGCATTGTTACGATAGTCCGATAATATTATATTCTAAAGGGTTCTCCGATTTGAATGTCGATAAGGTCGTTGGTGTTGTCGGAACGCGTAATATCACTGAATATGGGAAGACGCTCACTGAGAGGATTGTGTCGCAGCTCTCTTCTGATAATGTGCTTGTTGTCAGTGGCTTGGCGTATGGTGTAGATACCTTTGCGCATAACGCTGCCTTGAAAAATAATCTCGTCACGGCAGCTGTCTTAGCTCATGGTTTTCAGACTATCTATCCGCCTGCCAATCTTAATCTCGCAAGAAAAATCGTCGATTCGGGAGGTTGTCTGTTGACAGAACATATCAGCGGAGTGGAACCCGATAGGGAGAATTTTCCGAAGAGGAACAGAGTCGTTGCCGGAATGATAGATTGTCTTATAGTTGTGGAGAGCGCTTCAAAAGGAGGAGCGCTCATCACGGCTGAGATTGCTAACACTTACGATAGGGAAGTCTTTGCTTTCCCTGGTAGGGTGGGAGATGCGTACAGCGAAGGATGTATAAAGATGATAAAAGACAACAAAGCCAACATCTTGACCGACGCCGAAGACATCAGAAACGTCATGCGATGGGCAGATGATAAGAGACATGTCGCAAAACAGATGCGTATGTTCCGCGACTTCAGTCCGGAAGAGTTGAAGGTGATGGAAGTGTTTGAAAATGAAGATATTGTTTATTTGGATAAGATAATAACCAACACAATGTTGTCGCCCACAAAGATAGCCTCGATTCTACTCTCATTAGAGTTCGACGGGGTGTTGACAGCCTTGCCTGGAAAACGTTATCAAAAGTTGTGATTATAAAATAAAATTATGTACCTTTGCGCAAAATAAGCATAGATGCAAGAAGGAGTCGTCATTAAATCAACCGGAAGTTGGTATGAAGTAAGAAATGACAAAGGCGAAACGGTGCTTTGTCGATTGAGAGGCAAAATACGCCTCGATGGTCTTAGAACAACAAATCCTGTGGCAGTGGGTGACAAAGTTATGTATGAAAAAGAAAATAACAAAGACACCTGCGTGATTAACAAGATTTTACCTCGTTATAACGTGATAGTGAGAAAATCGGTGAACCTCTCAAAGGCTTCACATATCATTGCATCAAACATCGACCAAGCCATCCTCGTTGCGACAATAGCACAACCAAGAACCTCAACAGGTTTCATCGACAGATTCCTTGTCACTGCAGAAGCTTATCACATCCCGACAATAATCGTTTTCAACAAATGCGATTTATACGACGACGAACAAAAAGCAGCTGCCGAAGAACTTATCTCAACTTTTAAAAATATTGGCTATCATTCTTTTATGATTTCGGCAAAAACAGGATTCCAATGTGACGAACTCAAAGAGATAATGAAAGACAAAGTTAGCCTTTTCTCGGGTCATTCCGGAGTTGGTAAGTCGGCTTTAATCAATCGTTTGGATCCTAATCTAAATGTGAGGGTGGGCGAGATTTCCGATGTTCATGAAAAGGGAAAACACACAACCACATTCTGTCAGATGTTTCCTCTCGCTTTTGGAGGTTATATCATCGACTCGCCGGGAATCAAGGAATTCGGTCTTTATGATATGGAGAAAGACACTCTCGCTCAGCGCTTTCCGGAGATGCGTAACCTTATGCACGAATGTAAATTCTCTAACTGCACTCATCTGCACGAGCCTCACTGCGCAATAAAAAAAGCCGTGGAAGAAAACATCATCGCCGATTGGCGCTATAACGATTATTGTCATATGATGGAAGATTAATCTATGAGAAGATTGCTGTCGTTGTTGTTGCTTATTTTGCCTTTTGTTGTTAAGTCACAACAAGATACGTCTTCGTATGTAGTACTCTCTGATATTATAATTGAAGGTAATGATGTGACGAAGAAGTCGGTGATATTGAAAGAACTGACTTTTTCGGTTGGCGACACAATAGACATAAATCGTTGGGATGAAGAACTTCTCTTTAGTAGGGAGAATCTGCAAAACACCACTCTGTTTAACTTCGTGGATTTTAATTGTTTAAAGAAAGATGACTCGCCTAACGAGGTAATTCTTGAAATAAAGGTCACGGAGAGATGGTATATCTGGGCTTATCCTTATATCGCATACGCCGATAGAAACCTCAACGCTTGGTATGAAGCCGATGATATTAAACGCTTCAGTTACGGTATCGACTTGGATTACAGGAATTTCTTGGGAATGAAACATAATCTGAAATTAATTCTTATCGGTGGTTACAATCAGAACTACGGATTTTCTTACGATATACCTTATCTTATTGATAGATATAACTTTGGATTGGAAGTGGGCGCTGCTTACAAGAGAGACAAGGAAGTGGCATACATAACGGAGAATAATAAGATTGCATATTTCAATGGCGATGATGAGTTCGCCAAACAAACGAAAAATGTTTTCATAAAACCTTATTATCGTTTTGGCCATAGAAATAAATTATTTCTGCAATTAGACTATAACGACACGCGTTTCCACGATACTCTACAGTTTCTGAATAATGATTTCGTTAATCTTCAAGGTACGCGTTTTCAATATTTTACTTTGTCCGCTACATTTAAAAACGACTTCCGAGATGAGCAGAATTATCCTTTAGACGGACATTATTTTGAGCTTCTTCTCGAGAAAACAGGACTCGGCGTTTTTGAGACAAGTCCCGATGTGTTTTATGGAAAAGTCACAGCCGATTTATATAAACCAATAAAAGGTCGCTGGTATTGGGCTTCTAACTTAACTTTAAAATTGTCAAATAATTACAACGCTCCATATTTCTTAAATCAAGGTTTGGGATATAAAAATGATTTCGTGAGAACTTACGAACTTTATGTTATCGATGCGATGAATTTTGCTTTGATGAAAAACAACTTGAAGTTTGCCTTGTTGAATCCAGTGACGAGATATTTGTCTTTGATAAAAAACGAACGTTTTGGAAAGATACACTTCGCCCTTTATGCAAACATCTTTTTCGATTGTGCATATTCGTGGAGAATTCCTGAGAATCAGAGTTCTTTCTTAGATAATAAGTTTATCTTTGGAACCGGTGTCGGAATAGATTTCGTTACATATTACGACAAAGTTCTGCGTCTTGAATATGGAATCAACGATATGGGAGAAACGGGATTGTTTATACATTTTGTAGCACCAATATAAAATTTGAGTTATGAAGATTGCTTTGTACGGAAAAACATTTGGTACTGATTACGATGGACTTATGCGAGAAGTGCTTTGTCTGTTGAAAGAAGCAGATGTTGACATTTGGGTTTATGAACCATTTTTGAGAGATATACAACATTGTTTTGATGACATTGACGACCTGCATTTCTTCAATGATTCGGAAGAGATAAGAAATAATGTCGATATGCTTTTCTCTTTTGGAGGAGATGGAACTATCTTAGACTCAGTGCCTTTGATTCGCGACAGTGGTATTCCTGTACTCGGAATCAACACCGGAACTCTCGGATTTTTGGCGAGCGTGTCTCCTTTGGAATCGGAAATGGCTGTGAAAAATATTTTGTCGAAGAATTACGAGATAGAACAACGTTCCTTGATTCAAATTAAAGATCCAGATAATATCTTCAATGGGATAAATTATGCCTTGAATGAGATAAGCATCTGTCGTAAAGATAATGGTTCTCTGATAGTTGTAGAAGTGTATATCGATGATATGCTGTTGAATACATATTGGGCAGATGGAATTATTTTGGCTACGCCGACAGGTTCGACGGCATATTCTATGAGTGTGGGAGGTCCTATCATGACACCCAATGCCGACAGCTTCTTGATTACTCCAATAGCAGCACATAATTTGAGTGTGCGTCCCGTTGTTATTCCTGATAAAAGCGTGGTGAAAGTTAAGGTGCGCGGAAGAAGTGATAAATTTGCTTTAGGTTTAGATTCAAGAATAATAACGGCAGACAAGTCGATGGAGATTGAAATAAGAAAGACCGACTTTACTTTCAATATGTTAAGGATGCCCGACAAGAATTTTTTCGAGACGATAAGGAAGAAACTTATGTGGGGAAACGATCTTAGAAATTAATTTAAAAATACACATAATAAATTGACAAATTAATCGTATTTTTGTAGGTTATAAAACATCAGGTTTATTAGGATTAAAATCAAGAAGAAAAGAGACAAGTTGATGAAAAAAAGTAAAGTATTAGCGATATTTTTCCTTCTATTGATGGCTTTTTTAATGCCTATTAAGACCGATGCTCAGATAATTGAAGTTGGAGCAACGGGCGGTTTGTCGTATTATGTAGGGGACATAAATCCGAAGAAACATTTCTCGCAGAACGACTTAGGTTTGGGAGCTGTAGTAAGGTATTATCAGAATTTTCGTTGGGCTTTTAGATTTCAGTATTCGAATATGAGTTTGGCGTCGTCTGATGAAATAGCAGCGTCTCGCCCTGAACGCGGATTTTCTTTCAACAGCAATATCAACGATTTCGCTCTCATAGCGGAGTTTAATTTCTTCGACTATTGGACTGGCAGCAACCGTAATTATATCACTCCCTATATTTTTGCTGGTGTCTCGTATTTCACGTATAACACATCTTTACCCGAAGGGATGAAATCGCAAGCGTATGATTCTAATGGAGAAGCGTTTACGACGGATGAATATGAAAAATTACCGAAAGGAAGTAATTTATCAATACCTTTTGGCATTGGCGTGAAATATAGTCTGTTTAAGAGAGTTGGTATGTCGTTGGAATGGAGAATACATAAAACTTTCACAGATGAAGTAGATTGTATGATTGACAATTATAAGCAAGGCTCTGAACAAGGTGAACTTGTTAGAGAACCTTTTGTTTATAAGTGCGACTGGTTCAGTATGTTAGGATTGTCGATAACTTATAGATTTAATCTTCCCAAAAAAGACGCTTGTTACTCAGGTGCAGTAAATGCACGATATTGATTTTACTATGGAAACTTTGAAAGACAAAATAGATATAGGAAGACTGCCTCAGCATGTTGCTGTTATCATGGATGGCAATGGTCGTTGGGCTAAGGAAAAAGGAAAGATACGTATCTTCGGGCATCAGAATGGTGTTGGTGCAGTGCGCGCTATTTCAGAAGCTTGCGCAGAACTCGGTGTTAAGTATTTGACATTGTATGCTTTCTCCACAGAAAATTGGAATCGTTCGCAAATAGAAGTCGATGCTTTGATGAGACTCTTGTCGAAAACTATTGCCGAAGAAGTGAAGACCTTGAACGATAATGACATCCGTCTTAATGCAATAGGCGATTTGAAACGTCTTCCAAAATATAACTACGATGCTTTGATGAAAGCTATTGATGATACTAAAGACAACAAAAGAATGACCTTGACGCTCTGCCTCAGCTATTCCGGACGTTGGGAGATAGCACAAACAACAAAGATTATTGCAGAGAAAGTTAAATCTGGTGAATTAGATGTTGAGCAAATAGACGAAGATGTATTTTCTAAATATTTGAACACTAAGGATATGCCGGATCCTGAGTTGTTGATAAGAACAAGTGGCGAAGAAAGAATAAGCAATTTCTTGTTATGGCAAGTGGCTTATTCAGAATTTTATTTTACAGATAAATTTTGGCCCGATTTTGGCAAAGAAGACTTGTATTCCGCAATTGTAGATTACCAAAATCGTGAACGTAGATTTGGTAAGACAAGTGAACAATTAACTGATAATAAATAATGATGTGTAGATTTTTTAACAAGATATTCATTCTTATATCTATATTTTTTGCGATAAACACTAACATTATTGCACAGATTCAAGTAGGCAACGATATGTCTGAAATAGATTACTCCTTGCCTCGCGAATATGAAATAGGTGGTATAACAGTAAGCGGAGTGAAATATCTCGACCCTCAAGTCTTGGTAATGATTTCTGGACTTCAAGTGGGAGAGACGATAGATGTACCTGGAGATAAAATCACAAGTGCTATCAGAAAATTGTGGGAACAAGGTCTTTTCGAAGATGTGAGCATTACCTGCGTTAATAAAGTAGGTAGAAAAATTTTCCTCAACATTGATTTAAAAGAACGTCCACGTATATCGAAGTTTTCTTTTAAGGGTGTTAAGAAATCTGAAGCAGAAGAACTTAGAAAGAAGATAAACCTTACTCGCGGTGATGTCGCAACAGAACACACCTACACCAAAACAACTCGAATCATTGAAGATTACTTTTTCGATAAAGGTTTCCATAATGTCATTGTTGATGTTAGAGCTGAAAACGATACCACACGCGACAATTACGTAAACCTTACCTTAGATATTAACAAAGGACCAAAAGTCAGAATATCTGAAATCGTGATAGAAGGTAATGAAGAACTGTCCGACAACCAAGTTCGTAAGGCTATGAAAGAAACCAAAGTCAAAGGAAATTTCGATCCTTTAGATCCTTTGGCACCTGCCGTCTATGGAGCAGCATGGGATTTTATAACACTTAAACCTAAAGATGCAATGGCGACATTGACAGATTATTTCTGTGAGAACTATCGTCCTCGTATCTTTAAAAGTTCTAAGTATTTGGAAAATACCTACGAAGACGATAAAAACAATATCATTGCAAAATATAACCAAAGCGGATATAGAGATGCTTATATTGTGAATGATTCGGTTTACAGAATCGACGACAAAAACTTGGGAATAGCGATAACTTTAGATGAAGGCGACAAGTATTATTTCAGAGATATCAATTGGGTCGGAAATACAAAATATGACACTACGACTTTGAATAGAATTCTCGGAATTAAGAAAGGCGACGTATATAATAAGGAGTTGTTACAAACTAACCTCACATACAACGAAGGAGGCTACGACATCAGCTCGGTATATATGGACGACGGTTATCTGTTCTTCAATGTCGATCCTGTTGAGGTGAGAGTTGAAAACGATTCCATCGACTTGGAAATTAGAATTTATGAAGGCGACCAAGCCACTATTGGGAAAGTGTCGGTTAAAGGTAATACAAAAACCAACGACCATGTCGTGGTGCGTGAGATGTATACCAAGCCAGGACAACTCTTCAGCAGAAGCGACGTGATTAGAACTACAAGAGAACTCGCTGCTTTGGGATATTTCAATGCGGAGACTTTGAACCCAGACATCAAACCAGACCCGACAGACGGAACAGTAGATATTGAATATGTAGTGGAAGAAACATCTTCCGACCAAATAGAACTCTCAGCTGGTTGGGGTTATAATAAACTCATCTTGACATTAGGATTGACTCTCAATAATTTCTCCTTAAAGAATATGTTTAAGAAAGGCGCTTGGACACCGATACCGGGCGGCGATGGACAGAAATTGTCTTTGAGAGTACAGACTTACGGAACACAATACCTTTATTATGGAGCTTCGTTTACAGAGCCTTGGTTAGGAGGAAAGAAACCTAACTCCTTCACGGCTTCTATCTATCACTCGACATACGCGACACCTTACGAGAGAAGCAGTGAGAACTTCGGTACTTTCAAAACAACAGGTATTTCTTTCGGACTCGGAAAGAGATTGACATGGCCAGACGACTATTTCACAATATATCACGGAATAAACTTGATGAGATATAAACTGAATAATTACGCATCCGTTTTCAACTTTGGTACGGGTAAGGGATTTTTCAACGTGATAAGTTATAATATTAGCGTTGGTCGTAATTCTGTGAGTCAGCCGATATATCCACGTTATGGATCGGAATTGGTGATGTCGCTTGAAGTAACTCCTCCATACTCGGCATTTACCGATAAAGATTATAATGAGTTATATCCAGGTGAAGCCAATAGAGCTGAAAGAGAAGATCACATGTATCGTTGGGTTGAGTTCCATAAATGGAAATTCAAACTCGCTTGGTACACTGAGTTATACGACAAACTCGTTCTCATGACAAGAGTGCGTTTTGGTTATTTGGGATGTTACGACCAAAGCATAGGCATCACTCCATTCCAGAGATTCTATCTCGGCGGCGACGGATTGTCGAACTACAACTTCGACGGTAGAGAAATCATAGGTATGCGCGGTTATGGCAACGAAGTGTTGACACCTTATTATAGCATAGATGAAAACTTCGGTGGTAATATCTTCGCAAAATATACTATGGAGTTGCGTTATCCGCTCTCGCTCAACCCGACAGCAACAATCTATGCTCTCGCTTTCGTGGAAGCTGGTAACGACTGGTTCGGAGTACAGACGTTTAATCCTTTCGATGTGTATCGTTCTGCTGGTCTCGGCGTCCGTATATATCTGCCGATGTTCGGTATGCTCGGTATCGACTGGGGTTATGGCTTCGACGATGTGCCAGGTATCAACAATGCTAACAAGAGTCAGTTCCACTTCTCAATAGGAGGATCTATTGATTAATTAACAATTAACAATTGACAATGAACAATTAACGATTAAGAATTGATAGTATATAAAGAATAATTTAAAATTATAAGAATATGAAAACAAAAAAATCAATTTTATTGCTCGCTGTGATGTTCTTTCTTGGAATCACAACTGTTAATGCACAACAAAATCAAAGAATTGCTTACGTCGATTCTGACTATATCTTAGAGAATATCCCAGAATATAGCGACGCTCAAGAAGAGATTAATCAGCTATCAAAGAAATGGGAAAAAGAAATTACCGACATTCGCTTAGAAGCTCAAGAGTTGGATAGAGAATATCAATCGGAGTCGGTGCTTCTTTCTGAAGATCAAAAAAGAAAGAAAAAAGAAGCTATAACAGCAAAACGTCAAGAAGCTGAAAACCTCAGAATGAAATATTATGGACCAGAAGGTGAACTTTACACCAAGAGAGCTGAACTCATCCAACCTATTCAAGAAAAAGTATATAACGCTATAAATCAAATTGCTTTGACAAAGAACTATGCTTTTGTCTTCGATAAGGCTTCTGGAACAGCAATGCTTTATTGCAATGAGAAAAACGATATAAGCGACGACGTACTCGATGAAATCGGTAATGTAATGCAAACTGTACGTCGTGAAGATAGAAAGAAAAACTAAAGAAACTGTAAATCTGAAAACTTGAAAATATTGATATAAATTATTGTTAAAATTTGTATCTTTGCGCAAGAAAAAATAAGAATAAAAAAATAAATAAAATGAAGAAATTAGTAAAAGTATTTTTCGCTATTGTATTGACAATAGGTATTGGTTATGGAGTTAATGCTCAGTCGGCAAAATTTGGTCACGTAGATTCAGCTTCTATCATGGAAATCATGCCAGAAAGAACAAAAGTAGAACAAGATCTTCAAGCATACGCTGCTGAACTTCAATCGGAATTACAAGCTATGGCAGCTGAATATCAAAACAAACTCCAAGACTATCAAGCTAACCAAGCAACAATGTCGAACTTGATTCGTCAGTCAAAAGAAAAAGAAATAGTTGATCTTGAAACAAGAATCTCAGAATTCCAAAATAGCGCCGACATGGCATTGCAAGCTAAACAAATGGAATTGATAAATCCTCTCATCGAAAAAGTTCAAAACGCTGTTAACGCAGTCGGTAAAGAAAAAGGTTTCACATATATCTTTGACAAAGCAGCCGGCGCAGTTGTTTATATCGGAGACAATGCAATCGATATCACAGCTGATGTTAAAGCTAAGTTAGGATTGTAATTGACTAAAGTCAAAAGGTAAAAGACTAAAGGAAGAGCTGCTATGAAAATGGCAGCTCTTTTTTTATAAGACATGGACTATGGACTTCTGAACTAATTTTCAATTTTCAACTTTCTATTCCCAACTTCCTCCTGTTTCTCTCCATTTTCCTTTTTAGTCGTTCTTTCTTGTTGAAGCGATTGTATAAAGTCTGAATTGGACTCAAAACACCTTTGTCGTCAGGAATCTTTTTCGGTTTCTGATAAATGACTTGTTCAATGTCATCATTTACTCCCTTGATAACAAATGGTTTTTCAATAGGAATCTCACTCACGATTTTCTTTACCGTATTATAATCTAAATAAGGAAATACATCAACTTCTTGTAACATAATGGTATCAATCTCCATCTTAATGAGATAATTGTTGGTATTTATGCTGTCGTAATTTATTGGAAGAAGTTGAGTTACAAAACCAACGCTGCTGATTCTTAAGGTGTCGTTTTTTCTTATCAACATCGAGAATATTCCATTGTGGTCGGATGTCGTTCCGTAATAAGACAACTCACTTAGAATATGAACGTTGGGAATAGGAGAGAGACTATCGGCAGAAACGACGTATCCTTTTAAAAGGAAATATTTGTTCTGAGCGACTATTGAGAAACCGCACAAGATAATTACTATTGTGATAAAAAGTCGTTTCATTTTTTAGTCTCAAAGTTTTTATGTCATTAAGTAGATGATCGCTGAGCCTGTCGTAGCGATATCGTTTTTTAACGAAACGTCAGTGATAATCATTTATTGTAATAAAAAATATTAACTTTTACTACACCTCACTTTATCACTTCACCACTTCATCACTCCATCACTTCATCGCTACGGAATTGTTGTTGCAAACGATACTACATTTTAAATTTTGTCAAGATGAAAATAAAAAAATATTAAAAATAATCTGACAATAATTTATTCTTGCAGAAATATCATAAGGAAATAATTTTTTTCTAAATTTGTGACAGAAACAAATACATACAGTTATGAGAAAATCATTATTTATATTTTTTACTTTTCTGGTAATTTTTTCTGTAGATGCCCAGACTATAAAGAAAACTTATAATTTCAATAATTTTAACTTTAGAGATGTTGGTGATTACACGCAAATTGAACTTGACAATAGTTTGCAGTCGGCATTGGTTGGGCAGCCTTCATTGCCGTGGTACTCTGTGTCATTACTGCTTCCTCAAAATACGGAGGCGGAAGATATTGAAGTGATTTGTTCTGACTATGAAGAGATTCCGATAAATAGGGAGTTGTTTCCATATCAGTCGCCAAGAACATATTCCGATACGAGAGAAGTTAAGTTTAGAAAAGATGAAACCATCTATAACTCAAAGTTGGAATATCCGGCAGTAAATCATGGTGTGTTGACAACTTCTTACATGAATGGTTATGCCATTGCAAACACAACATTTACACCTGTGAAATATATACCTTCAGATAATAAGTTGTTTATGGCAAGAAATGTAGTAGTTAAGATTAAGCTGAAGTCGGTAAAAACGCATGACGACAGAATGATTTCTTCAAGACCTGAAGTGATTAACAGATTAAAATCTTTGGTACATAATCCAGAAATGATTCATTCATACAATGCTGATAAAGCGAAAGCGGTTGATGGTTATGAGTTGCTTGTTATCACATCCAAGGAATATCTTCAAGATTTTGAGGACTATTGTAATTTTTATAATCAGAGAGATATAAGAACAAATGTGGTGGATTTAGAATATATTTATTCCGCGATGGAAGGTGCGGATAATCAGGAGAAGATACGTAATTGTATCAAGGCAGAGTATCAGGAAAATGATATTATGATGGTGTTGTTGGGTGGTGATGTTGCTATTGTTCCGTATAGAGGATTTTTTGCAGAAGTTAATAATGGTGGTGAGATTATCACAGAAACAGACATTCCTGCTGATTTATACTTTGCAGCATTGGACGGTACGTGGAATGATAACGACAATGAACTTTGGGGTGAAATAGGAGAAGACGACCTTTATCCTGAGATTGGAGTAGCGCGTATGCCGTTTAATAGTCATGAGGAATTGGAGAATATGGTAAATAAGTCATTGTTGTATCAACAGAATCCGGTATTAAGAGATGATGAGTTCAGGACGGTTCTTATGGTGGGTGAGTTTTTGTTGGAAGATCCACTCTCATACGGCAGCGATTATTTGGAGATGATAATAGGAAATCATGATGAACATGGTTATTATACAGAAGGCATTCCCGAGAATTATAATTTTAAGAAACTATATGAGAAAGAATATGAATGGAGTAAATATGCTCTTGTCAAAAATATAAACGAAGGTGCAGGTTTTATTTATCATGAGGGACATGCTTATGAAGATGCTGTGGCAAAACTTGTAACTCATGAAGTGACAGATGAGCTTTTTAGCGATGTTGATGGAAAAACTCATAATTATACTTTTTTCCATACCGCTGGCTGTGATTGTGGCAATTTCTCGGAAGACTGTATATTGGAAAAAATGGTCACTATATCGAATTATGCTGTCGCAACCATAGGAAACTCTAAATCCGGCTGGTTCAATGAAGGTCAGACCGATGGCCCTTTTTGTCATCTGCGCAGGGAGTTTGTTGATGCCTTTTGGGCAGAACGTATTCCTTATCTTGGTTTGGCGATGTCAGAGGCGAAAACACAGACAGCTTCATGGGTGAATGCTCCTGGACAATGGGAAGAAGGAGCTCTTAGATGGAATTACTACACTCTCAATGTTTTGGGCGACGTGGCGGTAAAACCTTGGCACGAGAATCCATTTATCCCGGATGTGGAATATGACAGAGCCTTGATTGAAGGTGCTACCTCCATAAAAGTGAAAGTGTCACATAATAATAAACCTTTGAAAAACTTTCGTTGTAGCGTTTATAGCAGCGATGTCTTGATTGGATATGCACTTACCGATGAGAATGGAATCGCTGAAATTGAATTGACTCAAGCTGCATCTATTGACGGAAGTATGAAACTTAAAGTGAACGGAATGAACTCATATACAATGTCGTTACCAATTGAATGTATCACAAATAATGAACCATCTGTGTTTATTGATAAGTTGATTGTTAATGATTCTCTCGGTAATAACAACGGAATTATTGAGTGTGGAGAAACAATATTTATTGATGCTGTAGTGAAAAATTTTGGTGCGGTGGCAGCAAGCGGACTTAATGCAAGTTTGTCGTCTTGTAATACCGAATATTTTCGTATCATCGATAATTGGGAGGAATTTGAAATAATAGAAGCATCTTCCGAGATAGTATTGCATAATGCCTTTGAGATTGTGATAGATGATGTCGCTCCATCTAATCATACAATCAGTACAAACTTGACTGTCGATGACTATTATCATTTTTGGTATAGCTATATAGATATGACAATTCATGCACCGTCTTTACTATATATGTCGTTCGACTATGACGATAGTATGTCTAACAATAATGGTGTCGTGGAAAAAGGTGAGACGATTATAATGAATATAAGAATCCGGAATATCAGTGATGTAGAAGCTGAAAATGTCGAAGTGATAATTGATTGCGATAATGAAGTTCTTGTTTTTGATGATAATGCTAAGACGATAGAATCCATCGCTCCGAGTTCCGAGGCAGAAGTGGATTTTGTATTTGAAGTTGGTGATGATATAGTTTCTGGTGATATGACGCAGCTGTTGATAAAGTCGGTGGTGTATAAGTCGGTTTTTGAAACGGAAGTAGAACTCAATATTGGACGTATGGTAGAAGATTTTGAAACGGGAGATTTTTCTGTATTTGACTGGGAATTGGATGGTGATGCGAATTGGTTTATTACGACGGAAGATGTCTATAGTGGAACTTATTGCGCACACTCAGGATTGATTGGTCAGGGAGAGTCGTCGGATATACAATTATGTATTGAACTTGATAAATCAGATACCATTTCGTTTTATTGTAAAACTTCGATCGAAAATAGCAGTGCGATCTTAGCATTTACTATTGACGGTGGGTCGCAATTAGTGTCTATGCAAAGTAGCGACTGGGCAAGATATTCATTCCCTGTGTCGAATGGAAAACATACGATCAAATGGCAGTATCTAACAAACCCGGCAAGTCCAGCATCGGATAGTTATGCCTTGATAGATGAAATAGTGTTGCCTTATAAATCAATAATACATACCGCTTTAAATGAGAAAAAATCTGAAGTCAATTATGATTTATATCCCAATCCAAACAATGGTACTTTCTATATTGACTTAGGTGATGATTATTATGATGTGAAGATATTCAATTCGCTTGGTCAGCTTGTTGCAGAACATAATGGTTTGTATGGAAAAGTATTGCTTAATAATAATCTAAAATCAGGATTGTATTTTGTAAGAATAAATGCTGGGAATAATACTTACGTTAAGAAAATGGTAATTAGATAAATACCTCACCATAAACTTCAAAACCCCAGAATATTCTATCATTCTGAGGTTCTGAAATTCTGAATTTCTGAGATTCTTATTTAATGTTCTCAACTTTCACCTTGCTAAATCTCATGGCTTTTGTCATGATCTTAGGAAGAGGTTTGTAGTCGTCTCTGTTACCGAGGTTGAGATAGATTCCATATTTTTTCATCACAGGGACTTTGAAAGTCTCGACGAATTCAATCAATGTTCCGTTAGGATCTTCCACGTAGGTGAAGTGTCCGTTGGCGTCGCCCATGTCAAAGTCGCGACCTCCATCGCATACGAAAGGATGTCCCAATGCCTCAGCAGCTTCCTTGATACAATCCATGTTGCGTACGTCGAAGCAGAGATGGATGTAACCAGGGTCGCCCCAATATCTGTTTTCCAAAACCTTCACAGGCTCTGAGTTTAAGTTCTTTATCAACTCAATATGAGAATCGCCCATCATGTCGGAGAGCGGACCTTGGATTGGTTTTGAACGCTTCAACATCACACGACGCAACTCGCATTTGCCGCCGCCGATATTTCCAAACTCTTCAAATGTTCCGGTTACGTCGCCGACTATTGTGTCATAATCCAAGAGTTTGCCATAAAACTCAATAGATTTTTCCATGTCTTTAACACCGATAACAACGCCATTGACGCCGCCGTTGGTCTTTTTATTGTCGTCAATGAAAGCGTAGTCGTTCTGTTCAACTTCAAAGATGTTATTCCATGGATCTTTGAAATAAAAATGCTTGAATCCGAAAGGGGAGAGGCAAGGCTCACAAATCATGGTGGCGCCGTTTGCTTTAAGATGAGCGTATGACTTATCGACGTCTTTAGCTTTTATCTTACAGATGTTGATGCCGTAGTCGCCGAGCTGAAGCTCTCTCTCTGGATATTTTACTTTTCTTCCTTTAGGTTGCCATACTTCAAAACCGCCGCCGCCGCGAGGGTTGAAAGCGAGGATGGCGCGTCGTGGCTGAGGCTTGCCTCCCGTGTATGGAAGCATGCGTTCTGCTACGCCTTCATCGTCGAAGATCTTCATCTCAAAACCCATGACGGTGTGATACCATTTCCAAGGAGCCAATAACTCTTCAACTCCGATACCGACTTGCTGTATGCCGCATATAACTTTTTCTTTCATGTCTGAATTTTTTATGTTGGAGAAATATGTTTTGAAAGTACGTAGTAGAGACTTGGCAGATACCTATTAATATGTGCCATCAACAATTCATACTTTCCGATAAGTTTTCTGTGTTTTTTCTTCTTGATAGCCTTGATAGCGCGCTTGGCTGCTTTATCGACATCTAATCCTTTTGCCTGACCCGGATCCATCTTGTCGTACTTCTGTCCGTTACCGAGCAAGGCGCTCTTGCTGATGTTGGTGTTGATTCTTCCAGGGATTAAGAATGTCACGCTGATGTTGTCATATTCCAAATCCATCGACTCGAAGAATCCGAAGAGAGCGTGTTTTGATGAGCAATAAGATGTTCTCAATGGGAATCCAAATAATCCTGCGAGCGATGTGGTGACAGAGATACTTGTATGTTTTGCATTGACAATCTCTTCTTTAAACTTCTTGATGAGATATACAGAACCCCAATAGTTGATCTGCATAATCTTTTGATCAGTCTCGAAGTCTGTCTCGAAAGCCTTGGCACGTTGTGAGATGCCGGCATTTAAAACGAACAAGTCGATTCCGACATTTTTAGATTTGACGAAATCGACCATGTTGTCGATGCTTGAATATTCAGAGAAATTGCTTTCGATGTAATAAACTTTGACGCCGTTGGCTTCGCACGATTTTGCTGTCTCTTCCAATTGTGAGACTCCCAATCCTGTCAAAAATAAGTTGCAACCTTCTTTGGAAAGTTGCTTGGCTATTGCAGCGCCGATTCCAGAACTCGCTCCGGTGACGAGCGCATATTTACCATTGAATTTTATCATAAAAAAATGTTCGTTTTCAAAAGCACAAATTTATTACTTTTTTTCAAAATAACAGTCTAAAAAAACGATAAAATATTTTACAAAATCTATTTTAAATTGTAAATATATTTACTAATTTTGCGGAGGAAAAAATATTTATGTTATAATCAATAAATAATATCAAAATGGAAATTTTTGAAAGAATAGCAAAAGATTCAGGAGGTCCGATTGGACAATACAGAGACCGTGCTCACGGTTATTTCGTTTTCCCAAGATTAGAAGGTGAGTTGGGACCACACATGCGTTTCAATGGTGTTGATGTTTTGAACTGGAGTTTGAACAACTATTTAGGTTTGGCAAATCATCCGGAAATCAGAAAAGTTGACGCTGAAGCTGCTGCAAAATGGGGCATGGCATATCCAATGGGTGCTCGTATGATGAGCGGAAACACACGTCTCCACGAAAGATTAGAACAAGAACTCGCAGACTTTGAAAGAAAAGAAGCAGCATACGAATTTAATTTCGGCTATCAAGGAATCGTTTCAACAATTGACGCTTTGACAACACGTCACGACGTCATCGTCTTCGACTCAGAAGCTCACGCTTGTCTCATCGACGGTAAACGTCTCCACATGGGACAATCCTTCCATTTTAAACATAACGACATCGAGAGTTGTGAAAAGGCTCTTAAGAGAGCAACAGAAATAGTTGAAAAGACAGGCGGCGGTATCTTGCTCATCACTGAAGGTGTATTTGGCATGACTGGCGCTCTCGGTATCTTAGACCAAATCGTTGAATTAAAGAAGAAATATCAATTCCGTATCCTCATCGACGATGCTCACGGTTTTGGCGTTATGGGACCAACAGGTCGCGGTACTTCAGAACATTTCGGCGTGATGGATGAGATAGATCTTTATATCGGTGCATATGCTAAGTCAATGGCTATCATCGGCGGTTTCGTAGCAGGTCCTAAATATGTTATAGATTATTTGCGTTACAACATGCGTTCACAAATGTACGCTAAGTCATTGCCAATGCCAATCGTTGAAGGTTGCTTGAAACGTCTTGAGATAATCCGCAGCGCAGAAGGCGACGAACTCCGTAAGAAATTATGGACAGTGACACGCGCATTACAAAACGGTTTCCGCGACTTAGGCTTCGAAATAGGACCAGCTGAGGCTTGCGTAACTCCTATCTTCTTACCAGGTAACGAACAACAAGCTGCACAAATCGCAAAAGACCTTAGAACAAATTACAAGATTTTCTGTTCTATAGTTACATATCCGGTTATCCCAAGAGGTATGATTATCTTCAGAATTATCCCTACAGCGGTACATACATTGGAAGATGTTAATTATACTTTGAATGCGTTTGCCGATGTTAAGAGAAAACTTGCTGAAGGTAAGTACGACTCTGACGAAATGCCGAATATGGCAATTTGGTAACACATTATAAATATGACAAGTTATTTTAAAGATAAAGTTATAATCGTGACAGGAGCCAGCTCTGGAATAGGACTGGCTTCTGTTAAAAAATTTGCTTCCTTAGGAGCTAATTTAGTACTCGCAGCACGCTCTTTAGATAAGTTAGAAAAGATTGCTGCAAACATGAAACAAGAAAAAGTACTTTGTGTTAAAACAGATGTCACAAAAGAAGAAGATTGTAAGAATCTCATCGAGAAGACTGTCGAACGTTTTGGAAAGATTGACATCTTAGTCAATAACGCGGGTATCTCGATGCGTGCTACCTTTAAAGACATGGACCTTAAAGTTATGAAATCGCTGATGGACACCAATTTCTGGGGAACCGTCTATTGTACCAAATATGCCTTACCTTATCTTTTAGAAACTAAAGGCAGCGTGGTAGGTGTGATTTCTACAGCAGGTTATGTAGGACTTCCTGCAAGAACGGGTTACTCGGCATCGAAGTTCGCGGTGCGCGGATTCTTGGAGACCTTAAGGATTGAACATCTCTACGATGGACTTCATGTCATGATTTTTGCTCCGGGATTCACTACGTCAAACATTCGTAACGTAGCCTTGACAGCCGACGGCTCACCACAAGGAGCGACACCTCGCAAAGAGGAGAGAATGATGTCGGCAGAGAGGGTGGCAAATATCATGGCGAGAGGTTTGCTCAGAAGAAAGACTAAGATGGTCTTGACACCTCTTGGTAAAGCGACCTTGTTTGTAAGTGGAAGAATGCCACGAGTGACCGATAAGGTAGAATACAGGATGATGGCTAACGAGCCTGATAGTCCTCTGAAAAAACAAAAAACATAAGATTATGCTTCTGATAAAAAAAATTGCCGTTTATATCAATATTCTCAATTGCTCCATAATAAAATATTTTGCCAAGGAACTGAGCAGAAACGACATCAATCTTACGCCAGAACAATATTTGGTGATGGATATTTTATGGGATGCCGGAGTGCTCTCGCAGCAGGCTATCGCCGATGTCATTCAGAAAGACAAAAACTCTGTGACAAAATTTATTGACTCTTTAGAGAAGAAAGGACTCGTCTATAGAGCCGTGAATAAGAAAGACCGACGAATCAACGATATTATTGTGTCGGAAGAAGGAATGAAACTGAAAGCCAAGACAACCGAAGTCGCCATCAATATGATGAGAAATGTTTTAAAAGATATTAAGGAAGAAGACCTGATTGCTTTCGACAAGGTGATGAACCAAATTAAAAGCAATATTGATACTGCTGAAATGGAAGTAGAAAAGGGTTAAGGCTTTCTTTTATCTCTATCGCCAAACTCATTGTTTTCTATAATTCTTTATCCCAAAAATTAACCAAAAGCCACTGAAAATATAATCTAAAATCTGTAAAACGTCTGTAAAAAAGACTGTTTTATAATATTATAACATATTATCAATCAATACATACAAAGAATACTAATAAAAAAATATCTGTAAATTGACTGTAAAAAATAAGAAACGATTGTTATTAAAGGTATTTTTGCTTACCGTTCAATTAAAGTGTGAAAGTAATTAAAATACAAATGTAGAATATAAAATTTAGGGTGACTTCTATAAATTAAAAATATTGACAATCATTTAATTATAATGGTATTTTTGTTATCTTTGTAAGAAAATTGAGAAACATATATGAAATATCAGAAGAGAAGCCGGACGAAAACCTATCGACCCTGTTTTCATGCTGAAAGTTCTTTTTCTTCAAAGGCTGTACAACATCAGCAAGTGTTCACGATTCCCAGTCGATAGAATCTCTGATAGACGGAGGTTGGGACAAAAAGAGAAAGTAACAGGAACAAGGCAAGGAAACGTTGCAGGATCGAACATGTGTTCGGATTTATGGAGCAAAGCATGAAGGGACTGTTTTTCAGGGGAGTCGGGATA
>JAFTXI010000038.1 GCA_017461665.1 Bacteroidales bacterium | reverse complement strand
TAATAATCGCAATAGGTTTCGGATTAAACCTCAGCGCACAGAGTGATGGTTTCTTCAAGAATAACAACTATTCAGAATATAGAGAAGAAAACTTGGAATGGGGAAATATGCCAGTGTTACCAAATCAGCATGGCACACAATCTGACTTCGCAGCAGAGGCACCACTTGGCAGCGGACTTCTTTTATTAGGAGGACTTGCTTTGGGATACGCTGCGATGAGAAAACGTGATTAATTCATAATTATGCATGTGTCTTGTAGGGACGTACCAATTACACATAAAAAATAAACACGGTGTAATTGATGCGTCTCTTTTATTGTAATTGAATTTCAAAACTCATAGAATCTGAGACGCAGCAACGATGACTTGTTAATTTTTATAGGTATCGTTGATACGTCTCTACATAAATGCGTCTCTTTTTTTATTAAGATTTCAGTTTCTCAGCAATCTCATCTGCATCAATCTTCATCATGCATTTAAAGTGTTTTTGTGGACATTCTTTAAATCCCAACTTACTGCATGGACGGCATCGTACATCTTTACATTCAACGATATGGCATTTCTCAGGCTCTTTCGGAAGATAAGGACACATTCCAAACTCAGGGACGGTGTTTCCCCAGACTGAGACGATAGGCTTGTGAAAAGCCGCTGCAACATGCATCAAACCGGTGTCGTTTGTTAAGACTTTCATAGATTGCTTGACAACAGAAGCCGACTGCTCGAGATTTATCTTTCCAACGAGAGAGAGGACTGAGGACGAGGACTGAGGACGAGGACTTTCTACTGCTGACAAGATTTCTTCCGCACGTTCGACATCATCAGGACCGCCGAGAAGAATGACGGGTTTATCTAATTTCTTAATGACTTCTATAATCTTGACAGCAGGCAGTATCTTGGTTTTATAAGTTCCGCCAATGACGAAAGCATAATAACCTTTTTGAAATTCTGAAGGCAGACTGCTTATATCATATTCGTTATTTGGGGAAATAAAAAAATCAAGTCCTTGAAAATCATTCTTCACGCCCAAAGTCTCAACTGCTTTGAAATATCTATCGACGATATGAACATCGGGTAAGATGTTAATTTTAAATGTAGTAAGTAAGAATTTCTTAACATTGAGTTTTGGGAAAGAAGAGTGATTTATTTTAAGGGCTAGTACTATTTTTTTGCTGCGTTTGTTCTTCTGCAAATCGACGACATAATCATAATTCTCTTTTCTCAGGTCTGCAATATTGTCTTTCAAAGAGTTATCAAATTCAAATACTTTATCTATATAAATATTTTTATGATAAAGATTACTAAACTTCTTCTTGGTTAAAACATGAAGTTCAATATCTTCCAATTGATTTTTCAGGCAACGTACTACAGGAGTTGTGAGGACGATGTCACCGATAGAGCTAAAACGTATAACGAGAATTTTTTTCAAAGCTATAATTATTATTTTAAATTATTGTAGAACATTAAAATGATACCTTCTTTCATCCTTATAATTAGGTTGGTGATTTTTAAGATATTCCAAATCTGCCTCTATTGTTGTCATTCCAATATCGAAAGGACCATCTTCGAAATCAAAATTGACAGTTCTTTCCATATAGTCGTTCATTGCTACGCGATATAATTTCGAGTAGTTCAAGTACTTAGCGTCTTCATCAATAACAGAGACGTTTATAATCTCGTAATTATTATTATCATTTTTCTTGACATTCATAGTATAAGATAATCCTGAGATATGAATTGGTCCTCCATCTGAAATAGAAGCCAATTTAATAAACTCTTCAATCTGAAGAGAAGTCATCTCGTAGTAAACCACAGAGTTAGCAAAAGGATCAAGCCGATAGATTGAAGCAAGAGAAATATCACCACTTGGCAGATAACTTAATCTTACTCCACCCGGATTTTGAAAAGCCACATCAGCATTAGCAGCATATCTCATAGCATCTGCCATGAAACAACCCATCTCATCATTGTTTTCAATAGGATTGACAGCAGTTCCAACTACAGTCTTAAAATACTCGTTATCAGAATAGTCATCGATAAGTTTTTTTATATCTTTGTTATATTTTGAGAATTTGCTAACATCAATCAAAGAAGCGTCTTTTTCCACGACATTAGCATTTCTTAAGTTTATCTTTATCAGAGAAGCATACTTCAGATTATTTCCTGCTTGCGTAATCATCACATCATCAATCATTTTCTTTTCTATAACATAATGAGAATGACCACCTATTATCAAATCAGCCTCTGGAAATCGCGTAGCTAAAACGCTATCAGTTTCATAACCGCAATGAGAAAGAATCACAAGTAAATCGCATTGATTTTCAAGAGACTTAAAATCATTTACTTTTTCCACAGCATCTGTAAATACAATACCATTCAGATTCTTTGGATGCGAACTTGGAAAACCATCGTTTGATGTTTCTATCAGTCCAACGATACCTATCTTAACACCATCATTATCAATTATGGTATATGGCTCGTTCCTAACTTCTTCTATTACTGTCAAATCGGCATTTGCACATATCACAGGAAATTCTGTTTCTTTGTAGAAATATTGTAAACCCTCATGACCTGCATCAAACTCATGATTACCAAGACACGACAGGTCGAAGTCGAGGGCGTTCATAAGAGACACCATAGGGAGATTTTTTTGTTCTGGATAATAGTCATTATAAGGATTGCCTGTTCTGTTATCGCCTGCAGAGAAAAGAAGCATATCGGGATATTCATCTCTCAGACTATCTACAAGAGCGGCAAACTTAGGAAAATTATTCAGATTTGCATGCATATCATTAACTGCCAATATCACAATTTGCTTCTCATGTCTTGTAGTATTACAAGAAATAAGAAATGAACTAATTAACAATAAGATAGATAATTTAATGTAGTAAAATAATATGTTAATTTTTATAAGCATCAAATGTTAATTTTTTATTGGTAGTAGTGATTTGTCTCTAAATATAATCTCCACTGTCTCTTCATAGACATCTAAATTATTTATTTTCTTAATCTTACGCCAAATATCTTGGGGATCTTCGAAAGAGTTCATGACGTATGACCAAAGTTCTTTCATACAGCCTATTATCTTAGGACTTCCGCCGGCATGTCGTAGTCGTTCCAAATAAAGCGACACCATGAAATGATGAAGTCTCTTTTTTCTCTCTTCATAATCGAAGGTTTTACCTTTTATTTCATCGGCGAGAAATGGATTGGAGAGCAGTCCTCTTCCGAGCATAAACATCGACACTGAAGGGACTTTCGCGCTTATGCGTTTAAAATCCTCAACTGAGAAGATGTCGCCATTATACACCAAGGGACTATTTATCTGCGATGCCACTTCCGCGAATCTATCTACATCGGCACTTCCCGTATAAAGTTGTTTTCCAATTCTCGGATGAATGATAATCTCGCTGAAAGGATAAATGTTGAAACTTTCTATAAGTTTGTCTATCTCAGTATCTTTGAAATAACCGAGACGACATTTTAAGCTAAATTTTATATCGATGTTATTAAAAACTTTATCGAATATTTCTCTTACTCTCAACGGTTCTGCCATAAGACCGCAGCCTCTTGTTTTATTGGCTACTCTTGGGAAAGGACAACCCATATTGAGGTTTATCTCCCTATAACCCATAGCCTGACATTGATTCGCGAAACGTATTATCTCGTCAGCATCATTACCGAGTATCTGCGGAGTTAAAGTATTGACATCGTTAAGTTTAATATCAATCTCCTCCCCTTTCAGGCTTCTGCTGTTGTCTTTATGGATACCTGTAAAAAACGGAGTGTAGAACTTATCTATTCCCGTGAAATATTCCTTATAAAGATTTCTATAAACGGAATCGGTGATACCTTGAAAAGGTGCTAAACTTAATGTCATCATTGTTTCTTTGAGATTGAAATTACCATGCTAAAACAGAGAACTATCACTGCGATGAAAGAAGCGAGACGATATATATAGTCGCCATATTGAGAGTAGAACGTCATTTCTTCGTTTGTTTTCAATGTGTTACGTAAAGCTGTAGGTTCCCAATAGTTTGTTTGTTCCAACACATCGCCTCTTTGATTTATGAAGCCTGAGATACCTGTATTGGCAGAACGAGCCACGCTTCTTCTGTTCTCTATCGCTCTGAGTTTCGACATCTCGAAATGTTGACGATGTCCGGGAGTGTTCCCCCACCAGCCGTCGTTGGTAATCACAAATAGCAAGTCGGCTCCATTTCTCACGAATTCAGTGACATAACCGCCAAACACCGATTCATAACATATCAATGCAGCGATTTTAAAATCTTCGAAATTAAGTACAGTAGCGACGTCTTCTGTCTTTAAAGTTCCAACGGTTCCACCCAAATCGATGGCAAGATTTTTTATTGGACGCAGGAACCACCAGGAAGGCATCATCTCGACGCCAGGTGTCAGTCGCGACTTCTGATGCCATTGAATATCATTATCTTCTGCTATCATAAAAGCAGTGTTATAGGAATAGTAATATTCATCGGCATCGTAGAATTTACGAGCAGCGAAGTCGTTTTCTTCACCATCTGGAACCATGCCTAAAGTACTCGCACCTATGACGTAAGCAACACCGTCATAATTCTTGGAGAACAATTCTAAATTCTTGATTGAGTAATATTTATTGACATTATCCAACCAGATATTTTCATGAATAGACGATTCTGGACTTACTACAAAACGCGTTGATGGAGTCATCAGAGGCTCAGCTTGAGAGAAGTTGCGTTTAAGCACTTCAGCCGACGATAAAGTAAATTCCTCGTTCCATGGATCAATATTAGGTTGAACAACAACAACTTCTACTTCGTCGCCTTTTTCTTCGTAGTTATTATACATTATCTTACCTACTATTATTGGAATAATAATTACAGAAAGGAACAATGAGCTTGACACGAACACGGACTTTGACTTGGATATTAGACTCTTAATAATCTTATAAGCCAATATGTTAGCTAACAAAACCCATAAAGTTCCACCTGCTACTCCAGTAAACTCATACCATTGAATCCAGGAGTGGTAGCGTGAGAAAATATTTCCGATATTTAGCCAAGGCCAATTGAGTTGCCAGTTAAGATGCAGATTTTCAAAAGCTAAGAAAAATACAATTAAGAGGAAGAAACCTTTATTGTTATGGAAGATTTTTTTTCGCGTAAAATGATAAAGCCAGAATGTCGTTGCCATGAAAGCACTGTTTAACAACAACATGGCTACAGCTCCGAGAGCAGTGCTGTTCCATACCCACCAGGTGGTGAGACTATTCCATACCAAGAAAGCGAGGAATGACAATCCGAAGATGTTACCTTTAATGTTGTTATCTTCGTCACCAATTTTGTCCTGAAGAAAAATAAGCGGAACGAAAGCAATGAATATCAGAGGTATAAAACATTTCAGCATCCAAGCTGCTGCGATAAGAAGTCCACTTAGCAATGACAAAGAAACTTTTGTAATTACTTTCATCTATCTTATTTTAAAATAGTTAAAAATCTTAAAACTGTTGTCCATGAAAATCAAGGATGCATTACCGTTGCGTTCTATCTGATTTATGCTTTCTTCAAAAAGTGAAGTAATTAATTCTATGTTTTTATTCGACACGAAAGGTGCGAAATTATTTAAGAAAGCAAGTTCTTCTTGCGGCAATAACACGTTATTTCTCAATCCGTTGTTAAAGAGAATCGCGTTATGAAACACGTTAAGTCCGTAGGCGAGAAATTCTTTTTGCTTCTCTCTTCCTAAAGGTTTCAAATCGTTAGCAATAAAGTCGATGAGTTCTGGAGCACTGAATCTGAAGCAGTAGCGCATCCATTTTTGAAAACAATTGGAATAAAATTTTTCATTTTCTGAATCATGGAAATAGTTAAGGGCGAGATTCCAATTACCGTTTGCGAGTATTGCGGCATTATGCGCCATTTCATTATCACAAGCGCACTTCTTCACGAGAGCGTTCTGAATCACATCGCTCGGAAGTTTCGGCACTTTCATCAAGACAGTACGAGAACGCACTGTTGCGAGCAGTTCCTCCTGATTTTCTGATATAAGTAGAAACACTGTCTTCTCTGGCGGTTCTTCCAGGAGCTTCAATAACTTATTGGCAGCTGTCACATTAAGTTTCTCAGCCATCCATATTATCGCGATTTTATATTCCGATTCGTAAGCTTTGAGATTCAGCTTGCGCATTATTGTGGCTGCATCGCGCACATTGATCGCACCTTGTTTGTTCTCAACTTCAAGAGTATTATACCAATCCTGAAGACCAGCATAAGCCTCATTCGACAAGAGAAACTCTCTCCATTCAGTGAGAAACAAATCCGATTCGGGTTCTTTCTTGACAGATTTATTTGTCGTTGTTGGAAAAATAAAGTGTAAATCAGGATGTGCTAAGTTATTGAATTTCTTACAAGAAGGACATTCTCCACAACTATCATTTTCTCCTCTATTAGTACAATTTATATATTGAGCATACGCTATCGCCAAAGCAAGCGAGCCGCTGCCCTCTGGTCCGAGAAACAACTGTGCATGAGCAACACGACTTTCCCTCACACTTTGTATGAGTTTTTTCTTAACTTCTTCTTGTCCAATAATTTGAGAAAACAACATCGTTATTTATTTTATTCTTTCACAAACTTTCTTACAACTATATTATCATTGACATCTATAGTACGAATCAGATAGAGACCTTGTGAAAAATCGTTAACATTTATCACTGAAGATTCTTGTACATTCTGTGTCAAAACTTTTCTTCCCATCATATCGAAAATCTCAACTTCAATTATATCTTCGCCTTTAACCACGATAAAGTTCTTGGCAGGATTTGGATATATCTCAATCGATTTATTTTCTGTTATAGAGTTGACATTCAACACTAAGCTATTACTTGGGAACACAATATCGTCAACCCAGCAACGGTCGGCACCATACTGATTTCTGACGCTCTTGTCGTAACGCCATTCAAATGTATGAACACCAGCTGGCACGTTGAAACTAACTTGTTGCCAATCGTTCTCGCCACTCCATCTGTCTTGCAACTCTCCATCAATGTAAAAAACGAAATAGTCGTTGTTGAACTCCGTCGATGTTTTGAAATAGAACGATACTTCACCATGGGAAGTGTTCTCAATTTCAATCAAGAGAGACGATATTTCATCATCGTCAATATGTCCCGACTCTACGCAATACTCACCTGTATGTGCTTCATTATTAGTAATAAGCCAAGGTAAGTCGAAGTCAAATTTCCAATTGAGATGTGAGAAATCGCCTGTCTCGAAATTCTCTTTTAGAGTACCGACGGTAAATCTCAATTCATCTTGCATTTCGTAAGCACCTGAGGTGAGATTAAGGTCTATGGTAAATTGTTCTCCATCAGGAGTATTTTCGTCGATATTGATGATAAGATAAGAACTTACTATTTGATTCTTATTAAGTTCACCTACAGAAACGCTGCCACTATCGTAAGACACATATTGATTTGAAGACGAAGCAGATACTATAACTTCATCGCTCTTGCTGTGACCGACATTCTTTACTCTGAAATAAACTTTGATAGTTTCACCTGCATCAACGAAACCATTATCATCACCCATTTCGTCATCGTATGTAATATCAAATATCTCAAAAACAGGAGCTTGCAATCTGTATGAGAAATCTTGACACCAAACGTCGCTTCCATCTGTCGAGGTAATAGTGAAGAAAACGTATTGTTGATCAGGTACATTATCTTTCACCTTGAAAGAGAATGCGTCGTCAACATTTTGTGTCGAATTGGAAGCAATATTTCCAACACTAATTTCATCATTCACGAGTTCTATATAATCGTGAGATGTAGTTGTTAATGTTGAAGTTACATTATTAGAACCGATGCCGGCATTATAAAAGTCTATGTTAAGATTTACATTCTCGTTAAAATCCAACAATTTGTTATTGTTATCATCTTCTATAGTAATATTTTTTGCAAAGACGAAAGAATTATCGTCATTCAAACCGATCACGTCGTAGGTCTGGCACCAGGCATTAGGTCCTGTTATTATAAGTTGCATTGTATCAACAACATTAAGAGGTTCTGCAAATTGAAGTTCAGTCTCTCCGTTTTCATTTGTCATGCCGAAAGCGAGGAGTTCATCGCCATAGAACAAGCTACAACGGAAATTACTTTGTGGTTCATTGTCATTCTTAATAACGATATTTGAAGAAGTCGTTCCATTGTTGAGAGCCAATTCGTAAGAGACTTCAGGGATGAAAGGTTCGTCTAACCAAGGTCTCACTGCGACATCGCCTAAGATATTGATACAATAGACGTTCCAGCGGAGGGCACCGTTTTCGCCCCACATTTCCGTTACGAAAGGTGCCGAGGCTATCTTCATTTCCACGAATGCTGTTCCTATATAAGGAAGTCTGTCGTGATAATATGAATCGACAAATTCGCGATTCAAGTGACGAGCGGGACCGTCGCCCCAAGGAATGTACCAACCATAACGCGAGTTACCTGTAGCAGCCACAAACCCTGTAGAAATATTCACCAATCTCTCCAAGATACAAGTACTTGTAAAATCACCACAGATACAACCATGAGAATGGAAGAAGTTGTAGTTGTGCGTCACTCCGTCTAATTTTGCAAAGGATTTGTCGTCGGTTGAGCTGACATACCAACCCGCGACATAATCCGTGTTGGCGTGACCCACAT
Source organism: Bacteroidales bacterium (assembly GCA_017461665.1). Taxonomy (GTDB): domain Bacteria; phylum Bacteroidota; class Bacteroidia; order Bacteroidales; family F082; genus Limimorpha. The sequence goes on along the minus strand of JAFTXI010000038.1, from coordinate 70,776 downwards.
GATGAACGTAACCTCCGCCAACCTCATTGATTTTCTCTCTGAAGATAGAACCGCTCCAGCCTGTCGCGCCATTGGCGTAGACACGATGGAAGTTATAATCAGCTGGAATACCCACCGTTGTGTAATAATCGTCATCTTGTTCTCCGATGAGAAGTTCTAAGTCGGTGCTACCATAATAACCATCGCCGAGATGCTCAGCACCAAGAATAATATCGTTAAATTCACCTAAGACAGGATTTCTCTGATATTCCAAAGTCTTGTGCATCATATTGTTGAATTGGGTCTCGTTGTTAAAAGGCATACGTCCAATAGCGAGTTCAGGCAACAAATCGTCTTCTCCAATCTCACCCCAAAGTTCATCGTTATCGTCGTTCCATGTTCCGTCTAAACAGACGTAATACATGTCGGCAGGAAGTTCATCTTCATAATCTTCCATAACATAACAATATAAACCTCTATAAGGAACCAATTTAGAATCGCCACCGAGAAGCACCATCATAACACCTTCATTTTCATATTCGTTAGCTATGAATGTACGAATCTTCTCCTGTTCATCACGACCTTCATAAGACGAATAAATACCTTCTAAAGAAAACACCTTAGTTCTCAAGCCTTGCGAGTTATAATGTGCTTTATATTCATCGAAATAAGGAACCCATTCTTCAGGAGTTATCACCATCAATTCATAACCACCGATAGACTTTTGTCCCTGATTGGCAGAATAAAATCTTACATCTTCAGGATTTTGGGCAAGACGTTCAACTCTCGACACTATTTCCGGAGTTGACTTTAACATCTTGCTTCTGTCGTATTTAGATGCAACATATTTCACGCGTACTGTAACAGATTGTGCGTAAGATACTTTTCCCGTTGCAGGCACATATCTCACCGGAGTAAATCCAGAGAAAGCAAAAGAATATCCATTCAAATATTGAGTCTCCACTTTTGAAGAGAATCTCGAAGGATAGACTTCTTCTGAAGAATAGATGGCTTCATTTTTAGCAAAAGGCACTTCTTCATTCAACGACAGAGGGCGAGGACTTTGATAAGGATAGAGAAGATGCGAGCCTTCAACTTCTATAAAGTCGGAGAACTCAAATTCAATATCTTGAGCCTCTGTGTTTTGAGGAAGAAGCAACGACACCGAATGCCAAGGCATCACCGGATTTCCCTCGTCGGCACCTTGCATACAGTTGTCGAAGATAATTTGTTCATAACCTTGATATTCCACAAAGTCAGGTCTATCAAAAAAGAAAGTCTTCTCGACTATCTGTGCAGAGAGTGAGAAGACCATCATAACCATCAGGTTTAATGTGAGAAAGATTTTTTTCATAGTGTAATAATTATGAATTATTAATTACGAATTGCCTTCAATCCATTGAGTTACTTCTTCAAGTTGAAGAGCCGGCACATCCATTTTGTTTTTCTTACGTAAGCCATTGAGTTTCTCACGTAAGGCAGCAGGTTTCTCCGACTTCAACATATCTATTGAGGTATAACCAGCTTTTACGAGGACGCCAGCCCATACTTCAGGGACGCCAATCTCCATAAAGTCTTGTTCTGTAGCTACTTTCTTAACTTTTTCAGGACGCATTGTTGGGAAGAAGAGAACTTCTTGTATTGCGAGTTGACCTGTGAGTAACATCACCAAGCGGTCGATTCCGATGCCCATTCCCGATGTAGGAGGCATACCATATTCCATAGCGCGCAAGAAGTCTTGGTCGATGAACATTGCCTCGTTGTCGCCGCGTTCTGAGAGTTTCATCTGTTCTTCGAAGCGAGCGCGTTGGTCGATAGGGTCGTTCAACTCGGTATATGCGTTGGCGAGTTCTTTACCGTTGACCATCAACTCGAAGCGTTCTGTGAGGTTAGGGTTTTCGCGGTGACGTTTACATAATGGCGACATCTCGACAGGATAGTCGGTGATGAAAGTAGGTTGGATATAAGTGCCTTCACATTTCTCTCCGAATATTTCGTCGATGAGTTTGCCTTTACCCATTGTGTCGTCGATTTCGATATTGAGTTGTTTACAAACATCGCGAAGTTGAGCCTCGTCCATTCCAGTGATATCGATACCTGTCTTTTCTTTGATAGAGTCAATCATGGAGATGCGTTTGAAAGGACGTTTGAAACAAATCTCGTTGTCGCCGACTTTCACTGTATCGGTGCCGAACACTTCTGTCACGACGCGTTCAATCATTCTTTCGGTGAAGTCCATCATCCAGATGTAATCTTTATAAGCGACGTAAATTTCCATGCATGTGAACTCAGGGTTGTGAGTACGGTCCATGCCTTCGTTACGGAAGTTACGCGAGAACTCATAGACGCCGTCGAATCCGCCGACGATAAGACGTTTGAGGTAAAGCTCATTAGCGATACGCATATACATCGGGATGTCTAAAGCGTTATGATGTGTGATGAAAGGACGAGCTGTTGCACCGCCGGGGATAGATTGTAAGATTGGTGTTTCTACTTCAAGATAACCGTTCTCGTTGAAGAAGTTACGCATCGAGTTGATGATTTTGGTACGAGCGATGAAGATGTTTTTCACATTTTCATTGACGACCAAATCGACGTAACGCATACGGTAGCGTTGTTCTGGGTCGGTGAACGCGTCATAGACGACGCCGTCTTTTTCTTTCACAATAGGAAGCGGACGCAAGGACTTGCTTAAGACTGTCAGCTCTTTGACATGAATTGAGACCTCACCCATCTGTGTGCGGAACACGAAACCTTTAACGCCAATGAAGTCGCCGATGTCTAAGAGACGTTTGAAGACTACGTTATATAAAGTCTTGTCATCGCCAGGGCAAATCTCGTCGCGTTTGATATAAAGCTGAACGCGACCGTGAGCGTCTTGAAGTTCGCAGAAAGATGCAGCACCCATGATACGACGGCTCATGATACGACCACCTATGCTCACGTTCTCAAACTTCGACAAATCGTTGTCGTCAAATTCTTTGGCTATCTGTTCTGTGTTGACATTAACTTCGTATGCAGCTTGTGGATAAGGGTTGATTCCTAATTTGTATAACTCATTCAAAGAGTTCCTTCTTATTTGTTCTTGTTCGCTTAACATAAAATTCAAATTATTTTTCTTGCTATTTTAATCTTGCAAATATAGTAAAAAGACTAATGGCGAAAGATTTATGACGAAAGATTTTTTTAGAGGAAAAAATAATTTGAGAGTCTAATGTAGCCAAAGATTTTATGCATAAAAACAAAGAACCTCAGAATCTAAAACAATATTGAAATTCTGAGGTTCTGAAGTTTTGAGATTAAAAAAAATCTTATTCTTTCACGACTTTATTAACAACAACATTTCCTTTTCTGTCAGTCACTTTAACGAAATAAAGTCCGCTGCCTAAAGCAGAAACATCGATGTTGTTTGTATTTTCAACTGTCAAGATTTCTTGTCCTACAGCATTAAAGATAGATACATCATCAATGTCGTCGCCTTTAACTGTAAGAACATCGTTCATTGGGTTAGGATATATCTCGACGTTAACAAGATTATTTTCATCCAAGCTTACGCCGCCTGTATATTTTACAGGAACTATCTGTTCTCCGACAGATGAAGTTATCACTATTTCTGTATCATACAAACCATTTTTAAATACGATGGTGAAATAAACATCAACTTCTACCGATTCGCCAACTGCTATAGTATAAGGTAACGTAAATTCGTAATCGAGTTCGTATTCACTATTTTCTATTGTGATATTTTCTATAACGACATCAGATACGGTATTGTTTGTGATAGTCAACAACTCAGGAACATCGTCACTATATGTATCATCAAAGATTATTTCTTCTGGATTCAAAGTCAATAGTTCTTTAGCATGTTCTTCCATTGTGAAAGTATGAGGGTCGAGTTCACCGAAGACAGGTTGTTGGTATCTTCTTCCCGACTCATCAGCAGCGAAGACATAATAATCGACTTTTGATTTTCCTTGATAACCTTTGATATAACCAACGTATTCGTCAGGATTTCCTGTTGCTGTCATCTTTGCTGTTTGATATTCGCCACCATCGATGCTATAATAAATAAGGAGTGAATCTTGTTTGAGGTCGGCGCCGCTATAGGCGATAAATTTGGAAGTTATAGCGATAGAATCGTGCCATTCTTGTTCACCGAAAACTACATTACGATGATCGACGTAAAGCATGTCGAAGTCCATGACACCGCGTGTACGGCAGTGGAGAGCGTCGGTGTTAAGCCAGCCGTCCCAGTAGCTGTCGTTTTCAACACCTATGATTTCGTAACCCGGCATTGCTTCTTGATAGATGTTGATAGCACCTTGGTTGTAAGTGTTGTTTGAACCCATTGGCACGAGAACTTTCTTATTGAGGATAAGGCTGTTGGTGTAAGGAGCTATTCCGTTCATAGGAATATCGACGCGATAAATTTTATAAGGATAACCCCAGCAGCAGTTTGTTGTTGCGAAATAATTTGCTACTTCTTCGTAATAAGGGTAACGTGGATGACTCTCTGGAACGCGAGCCAACAAGATTTTATCGGGAGCGAGATATTTTCCCCAGCAATCGACGTGAGCGATGTAATCGCCTTGAGGGTCGATGGTCACGTGATAAGGATCGATGCCGAGATAATCCTTCATTCTTTGATAGACTTCATCTTCAGAGATACCTTCAGCCACGCTTTCGGTTATGACGATGTCGTCGGAGACGCCATTGCCGCGACCGTCTTCCATCATATTACCGCCTGTATGAACGACCTTCATGCCGAACATCTCTATGTCCCAATATTCTGCGAAGTGACCGGGGAGGTCGTCGTCGTGAGGACGCGGACGATTATATATATTATCGACGATAGCCGGTTCCGTTCCGTTGAAGATATACCAAGGACCGAAGTCGCGAATCCAATAAGAGTTGGTGCTTGCATTTAAAAACTCGACATTGTCCATATTGACACCTGCAGATTGGAACTCACTCTCTGCCGATGATTGTTCGTAAGATGTCACTACAGTGATAACCTTACAATCTTCAGCCATCTCTCTCACGAGTTCGACAGGAATACCAAGAGGATAGACAATCATCACAGCCTGCATCGGCTCATATTCACCTGGAAAACGGACCTCACCTGTCGGTGGAGGTGTTTCAACAAAACTACGAGTGCTAATTGGCAAATACATTTCTTCCTCTGAGAGATACTTCTTTAATCTCCACTCTGGAAGCTCTTGTTGTTGTGAAAATGCGTTAAAACTAAGACCAAATACCAAACTTAATACAAGTCCTAAAAAAGTAAATTTTTTAATCATTTTTTTATTTTTTTAATTGCACAAAAATACCATTTTTCTCATTATTTACGTTATATTTGCAAACAAATATTTCATTATCTTAAATCTTTATATATCAATGAGAAGACTTTTATATCATCTGTCCGTTTTATCCTTATTTATAGTTCTTATCTTCACAAGTTCATGTCATTCTCTTGAAGGGCTGACATTCTTCCAATACAAAATAGTAAAAACTACTGATGACGCCATAGTTGAAAAAACAGAAACCGTCGATGAAAATGTGATACATGACGAGGAAGATATTTACGACGAGACTGAAGTTTATGAAGAAACCGAAGTTTATGAGGAATCTGAAATTTTTGAAGAGCCTGAAATTTTTGAAGAAGGACTTCACGTAAACGACAGCATCGACCCAGTTATTGCAGATAGTTTGGAGATTGCCTTACAAGAACGCATCGACTCGGAGAACTCGGGCGAGGCAATCGTCGAGGAATCGAATGTGATGATGAATATGATTGACGATTTAAGCGAGATAACATATTTTGAACAAAACAAATTGGAATCGAGTTCCAAGTCGGAAAATATTTATAACTACCCTGAGGGTTATGTGCCTACATTCCCCGACAGCGTTTATGCTGAACGTATTGCAAAGTTAAGAGAGCAGACCACTATCGAGTTGGTTTACAACAAGCACGTCAAGAGTTTCATCGATGTTTATGCTTTTAAGAAGAGAGAACATACAAGCAGAATTTTAGGTCTCGCCGACGTATATTTTCCTATGTTTGAGGAGGCATTGGACAAATACAACATGCCATTGGAAATTAAATATTTGGCTGTCGTAGAGTCTGCTTTGAATCCGCGAGCCGGTTCACACGCTGGAGCTAAAGGTCTGTGGCAGTTTATGTACGCAACAGGAAAGACATATAAACTGAATGTAACCTCATTGGTTGACGACCGTTTCGATCCAGTCAAATCGACGGAGGCTGCGTGTCAGCATCTTATGGATTTATATAACAAGTACGACGATTGGTTTTTGGCGTTGGCAGCCTACAACTCGGGGGCAGGTAATGTCAACAAGGCGATACGGCGAGCCGGCGGACTGAAAAACTATTGGGCTGTGTGGCCTTTCCTTCCGAGAGAGACAAGAGGCTACGTGCCAGCATTCATCGCTGTCAATTATGTGATGAATTATTCTCAAGAACACAACCTCTACCCTACCGACCCAGGCATCATAGCCGATGGCGTTGATAGCGTGACAGTTCACGAGCCACTGCACTTCGACCAACTAAACGAGATGCTCAACATACCGATGGAAGACCTTAAATTCTTTAACCCACAATATAAGGCTCAGATCATTCCAGCATCAGCAAAAACTCCTATGTCGCTCCGACTTCCTGAAAAATATATAGATAGTTTCATTGTTCACGAAAAAGAGCTTTACAATTTCGTAACAAAAAAAGGTTTAGACAAAAAGAAGTTGGAAGAAGAGATGAAAAAGGTGAGCGACAGAAGCGTTCATATTGTGAAAAGCGGCGAGAACTTAGGTAGCATCGCTAAGAAATATCGTATCAGCGTCAACCAGTTAAAGACATGGAACAACCTTAAGAAAACGACAATATATCCGGGACAAAAACTCATCGTTTATAGTTCGGGAGCTCCTATGGCACAAGCAGGTAATAGTAAACCAGCAGCACGTTCGACAGAACAAAGCATACATGTTGTAAGGTCGGGAGAAAATTTATCGGTCATAGCAAAGAAATATAAATGCACAGTGACAAACCTTAAAGATTGGAACAACTTAAAGAGCAACACATTACAAGTAGGTCAGAAGCTTAAGGTTTATCCTCCGGCAGAAGGTTCGAGTGGAAGAACTATCATTCACACAGTCAAGTCGGGTGACAACCTATGGGATCTTTCAAAGAAATATGGTGTCAGCGTTGAACAGATCAGAAGACTCAATGGTTTAAGTTCGAAAGCTGTATTAAGAATAGGACAGAAACTTAGGATTAATTAGGAATTAGGAATGATTGTTGCAGTAGAGACGTATCAATTACAACAAATGAAAATGAACAATTCGTAATTGCTGCGTCTCATCAATTAACACTTAACAGTTGACAATTAACAATTTAAAAAATATACATTATGAAAAGATTGAGTTTAGTTACAATGATTTTGATTACTTTGATGTCATTATCATCATGTGTTAACGAAGCTAAAGAAAAAGAATCAAGGAAAGCTCGTTCTGTGGGTGGCACTTCAGAGATTCTCATGATTACTCAGAACGACGCACAATGGGAAGGTGCTATGGGCCAAGCCGTTCGCGACTTCTTTGAACAAGAACAATATGGATTGCCACAACCGGAAAAGAATTTCAAGGTTGCGCATCTCAACATTGATGCTTTAAGCGATATGTTCAAGAAACATCGCAACCTCATCATTGGCAAAATCGATAAAGACATAAAAAAACCTTTAGTGGAGACTCAGAAAAACTGGGTATCGGAACCTCAATATGTCATCAGGATTACAGCTCCATCAGAAGAGTCGTGGGTAAGAACTTTCGACTCACAGAAAGACGGACTGAAACTAATGTTCGATGAGAACGAAAGAGCACGATTCCAAGAATTTTTCCGTCCAACGACAGACACTAAGATTGTCAATCAGTTGAAGAAACAATTTGGTGTCAAGATGAATATTCCTGAAGGTTATTTCATCGGTATCGACAAAGACAACTTCATGTGGATTCGCAAAGAGACCGATGTCATGAGCATGGCATTCATGATTTATGAACTCCCATACAAAGACACAGCCGACTTTAATCCTGACAACATCATCAGAGTGAGAGACTCTATCGTCAAGAAATATATCCCTGGTCCTATCGACGGTTCATATATGACAACAGATAAAGAGTTCATTAAACCTATCTCGAAGGTTCTTCATAGATTCCCTGCAGGTTACGCTGTCGAGACTCGCGGCTTATGGAATGTCGTCGGCGACTTCATGGCTGGACCTTTCGTCTCTTATAGCATCGTCAATCCGGAACATACAAAGATTATCACTGCAGAAGGCTGGATTTATTATCCAAATAAAGACAAGAGAGACTTGTTACGCCAGCAAGAAAGTATCTTATACAGTCTAAGATTTGTAGAATAAGACTACGAATCAACATGAAAAAGATATGATTAGACAATACAAAAAAAAGACAGCAACCAATTGATTGCTGTCTTTTTCGTATCGGGTAGGGGATTCGAACCCCTGTTTCGACAGTGAGAGTGTCGTTACCTGACCGACTAGTAGAACCCGACCCACTTGTTATTTTCGAGGTGCAAAGATAAATATTTTTTTTATTTCTGTCGAATGTATCTTAATTATTTTTTTCAAAAAGTTTTTCGTCAATTTTCTTTTACTATTTTTGCGATTATGAATTGGTTTAACACTATCATAGAAGATAACAAAACAAAAGTCTTTGATCCTATCAGAAAGACTTATTGCGTCTTGACACCTGAAGAGGAAGTGAGGCAGAAAACACTTTATTATCTTGTGGAAATGAAGAAATATCCTGCCGGACTCATCGCCGTGGAATATTCAATCAAAGTCAACAACTTACCAAAACGCTGCGATATAGTTGTCTTCAATAAAAAAGGTGAACCCGAAATGATAGTGGAATGTAAGGCAGAATCGGTGCCTATAACTAAGAAAGTCTTAGACCAAGCGATTCGTTATTACTCCGGACTGAAAGCAAATTATCTCTTATTGACAAACGGAAAGACGATGTTCTGCTATCACATCGACATCGAAAATAATAAGATAGAATCAATGAAGGAGATACCTTTGATTAATTAGGAATGTGGAATTAGGAATTAGGAATTGAGCTTCATAACTTCACACCTCCATAACTCCACGACTTCAAAACTTCAAAAAGGAAACTCATAGACTTATTGGCTCATTGACTCGGTGCCTTTAAAACACCATCAACACTGCGATGATGATATGCATAATTAGAAACAAAGGAAGCAGAATATAAAACTTTGCTTGTTTTGTCTTATGCCTGAAAATATACATTGAACATAATCCACCTAAAGCGCCTCCCATAGCTGATAATAGTATCATGGTAGTTTCCGGAATACGTTCTTTGTTTTTCTTAGCTAAATGCTTATCAATGGCAAAGAGTAAGAAATTGCCAATATTAATGAGGACGAAATAATAGATGATGATTTTTGTTAACATAGTTTTTTAAGTCACTGAGTCTCCAAGTCACCGAGTCTCCAAGTTCTTGATGACTCGGTGACTCGGCGACTTAGTGACTTATGTATCAAAACGACAAAATTGTTTCTTTAATGATTTCTATTGCTGCGCGCAATTCTTCTTCTGTTATCACTAATGGTGGAGCGAAGCGGATGATATGTTGGTGCGTTGGTTTTGCCAAGACGCCGTTTTCTTTCATCTTCATACACACGTCCCATGCTTCTTTGCCGTCTTTTGGTTTGATAATTACTGCGTTGAGCAAGCCTTTACCACGTACCAACTCAATCATCGGGCTGTCAATTTTTCTCATTTCTTCGCGGAAAATCTTACCAAGATATTCTGCTCTTTCCATGAGATTTTCGTCTTTAACGACTTGAAGTGCTGCCATACTTACTTTAGCTGCTATTGGGTTGCCGCCGAATGTTGAACCATGTTCACCTGGTTTGATGTTCATCATGATGTAGTCGTCGGCTAAGACTGCTGATACAGGAACGACGCCACCGCTCAATGCCTTACCTAAGATAAGGATGTCGGGACGCACGTTTTCGTGGTCGCAGGCTAACATCTTACCGGTACGAGCGATGCCGCTTTGTACCTCGTCTGCCATAAATAAGACGTTGTATTTCTTACAGATGTCATAACATTTTTTAAGATAACCTTCGTCTGGTACATAGACACCGGCTTCACCTTGGATTGGTTCTAACAAGAAACCTGCGATTTTATGACCGTGTTCTGCCAACACTGCTTCCAAAGCATCAGGGTCGTTGTAAGGAATGCGGATGAAACCAGGGGTGAGAGGTCCGTAGTTGGCGTATGAATCAGGGTCGTTCGACATGGTGATGATGGTGATGGTACGACCATGGAAGTTACCTTCGCAGCATACGATTGTCACTTCGTCATTTGGGATGCCTTTGCAGACAGTTCCCCAACGACGCGCCAATTTAAGAGCTGTCTCGTCAGCTTCGGCGCCGGTGTTCATAGGAAGAACCTTGTCATATCCGAAATATTCAGTGATATATTTTTCCCAGACACCAAGACTATCGTTATAAAAAGCACGTGAACTTAAAGTCAAATTCTGAGCCTGATCGCATAATGCCTTTATGATTGCAGGATGACAATGTCCTTGATTCACTGCCGAATAAGCTGATAAAAAGTCGTAATATTCTTTGCCTTCAACGTCCCATACCTTGGCACCTTTACCTTTAGCCAAGACAACAGGAAGTGGGTGGTAGTTGTGAGCCCCGTAGCGTGCCTCCAACTCCATTGCTAATTGTGAAGTCATCTTTTCCATATTTTAATTATTTAGGTTTATATATTAACTAACTTTCTAAAAAAGTTACTCACAAAGATATATTTTTTTTGGAAGAAAACAATATTTTTGGTGTATAAAATTTTAGAAGGGCAGATCATGATAAATATCATTGTCATTATCACAAAACTCTAAATTATATTGTTGATTGAATAAGGCTTTTATATCTTTGACTTTTGATCTATATTCATCGGCGATGCTTGTCTTATTTATCTCCTCTCTACGTCTTAAACTGATATCCAAAAAATCCTGTTCTTGATCTATTCCCAAGAAGCGACGTCCTAATAAATTGGCAGCAATTCCGGTAGTAGAACTTCCGCAAAATGGATCCAACACCCATTCTCCCGATTGAGTAGAAGCCATAATAATTCTTGATAATAATGCAATTGGTTTTTGTGTCGGATGTTTTCCGCAGGATTTTTCCCATGTAGCAATAGCTGGTAATCTCCAAACATCTGTCATTTGCTTATCATCGTTCAAACGCTTCATTAACTCATAATTAAAATAATGAGGCGTTTTTATACTCTTCCTAGCCCATATAATAAATTCCGTACTATATGTAAAATATCTGCACGAAATATTTGGCGGAGGATTTGTTTTAACCCATGTTATTACATTAAGTATTTTATATCCTAATTCTGTCAAACAATTAGCGACGGAGAAAATATTATGATATGTTCCTGAGATCCAAATAGTGCCATTATCTTTTAGTTTATCACGACAAAGGCCAAGCCATTCCATATTAAACTCCATCATTTCCAGAGGAGACTTTCCCTTGTCCCAGACACCTTTATCCACACTCACGACCTTACCTGATTGAACGCTTATACCGCCATTTGAAAGAAAATAAGGAGGATCGGCAAAGATGCAGCTGAACTTGAAATCAAATTCCCGTAATAGCTGAAAGCAGTCGCCATGAAGAAGCGTAAAATCGCGGTTTAAAGATCTGTAATATGGTTTAATCATTTGTCAAATACCTTCAATATGACTTCCTCTAACATGCCATGTTTCAACATATAGAAATTTAATAAGTATTCTAAATGCCTAAAACCCTTTTCCAACTGATTTGTTGCAGACTCCCAACATCTTCCATCTGTAACTAAAGCAAAATTAATTCCATTTGCTAGTAAATCATTTTGCCTATTAATGTAAGAATCAATAATTTCTTCAGGTTTAGAACCTGTTCCATTATAAAAATTGACTTCAAAATTGATGGCTTTCTTTTGGGTTGCATCAAAAATAATAAAATCTGCTTTTCTGTCTGCAATATCTTGATTTATATCAAAACCTAATTCAACAAGAGCTTTAAATTGCTTTTGAGTAAGTAGTTTCAACTTATGTTCGATACATATTTTTTCAAATAGTGGCTGACAAGCCAGTTCAAAAACTTTTCCTCCTCTGTTTTTACGCCCATTTGAGTCCATACCAACCAAAACACCAGCAATATAGTCTGACGTACTTTTCTCTATTATATTTTGATAGAGATGCTTCAATCCCATTTGGACAAAAAAATCGTAATATTCTTCTATACTATCCTTATTAAAATTTTTAATAGCTGTTTTAGAAAATTTAAATTCCAAATAATCGTTTTTATCTAGTTCTTCTTGAATTAGAATTAAATTTTCATTGCCTTTGTATAGGTTTTCTCTTTCACTTTTAGCAAGACCAAATAGATATGGGAATAATAATATGACACTATGTAGTTTTATAACAAGATCTGAAAATTTATCATAAAACAGTTCATCACTACAATGAATCAATTATCTAAAGCATGTATCTCAACTTGGAATTCTTGATATCCATCAATATTAGACCAATCAACGTAATAGTTAAAGCCTCTATTTGTGTATAAAACATTTTCTGTGAATATTTTTAAACGTTTTTTTGGATGTATGGTAAGATATTGCATAATCATAAGTTATTAAGTAATACATCAACATCGTTATAGTTCCGAACAAGAAGCTCTGTCAATTTTCCTCTCTTTGAAGCTATAGCATTAACATTTCTTGATGCCCACACCCTCTCTATACTATAATCTATGAATAAGTCATCAAAGAAACGATCTGTTCCATCTTTACCTAAACAATCAGAATTGCTAAGCATGAAATCTACACAAGCCTCATTCAATCGATCGCAAAATAGTTTTAAACGAATTTGAGCATTATCGTTAAAAGCTTCTTTGCTATAGTCGTTAAAACACGAAGTGTTACTAAGAGGACGATAGGGAGGATCGAAATAAAAGAAAGTGTTTCCATTTATCATGGTGAAAGTTTGCTCAAAATCTCCAGTCAGAATCTCCACTTTCTGCAATAGTTCACTATCAGCATAGATTGTATCCGCATCACATATTGTTGGAGCAGAATATTTACCAAAAGGAACATTAAATTTACCAGCTTTGTTTACACGATATAGTCCGTTAAAACAAGTCCTGTTAAGGAAAAAAAATAACGTGCTATTTTCTATTGGGTTCAAAGATTTCGTATTAAATCTATCACGCTGTTGAAGAAAGAACATCTTACGTTCTTCCTCTGTATTAAGGGCATGATACTCCGATTGAATTGTACCAAGAGACTTTATCAACTCCGTAGGATTGTCCCTCACGACCTGATAACATAATGTCAAATCTGGATTTATATCGTTTATTACAGCCGACTTTATATTGGGATACTTCTGCAACATATAGAAGAGCATAGCCCCACCGCCTACAAAAGGCTCTATATAAGTGACATTTTCCCTTCCCGAAAAGTCAGCTGGAAGCAATGCTTCAAGTTGTTCTATGAGTTGACTTTTTCCGCCAACCCACTTGATGAAAGGTTTTGCTTTAATTTTTGTCATCTATATTCTGGATTTATGATTTGCAAAGGTAATTAAAATATTTCAGTTTGTCTTGTAACGAATATTATTTTTAACAACGAAAAATTGTATAAGACGTATTAGTTTATCACACTTTATCGTATCTTTGTAACAAAATTCATTACCATGATAAAATCAATGACAGGCTACGGAAAAGCCGAACAAATATATCAGTCAAAAAAAATATCGGTAGAAGTCAAAACATTGAACTCTAAAGTCTTAGACTTGTCAATAAAACTACCTCAGGAAATTAAATCTCAGGAGATAGATTATCGTAACGAGACATCCAACATTTTGCAAAGAGGTAAAGTCGATGTCTCTATAAGCGTGACCGATACCGAGAACGAACAAAACGTTCATATAGAAAAAGAAATCATAGCTTCTTATCTTAAACAGATTAAAGAGATTTCCGAAGAGTACAACATCCCACAATCTTCCGATTTAGCGATGCTTCTTTTCAAGATGCCGGGAATATTTGTAACTCCAGAACAACAATACGATGAGGAGTTTTTAGAGAAGATAAGAGAGACTTTGTTTTCTGCCTTGAAGATAGCCGACGATTTCCGTACGCGTGAAGGTGAAATCCTTAAAAAAGACTTACTTATGAGAAAGAATCTCATTTTGAGTTATCTTAACGAAGTAGCTCCTTTTGAAAAAGAGCGTCACGAGAACATCAAAAACCGACTGATAAAAAATCTCACCGAACTGACACAATCGGGAAAATATGACGAGAATCGTTTTGAACAAGAACTTATTTTCTATCTTGAAAAATTGGATATAACAGAAGAAAAGGTGCGTCTTGCAAAACATTGCGCCTATTTCGATGACACAATTGACGAAGATGGTGCTGGCAAGAAATTAGGCTTCATAACTCAGGAGATGGGTCGCGAAATTAACACACTCGGTTCAAAAGCTAACGACGCTAATATCCAACGTCTTGTGGTTCAGATGAAAGACGAACTCGAGAAAATCAAGGAACAACTCTTTAACATATTATAATATGTATAGAAAAAAAATCGGTTTGTTTTTTGGCTCGTTCAATCCCGTCCACAACGGGCATCTGATTTTAGCCAATTATATAGTCGAATACACCGATTTGGATTCTGTTTGGTTTGTTGTCAGTCCTCAAAATCCTTTCAAAGACAAGAAGTCGCTGCTTGAAGACTATCATCGACGCGACATGCTCGAGATGGCAGTGAAAAACGACGAACGTTTTGAGGTCTGCGACATAGAGTTTTATATGCCAAAACCTTCCTATACCATTGATACTCTTGTACGTCTGTCGGAACGTTATCCAAACTCCGACTTTTATCTCATCTGCGGAATGGATAATCTCGTAGGTTTTAAGAAATGGAAAAATTATCAAGTCATACTCGACAACTATCATCTTTTGGTTTATCCAAGAAAGAACTACGACGGAGGAGAGCTTTTAAATCATAAATCGGTGCAAGTTGTTGACGCTCCTGAAATTGAAATATCTTCTACCTTCATAAGAAAAGCCGTGTCGGAGAACAAGGACGTGAGACATTTTATGCCGAGAGAATCCTATAAGTATATGATTGACATGAATTTCTATAGATATTAATCTTTTTTAAAGCATCTCAAAACTTTATCATCTTTTCGTTGTTTCTTGTTTAAAACAACAATAACATGAAAACAACGGATACTCTCAACGCATTGATGTTTCTCACTGACGAACCCGACGAACACCTATATATTAATGTAGCATCGGCGATTATTTCGTTTGGGGAGAAGGCGCTTCCTTTCTTGAAAAATAAAATTAATCTCGTGAAAGACTTATACCATCGTCAACGTTTGGAACATCTGATTTACATTATCGAGCGCCACGATATTATGGAGAAGCTGCGACTTTGGCGCGAGAAAAGAGAACACGACTTGGTGGAACCTTACTTCACTTTGGCAAAATATTATTATCCCAATGCCGACTGGGCATGGTACGGATTTCAACTGATGATGATTATCGAACAGGCTGAGAAAGAAATCAACACCGACCTCTCGCCCTTGGAACAGGTTAAGACCTTGAACCACATCATCTACGACGTAAATAAGTTCCGTGGCGACACTATCTCGATAAACAATCCAGAATATTATTTCATCAACACACTTTTGGAAACACATATAGGCAATCCTCTCTCCTTGGGGATGTTGTATTGTATTGTTGCAGAACGACTTAATATCCCAATATACGGTGTCGATCTGCCAAATCATTTCATTCTCGCCTTTTGTAACAAGACGGAAAGATTTCCTCAACTTGAAGATGTGTTGTTTTATATAAATCCTTTTAACAATGGTAACGTGCTCACGAGAAAAGACATTCGTAACTACTTGGCAGAGTTGAATGTAAAGTCTGAGTTAAAATATTTTGAACCAACAAGAAACGCTTCCATTGTAAAGAAACTATTCAAGACTTTGATTAAGACTTATTCTATGAGCGGGAAAAAATCGGAAGCTAACGAACTGAGAGAAATGATGAATTATTAAAAAAACAGAGACGCATCAATTACACAGTGTTTATTTTTTAAGGTGTAATTGGTACGTCTCTACTTATAGACTTATTGACTCAAAGACTTATAGATTTATTCCAATCCTTCAAGGCAATCTGCGATATTTTTCTCAATGCGTTTCAAAACATCGTCTGAGTTATCGGCTTTTTCAAATTTCTTGCCTGTAACTTTTTCATAAAGTTCGATATAACGTTCGGAGATGCTATTAACAATTTCCGGTGTCATCTCTGGAACTTGTTGACCTTCTTGCCCTTGAAATCCGTTAGCCATCAACCACTCGCGGACAAACTCTTTTGAAAGTTGTTTCACAGGAAGACCTTTTTCGAAGCATTCTTCATATTGATCGGCGATAAAATAACGTGAAGAGTCTGGAGTATGAATCTCATCCATGAGATAAATTTGATCGCCAATTTTACCAAATTCATATTTTGTATCGACTAATATAAGTCCGTGTTTGGCTGCTATTTCGCTTCCGCGTTGGAACAGTTTGTAAGTGATTTCTTCAATTTGTTTGTAGTCTTCTTCGCTGATAAGACCTTGACGTATAATTTCTTCGCGAGAGATGTCTTCATCATGACCTTCATCGGCTTTTGTTGTAGGAGTAATAATAGGTTTTTCGAAACGTTGATGTTCTTTCATTCCGTCAGGGATTGGCACGCCGCATATTTCGCGTTTGCCGCTTTTGTATGTACGCCAAGAACTTCCGGTGAGATAGCCGCGGATAATCATCTCGACAGGGAAAGGTTTGCAGAGTTTTCCGACAGTGACCATTGGGTCTGGTGTAGCGATTTTCCAGTTAGGAACAATGTCGGTAGTTTCGTCCAAGAACAATGCTGCAATCTGATTCAAGACTTGTCCTTTGTAAGGAATTCCTTCTGGAAGAATTACGTCGAAAGCTGAGATACGGTCAGATGCGACCATCACAAGATATTTGTTATCAATGAAATATACATCACGAACTTTGCCGTGATATACTTTAGTCTGTCCTTTAAAGTTGAAATCTGTTTTTGTAATAGCGTTCATATTATTTATTTTTTTATGTTGCAAATATAATGTTTTTAAGTCTAAAATCAATTGTCAGTAATTATCGTTTTTGTACTGTCGACTCATTGTCCGAGTCATTGTCCGAGTCAGAATAATATTTTTTGTATGCATTGACGATGTCGGTGACTAATTTATGACGTACCACGTCTTTCTCATCTAAGAAGATAAAGTCGATTCCTTTAACATCTTTTAACACTTCTATTGCTTGAGGCAGTCCTGAAGGCTGATTTTTTGGCAAGTCGATTTGAGTTATATCGCCTGTAATGACGAATTTTGCAGAGCGTCCCATTCTGGTTAAGAACATCTTAAGTTGTGAACGCGTTGCATTCTGAGCTTCGTCTAAGATAACGAAAGCATGGTCGAGGGTACGTCCGCGCATGAAAGCAAGCGGTGCTATTTCTATAATCCCATCTTCCATGAAAGCTTGCAGCTTCGACTGAGGCAACATGTCTCGCAGAGCATCATATAAAGGTTGTAAATATGGGTCTAATTTTTCTTTCAGATCGCCAGGGAGGAAGCCTAAGTTTTCGCCGGCTTCTACGGCTGGACGCGTCAAGATGATACGTCGTACCTCTTTGTTTTTCAACGCTCTGACAGCTAATGCTACGGCGGTATATGTCTTTCCTGTACCAGCAGGACCGATGGCAAAGATCATGTCTTTTTCTTCCGACGACTTCACCATCAATTTCTGATTAGCGGTCATCGCCTTAATCTGTATACCATTACGTCCATAAACCAAGACTTCGCTGTCGTTAAGATTTTTTATGAAATCGGACTCTCCGGCACATAACATTATGTCTTCAATAACCTTAGCATTGATATTGCCATATCGCTCCAAATGAAGTATCAGTAAATTGAGACGATTGATGAAATATTCAACTTCCTCATCTTTTCCTATTATCTTTATAAAATCGCCGCGTGCAATAATCTTTATCTTTGGGAAAAACGATTTTATTATCGTAAGATACTGATCGTTAGCTCCGTACAAATCACTCGGATTTACATTTTCTACTTGAACTATTTGTTCCGACATTATATTTTTATATTTTTTAAATCATTTACAAAGATAAACGTAATCGGGATAAAAATGAAAAAATGTTAATAAATTTTTTAATATTGTCTTTTATAAATATCTCTAAAAATGTATCTTTGCAATTCTCAGTTTTTGGGTGGAGTTTAAATTTATTTATTTTTTATAATAATGGCAATCATAACGTTGACAAGCGATTGGGGTCTTTCTGACTTTTATGTTCCTGCGGTGAAAGGAGCAATTTATTCCGCATTGCCTGAAGTCAATATTGTGGATGTAACTCACAATATCGAGCCTTTCGATATTCGCTCAGCAGCCTTTGTTGTAAAAAATTGTTACAAGAACTTTCCCGAAGGAACGATTCATATTCTTGCCATCGACACTGAAGAAGTCATTGATTCTAAGAGAAAAATAGACAATCCTCACGTATTGCTTAAGTGTAATGGTCATTATTTCATAGGTACCGATAATTCCATCTTTTCTCTGATAATCGACAACGATCCGTACGAAGCTGTAATCATTGATGTTATGCAAGACACTGATTTCTTTACGTTTAGCACAAGAGATCGTTTTGTTAAAGTTGCAGTGATGATTTACAAAGGAGCGACATTGTCGGATATTGGCAAACATTATAATATTAAGGAGAAGATTGAACTGAAGCCTTCTTACGACGCAAACACGATTCATGGACTGGTCAATTATATTGATGCATACGAGAATTTAGTCACGAATATTTCAAAGTCACTCTTTGAACAGATTAGAGCTGGACGCGATTTTACTATAAAAGTGTGCGGCGGAATATATAAGATAGACAATATCGTGACTGGTTATCAGAACGTTGACGAATCGGAACTTCTTGCTCTCTTTGGAACACATGGATTTATGGAAATAGCTCTTAATCACGGGAAAGCAGCATCGCTACTCGGAATGGAACGCGACTCTGCCGTCGATATCTATTTTGAAACAGAAACAGAACATACTAACAAAAATACTTTGTTTTAAAAAGTCAGATTTTCTGTCGTAATTTTGTTAAAAAACTCTTACTTTTCCTTCCTCACTTTCCAATTCTCACTTTTAATTTAGACATCGATAATATTTCCTTAATAAATATTTAGAATAGATTTATCCTCTTGATTATTAAAGATAATCTACGATATTGATAGATATATATAGTTTAGATTGTTAAAAGTTATATATAAGAATAATATAGAAAATCGTCGAGTTTTCATGAAAATCTTAAATAATGTTAAAATAAAAAAAAATGTTGTTTTTCGTTGTATATTTGCAAAGAAAGAAATAATAAATGTATATGAATAAGCACAACAAAATATCACAATTCTTCTCAAGATGTTTTATCTATCTTTGTATAATTACATTATCTATTACCATCACTTCATGTGAGAAGACTAAGTCTCACAAAAACAAATTGAATGTAAAATATGAGAAATTAGAACCGCAAAATCTTGAAACAAAATATTATAGCAAGGCACTCTTCTCTTTAGATACAACAGATTTCTACAACGAGCTGCTGAAAATAAAACCTGATTTTCCTTTCTTCTTTGAGGACATCTCCGACATGAAACGTACCGCCTCTTTCTTGGAGGAATTTGTAAAAGATACATTTTGTGTCAGGTTAAACAATATGGTTGAATCGAAATTCAATAATACTAATTTTAAGCAATTAGAAGAAGATATTCAATCTGTTTTTCAAAGGTTTAACTATTATTATCCTAAGATAGAAAATCCGACTATATATTATTACATATCAGGTATTGATTATAATACACCTCCTGTTTACATGAAAGATGGTGGCATTGCCATAAGTCTTGATTATTATCTTGGCAACGAAAGTAAAATCTACGATTACATAGGTATGCCTCGTTATCGTTCCATCCGGTGTCAGCCTTCATATATTGTAAGAGATTTGGCTCAATATCTCTATTATAATGGAGTATATAGTCAACGTATTCAGAAAGATTTATTGACCGAGATGATTGAAGTTGGGAAGATGTATTATTTCATGGAAGCCATGAATCCGTCTATGCCCGACTCTGTCTTGATGGGATATTCCTACTCTCAAATGCAATGGTTAGAAAATCACGAAGCTGATGTGTGGGCTTCTATTGTTGGCAACGATATGTTGTATTCCAAAGGATTGGAAATGTATCGTACTTTCTTCGGCGACGGACCTTTCACTCAGGCTTTTTCTAATGAAGCACCCGCGCGTCTCGGAGAATATATAGGACTTCAAATCATACGTTCGTATATGGCAAACAATGACGTAAGTATGCAAGAACTAATGGCAAACGACGATATTCAACAGATATTTCAAGCATCACAATATAAACCGAAATAATTTGACAATGTACAATTGACAATTATTTATATTAACTTTAAACCTTAAACCAATTTATTATGTTAGTAAAAACCTTTGGAAGTGCCTTGAATGGCATTGAAGCTATCACTGTAACTATCGAAGTCAATATTGACAGGGGTGTGCAATTTTTTCTTGTTGGATTACCTGATAGTGCAGTGAAGGAGAGTCAGCAGAGGATAGAAGCGGCGCTGAACAACAACGGTTTAAAATATCCCAAGAAGAAAATTACAATTAATATGGCTCCTGCCGATATTAGAAAGGAAGGCTCATCTTACGATCTTCCCATTGCGATTGCTATATTGGCTGCGTCGGAACAAGTCAGCATTGAACTTCTTGACAGATATGTTATTATGGGAGAATTGTCGTTGGATGGCAGTCTCAATCCTATCAGAGGCGTCTTACCTATCGCGATAAGAGCCATGCAGGACGGGTTTAAGGGAATCATATTGCCAATGTCGAATGCCAAAGAAGCCGCCGTCGTAGAAGACATCGATGTTTATGGTGTTAACAATATCATGGAAGTGATTTCCTTTTTGAATGGAGCATCAGACTTACGACCCGTTGAGATTGCGAGATATGAAGAAGATATTGAAGACGTTTATGCTTTCGATTTTGCCGATGTCAAGGGACAGGAAAACATCAAGCGTGCGTTGGAGGTGTCGGCTGCAGGATCACACAATATCATTCTTATTGGCAGTCCTGGGAGTGGCAAGACGATGCTCGCCAAACGACTGCCGACTATTATGCCACCTATGACATTGAAGGAAGCTTTAGAGACGACCAAGATTCATTCTGTAGTTGGTCTCGTTGGTGACGGATTATCGTTGTTAAAGACGCGACCTTTCAGAAGTCCTCATCATACCACTTCATACGTAGGGCTTGTTGGAGGTGGTGCTTATCCTCAGCCCGGAGAGATCTCGCTAGCCCACAACGGCGTGCTATTCTTAGACGAGCTCCCCGAGTTTAAACGCAACGTCTTAGAGGTGCTGCGTCAACCTATGGAAGACAGATTGGTAACAATAGCGCGTGCGAAGCAGACCATAGAATTCCCGGCAAACTTCATGCTCGTCGCTGCTATGAATCCTTGTCCTTGTGGGTATTACAATCATCCTACGCAAGAGTGTACTTGTCTTCCTGGCACTGTGGAGAAATATCTCAACAGAATATCAGGTCCTTTATTAGATAGAATAGACCTTCATATAGAGGTGGTGCCTGTACCCTTCGAGGAACTATCGAAAAAGAATACTGGAGAGCAAAGCAAAGATGTTAGGGCAAGAGTGATAAAAGCACGTAAGATACAAACTGAACGTTTTGCGGATATTCCTAACATACATTCCAACGCGCAGATGAATTCCAAACTGATACAAAAATATTGCGCTCTCGATGACGAATGTTACAAGCTATTGAAAGGCGCAATGGATCGACTAAACTTGTCGGCTCGCGCTTACGACAGAATATTAAAAGTGGCACGCACAATAGCCGACCTCGACGATTCTGATAATATAAAGACAGAACATCTCGCTGAAGCTATTCAATACAGAAGCTTAGACAGAGAGAGTTGGGGAAAATAAACTTCATCAACCGCACTTGGAATATCCACAGTTCTTGCAGTGCTTGCATCCGTCTTCATAGACT
Source organism: Bacteroidales bacterium (assembly GCA_017461665.1). Taxonomy (GTDB): domain Bacteria; phylum Bacteroidota; class Bacteroidia; order Bacteroidales; family F082; genus Limimorpha. The sequence continues at coordinate 48,503 of JAFTXI010000038.1, read as the reverse complement.
AAAGCATCACCGCAAGTAGGACAAACTTCCTTATCTACTTTTGTTCCGTCAGGGATATAACGTTTCAAAGCACGGGCTATACCGTTTTTCCAAGCATTGATATTATCTTCATCGACACTCAAGTTCTGAATCAAAGTGACGACATTGGTGATTGGCATTCCGTGGCGCAAGATACCTGAGATAAGTTTCGCATAGTTCCAGAACTCAGGGCTGAATGAACGCGACAATCCTTCAATCGTAACCTTATATCCTTGTTTATCTAAGAACTGTAAATCGTATCTTGATTTTCCGTCTTCATCTCTGTTCTTTGTAACCCAAGCTGTCTCAACGAAAGGAGGCAGATAGAACTCATCTTGCTTACCGAGGAAAATCTCGTAAGGTTTGTTGTTGATTTTTCCAACAAAAGCAATCCATTTCTCGTAGTTGTTTTGGAAACGTACCACATCGCATTCGAGTGTCTTAGGACGAACTGGCGAATGTGTCTCAATGATGTCGTTTTCCACATGCTTCTTCTCTTCTTTTTTATTAGATACGAGCACACCTGTACGAGATCCGTCGCGATATATTGTCATTCCCTTGCAACCACATTCCCAAGCTGTTAAGTAAATCTGACTTACCAACTCTTCTGTTGTCTCTGCAGGGATATTGACAGTGACGCTGATGGAGTGGTCAACCCATTTCTGCATCTCACCTTGCATCTTAACCTTGCTGACCCAGTCGATGTCGTTAGCTGTGGCTTTATAATAAGGTGATTTATTGATTACCTCTTGAAGTTTCTCATCGTTGTAGTTCTTGACTTCTTCGACATTATATCCGTTCACTTCCAACCATGTAATGAACTTAGGGTGGAACACGTTATATTCTTCGAAGGCATTTCCTTCTTGGTCGGTGAATGAGACCTTTGCGTTTTTGTCGTTAGGATTTACCTTACGACGGCGTTTATAAGAAACCATGAAGACAGGCTCGATACCAGATGTCGTTTGTGTACAAATACTTACAGTTCCTGTAGGAGCAATGGTAAGCATTGCTATGTTACGACGACCATATTTCACCATATCTTGATAGAAGCTTTCATCCATCTCGCGAAGTCTGTTGATGAAAGGATTATTCTCTTCGCGTTTAGCATCGTATATCTCGAATGCTCCGCGTTCTTTAGCGAGATTGACAGATGACTTATAAGCTTCGTAAGCAAGGAGTTTCTGTACTGATGTAGAGAACTCGATAGCTTCATCGGAGGCGTAACGTTTTCCGAGAGCAGCGAGCATATCGCCTTCGGCTGTGATACCGATACCGGTACGACGACCTTGAAGGGCTTTTCTGCGTATGTTTTTCCAGAGGTCAACTTCACATCTCTTGACATCATCGTTCTCAGGGTCAGAATAAACTTTCTCGAGTATAGCGTCAATCTTTTCTATTTCAAGGTCGATGATGTCGTCCATGATTCTCTGAGCGATAGCAACATGTTTCGAGAAGAGCTCTGCATTGAAGCGAGCCTTTGCAGTGAAAGGATTTTCCACATAACTGTAAAGGTTCATGGCGAGAAGACGACAGCTATCATAAGCACATAACGGAATCTCGCCACAAGGATTTGTACTTAACGTCTTGAATCCTAAGTCGGCATAACAATCCGGGATTGACTCGCGTGTTATTGTATCCCAGAAGAGAACACCGGGCTCAGCCGACTGCCATGCGTTGTGGATAATCTTGTCCCACAATTTTTTAGCGTCTATCTCTTTGGTATATCTTGGAGTGTCGGAATCGACAGGATATTTCTGTACGAAGGGTTTGCCTTCTTTAACGGCTTTCATGAAGTCGTCGCTGATACGGACGGAGACGTTGGCGTTTGTGATACGACCTTGTTCCATCTTAGAGTCGATGAAGTTCTCTGAATCAGGGTGGTTGATGCTGATACTCATCATCAAGGCGCCGCGACGTCCATCTTGAGCCACTTCTTTAGTGGAGTTGGAATAGCGTTCCATGAAAGGCACCACGCCTGTAGAAGTGAGAGCGCAGTTTTTCACAGGACTACCGGCAGGGCGGATATGAGAAAGGTCGTGACCGACGCCACCGCGACGTTTCATGAGCTGAACCTGTTCTTGGTCAATCTTCATGATGGCACCGTACGAGTCTGAGCTTCCATCGGTACCGATGACGAAACAATTTGACAATGAAGAAATCTGGAAGTTGTTGCCAATGCCAGCCATCGGGCTTCCTTGAGGAACTATATATCTGAAGTTTTTAAGAACCTCATATATTTCCTCTTCCGACATCGGATTAGCATATCTATTCTCGATACGAGCAATTTCAGAAGCGATACGATGATGCATATCGTCGGGTGTCAACTCGAAAATATTACCATCGCTGTCTTTCAAGGCGTATTTATTCGTCCATACGTCAGCAGCCAACTGGTCGCCGCCAAAATATTTTATTGTCGCATCTTTTACTTCTTCTGCCGAATAAATCTTGTATTCTTTTTGCTCCATTTTGTCAGTTTTATCTTCTATATTAATAAAGGTGTCGTCTAAAACCTGCTCTTGGGTAGAATTGTTTTTTTCACTATAATCTGTCAAAACTGCGTCCTGATATTTTTCGTTCTCAACGTTATTACTCTCAATCTCCATAATTGAAAATAAATCCTGCATTTTCGTTGCACGCTTCTTTGCCATTTTATTATTGATTTTAAACAGATTATATTAAAATAAAGCTATCATCCCAGCTGCCGATTTTCAGTCTGCTAAATTATAAAAAGAGAAAGATGTTAGCAACAAAAAATGTCACTGATTTTTCGTATTTTTATCAACAGAAAATTGTTGATAATTTCTTCTCAAAAAATTTGCTTTGGCGTTTAATTTGTTCATAGAGATTTCATAAATTTATGTCCTTAAAAAAATATTAGAATATGTTAACTATTAAGTATTTTGTTTTTAATCCTATATGTGTTAATACCTTTGTAATTTACAATGAATCAAAGGAATGTGTCATTGTAGATCCAGGAAATCATAATATCAAAGAAGATAATATTTTATTTGATTATATTGAAAAGAATCAATTGAAACCTATCATGATTTTAAACACTCACGGTCATATCGACCATATCTTAGGCAACTATTCAACAGCTAAAAAATACGGTATTCCATTGGCTTCTCACCCTGATGGAGAGATGTATTACAAGACGGCATTTTCATACGCAGCGGCCTTCGGAATCGACTATAAAAAAGAAGAAACTTTGTACCCAACTATTGAATTATTCAATAATCAAATAATAAATATTGGAGAGGACGAGTTAGAGGTCATCTTCACGCCGGGACACGCTAAAGGCAGCTGCTGTTTCTATTGTGAGAAGCAAGATTTTGTCATCACTGGCGACACATTATTCAGAAGAGGTATCGGTCGTACCGACCTTCCTGGCGGATCCTACAAAGAAATAGTCGAGAGCTTGGAAAACGAATTATTCCAACTGCCTGATGAGACAATATGCTACTGTGGACACGGTCCAGAAACGACAATTGGAGAAGAGAGATTTCATTAAAACTTCAGAACCCATAGACTCGGTGACAGAAAAAAAAGACGTGTCAATTACATATTGTTTATTTTTTATTAGTGTAATTGACGCGTCTCTACTTATAGACTCATTGTCTCATATACTTATAGTCTCATATTATCCCTGGTATTCGCATCCATTCTTTACCTTCGGCGCAGCAGGCTTCTACTTCTGCCACTGTCTTTGGTATCGGGCGTCCAAGAACTCTGTTACCTTCGTTGGTAATCAATAAATCGTCTTCTATACGGATTCCACCGAAGTCTTTGAACGTCTCAACCTTGTCGTAATTGATAAATTCTTTGTGTTTACCTTCAGCTTTCCAAATATCAATCAATGTTGGGATGAAGTAGATTCCAGGTTCATCGGTGACGACCATTCCTGGTTTAAGAACCTTGCCGCAGCGTAATCCGCGGAATCCTTCTTTTGTAGAACGCGGTGTTTCAATATCGTAGCCAACATTATTCTCACCAAGACCTTCCATATCGTGAACATCCATGCCGAGAGCGTGACCGAGTCCGTGAGGCATGAAGAGATAATGAGCACCTGCTGCAAGGGCATCGTCAACGCTACCTTTCATCAAACCAATGGCATTCAATCCTTCGATGATAGTACGACATGCCAAGACATGCATATCGAAATATCTGTTGAAAGGACGGGTATGATTGATGACTTCCATATTAGCTTTCAACACAATATTATAAATATCGCTTTGACGAGCATTAAACTTGCCACCTACAGGGATTGTACGCGTGAAGTCGGAAGCATAATAATTTTTTGTCTCGGCACCTGCGTCACAGACCATCATTCTGCCTTCTTGAAGAACGTTATTATGTCCGTGGTTGTGAAGAGTCTGACCATCGACGCTGAGTATCACAGGGAACGATACTCCGTAGCCATTTGATATTGCTATGCCTTCGACAGCGCCGGCGATTTCTTGTTCGATAACGCCTGGCTTACACATCTTCATCGCTGTGGTGTGCATGAAATATGCAGTGTTAGCAGCCTTCTCCATATCTTCAATCTCGACATCAGATTTTATCTCACGAAGTCTAACGACTTGTTCAATAAGCTCTTGACTTACATATTTAGAAACGCTTTCGATGTCGGTGTTGAACAATTTAGCGAGTTTAATCTTCATGTCGCCGCGATAAGGAGGAAGGATGTGAATTTGTCTTCCTTTAGCGATGGCATCACGAAGATATTCGCCGAAAGTGTTGATGTCGCGAGTTTGTCTCACAGCAATCATCTCACCTTGTTCAGTGAGAGAAGGAAGGTTGCCACACCAGATGATGTCGTCGATTGTTATCTCTCTTCCAAAGAGAATCTCTTCGCCCGACTCAAAGTCGATGACACCGATAAGGTCAGGGGTGTCGAGACCGAAGAAATAAGCAAAGTTACTATCTTGGCGATAGCGATAAGTATTGTCGGGATAATTGAGGGAAGCCTCATCGTTAGCAGGGAAGAAAGCTATTCCCTTAAGACCCGATTTCAATAAAGCGGCGCGACGGCTCGCAAAAACTTCTTTTGAAAACATAATATTAAAATTTTAAATTAATTTCTATTTCGTTGAGACGTGTCAATGTTTTATTTTTTAAGATAACATTGACGCGTCTCTACTATAATTTCTCTTGTTGCAACAAAAATAACATTTTTTGTCGTTCTACCTCTCTTTTCAATTCATTTTCTGTCGGAAGAAATGTTAAATATTTTGCTTGAAAAATTTGCTTATTCTCATTAAGAATGGAATAACGTGCCATATCCGCACTCGTTTCTGAGCATAAAATCAAGCCTATCGTAGGATTATCACCTTCTGTTCTTTTTAACTTATCGTACATTCTCACATACATATCCATCTGACCAACATCCTGATGAGAAATCTGAGCAGTCTTTAAATCAATCAGCATAAAACATTTTAATATGTAATTGTAAAAAACGAGATCTATGTAATAATCTCCCATATCAGTATGAATATGCTGCTGACGAGCGACAAATGCAAACCCTTTTCCTATTTCCATCATAAAATTCTGCAAATGTGTGATAATGCTTGTTTCAAGTCTCGTTTCATTAAAATCAGGATTTGGAGCTAATCCCAAGAATTCAGCAACAACAGGATTTTTTATAAATTCCAATTTATCTTTTTGATATTCTGCTGTTTTACATTGCATTTCTTGTTTCACTGATTGCTTATTCTGCGATTGCAGAAGTCGAAAATAATATTGAGAAGAAATATTGCGCCTGAGCGTCCTTACACTCCAACTTTCCACAAATGCCTCATGAGCATACCAATTACGAGCTTCTTCATTGTCAACAGCAAATAAAAGATCATAATGAGACCATGTCAGTAATTCAGATTTTCCCATCACTGTCGGGAAAATTTCAGGAAACAGCCTGTAAAATTGTAAGTCCCGGTACAAATTATTTTTTTCCAAAACCTCTTCCATATATATCAGTAAGTTGTTTTGATAAAGTAATTATAGTTTCAGAACTATACTCCGCTCTGTTTTCTCCCTTCAAAATTTCTTCACTGATACGTTTTCCTAAATACCAGTTTCTCTTCAACATGGCAATATTTACCGAACGGAAGGCATATTCTTTTGTTGCCTCAATAATCTGCCGCGCATCTGCTAACAGATCTTCTGTCTTAAAATAAACAAGTTCTGATTTCATATTTTTTTGATTTTTAATTATTTTTATTTCGTTGAGACGTGTCAATGTTTATTTTCCAAGGTAACATTGACGCGTCTCTACCGAACACATTCTTTTTTTATTTAGGACGTATGCGATACGTCCCTACTAATTTTTCATCGCTTCTTCAATTTCTTCAACTTCAATAGGAAGTCCTTCGAAAAGATTTATTGGTTCGCCTTCTGTAATAAGCAAATCGTTTTCTATTCTTATTCCGATACCTTCTTCTCTGATGTAGATTCCAGGCTCACAGGTGAGAATCATTCCGGGTTTGAAAGGTTCGTATTTGTCAACGCTGTCGTGAACATCTAAACCAATGTGATGCGACATTCCGTGCATGAGATATTTACGACACAATGGCGCGTCAGAGTCTTGGTTTTTAACATCTTCTGCTGTAAAGAGTCCGAGTTTTATCATCTCCTGCTCCATCAGTTTATAAGTCATTCTGTTGACTTCATCGATGGTTCCGCCCACCTTATATAATTTAGTAATTTCTTTCATGACACGAAGCACCGCGTTGTAGCAGTCTCTCTGTCTTGGAGAGAATTTTCCGTTGATAGGTATTGTTCGACTTAAGTCGGAAGAATAGTTTTTGTATTCGCAGCCAATGTCGAAGAGTATCAAGTCGCCGTCTTTCAATATTTTATCGTTTGCCGAATAATGGAGGCAGCAGGCATTCTTTCCTGCAGCGACAATTGGATGATAGGCGTTGCCATTGGCTCCGTTATATTTGAAGATATATTCAATCTCAGCTTGTACTTGATTTTCATAGATATTTGGTCTCACGGTTTTCAGACATCTGCGGAAGGCTTCAGCCGTAATGTCGCAGGCTTGTTTTGTTATCTCTATTTCCTCTTGCGACTTTATCATGCGCAGCTTGTTTAATATAGGTGCCGAGCGGTCGAACTTATGCAGAGGGAATTTCTCTTTTATCTCTTTGATGAATCGCTGCTGTATTGTAGTCACTGCACATTCATATCTCGGATACTCGAAAGTGTTAAGATAAATCGTGTCGCAGGAGAGAGCGAGGTCTTGAAGCACCGACTCGAAGCTGTCGCTGTACATCACCTTAGCAGCGCCTGAGATGTTGGCAGCTTCTTTAGAATCAATCATCTCGCCACGCCATATCACCTTCATCTCGCTATAAGGTTCCACGAAGAGAATCTCACGCATCTCCGGATTCGGATGGTCGGGATATATAATAAGGTATGCGCAGTCGCGATCAATACCGGTAAGATAGAAGAAATCCGACTGCTGACGATAAGGATAAAATTGATCGCCATTACGAGGCATCTCTTCATTGGCACAGAAAACGGCCATCGAGTTTTTAGAAAGTCTCTCCGAGAAATTCTTCCTATTATTTATAAAAAGATTCTTATCTATATTTTTGTTGTTCATATTATTTATTTGAATTGTTAATTGCTAACAAAAATAATATTTTTTCGTAACACAAATATTTTATACCGCCAGTTTTTTTCACACAAAAAAAGCTAAAAGTCGTTAAACCTTTAGCTTCTGAACTTTAGCCTTTAGTCTTTTATCAATTAAAGAATCTTGAATCCCAATGTGACTGTGAAGATATTTTGTTTTGTATCGTCGCCTAAATCAATTTCTGTTCCTGCAATATTAAGTTCATCATCGAATACATCTGTTAAACCTAAGCTGTAGTTGATATCCAAAGTAAGTTTCCAAATATCGACGCCGAGGTTAAGAGCAGCACCCATTGTCATATTTTCAGTAGCTTTTTCTACAGGAAGAGGAATATCTTCTCCGTTCATCGAATATTGAGCCTTGCCTAATGCAAAATAGAAAACAGGACCAACATTTGCTCTCATCTTAATAATAGGTATATCGAGAAATTGATAACCTACCATAATAGGAAGTGCTAAGTTACTTTGATTGATTGTGAATGTTGGATTTGGAATAAGATTGTTTAATCCCCAATTGTCACCCAATGCACTAACTTCAAATACTTTTCCCGATTTAAAATACAACAACTCAGGTTGAAGAACAATATTCTTGATTGTAAGACGAGCGAAGACACCGAATGCCATGTTGCCTTTAAAATCAGATTTGATAACATTTTCATCCAAAGATAATTTTGTTGTTTGGTAACCAACTTTAGGTCCGAATGTGATTGGAGAAATTTGCGCATTAGCAACTGTAGCTACAAAAAGCGCAGCAAATAATAATAATACTTTTTTCATTTTTTTACCTTTTTTGTTAAACGTTTCTTAAGATGAACAAAGATACAAAAAAAATTACAGAACAAGTATTTTAACAATCATTTTAAATTAAAAAAAATTGTAACTTCGTGCATTGAAAAAAATAGCAAGAAATGAAAAAGACTTTACTTACAATTGTATTTATCATTGCATTGGCTCTCAGTGCTTCTGCACAATTCAAACCATTTCAATTCGGTTTAAAGGTAGAACCTGGAATAGGTTGGTCCAAACTTAATTCAGACCATCTGTTTGATGGAAAGACAAAAATGAATTTCAATTGGGGTTTCGTTGGTAATATTTACTTCGTAGAGAACTATGGCTTATCGACAGGATTTAACGTTAAGTTTATGAACAACGAATACTCGTTTAACACAAATATGTACGGAGACGTTACTCGTACTATCAAGAATCAATATTTGGAAATTCCTATAGGTCTGACGATGAGAACTGAAGAGATGGGCGAGATGAGAATTTTAGGTAACGTCAGTTATGGACTTGGCTTTCTGCTAAATACAAACGAGAAAAACTTCGACTCCAATGGAAATGAGGTAACAATGATTTCTGATTATAACAAAATACGTCATGCTCTTATCGTCAAATTAGGTGTGGAATATTACGTTCACAAATCGAGTTGCATCGTAGCAGCTTTGGTTTTTAACAACAATTTTGCAAATATCTATGGAACAGATTATGAACAAAATGTTTTGTTGAACAATTTAAATTTAGAAATCGGATTCATGTTTTAATTAATGTATGTGTAGGAAATGAAGATAACATTAGCACAAATCAATTTCATTGTCGGAGATGTAGATGGCAATAAAGAAAAAATTATCGAGGCTGCCCAACAATCCAAAGGCTCTTCATTGGTAGTGTTTCCGGAGTTGTCGTTATGTGGTTTCTTTCCTCACAACTTATTAAACTACAGCGATTTCATTGAACGCTGTGAAAAGGCAGTCGATGAGATTGCCAAAAAATGCGACGATATACCTCTATTAATAGGCGTGCCTGCAAGAAACACTTCAGGCAAAGGCAAACCGCTCTTCAACACGGCAATCTTTCTACATCAAGGTAAGAGACAAATTTTTAAGAAAAAAAATATCGGATTCGATAACATCATTGAAACCAATTATTTTGAACCTTCCGACGATAACAACATCTTGCAACTCGGTTGTATGAAAGTCGCAGTCACCATAGGTAGCGACATTTATAATATTAGCGAAGACGAGTTTCTCATGACAAACCGCGTAGACGATTTTGAAGAGAAACCGGAAATCATCGTCAACCTCGCCGCCGACCGTTTCGATTATCAACGTGCTGCAAAACGCAGAGAGATTTTACGTAAGTCGGTCTTAAAACATGAAGTACCATTGATTTACGTCAATCATATCGGAGGAAACGCGAACCTCATCTACGACGGAGGCTCTATGGTTTTCGGATATATGGGTTATGTCGTGAAAAGCCTTCCTTTCTTTAAAGAGGACGTAGCCACCTTCGACTGCGAGCTTTTCATCTCCATGAAGAAAGAAGACGAACAAGTCATTCTCTCAAAGATGGAACTCATACACAACGCTTTAGTTCTTGGAATCCGCGACTTCTTCAGCAAACAAGGCTTTAAGAAAGCCATACTTGGACTCTCCGGAGGATTGGATTCTGCCTTAGTGATAGCATTGGCAGCCAAAGCCTTAGGACCAGAAAACGTCTTAGGTATCTTAATGCCTTCCCAATATTCGTCAGATCATTCCATCAGCGACGCCATTGCTTCGGCAGAAAATCTCGGTTGTCCTTATCATATCGTCCCGATAAGAACAGCCTTCGACGCTTTTGATGAAACATTGAAACCTATCTTCAAAGACATGCCTTTCGACGTGACAGAAGAAAACCTTCAAGCAAGAAGCAGGGGCGTCATAGTGATGGCGATATCAAATAAATTTGGAAATATCTTATTGAACACCAGCAATAAAAGTGAAGCTTCCGTCGGTTATGGGACCTTATACGGCGACCTCTGTGGCAGCCTCTCCGTCATCGGCGATCTTTACAAGACAGAAGCCTTTGAATTATGTCGTTACATCAATCGCGACAAGGAGATAATTCCTTGGCACACAATCAACAAGCCACCATCAGCAGAGCTGCGTCCTGGACAACAAGATACCGACAGTCTCCCCGATTACCATGTCTTAGATGCTATTCTTTATCAACATATTGAATGTAATAAAGATACGAAAGAGATAATAGCGCAGGGTTTTGACGAGACTGTGGTAAATAAAGTCGTAAGGATGGTTTATAGAAACGACTTCAAGCGATTCCAGATTGCGCCGGTGTTAGCAATCTCTCCAAGACCTTTCGCAATGAGGGAGATGCCTATCGTTAAAAAATAATAAGAATGCATCACAGAAGTTATAATGCCGAAGAAGACATGCGCAAGCGTGACGAGCGTTACATATTAATGACGCAGACGCCCGTCAAGAAGTTGGTTCTCAAGATGTCGGGACCGACCATCATCAGCATGCTTGTCACTTCGTTTTATAACATCATCGACGCTGCTTTCGTCGGACACATCAGCACCGAGGCGACAGCAGCTGTAGGAGTCTCGTTCGCCTACATGACGTTCATCAACGCCTTGGGATTTTTCTTCGGACACGGCTCCGGCAATTTCATCTCACAAGTTTTAGGAGCGAAGAACTATTCCGACGCCGAGAAGATGGCAGCAACGGGATTTCTGAGTCCGTTCATCTTCGGAACCATAGCCGGAATATTAGGATTGATTTTCATAACACCATTGTCGAAAGCCATTGGTGCCACGCCCGACGTCATTGCGCAATCTAATGATTATCTGTTCTATATACTCATAGGGACACCGTTCATGATGTCGGCATTGACATTGAACAACCAGCTGCGGCTTCAAGGCAACGCCGGTTTCGCCATGATAGGAATCACGTCGGGGGCAGTGCTCAACATTTTGTTAGACGCAATATTCATCTACGGAATGGAGATGGGTGTGACAGGAGCTTCACTCGCGACTTTGATAAGTCAGATAATCAGTTGGATAATATTACTCATCGGGACGCGTATGAAAGGCAACGTCCACATCAAATTAAAAAATTTTTCTCCAACCAAAGAACATTACAAACAGATATTAGACGGAGGTCTTCCTTCCTTATGCCGACAGGCATTGGCGTGTATATCAACGATTTGCCTCAATCACTCGGCTGCTATGTACGCCACAGCAGGTAACGAAGCCTCCACGATAGCAGCCTTCGCCATAGTGTCGCGTTGCATGATGTTCGCCTTCTCCATCGTTCTTGGAATAGGACAAGGATTTCAGCCGATATGCGGATTCAACTATGGAGCCAAGTTATACGGACGCGTCAGAGAATCATACACTTTCACCATCAGCATCATGACATTGTTCCTATTGATTTCGGCAACAGCAGGTTTTATCTTCGCACCCGACATCATCAGCTTCTTCCGCAGCGAAGACCCAGAACTCATCGCGATAGGAAGCAGAGTCTTGAGATGGCAGTGTATCTCCTTCCCTCTCATAGGATTATCGACAGCGACAAATATGCTTCTACAAAATCTAAGAAAGACAATACCTGCAACAATCCTATCGATGTGTCGTCAAGGAATTTTCTTCATACCTACTTTATATATCGCGCCTTTGTTTATTGGTTTACAAGGTGTTGAAATGACACAAGCCTTAGCAGATATTCTAACTTTTCTGTTAGCAGTGCCAATGAGCGTGAGAGTTTATAGGAAATTAAGTCTATAAGTTTATTCCAATTAAGAGATAAAAAGAGATAAAAAATCTGTTGTCGGTTGACCATTGTCTGTTGACTTTTTATTATATTTGCAAATTCTACATACATACTAAATAAATATATATTGATCATTTTATGAACGACAACAATAATAATAAAGGAAATAACAGACAAGGATATAAGAAGAAATTTTATCCAAAGAAAAAATGGCATAACAATAAGAACAACAACCAAAAAGGAGAAGCCGAAAATCTGAACGAAGAGCTTCAAGAAACTGAAATTATTGAAGAAATCGATGTTGTAGAAAATGTAGCTAAGGAAACAATTGAAGGGAATAATGCTACAGAATCAACAGAAAACGAAGCTGAAGTAAAGCAAGAAGTTTCAGGAGAAAAATCTACTCCGAAGAAAATAGTAAAAGAGATTGAAGACGAGAAAGAAGATTTCAATAAACCTGAAGATATAGACCAAGAATTTCTAAAGATAGATTGGCCTGTCCACGACTCGATGAAGATTTCCACCGACTTCCACAGAGGATGCCGTCTTAAAGCTGACAATTATTCCGTTGGTTCCAAAGTTTTACGTCAAAGTCAATGTAAGTTAAATAGTTACAACTGGTTGAAAGATTATCACGAAGCCACTTACGAAGGCGAACTCTTAGTTGCAGAGATTCGTTTCAAGAACGACAGAAAAGATTTCTATAGCTATCCTTCGGAATTGGAACTCATTGAAGGAGAACTCGTAGCGGTAGAGACTGCTATTGGACACGACATCGGTATTGTGACAATGGTAGGAGTCTTGGTTGAGAAGCAGAGAAAACGTAAAGGCAGCGTATGTCCGGTGACTGAGTTAAAGAAAGTATATCGTAGGGCTCGTCTTGCCGACGTCGAGAAGTTCTTGGAATCGACAAGACAGGAAGAACGCACCTTATATCGTAGCCGCGAGATAGCATTGAATCTCAACTTAGACATGAAACTCAACGATATAGAATATCAAGGCGATAGAACAAAAGCCATATTCTATTACACCGCCGACGGACGCGTCGACTTCCGCGAACTCATCAAGAAATTGGCAGAAGAGTTCCACATCAGAGTGGAGATGCGTCAGATAGGATTCCGTCAGGAATCGGCAAAACTTGGAGGTATAGGATCATGCGGTCGCGAGTTGTGCTGCAGCTCATGGATAACAAACTTCCAATCGGTGACAACCAACGTGGCAAGAGTACAACAACTCTCCCCTAACCCACAAAAACTTGCAGGTCAATGCGGTAAACTGAAATGTTGTCTCAACTACGAATACGACACCTACATCGACGCACTCAAAGCATTCCCAGACAATCATATCAACCTCAAGACAAAGAAAGGCGAGGCATTCTATCAGAAGAGCGACATCTTCAAAGGATTGATGTGGTATTCATACGTCTTCGACAAAGGCAATATGATGGCGATACCAGCCGAACAAGTCAAGGAGATTATCGAGATGAACAGAAACGGTAAGTTCCCTGAACAACTTGAAGACTACGCGTTTAGCAAGGAGCAGCGTAACACCGAATACGGAGAAGAAGGTCAGAACGTCGATTTAAGTAAATTGGAATAGCGATATGAAACGCCTCATAGAAATCATACTTATATCGTTGATAGCTATAGCAGTATCTTCATGTGGCAATAAAAACGTCATCTTCGACGAAAGCATGATAATACCCAATGCATCATGGGATTATCAAGAAAGACCATATTTCGATGTTAACATAGAAGACACCTTGTCGATACATGCTTTCTATCTTAACATCAGACATTTAGAGAACTATCGTTATAGTAATTTTTATATGTTCTTACATACTACGTTCCCTAATGGTAACGTTACCCATGATACTATAGAATGTATCTTGGCATATCCCGACGGACGCTGGGTCGGCGAAGGAAGTGGCAGCATGAGAACATCGAAGATATTGTTAAACAACAACCTACAATTCCCATTGAAAGGAACATACCATTTTGAGATAGAACAAGCTATGAGAGAACCAGTGTTGGAAGGAATCACCGATGTGGGATTAAGAGTTGAAAATTTGTAGGAACGTATCGCATACGTCCTCATTAATATAGGAATTACAAGATATATGGCTGAGGTTAAGAAAGGAAAAAAGAAAGAAAATAAGACGAATAGAGAGAAAGGTATCCGTTGGTATCTTGTCGTGCTTTGGTCGTTGTTTGCTATAGGTGTCACCTGTGGCTTTGGTTTGTTTTATGGCATCAGTCACGAGTGGTTTGGCGACATGCCTACCTTCGAAGAGTTGGAGAATCCATCAACAAACTTAGCATCAGAAATCATCTCTGCCGATGGTAAAATATTGGGAACATATTACATTGAGAATCGTTCCAACGTGAGTTACAGCGAGTTGTCGCCACATCTCGTGGAAGCGCTCCTTGCCATCGAAGACATCCGATTCTACGAACATTCCGGCATCGACCAGAGAGCGCTTCTACGCGTAATATTCGGCATCATATCTGGTAACGACAAAGGTGGCGGAAGTACTCTGACACAACAACTTGCGAAAAACCTCTTCCCAAGAGGCGAGAACCTCAGCACACCTCAGTTAGTGATTCGTAAGTTCCAGGAATGGGTCACTGCTACGAAGTTGGAATACAACTATTCCAAAGACGAAATCATAGCCATGTATCTCAACACTGTCTTCTTCGGACATAATGCTTACGGTATCAAGAAAGCGTCGGAGACATTCTTCGGTTTGGAGCCCAAAGACTTAAATATTGAACAAGCGGCTCTCATGGCAGGCGTAGTCAATGCTCCATCACGATTCAGCCCTATAAGAAATCCTGAGAGATCCAAGAATCGTCGCGACCTTGTCATCAATCAGATGGCTACATACGGATTCATCACTCCGGCAGAACGCGACTCCATCATACAGATTCCTATCGACATGTCTAAGTTCGGCGTCTTGGACCATAACACAGGTCAAGCCACATATCTTCGTGAATATCTCAGAATGACACTCACCGAATGGGCAAAGACAAGCAGCAAACCAGACGGCACTCCATATAATATTTATAAAGATGGATTGAAGATATATACCACCATCGACTCAAGGATGCAGCAATATGCCGAAGACGCTGTCAGAGAACACTTGTCTTTAGACTTACAACCAGCATTCGACAGACACTGGAAAGGATATACCAATGCACCGTTCTCTCTTGAGAAAGAAGAGATTGAGAATCTTATGGAACTCTCCATGAAACGTTCGGAGAGATATAGAGTGATGAGAAACGCCGGCGTGAGCATCGACTCTATCAGAGAGAATTTCAACACGCCGGCGAAGATGACCGTCTTCTCATGGAACGGTCCTATCGACACAGTCATGACACCGATGGACTCTATGCGTTATTATAAATCGTTCTTACAATCATCGCTGATGTCTGTGGAATCACATACGGGTCATGTTAAAGCCTACGTCGGCGGTATCGACTACAGATTCTTCAAATATGACCATGTAACACAGGCTCGCCGCCAAGTAGGTTCAACCTTCAAACCTTTCCTTTATTCTTTGGCGATGCAAGAAGGCGAATACACACCATGCACCACGGTGCCTAACATCAGCTACAGCATAGAGATGCCCGACGGAAAGTTCTGGGAACCAAGAGACGCCGGCAAGAGCAAGTTCGGTGAAGAAGTGACACTGAAATGGGCTTTGGCACATTCCAACAACAGAATATCGACCTACCTCATGAAACGCTTCGGTCCTGAAGCCGTGATACAGATGGCACGTCGTATGGGCGTCACCTCTCCTATCGACGCAGTGCCCTCTATTTGTCTCGGCGTATGCGACCTGTCGCTCTACGAGATGGTCGGCGCCATGAACACTTTCGCCAACAAAGGTGTTTACGTAAAACCTATCTTCATCACCAAGATAGAAGACAAGAACGGCAACGTGATAGAATATTTCCATTCCGAACAAGTTGAGGCGATGGACGATGTCACGGCTTATAAGATGATAGAACTGATGAAAGGCGTGGTACAAAGCGGTACCGGCGTGAGATTAAAATATAAATACGGCCTTAGAAACCCTATCGCTGGCAAGACAGGAACGACACAAAATCAAAGCGATGGATGGTTCATGGGTATCACTCCAGACCTCACCACAGGCATCTGGACTGGAGCCGAAGATAGGTCGGTACACTTCAGAACAATAGGCCTCGGTCAAGGTTCCAACATGGCACTGCCTGTATGGGCTTTGTATATGCAGAAGGTCTATGCCGACAGCACGCTCAACATCAGCAAGGGTGACTTCGAGAAACCACTCAGCGACGTGGCATTGGAATTCGACTGCGAGCTCTATGAACAAGAACAAAGTCAGAAGAATCAGGTGATTGAAGAAGAGGAAGAGTTTTGATTAATTAGGAATTAGGAATTGTAGGGACACATTGAATGTGTCCGTAGAGATGCGTCGATTACACCAATAAAAAAATAAACAGTATGTAATTGACACGTCTGAAGAATTTTATAGTATAAAAAATTAATAATTGATAATTAATAGATTTCTGAGGTTTTGATTTTTTGAGATTTTGAGTTTTATACAAACTCCCAGAAATCCAGAGATCCAGAAATCCAGAGATCCTAAAAAATAAAGGTTATGGCATCAAATTTCGTCGATTATGTAAAGGTGTTCTGTCGTTCAGGTAAGGGCGGAGCCGGTTCAATGCACTTTCATCGTGCCAAGTATGTTCCTAAAGGCGGCCCCGACGGTGGCGACGGCGGCAAGGGTGGCGACGTCATCATGAGAGGCAACGCTCAGTTATGGACGTTGTTACATCTCCGCTATACCAAACATCTCTATGCTGAAGACGGCGGCAACGGTGGCGACGCTTTACGCACTGGAGCTAACGGAAAAAACATTTACATCGACGTGCCTCTCGGGACAGTGGCTTACGACGCTGAGACGCGTCAACATCTCGGTGAGATAACAGAAGACAAACAAGAAATCGTCATCATGAAAGGCGGTCGCGGCGGAAAAGGTAACGCGTTCTTCAAGACAGCAACGATGCAGGCTCCTAAGTTCTCTCAACCAGGAGAGCCCTCCCAAGAAGCTTGGGTCGTCATAGAACTCAAACTACTCGCCGACGTCGGTCTCGTAGGATTCCCTAACGCGGGAAAATCGACGTTGTTGTCAGTGGTGTCGGCTGCCAAACCAGAAATAGCCGACTATCCTTTCACTACCCTGACACCTAACTTAGGAATCGTCCCCTATCACGACATGAAGTCGTTCATCATGGCCGACATCCCAGGTATCATCGAAGGCGCATCAGAAGGTAAAGGATTAGGACTACGCTTCTTACGCCACATCGAGAGAAACTCCATACTCCTCTTCATGGTAGCAGGCGACAGCGAAAATGTCAAAGAGTCGTACGACATACTCCTCAAAGAACTGAAGAAATATAACCCTGAACTCTTAGATAAGAAACGTGTCCTCGCTATAAGCAAGAGCGACCTCATCGACGAACAACAGAGAAAAGACATCAAGAAACATCTCCCAAAGAAAATACCGCATATCTTCATCAGCTCAGCTACAGGCGAAGGTATCAAAGAACTGAAAGACTTGATTTGGCTCTGCTTTGAATAGTAATTAATTAGGATTAGGAATGAGGAATGATTGGTTAAGTAGGGACACATCGAATGTGTCTGGTAGAACAAATAAATTTAATGTTATGAAATATAAACTTGTTAACAGAATTGAAATTAGTTTCTTTACATCTTTATTTTTATCATTCCTATTAATATTTCCAAATATCGAAGCACAAAACTCAGATTATGATATCGATGCTATTCTCGAGAAAAATAACAAAGTCGTCAAGACGTTGTTAGATTATAGGTATAAGGGTGGCAGCGGCGCCTTCGAACGCGACTTCTTCCTCAACGTCGATTATAATCAAATATCACGACAGGGCTGCACAGTGGGAACTACGATAATGCAGTTCACCGTACATTGCGACGGGACACTCGGCGAGTTCAATATCATCAATCCACTCAACGACTATCTTAACTCTCAACTGAATAAATTCTTCCTCATGACTCAAGGCAACTGGAACGAATGTCAAAACACCGACTATGAATATTTTGAGGTGCCGATAGTGTTCACCATCGAAGGACTTCAGACTGAAGCAAAAGGAGTGATAACAAACTACGCCGACAAGGAAGGCGTACCTTGCAAATGCGACAGGGATTTTCATGAGGAGTTTAATAAATTTAAAGATAAGAAGCCAAAAAAAGCCTTAAATGCAATCAATGAACTGATAAAGAGAAATCCTTATAATGAGAGATATATCGAAGAAAGAGAAAAAATTGAGGAAAAACTATAATATATCAATGAGACGCATCAATTACATATTGTTGATATTTTTTGGTGTAATTGGTACGTCTCTACTTATTGACTCATAGACTTTTAAAAAATGGGACATTTAGATACAGAATTATTCTTATTTTTAAACGGACTTCATGTCGATTGGCTCGACCCTGTCATGACGTTTATCTCCGGTAAGATAACATGGGCTCCTTTTTATTTGGTGTTATTGTTTCTGGTGTTTAAGAATTATAAGAAACAAACCATCTTCGTTATCATCGGGATTATATTGTTGATAGTCTGCTCCGACCAAGTCTCATCAAGTATTTTCAAACCACTCTTCGAGAGACCGCGACCTTGTCACAACGAAGCGATAAAAGACTTGGTATATCTTCCCAACGGACATTGTGGCGGAGCCTACGGATTCATCTCGTCACACGCTTGTAACTGCTTCGCCTTGGCTGTCTTCGTCACTCAACTGTTAAAGAAGTATTACAGCAAGATTGGCTGGGTGATGTATATCTGGGCAGCGATGGTCGCCTACAGCAGAATCTATATGGGCGTTCACTATCCCGGCGACGTCGTCGTTGGTGCCATAGTAGGAATCCTCATCGGAGCTGGCATCAGCTACGCTTTTATTAGAATATCAAAAATTCAAAACTTCAAAACTTCAAAAAACCCATAGACACGGAGGCGTATCAATTATCAATTCCTCTCTTGATTCCATACGCAAGCGCCATTGCGCTTGTCGAAGGCAGCTTGTCACTTCGACAGGCTCAGTGACCATTATTTGTTGAAGTTGACATCTTTGTTAATAGTTATTTAATAGTTAATAATATTTTTAATTTCTCAGATTTTTTAGATTTTTAGGACACATGCGATGTGTCCGTACATTGTTAATTAAAAAGAGTATTATTATTTGCAATAACTTGGCTTGCCGGTATATGCTGTATTCCTTTATCTTCAGTGTAAATCACGACATCTTCGCCACGCATTGATTTTTCTTGTAGCATTCTTTTCTCTGCCAATTCTAAACCAGCATTAAGTTTTTCAACAAATTCGTTTGCTTCTTTATTTGACATAGCTTTTAATTTTGTTAAATGTAGTTTCAGAGTATATTTTAAAATCTATATTTTTACCGCCTTTAGCAACAAACACACGAGGGTTGCTGCTGTTATCGTATATAGTCCACACATCAACTTCTTTCATAAAAATATTAAAAAGATTATTGATGCCACCGACATATCTTCGTTGAATCACATCCAACGGAATATTATGTCTGCCTTTGCTAACACGTTCAGCAACACGTTGAATTGCTAATTCTGGAGTCTCAAGCCAGAAGAACACCAGATGTACAGAATAACCTTTGCTTTGTGCTTTTCTTACCAAATTTATATATGATTTTGTGGTAAGTGTAGTTTCAATGGAAAATGTCTCGTCTCTGTTTAATAAATCCTCTATTCTTAACAACATTATTCGTCCTGCTTCAATAGCGACACTTTCCAGATTGAAAGGAGATAAACCTTTTGCTATTTCATCAGCATTAACAAATTCCTTACATTTAAGTATTTCAGGAAAGACGGTGTAGGAAGCCGTAGTTTTTCCAGCTCCATTACAACCACTGATGATATATAGGTTTTTATTCATAGACTACAAAGATAATGTTTTTTCGTCTTTAATTGTTAATTGTAAACTGTTAATTGTAAATTAAAAAAAATCCGTCCGAGGTTCGTTTTCACAAACACTGTCAGACGGAATTAATAGAATTGGGTTTATCTTCTGATATCTTAAACTTACGTTTTTTCTGTTTTAAGATGCTTGTGTTGCGCATAAAAATTTGTTGTTGTTTTAGTTTTGTATTAGATGTTTCTACGGTACGCGAATGTAAGAAAGAATTTAATGCAAAATGTATATTTTTAAAATAACTTAGGACTCCAAAACTTCAGAACTTATAAACTCGGTGACTCAAAAAAGAGACGCATCAATTACATCTATCTTATTATTATAGGTGTAATTGGTACGTCTCTACTTATAGACTCGGTGACTTTAAAAAGTCGTCTGGCTCATGTCGCCGGAACGGAGGAATTCTTCGTGGAAAGCGAATGCCGATGATAAGTCGTGTGGGATATGACCGTTTGCGGTCTTTTCCAAATATTGTCTTAACAAAGGACGATACATTGGGTGAGCGCAGTTTTCGATGATAGCTTCAGCTCTCTGACGTGGGTCTTTGCCTCTCAAGTCGGCGACGCCCCATTCGGTGATGACGACTCTCACAGAGTGTTCGCTGTGGTCCGTATGCGACACCATAGGAACGATAGCGCTGATCTTGCCGCCCTTATTCACTGAAGGACATGTGAAGATTGACATATACGCGTTGCGTGTGAAGTCGCCGGAGCCACCGATACCGTTCATCATCTTGGTTCCTACGACGTGCGTACTGTTGACGTTGCCGAAGATATCTACTTCCAAAGCTGTGTTGATGGAGATAAGTCCTAAACGATGAACCATGCCTGGATGGTTACTTATTTCTGAAGGACGCAACACCAACTTATCGCGATATTTATCTAAGTCTTGGAACAACTCACTTGCCAAGCTGTCGCTGATATTCAAAGAACAAGTACTTGCGAAAGTACATCTGCCTTTTTTCATAAGGTCGATAACCGAATCTTGAACCACCTCGGTGTACATTTGGAAAGGAGGAATCTGAGGGTTGTCGCCCATGCAGCTCAAAACAGCGTTTGCGATGTTACCCACACCCGACTGTATTGGAAGGAATTCCTTTGGGATGCCGCCGTTAGCCAATTGTGATGCGAGGAAGTCGCTGACGTTCTTACCAATCTTCATGGTAACCTCATTAACGGAATCAAATTCTTTAGTACCGTCAGGCAAGTTTGTCTCAACGACACCGATAATCTTGTTAGGATCGACTTGTAGGTAAGGAGTACCGATACGGTCGCTTGGAGTATAGATAGGGATTTCTCTTCTGTAAGGAGGATCTAAAGGTTCATAAATATCGTGGAATCCAGCGAGTTCTTTAGGGAGATGCGCATTCAACTCGATGAGAATCTTGTCAGCCATCTGGCATACTGTTGGAGCGATGCCGACACCTGTTCCCAAATAAATCTTTCCATCGTCTGTTATCGATGAAGCCTCGATGATGGCGATGTCAATCTTTCCGAAATAATTGTAACGAAGTTTAGGAGCAAGTTCCGACAAGTGCATATCGAAATAAGGCACTTCGCCTGCATTGATGGCAGCTCGTAAGTCGACCGACGACTGATAAGGCGTTCTGAATTTGATGGCTTTTGCTCTTGCCAAGGCACCGTCTAATCTGTCGCTGGTCGATGCACCTGTGAAAATACCGATTTGAAATGGACGTCCAGCAGCATGTTCTGCCTCCGCTCTGTTAGCTATGGCAACCGTGATAACCTTAGGAGTTCCCGATGCCGTGAAGCCGCTGAAACCTACGTTGTCATTGTGGTTTACATACATCGCAGCTTCTTCTGCAGTAATAATGTTATATCTCATAAAAAATCAAATTTCTCAACTGATTTAACCCATTGCAAAGATTGCAATTTTATTTCGTTTTGTCAACTCTTTTTCAAAAAAATTATCAACTTTTTTACGTCATTATTTTTTTAAAGAAATTATAAAACTTATCTCTTAGAATTATGTTTTTTTATTATCTTTGCACTCATCAAAAATTAGTAAACATTTTTACTATCTATTATTTTACTTAATTTAAGAAGAATGTTTTTTAACATACCAAATTTCAAGAAAAAAGGTGGAGAGAAAGTCAGCGAAGTCAAGACTGATGAATCAAATGAGTTTAAGGGACATCTTTACGAGAAGTTGCAAGAAGACTATCGCGTGAAGGAAGGACTAAAGGCTTGTATGAATTGCGGCGTTTGCACTGCGGTTTGTCCTGCCGCCGAGTTTTACAGATATAATCCTAAAAACATCGTCAACATTGTACAGCGAAAGAACGAGGATGAACTTGAAGCCCTGCTGAAAAGTGACACTATATGGTACTGCGGAGAATGTATGTCGTGCGTAACGCGTTGTCCTCGTGCCAACGCTCCTGGATTGATAATCATGGCTCTTCGTAAACTCGCGATGGAAAGCGGATATTATATGGAGTCGGAGAAAGGAAGACAACAGTACGTCTTGGTGAAAGACTTATGCAATAACATCTTAACAAAAGGCTACTGTGTATATCCGCGTCATTTCGGCTACGAAGAACACAAGGAGTTCGGGACAGTAGGAAAATGGATATGTGAAAATCTCGACGATATCCATAAAAGACTTGGTTCCAACCTTGACGGCGACGGTCCGGGCGGACTGCGTAAGATTCCTCAAGAAAGCTTAGACCAACTGAAAAACATCTTCGACGTGACAGGTGCGACAAAACTGATGAACAAGGTGTTAGACGACGCTCATCAACAAGCGCAGAAAGAGAATCTATCCGACGAAGATTATTTCAAAAAAGTCTATACCATTAATAATAGTAACAAACATCTTAATATAGGATAATCATGATAGTTGAAGGAAAACAAAAAATATGGGCTGATTATCAGAAGGATATACCCGACGACCATTATTATTATGTCAGAAGCTGCATACGTCAGTCGTTTTTCCCTGCCTCAGAAGTGACTTTCTTAGACATCACAAGAAACAAATTAGGAAAAGATTTTTACGAAAATCCATATCACACCACATGCGGCGGCATCGCCTATCACAGCGACAGCATACCTCAAGAAACAGCGATGACGATCATAGCGCGTCAGTTCGCCCTGATGCATGAGAGCGGATACGAGAATTACGTATGTTCCTGTATCACCTCTTTCGGATGTTACACCGAGACCTTAGAGACATGGCACGAGTTTCCCGAACTTGAAGATAGGATTCGTCAATACCTCTGGGACTCATGCAAGAAAGAATTTGCCAAACCAAAATACTTAGCTCACTCCAGCGACATTATTTATAAATTCCGTCACGAAATTGCCAAACAGGCGAAGTATAAACTCGTCAATGTGAAGACTGGAAAGCCTTTGAAAGTAGTGGAACATATTGGATGTCATTATTCGAAGATGTTTCCATCGAAGGGTTTCGGAGGCGCCGAGTATCCGCACGTCCTCGTCGGGATGGTAGAAGCTTGGGGCGGCGAAGTGGTCGATTATCCAGAGAGAC
The DNA here is from genome assembly GCA_017461665.1 of Bacteroidales bacterium. Lineage (GTDB taxonomy): Bacteria > Bacteroidota > Bacteroidia > Bacteroidales > F082 > Limimorpha. The sequence goes on along the minus strand of JAFTXI010000038.1, from coordinate 24,758 downwards.
GCCACTGCTGCGGATTCGGATTCCGTCAATATTTAATTCAAGCCAACAGAGGTTATTCCGTCTCCAACACTCACAAGAAATTCGAATCGATGGAACCTTACGAACCTGACCTGATAATAACCAACTGCCCAGGTTGTCCTTATTTCTTAGACAGATGGCAATATGTTATAGCAGAACAGACAGGCAAGACATACAGCAAAAACGGATACGGTATCCCAGCGCTTACCTACGAAGAAGTGGCAGGCTTGGTATTGGGATATAACCCTTGGGACTTAGGACTTCAGATTCATCAAGTCGCGATAGAACCACTCTTGGAAAAGATGGGCGTGGAATATGACCCGAAAGCAAAATATAAAGGTATAAACAACAAAGACTTGGGAACACCAGAGAATCCGATTAATATAAAACTAATATAAAAACTTCAGAACCTCAAAACTTTATTAAAATATGAAAGAACATAATATATTAATAATAGGTGGCGGTCCCGCTGGAATGGAGACAGCATATCAGCTGAAACAGTTAGGGCTCAAGCCGATAATCATTGAAAGAAACGATAGATTAGGCGGACATCTCGCACAATGGGACAGACTCTTCCCAACAAGCGAGACAGCCGTAGGTCTCTTGGAGAGACTGAAAGAGAACACCAAAGACATTGAAGTGAAACTTGACTCTCGCATTACCAACATAGAGAAAATCAACGGCACTTTCCACGTAAGTCTCTCTACAAATAAAAACTTTGAAGTCGATGCTGTCGTCGTATGCACAGGCTTCGAGCTTTTCAACGCCGAGAGAAAACAAGAATACGGCTATGGCATCTACGACAGAGTCATCACCAATGCCGAGTTGGAAGATTATTTCAAGACGCATGACGACAAACGCGTTGATGAGCCGAGACGCATTGGCTTCGTGCATTGTGTAGGTTCGAGAGATGTTAAAGTCAACAACACATATTGTTCGAAGGTATGCTGCGCCACTGCTTTAAAGCAAGCCTGCGAGATAAAGGACGAGTTTCCTGATGCCGACGTCTATTGTTTCTATATGGACTTAAGAATGTTTGGCAAGGGATATGAGGATTTATATCTGAGAGCACAGAAGGACTTCGACATAAAATGCGTGAGAGGACGCGTCTGCGAAGTGTCGGAGAACATCGAAGGCAAGTTGGTCATCAAGGCAGAAGACACGCTTCTCGGAACGCCGATGAAGATGACTTTAGATTTGTTAGTGTTGATGTGCGGCATGGAGAAAGCAAAAGGCGTGGAAGAGATTCAGAAGATGCTCAACTTGGAAAGCAATAACGACGGTTTCATAGAAAACTCAGGTTCTTTCGTCGGAATCAACAGGACAAAGGGAAAAGGCGTTTTTGTTGCAGGCGCATGTACCTCGCCAAAGACATTACCCGACACCATAGCCGAAGCACGATCCACTGCAATGGAAGTGTTTAATTATTTAATTCATAATTGTTAATTGTCAATTGTACATTTTAAATTGTTATGATCGATTTCGGTTTCAGCATATCAAAGAGTTCGCATATCCAAATGGATAATGTCGATTTAAAATTATTTAACAAATTAGAAGCTCTCAATCCCGACATCAGCACTTGTATGGCTTGTGGTTTATGCACAGCCACTTGCAGCGCCGGCAACTTCACCGACGCCAGTTTTCGCAAGATAATATTAATGTTGCAAAGAGGCAAGGATAAAGAAGCTTTAGAAAAAGTCAAGAAGTGTATGATGTGTGGAAAATGTATATTGGTATGCAGTCGCGGCATCAACACGAGAAACATATTACTTTCAATAACAAGAATTTATAACGAAGAAGACAAATGAGACCTACATTCGACCCATTCGTAATTCCTTTTGTCGCGGGCATGACATTTGTCCTCGTCTATTGTATCATCGGCCTGATACGTATCATTTTTCAACTTCCTAAGGAAGACCGTCGCAAGTTCGGACGCTCTCTCATAAATCCTAAGTCGGCATGGAAAAACTTCAAAGACCTCTGCAGCGACTGTCTCTTCCACGTCAAGATATGGAAACGCAAGCCACTCTTGGGTTATATGCACTCCTCCATCGCCTTCGGATGGTTCATGATAATCGTGATAGGTCACTTCGAGACGATAGCATTCTCGCCATTAAAAGACATGCAACTTCCATTCTTTCAGAAGTTAACGTCTAACTTATATATGCCTATCTTCTTCCGATTCTTCTCTGAAGAAGCCTCAACTCTCAGCGCACATATCTACGCCTTCCTGATGGATTTCTTCTTAATGGTGATAATAAGCGGCATCGTCATCGCCGTCGTCAAGAAGAAGAAACCGAGAAAAGTCGGTCTGAAACGCGTCACCAAATTCGGATTCACGGAAGACATGGTAAGAATATCTTTATGGACTATCTTCCCTATACGATTTTTGGCAGAAGCATCGATGGCTAACATAGGCGGCGGTTCATTCCTCACCAAATTCATAGGCTTCGATCTTTTGTTCGGCGGACATTATAACGAGACGCTTAGTTATATTTTATGGTGGGCTTATTCCATTGACTTAGCTATATTTATGACATTATTACCCTTCTCAAGATATATGCACATCCCCGCAGAAGCCTTGTTAATCTTGCTTCGTAACGCCGGACTTAAGACGACGGAACCTCGTAAGGGTTATGCAGTAGCAGAGATATATTCGTGCCCAAGCTGCGGCCTTTGCATCGATGTATGCCCTATGAGCGAGGTGAAAGAAAACTACAGAAACACAGCTGTTTATTTCATCCGTAACATCAGAAGAGGCAGGAGGAGAAGAGACGTTAAACATAAGACGGAGATATGTCTCATGTGCGGAAAATGTATCGAGGTGTGTCCATTGGGAATAGAATCATTAGATATCAAGATGGCACAGCGAAAGAAATATTATTATAAGGTAAAATCGAATTTCAGTTATCTTGAAAGACTACAGGACTACAAGACTACAGGTCAACAAGCCCAAAGCTCACCGCTCGATGCTCACAACTCAAAAATACTATATTTCGCAGGTTGTATGTCGCATCTGACACCTAAGATAACGCTTGCCATGACGAAGATTTTCGAGCAAGCAAACGAGAATTACGAGTTTATCGACAAAGACGGAAGCATCTGCTGTGGAAGACCAATGATGTTGACAGGTAAGGTTGACGAGGCTAAGGCTTTGATAGAAAAGAACACTGAGATGATAAAAAATTCAGGTGCTAAGAGATTGATTCTCTCCTGCCCTATCTGCTATAGAGTTTTTAAGGAAGAATATAATCTCGAAGGCATAGAAATATTACATCACACTCAATATATAAACGAGCTTATTGAAAACGAAAAGATTAGCGTTGACCGTAGCGACAAGCGCTATGTGTATCACGACCCTTGCGAGTTAGGAAGAGCCTTCGGCGTCTATGAAGAGCCACGTAACATCATCGATAATATTGGATTGTTGACACAAGGCAAATCTGATAAAGACTTGGCAGTCTGTTGTGGAGGCAGTATAGGGAGTCTCGCAATGACGAAAGAAGAACGCGATGATATTACTAAAAACTCAATCAAAGATTTAACACTCAATCATCCTGAAGAGATTGTCACAGCATGTCCTTTATGTCTGAAGACTTTTGCAAGACTATCGCCTATCAAGGTTAAAGACATTGCTGAGATTGTGGAAGAAAATCTTGAGATTAATGAGGAATTAGGGATAAGGAATTAGGAATGGAATTGACAATTGACGGTAACTGAGTCACACGTCCGTGTTACTCTACGAGAAACACTCTGTGTAATCTGTGTAATCTGTGGTTAAAGATTTTCTCTGGATTCTTGTAAAACTTCAAAATCTCAGAATTTTAGAATTTTAGTATCTCGGTAACTTTGTGACTTGGTAACTCAGTGACTCGTCGACTTTGAAGAAATTCATGCTGATTCGTGTAGATTCGAGGAAACAAAAAAACTGACTATTAGTTGTTAGTCAGTTTTTTTTGTCGGAGTGGCCCGACTCGAACGGGCGACCGCTTGCACCCCATGCAAGAATGCTAGCCAACTGCACCACACCCCGAACTTTGCGACTGCAAAGATAATATTATTTTTAACTCATATCTTCAAAAATTTAAAATTATTAAAAATCGTGAAGACGTGTCATTCGTTATGACACATTCAATGTGTCTGTAAAGATCTCTTCTCAGTTTCTCAGATTCTGAGTTTCTTCTCACTTCATTCTACTTGTTCTTAATCCGTAGATAAAAATCATCAAGAAACAGATGAATGGAAGTATGAACGAGAAGTTGACAGCAGGCAGACTTCCTACCATTCCCAAGTCTATAATCATACCTTGAATTGGAGGCATCAAGGAGCCGCCGACGATAGCCATCACCAAGAACGCTGCACCGAGTGTGCTGTCTTCCAAACTGACGTTTTCTAAAGCGATACCGTAAATAGTAGGGAACATCAACGACATGAAGATAGAGATTCCCATCAAGCAATATAGACCTAAGACTCCGTCGATGAGTATGGTTCCTGCTGAAGCGAGCATGGCGCCGATAGCGAAGAACATGAGGAGTTTTCGCGAGTTGACATATTTCATCAAGAACGTGCTGATGAAACGACCACAGAGAAACATTCCCATCGCGATGATATTATACATCTGAGCCGTTGCCTTGTCAATACCGAGACGGTCAGCATATTGGATGATGAAAGTCCACACCATGATTTGAGCAGCTACATAGAAAAACTGTGTCAACACGCCGCTACGGTAGACCTTGTTTGAGAAGAGACGTTTCAAAGTTCCTTTGCTGCTGGATGTCGTTTGCGATTCTTCTTTTCTATCGTCGTTTTTGACAAATATCGCTATTATTATAAAGACGAGCAACACCACGCAACCGAGAGCTACGTAAGGATTTCTGATGATGTCTAAGTCGTGCTCGCGTATTGAGAGTTTCGTCATCTCGTCTAAGTTAGAGAATCCGATTTCACGCACTTCCTTAGTGTCGGAATGAAGATTAGCGAGTACAAAACTCGAAGCCACGAACATTCCCATCAAGGAGCCGATAGGATTGAAAGCCTGCGCTAAGTTGAGACGACGCGTCGAAGTCTCTTTGCTACCGAGTGACAGGATGTAAGGATTTGCTGTCGTCTCCAAGAAAGCGAGTCCGAAAGTCAAGACATACAAGGACACACAGAAGAAACCGAACTCCTGACGGTTAGCAGCTGGTATGAACATGAACGCTCCTATGGCATATAATATAAGTCCAAGTAAGATACCTTTCTTATAGCTGTATTTCTTTGCGAAGAGAGCTGCAGGTATCGCCATCGTGGCATAGCCGCCGTAGAATGCAAACTGCACTAACGACGCTTTGGCGGCGGTCAGTTCCATCACGGTCTGGAAAGCAGCTACCATAGGATTGGTAATGTCGTTAGCAAATCCCCAAAGAGCAAACAAACTCGTTATCAAAATGAACGTCAAGAGATACTTCTTCTCAACGAGTTTAGGTTGTAGATTTTGTGTCATAATATTAATTGTTAATTGTTTTTCAACTTTTCAGACGCAGCAATTACATATTGTTAATTTTTCATAGGTGTAATTGATACGTCTCTAAAGAGGACACATGCAATGTGTCCGTACAATTGTTAACTGTTAATTGTCAATTGTAAATTGCATTAAAATGTTTCCCATTGCGGTGGCTTCCACCTCGCCTCTTATCACTTCGCAACCTGTATATTCAGCGGCGAGTTTGTTGAGGAGCTGATTCTTAGAGCCGCCGCCAACGATATAAATCTTGTTAATCTTCTTGTTAGTACAGCGTTCCATCTGTGTCTTCACCTCAGCATATTTCTTCGCCAAGGAGATACATACACATCGCATGAAGTCGCCTTTAGTTGTCGGCAGCGTAAGATTTCTTTCTTTAAGATAAGAGATGATAGCTTCCGACATTTTATCCGGATTCATGAAACGAGCGTCATCGACATCGAAAGACGAACTTACCGAAGATTGCTCAGCCTCTCTGACGAGAGAAGAATAGTCGCATTTATAACCTTCTTGTTCCCATTCTTTTACGAGTTGTTGTATAAGCCAAAGTCCCGTAATGTTTTTAAGGAATCTGATTCTTCCGTCTGTCATGCCTTCGTTAGTGAAGTCTGAGTCGAAGGCTTCTTTAGAAATAATAGGTTCTTTTGTCGGTGTTCCCATGAGCGACCAGGTGCCGGAGCTGATGAACGCCCAGTCGTCGGAGGTGTCGTTTATGGAAGCGACGGCACTCGCGGTGTCGTGCGAGCCGACAGCGACGACATTGGCATTACCGCCGACTTCTTCGGCGAGCTCATCGATGAAACGTCCTATCACAGTGCCAGGATAGACCATCTTCTGCATCAGACGCTTTGGAAGATTTAATCTGTCGAAGATGACATCGTCCCACTCATGAGTAAGAGAATTAAGAAGTTGTGATGTAGATGCTATCGTAAATTCGTTACAACATTTTCCCGTAAGGAAATAATTAAACAAATCAGGCATGAACAGCAGTTTGTCTGCACGTTGTAATTCAGTCTCACTCAACAACTGAAAGGCAGTGTTTATCTCCATGAACTGATTGGCGGCACGTTTGAAGAACTCGTCCTTCGGCAGTTTCTGAAACGCGAGTTCGAGCATTCCTTGCGTTCTGCTATCGCGATAACATATCGGGTTGGAGATAAGTCTTCCTTCTTTATCCAAGAGACCGTAATCGACGCCCCAAGTGTCGATGCCGATGCTATGAATCTCGTCGCCATATTTCGCGAAAGCTTTCTTCAAGCCTGTCTTCAACTCATTGAAAAGAGCGTAGAAATCCCAACGGAGATGACCGTCAATCATCTTCTGATTATTCTCAAAACGATGAATCTCTTCTAATTCAATATTTACTCTTGTAGAGTCACACGGACGTGTGTCTCCCGCACACATTGTCCCCACAATAACGCGTCCGCTGCCTGCACCGAAATCTGCTGCTATGTATCTCATCTTATTTCTTTCCCGCAATATAAATACTCAAATCGTCGATGTCTTTCTGACTTAAGGTAGAATAATTTCCGCCTGACTGCACTATTATCCTGCAAGCCATCTCGAAGAATGTGGCGCGTTCAAACACCTCGTCGAAGTTCTTTCCACAAACGACTTGTCCGTGGTTTGTCATGAGGCATGAGTTATGGTCTTTCATCGCTTCTAAGACAGCGGCTGCGAGCTCAGGAGAGCCGGGTCTGTAATACGGAATCACTGGAATATCTACACCGACGTGTATCGGAATCTCCGCAGTGACGTTGAAGTTTGTTGGTTTCTCTTTCATGCAAGCTATCGCCGTAGCATATTCCGACTGGAAGTGAAACACCACATTCACCTCAGGACGCTGACGCATGATTCCAAGGTGGAAAGTACTTTCCATAGAAGGCTTCACGCCATTGAGGAATTCGCCTGTCTCTATATTGCAAAGAGAAATGTTTTCTTCTTTTAAATTTGGCACCCAAGAACCTGTTCCCGAGACGAGAGCGATATCGTCATCAACACGCCATGAGAGGTTGCCGCTACTACATAAAGTCAACTTGGCATCACCATAACGATGAGCCTGTCTCAAAAATTCTGTGTAATGTTTTTCGTCTATGATACTCATGATGTTTATCAATTAGGAATGAGGAATTAGGAATTAGGAATTAGGAATGGATTTGCACAATTCCTAATTCCTAACTCCTAATTATTTATACATTGGTCCAAAATTAGCGCAGGCTCTGTAGTCTTGACCTTCTTTATCCATTCCGAAAGCATTCCATGCTGCAGGGCGGAAGATTTTTTCTTCAGGGACGTTGTGCATTGACACAGGGATGCGTAACATTGAACATAAGGTGATGAGGTCGGCACCGATGTGACCGTAGCTGATAGCTCCGTGGTTTGCGCCCCAGTTGTTCATCACTTCGTATGCTGTCTTGAAAGCGCCGTTGCCTGTGGTACGTGGAGCGAACCATGTGCAAGGCCATGTGTAGTCGGTGCGTTTCCATAATGTGTCGGAGACTTTTTCAGGGAGGTTGACAGTCCAGCCTTCAGCGATTTGGATGCAAGGTCCGAGACCTTTGACTAAGTTGAGACGAATCATTGTGACAGGCATCTCGGCTTTTGTCTCGAAGCGTGAAGAATAACCACCGCCACGGAAATAACCGTAGTCGGCTGAACACCATTCGGTAGCGCCAATCATAGCATCTTGGTCAGCTTCAGTGACTTCATACCAAGGTTTCATTACGTTGTTACCGTTTTCGTCTTTACAAACGCCTGAAGCATCGACGCAGCAAGCACCTGAATTAATAAGGTGTATGATACCGCCTGAGTTTTTAGCGACGCCTTCAAGGTCGTAGCCTGTAGCTTTCTTCACTGCCTCAGGACTCCAGTAAGTACGGACGTCAGCAAACATCTGAGGACGGTTTGTCAACAGTTTCATGAATAACATACCGATGCCGTTAAGGACGTCGTTTTCTGTTGCGAGGATATAAGGCTCGCGAGCGCCGTTCCAGTCGAATGAAGAGTTGAGGAGTGACTCAGCGAAGTCGCCGTTAGGATAGAAGTCGGTCCATTGACGTTGACCTTGGAAACCAGCGGCGATGGCGTTATGACCTACCATCTCTTCTTCGCAGCCTTCAGGGAGGTTAGGATTGCCGTTCATCATGTCTTTGATAATGACCATCATCTTAACGACAAACTCCCACATCTCTTCTTTTTCTTTTGGAGATTTCTTCAGATGTTCTGGGTTTTTATCTAAGCCTTCTTTACATTTTTCTTTTGTCCAAGCGAGAGCTTTTTCGTATTCGTTCTTATCATAAATTTCGTTAGTCATTCGACGGATTATTTCCACCTCATCGACTGATTCTACGCGCATTCCGAGATATTCTTCTATGAAGTTAGGGTCGATGATAGAACCGCCGATACCCATACATATAGAACCTATTTGGAGGTAAGACTTACCACGCATTGAAGCAGCAGCGACGGCAGCGCGAGCAAAGCGTAAGAGTTTCTCTTGTACGTCGGCAGGGATTGAGGTATCGTCAGCGTCTTGTACGTCGTGGCCGTAGATACCGAAAGCAGGGAGACCTTTTTGAGCATGAGTAGCGAGGACAGATGCGAGATAGACAGCACCTGGGCGTTCTGTTCCGTTGAATCCCCAGACGCCTTTTATCGTCATTGGATCCATGTCCATAGTCTCGGCGCCATAGCACCAACAAGGAGTTACAGTCAATGTGATGTCGACGCCTTCTTTTCTGAATTTGTCGGCACAAGCGGCGGCTTCAGCAACGCGACCGATTGTAGTGTCGGCGATAACGACTTTCACTGGCTCTCCGTTAGAGTATTTCAAGTTGTCAGTAAAGAGTTTAGCGGCTGCTTTAGCCATGTTCATAGTTTGATCTTCAAGAGATTCGCGTACTTTAAGAGCACCGCGGCGTCCATCAATTGTCGGACGTATTCCGATGACAGGATATTCACCAATAAGTCTGTTTTTTGCCATATTATTTTAAGTTATTAAGTTACTATGTTTCTTAGATACTGAGAATACAGACGTGAATATATCTGTTTCAAAGCAATCACAAAGATACTAAAATAAATTTCTCAACTCATAGTTTTACTTCACTAAAAAGATTATTTTTGCAAAAGAAAATTTAACATAATATTATAAAGCAATGAGTGAAAATTTAGAAAGAGTACAATGTCTTATCCTCGGCTCAGGTCCTGCAGGATATACAACAGCAATTTATACATGCCGCGCCGACCTTAAAACCGTTATCTACGAAGGTCCTATCACTGGCGGTCAGTTGATGCAGACAACAGAAATAGAGAACTTCCCTGGTTATCCTCAAGGCGTACACGGCGGTCAGATGATGCAAGACATCCGTCAACAAGCTGAACGTTTTGGCGTTGAGTTCCGCATGGGTTCTATCGTTGAAGTAGATACCACAGCACGTCCTTTCAGAGTGAAGTCAGATATGGGCGATGAACTTTTAGCCGACACCATCGTCGTTGCTACAGGTGCTTCAGCTCGCTGGTTGGGTGTTAAAGGTGAGGAACAATTCAAGGGCGGCGGCGTCTCAGCTTGCGCTACTTGCGATGGTTATTTCTTCAGAGGCAAAGACGTCGCTGTTGTAGGTGGCGGTGACACAGCCTGCGAAGACGCAACATATCTCTCACACCTCTGCAACAAAGTTTATTTAATCGTACGTCGCGACGTGCTCCGCGCTTCTAAAGCAATGCAACACAGAGTTCTAAACACTCCTAACATCGAAGTCCTTTGGAACACACAGACAAAAGAGTTATTCGGCGAAGTAGATGGTTTCATGGCAACATTGCAAGGCGCAGTTCTCTTCGACAGCAAAACAGGTGAAGAACGCACCATCAACGTTGATGGTTTCTTTGAAGCAATAGGTAACACACCTAACACAGCAGTCTTCAAAGATAAGTTGGAAATGGACGAAGCAGGTTATATCATCACAAAACCTAAGTCAACAGCAACAAGTGTCTCTGGTATCTTTGCTGCTGGCGACTGCCAAGACAAGACATTCCGTCAAGCTATCATCGCTGCCGGCACAGGCGCAATGGCTGGCATGGAAGTCGAAAGATTCCTTATGGAGAATTAACAATTTACAGTTAATAATTAACAATTGAGGTCGGAAAAAATTTCCGACCTCTTTTTTTATCCATACACCTTAATTGTACATTGTTAATTGTACATTGTTAACTATAAATTATTCAATAACTGTCAATTCATCGATGAGGTTTTGAGCTTTACCGACTTTCTCGATGCACCATAAGAGATAACGAGCATCCATGCAGATCGTGCGTTGAACATTTTGTTCGAAAGAGAGGTCGCCGCTCATTGCTTCCCAGTTACCGTCGAAAGCGAGACCAATGAGTTCGCCTTTACCGTTGATGACAGGGCTTCCTGAGTTACCGCCGGTGATATCGTTTGTAGTGATGAAGTTAACAATCAAGTCGCCGTTTTCATCAGCATAACGACCGTAGTCTCTTGCCTCATATAAGTCTCTAACATCTTGAGGAATATCGAATTCCCAGTTGTTAGGTTTATATTTTGCCATCACGCCGTCCATTGTTGTTACGTAATCGTAGTTAACAGCATCGGCGCCTTTGTAAGGTTCCACTGAACCGTAGGTGAGTCGCATGGTGAAGTTAGCGTCCGGATAGAAATTACGTTCTGTCTGCATCTCCATCAAACCTTTCATGTAAAGACGTTCTGCTTCGTCGCCAGCTTCAGCTGCTGCATAATACAAAGGAATAACTTGATTGTTATAAACATCGATGATATTCATTGTCAATGCGAAGATAGGATCTTTATCCAACTTCTTAGGTTTAGCTAACCATTTCTCCAATCTCTCTTGATCGACGAAGATAGATTTTTCAAAAGCTTTCTCAACCCATGCTGTGAAGTCGCCGTTGTTTTCTGCACCAATCTCAGCAATCATTGAAGGAAGGAACTCGTCGATATCTTTGTAGATAAGATTTAACAAATCTATAGTGACGTCTTTATCTAAAGCCATGTCATAATCTTTATAGAAAGACTCTGCGCTTGCTTTCAGAGATTCTGCTGTTTTAGCAATTTCTTCTTTATCAGCCTTTTCTCTTAAGAGATTGTTGATTCTAATGAATCTACGTGAGAAAGCAACAGCTTCGCCGCCATTCCAGCCAGCCTCGCGGAGGTAAGTCATTGGCTTGTTGATGTTATCTAATATTTCCCATTTTTCATTGACGCCATTGAAGATTTCACCATATTCAGCTTGACGTTTTGCATCGGCGTTAACCCAAGCCTTGAACTCTTCTTCTTGAGCAAGACGTCTGTCATACACGCGATTACGTTGTAACTGTTTCACTTGACCGATATAATATTTCCAATAGTTAGAAACGCTTGCTTGTTTTGAAGCGTATTTGATGAATACCTCTTGGTCGGCGTCCATGTGTTTACGATAAGCGTTGAGTTTTGTTGTACGGCAGTCGATGATAGAAGGACCTTCTTGCTCGATGATATTCTTTATTGTACGGCTTGTCGAATATCGGTCGGTGCTGCCAGGATAACCCATAATCATAGCGTAGTCGCCTTGTTCAACACCTTTTATATTAATAGGTAAATAGTGTTTCGATTTCATTGGGATATTGTCTTCGCTGTATTTAGCAGGTTTTCCGTCAGGTGACATATAAACTCTGAAGATACAGAAGTCGCCTTTGTGACGAGGCCATGTCCAGTTGTCGGTGTCGGCGCCATATTTGCCGATTCCCCATGGAGGACAAGCTGCGAGACGGACGTCGCGATAGACATCATATTCAAACATAATATATTGATTTCCACTATAAAAAGGAACAATTTCAATTCTTACGTCTCTGTCACCTTTACGTTCTTTGGCGACAGCTTTGATATTGGCGTTGACGATAGAATCGCGAGTTTCTTTTGTTGTGACATTAACCAAGATTAAATCTGTAACGTCTTCAACATTAGTGAGGAAAGAGACATAAAGACCTTCGCAAGAAAGTTCTTCTTTCATATCCAAAGCCCAGAAACCGTCGGTGAGATAGTCGTGTTCGACAGAAGCGAGAGCCTGGACGTAACCAAGACCGCAGTGATGGTTGGTGAGAAGCAAACCGTTAGGAGAGATGAGTTCGCCTGTACATCCATTTGCGAATTGAACGATAGCATCTTTCAAACTCGGTTGGTTAAGATTGAAGATTTGTTCAGAAGTAAGTTGGCAACCAAGTTGTTGCATCTCATAAAGACTTTGATTGCTTAAATTGTAAGGTAACCACATACCTTCATCAGCTTTCAGCTGTAAATTACAGACAGCCAAAAACATAATAATGCTTAATAGATACTTTTTCATATAAATAAATATTTGTTTAGATTTTTCATTTCATTTTTTGCAAATATACGATAAAAAACATTAAAATTTCTTTAGATAAATCCTTAAAAATATATATTTTTGCTGCTCAATTTAAACAATATAATTTACAGAAAAATGGGCGGATTTTTTGGTGTAGTATCAAAGAGAACATGCATCTCGGATCTCTTTTATGGTACTGACTATCATTCACATCTTGGCACCAAGCGTGCTGGTCTTGCTACCGTTGAAGGTAAGACATTCTATCGTTCAATCCATAATATTGAGGGAGCTTATTTCAGGACAAAGTTCGATTCTGACTTAGCCAAGTTTCACGGCAACATGGGTATCGGCGTCATCAGCGACACCGATGCACAACCTATCATCGTCAACTCGCATCTCGGACGTTTTGCCATTGTCACAGTGGCACGTATCAATAATCTGAAAGAGCTTGAGTTGGAATGTCTTAACAACAAACAACATTTTGCCGAATTAAGCGGAGGCGATACAAATCCTACCGAGTTGGTTGCACTTCTGATAACACAAGGCAAAGACTTCATCGATGGCATTCAAAATGTCTTCAACAAGATAAAAGGTTCATGTTCAATGTTGATTCTCACCGATGAAGGTATCATTGCTGCTCGCGATCGCTACGGCCGTACTCCTATCGTCATCGGAAAAGATGAGGACGGTTTTACACTTGCAACAGAAAGTCATAGTTATGTCAACATGGGTTATATCACAGATAGATATCTCGGACCTGGTGAGATTATGAAGGTCACGCCAGAAGGTTATACCCAGTTGTTAGCACCGACCAACAAATGCCAGATGTGTTCTTTCATGTGGATTTATTATGGTTATCCTGCCGCAGCATACGACGATATTTTTGTTGAAAACATGCGTTACAACGGAGGCTACGCTATGGGTGCAATGGACGACGTTGATGTTGACTATGTCGCTCCTATTCCTGATTCCGGCATCGGCATGGCAATCGGTTATTCCAATGGAAAGAAGATACCTTACGTTCGCAGCGTTGTTAAATACACTCCGACTTGGTCGCGTAGCTTCATGCCTGTCACTCAAGAAGAAAGAGAACACGTCGCCAAGATGAAACTCATCACAAACGCTTCTTTACTAAAAGACAAGAAAGTCGTTTTCTGCGACGACTCCATCGTACGAGGAACGCAACTTCGCGACAACGTCAAGATGCTTTATGAATGTGGCGCGAAAGAGGTTCATATCAGAATCAGCTGTCCTCCTTTGTTATACGGATGTCCTTTCCTTAACTTCTCCAATTCAAAGACCGATATGGAACTGATTACACGTCGTTGCATAAAAGAATTAGAAGGTGACGCATATAAGAATTTGGAATATTACAGCGACCATACCACAAAACAATATGCAAATCTCGTTGAGATGTTAAGAAAACATATCGGCGTCGATTCATTGAAGTTCAATACAATAGAGACAATTCGCGACGCTATCGGTGTTTCAAAAGATTCTATCTGTATGCACTGTTTCGATGGTAGCAGTTACGGACATAAATAATTTATTCCGTTAACATCATATTGTCACTTTATCCAATATTCCTGTCAGCGCAGCTATCGCAATTCCGTAGTTGGTGACGGGAATATTTTGGTTTTTGGCGCGTCTTATTCTTGACAAGACATGACGACGCGTAAACATGCAAGCGCCACAATGAATCACAATATCATATTTACTTAAATCTTCAGGAAAATCATTTCCTGAGACTATGTCTATCTGAATGTCATCACCGAATTTCTTACGCAGCATTTTAGGCAGTTTCACGCGTCCTATATCTTCATTTTGCGGGATGTGCGAACAAGCCTCGGCAATAAGAATCTTCGCGTTTTCATTCAAGGCGAGTAATGCCTCGGCTCCATCACGAAAGACATCAATGTCGCCCTTATGACGTGCCATCAAGACGGAAAACGAAGTGAGCATCGTCTCTTTTGGAGTGAGAGCCTGCACCTGAGCAAAAACCTGAGAATCGGTTATTATCAACGAAGGAGGAGTCTTAAGAGTCTCCAACATATCAGGCAACTCTTCCGGTGAACAACATAATGCCAAGGCATGCTTATCTAACAGATTTCGTAACGTAACAACTTGAGGCTGAATCAATCTTCCTTTAGGCGCGGAAGCATCTTGTGGCATCACGAGTATAACAACATCGCCTTTTTTAACCAGTGAATATGTTATATCATCAAGATTGTCATCTTTCTTATAAAGCGAAGCCATCTTTTCCAACAAGACATCAATTCCTTTACCTTCTTTGGCAGAAACACAACAAATATCCTGTTTAAACACCGCCTTCCATAAGTAAATGTCGGTGTCAAAGTCAGTGTCAGCGTCACATTTCGTCATTACATAAATAACCGGAATGTCAGCCTTAATGAAAGAATCGCTCCAGGTCATTTCGTATGTCGTGTCATCAGGTCTGCCGTTTATAAGTATAAGAGCCATATCGACCTGTTGCGAGGCGCGACGAGTTCTTTCGTTACGCATCACACCCAAATCTCCGATATCGTCGAAACCTGCGGTATCGGCAATGACAGCCGCACCAATCTCGGGCAGTTCTATATTTTTCCACACGGTGTCGGTGGTAGTACCAGCCACATCAGAAACAATAGAGACATCTTGTCGGCATAAAACATTCAACAATGTAGATTTCCCGACATTACGTCTGCCGAATATTCCTATATGATAACGATTTGAACGTTGCATATCAATTGACAATTAACAATTTACAGTTAACAATATATAATTAATAGTTTGAGACGCCACGGAGTGACGTCTCTACTATATTAAAATCTGAAGTCTCTTTTTCCTTCATCGATGGCATCTAAATATTTCGCTGCTGTTGCGCGAGCTTTCTTGTTAGGCACTGTATCAAGCAGACGTTTTATCATAGCGAACGCTTTCTCTTTTACTTCTGGGGAAGCGTAGTCGTTAGTATATTCTTTCAATGTAATCAAGGCGTTAGGCAGACAGCAGTTTGCAATCTGACCGCTTTTGAGCAGCGACATAAAACGGTCGCCTGTTCTTCCTTCGCGATAACAAGCGGTACAGAAGCTTGGGATATGGTCGAGGTCGAGGAGCCATCCCACCACCTCATCTAAGGTACGATGGTCGGCCACATCGAACTGAGCTGAGTTTTCGCTTTCTTGTTCCGGCGTCACATAACCACCGACGCTGGTGCGCGAGCCTCCACTGATTTGCGAGATACCGAGTTCTAAGAGGCGAGCGCGGCTCTTCTCACTTTCTCTCGTAGAGATAATCATACCTGTATAAGGAACTGCTATTCTTATTATCGCTACAATCTTAAAGAATATGTCATCCGGCACTGCATTTTTAAAGTCCGCTGTATCAATATCATCTGCCATACACAGACGAGGCACGCTGATAGTATGAGGTCCAACGCCGTATGTCGCTTCAAGATGTTCGGCATGCATAAGAAGACCAACAAAATCGTAACGATATGTCTCTAAACCAAATAAAACACCAATACCAACGTCATCGATTCCACCTTGCATCGCTCTGTCCATAGCTTCAGTGTGATAAGCATAATTGCTCTTTGGTCCTGTCGGATGCAAAGCCTCGTAATTCTTCTTGTTATATGTCTCTTGGAAAAGGATGTAAGTTCCGATACCTGCATCACGTAACTTACGATAGTTCTCCACTGTAGTTGCAGCGATGTTGACATTGACGCGTCGAATAGCTCCGTTTTTATGTTTTATGCTATAGATAGTCTTTATGCTTTCTAATATATATTCAATAGGATTCTCCACAGGATGTTCTCCCGCCTCTAAAGCAAGACGTTTGTGTCCCATATCTTGCAAGGCAATGACCTCCTGACGTATCTCTTCCTGCGAAAGTTTCTTACGACGTATAGTCTTGTTCTTAAGATGATAAGGGCAATAGACACAACCGTTTACGCAATAGTTAGAGAGATATAAAGGAGCAAACATCACTATTCTGTTTCCATAGAATTTATGTTTTATCTCACGAGCGATATTGAATATTTCATTTATAATCTCGACATCGTCACATTCAAGCAAAAGTGCAGCCTCTCTATGAGTAAGACCTTTACATTCTCTTGCTTTCTGTAAAATTGATTTAATAAGTTCGTGATTTTGTTTGTTTTCACGAGCATATTCCATCGTTGAACGAATCTCTTCGTCGTTGATGAATTCTTCTGCTATTTGTGATTTTATATTGTACATGTTTGTTGTTTTATCATTAATATTTATAATCACCACGTGTATAATCAATATGATAACCTATGGCATTGAGTCTTTGTTCAAGCTGACTCAATTGTTGAGCCGACTCTGCCCCTGTGCTTTTTTTGTTATCGTAAATAGAATATTTTTTTCGTTGTTCAAGAGGCGACACATTAGGCATCACCACATTAGCACCTGCGAGAATGGCGCGTTCCATTCCATCTTGACATAAAGTCGCCAATGCCGTCGTCGCCGGTAACAATACTTTCGGAAAACGAAGTCTTAATAAAGACAACATCAATATCGTCTTTTCTACGCTACCACGACTTTCTTTTTCAAAAGGGGTATTACTTGCAGGCACGAATGGACCTATGCCAATCATATGCGGATTAAGTTCTTCCAAAAATTTTATATCTTCATACAAGTGTTCATCGGTCTGCCCCGGACTTCCTATCATCATTCCGCTGCCTGTTTGAAATCCTAATTTTTTTAAAGTAAAGAGACATTCTCTACGATTTTTTGCACTCATATTTGAAGGATGAAGATGAGAATAATGCGCATCATTACGCGTCTCATGACGAAGCAAAAAACGATTTGCGCCGGCATCTTTAAAAGCCTTATATGCTTCCTCTGTGCATTCTCCAACAGATAATGTGATAGCTTTATCAGGATATAAATCTCGTATTGATTTTACCACGTCAACGATCCATTCTGGAGTTTGTTTCGGGTCTTCACCACCTTGTAGAACAAAAGTGTTAAAACCAAAAGAAGCAGCCACTCCACAACAATTTAGTATCTCTTCTTTCGAGAGTCGATAACGTTGTGCGTTTGTATTAGAACACCTTATGCCGCAGTAATAACAATTGTTTTTACAATAAGAACTAATCTCTATCAAAGCTCTGACAAAAACTCCATTGCCGTAATGCTCTTTAGCAACAGCAACAGCTTTATCATGAAGATACTGACGTTCCTCAAAATCCAATGATGTTAGAAGACACATCCACTCTTCCTTACTCAAGCCATTGCCATCAGCAAGATTATCAATAATATTGATATGAGTTTTATTCATCAGTCTTTAAAATTATCTATATACAATCGTAATGCAAAGATAACAAATAAAGATTGAAAAATATTCGGTAGGAAAGGATTTATCTTGCAATTTTAATTTACACTAAATATGATCGGTAATTAATTAAAGTTGAAATCTTAAACAGTTACTATCATATTTTCCAATACTTTTCAATTTCATGTTATTTCCAAACAATACTCTTCGCAAACAATAACTATCATAATGCGAAAAAACTCCAAGAAAGGAATTTATTGACGATTGCAAATGTTTTTTATCTTCAGTCTTACAATCAATAAGTTTCTTTCTGATTCTTCTCAACGATGAGGAAGATATATAAGTTCTGAATGGTTTTATATACGCACCAAGAAATTCTATTCCGTGATAAGCGTCAAATATTCTTGTCTTATACGGATGAACTTTCAATCCTAATTCTTTGTGTAAAAAATGTGAAATTTCAGGAATAAGATTTTTCAAATAGTTCCTATCATCTGAAATGATATAAGCATCATCTACATATCTTCCGTAATGACGACATTTCAAATTTCTTTTAACATATTGGTCAAAGACATTCATATATACATTGCTAAAAAGTTGTGACGACAAATTTCCTATAGGAAGCCCACAATCTTCTTTCGCATGAAACAAACTTTTATCTTTCGGCAAATTATCCCAATCGCTAAGTTCTCCTAACACTTTACAATTATCCATAGGGTTAGAATCAATTATCGTTTCCAACAGATAATCCACAAACAAAGCATCATATCCATTATTATTTTTTGACAATATCACACGAGACAATTCTAATAAAATATTTCTGTTGATATTCATAAAATATCCTTTGATGTCTATCTTTAAGACATAACAAGGTTTTGAATATCCTCCAGAAACACTTCTGAGATGATGTTTCAATCTTTCTATTCCGAAATGCGTTCCTTTGTTTTTAATACAGCTATAACTATCATAAATAAAAGATCTTTCAAAGATTTCATGTGTATAATTATAAAAAAGATGATGCACGATTCTGTCACGAAAATTTGCGGCAAAAACTTCTCTCATCTTCGGGTCGTGAATTATAAAGCATTCTGATGGTAAAGGTTTGTATATTCCGTTTATCAGTTCATCTCTGAGATTGATAAGATTTTCTTCGAGATTATATTCAAATTGTAACTGATATTGTTTACCTCGTTTATGTTTTCGTGCATCTTTGTACGCTCTGTATAGATCCAACAGCAGCTGTTCTTTTGGAATTAAAAAGTGACGAATTTTATTATATGATGATTCTTTTGTAAGTTCTGAAACAGGACGTACAGTCTGACCGTTGTTACGATTATTGTTGTTCACGTTCTCTTCATCACTATTGAAGTTGAGGTTGTACGCGTTGTTGTCGTTGTTGTTGTCGTTCGGCGTGGAACTCCAATAGTTGCCGTTGTTACCCTCATTGTTGAGCGATGACCCGTTACGGTTGCCCGCAGCAGGAGCACTTCCCAAGTAATCATCTATATTGAAAAGCGTTAAAGAACATTCTTTATTATCATGTAATTTAACGGCTGACTTCTTTTTATTTACCATGATTATGGTCAGATTACTTTTATTTTACATTGAATTTACTTTGCACACTGCCAATAACCATAGCCATTGACATTCCGGCTGAATCATCCATAACTTTAGTTCGCCACTTTATAATTTACAATTGACAATTAATTGTTAACTATTAATTTTCAATTGTTCACTTTTTTCCCATGACGACATCTGTTTGGACATGGAACTTGTCTGTTCTACCAATCTCATATATTTCCCCTCCGATATGTATTTCATATCACTCATAAGACGAATATAGACCTGTACTTCCAATAATGTTTCTCTCATCTTTGAGATTATAAAGACTTTTTTTCTAATTCTATTTGCCCTATATATGAGAACTATTATTTCCATTATTTTTTGACGTAGTTCCTGACCAATAGAATAACGGCAGTCTCTCGGAAGATTAGGCATCATCCTGTTTATTTCTAACAACAATGTATATGAATCTTTATATATTGGAAGATTAGTAAATATTGCCATATTGAAATTTGAACTAAGACTGTTGAAATTTGAGCCTTGAACTATAAAGTATTATTAAGAAGTTTTCTCAATTCTGAAAGAAAAACCGTACATTCTATCATTGTCTTGTTTTCCAAAGGGAAATCCTTGATACGTTTTATCACCTCACGTTCCGCTTCTGCACCTGTAATTGGCAACGAATGAAAATCTCCTTTTGACGACTGCTCTGTCTCTATTGACATTTTCCATGTCTCGTATGCTTCCTCATTTGGAACTTCAAACTCCATTAGCTCAATGTCAAAGCCATATTCCGTTTTTGTCGATTTTCTTTCTCCTATATTATTGAACAAACTTTTCTCGGGGAAGCCAATGTAATAAATATCTGTTTTAAGAGCTTTTAGGTATTTTCGCATGACTTTATGTTCTGTGATAAAACACTGGAACAACCAGGCGGAATGATTATAAGCTCTATAAAACTCTCCCGACTTGACAAGTCTTATTGTATTGGCAGGAGCTTCCTCTTCAAATTTTACAACTTCTATATATGTAGGCATTTTTCTAATTGAAAGTTGAAAAATGAAAGTTAATTTTCCATTTTCAACTTTCAATTTTCAGTTTTAATAATTTCGCCGGCTTCGCCGGATTTATTATTTTTTCTTGGACGACCGTCGGGCTCTTAAATGCCCGACGGAAATAAATCAAATGAATCAAATAAATTGAATGCGCTTCGCTTTATTCTGAAACAGGACGTACAGTCTGACCGTAGCTACGACTATCGTAGTTCACGTACTCTCCACCACCATCGAAGCGGAGGCCGTACGCGCTGCTGTCGTAGTCGTTGTCGCCCGGCGCGGAACTCCAATAGTAGCCGTAGCTACCCTCATGGTAGAGCGACGACCCGTAACGGTCGCCCGGAGCAGGAAGGAAGATATGGTTGCCGTTTGGTCCCGTAACTCTACAACCACTAACGCCATTAGCTTCTGCTTCTATCCACTCCCATTCACATTCTTCTTCGAGTTCTTCCATCTCATATCGCGTAGGCATGCGCCATGTGCCTCCCCATTTCTTGTTTGCAACATCGTAGTCTGGATCTCCTGAAATATCATCCATCTCTACTCCATAAGTATCACAATTATCATAATCATAATATGATTTAGTCTCAGTCTCTCCCCATGCGTAATAGTCTCCAAAACTTTGAGGATATCCTGCTCCTACATTGCAGGTTGCCCATTTTACGCTCAAGCCGAGGTCAACATATTTGTGTCCGTTTATCTCATTGCTAATAGGATTTGACGGTGAATCATCGTCATCATTGTTGTCTGGATTGCAGGAAAACAACATACTACTTGCAATCATCGCTAAAATCAATAATGTCTTTTTCATTGCTTCTTAAGTTTAGTTTTTAATCGTTTCTTATAATCAGAATTTGATTCCTAATGACAATGTTGTTGTCCTGAATTGCCAGTCGTCTATAATTTCTCCCATATCGGCACCATAAGCAACACCTACTATGAAATTATTAATTTCCATATCGAGACCGATTTGCCAACCAAGCTGAAAGCGTTTCGCCTTTTCCCTTGCTCCCCATAATTCTTCCATATCGTCTTTGTCAAACATGTCATAGCTGTCTTCTTCTGAGTCAGACAAATCATAATAATCAGGTCTCACTTCTATTTCTTCTTTTAAAGTTTCAACAAGCGATAAGTTGAAACGACCTTTCAAGCCTGCATAAGGCTTAATTGCGAAATTATCGCCAACCGATAATCTATAGGCTAAATTAAGAGGTATCGACAAAGACATGAACTTGGTTTTAAAATCCATAGAAGCAATCATATCCATATCAACATCATAATATGGGTCATAATAGGATTCTTTAGCTTCATCGTAATATCTACTAAAAGCGTATGTCAAACCTGCGCCTGTTTCCACATACAAAGGAACAGTATTAACAATGTTGAAAGCTGCGCGAAAGTCAAAGGAGAAACCGTTAAAATTCAGGATGTCATCCATTTTCAATTCATCAATAGCATCTTCCCAATCTCCGTCAACAGCGAGAGTGATAGGGTTATACGACAAGCGTAATGAAAATTCCTGTTCGCCAAAACTTTGATTCGACTTTGCAGAACTACCGTTAACAAACTGAGCAGAAGCGCCCAAACTACAGAGCATTATCAATAAGCTCAAGAATAGATTTTTTCTCATTGTTTTAATTTTTTATTGTTAATAATTAATATATGAAATTCATTCTCCAGATATTTGCCACTCCATCAGCATCGCCACGCTGAGATATGAAATAGATAAACTTGCCGTCATGACTCCATGCAGGGCTCAGATCGTCGGCTGCATGATAAGTCAGTTGAGCAAACTCGCTACCGTCCAACCTACACACGAAGATGTCTGTATTATAATAGTTAGATTTGCCAGTATTGATTGCGCTGCTTCCTACGAAGACAATCCATTTTCCATCGGGTGAGATAGAAGGTGTAGTAAAACTACGATTGATGTCTGAAACTATACATTCTTCCACACCTGTCTCATAATTAACTTTCCATATCTCGCTGTTACCGCTGCTGTTAATTCTTGCACATAGATAAGCATTTTCTTTTTCCACAATGCAAGGAGTTATTCCGGAGGTGTAAGAAGAGAGGAAGTTATTATCTATGCTATATCCCCAAATACTATGGCTTGCTGTTTCCTGGCGGGAGAAGAAAATAGTTTTCATATCTGCCGAATAAACAGGGGTGTAGTCGTTGTTTGCGCTTGTGATCTGGCGGCATATATAACCCTCTTTGGCATCAGTCTGGAATATCTGACACTTGTCGCCGCGCTGTTCGGAGAAACAGATATATTTACCATCTGGAGAATAGGAGAAATCCACTACGCCATTTCTATTCGTCCTTTGTACAGAACCTCCTTGTTTGCCCAACTCTTTGATAAAAATATTTGTAGTATTATTTCTCAGCGACAGATATGCGATATATCTATTGTCTTTAGCACATTCAACTATTCGATTTGAAGACCAGTTGACTGATTTTTTAGTTCTTTTCACTACTGGCATTGCAACATAATCGTTAGAAGATGTAACTTTCATAAATTCTACAGCCGACTCCTCTGGAACAGAAACTATCGAATAATCAATCTTTTGCGAATACGAAACAGTAGAACTGAATAAACAAATTAATGTTAATAAAATGAAACTTCTCATAATTTTTTAATTTATTTTTATACTTTATATTTGAATTGCAAATATTCAGTAATTAATAATTAAAATCATTATAAACCTTTATTAAGTAAATAATCAATTTCATTATGAATAATTATAAAGAAAATATTAAACTACGTGAGAGTAATAATTTTAGTAATGCTAATAAATGTCTTGAGTACATTATAACATTAAGGAAAGATAATATACGTAAAAGTACACAAAAAGGAGACAAAGCACTATTAAATCATCTAAATAGATTCTGTAATTATAATATATATTTGGAATCTATTGATTCTGAGTTTTGTCATAAATTTAGTGAATATTTAATCAACGAAGTAATGTTGAAAATTAATAGTACTAAAACATACTTACAGAAACTTCACGCAATATTAGAAGAAGCAGAGCATTTAGGATTTATAAAGCATAATCCAATGGTATCATTAAAAAAGATTTTGCCTCATTACATACCAAGAGAAAAAGAAAATCTCAATATCGAGGAAATTCAATTAATTGAAAAAATCGATTGTAAGCATAATTCAACTAAAATAGCATTTATTTTTGCATGCTATACTGGATTAAGATTGTCTGATATTGAAACACTAAGATGGAGTGACATTCGTAAACAGGGGAATTATTATTTAATTGTTAAGGTACAAATAAAAACAGATAAAGAGGTTAGAATTCCATTGTGTAAACAGGCTATAAATATATTAAACAATCTTAGATCTTCAAGAAAAATCAGTAATGAAAACGATTATATTTTTTCATTATATTCAAGGACAACAATATATAATGATTTAAAAGAAATAGAAGTTAAAACAAAAATAAAAAAACATTTAACATTTCATGTCTCGAGAATAACATTTGTGACACTTTCAATTTCTGCAGGAATTAACATTTATGTAATATCAAAACTATGCGGTCATCAAGATATAAAAACAACTCAAATATATACAAGAATGACTGATACGACGTATATAAATGCAATTAACAGATTAGAAAATTATTTTAAAAATTCTAATTTTATGAAATAAAATATTTTATATTTGCAATTCAAATATAAAGTATTTAAATTTATCTATAGAAAGAGATAGCTCAATTGTTCATAGAGTGCATCGAGATGGATAATTAGTCTTACCCAAAAGCATTATTCAATAGACATTCATTGCGACACCTGCGATACGTGGAAGAGGAGGTGTACCAAAACAGAAAAGCCCCAGCGTGATTTGCTGAGGCTTCCGTTATGAGGGTGGCGACGACCTACTTTCCCACAAACTTATGCAGTATCATCGGCGCTGCGGGGCTTAACTTCTCTGTTCGGAATGGGAAGAGGTGGACC
>JAFTXI010000037.1 GCA_017461665.1 Bacteroidales bacterium | reverse complement strand
TTTTGACCGGCAACGGTGGCTTTTTCGTCGGATTGGTTTTATCTTTATGTGAAAATGTTCATTGGGACGTAGGCGATACGGAATCGGGCGTATGCGATACGCCCCCTACAGGGTACACCTTATTAATCAATATGGGAAGGCGATACACCCCTACATCAATTTCTTTATCAAATCCAACTTGTCGTATGGAGGATATTTCATCTTAAAATCAATTGTGTTTGAAGATTTTAAGACGCCTCTTTTATTGCTGAACGCCAAGAAACTGTCGCGAGAGTGATATTTCCCCATGCCGCTCTCTCCCACTCCACCGAACGGCAGATGTTCATTGGCAACGTGTAAAATAGTATCGTTTATGCAAACTCCGCCCGATGTCGTTTTGCTTAATATTTCAGAAGCATTTTCATCATTACCGAAATAATATAAAGCCAAAGGCTTAGGACGATTGACAATGAACTCCGACACCTTATTAATATTGTTAAAAGTAATGACAGGCAAAATCGGGCCGAAAATCTCATGTTGCATTACGTTGATTTCAGGCACATGATTGTCAGACACACGTCCGTGTGTCTCTACATGAGAATACTGTCCTAACTCCAACAAGGTAAATTGGATATATCGGTCTTCATCGTCGTGGCGTCCACCGTAGATAATCTTGCCTTCTTCGAGATAAGAAACCAATCTGTTATATGCTTTGTCGTTGATAATCCTGCAATAGCAGTCGCTCATCTGCGAGTCCTCGCCGTAAAACTTCTCGACATAATAAATCATCTTCTTTATCAATTCGTCTTTGACAGAAGCATGAACCATCAGATAATCGGGAGCGACGCAGGTCTGGCCAGCGTTTATCGTCTTTCCCCAGACGATTCTTCGTGCCGCAAAATCGATGTTGCAATTCATATCGACGATGCAAGGACTCTTGCCTCCGAGTTCCAAAACCAATGGCGTAAGATTTTTCGACGCTGCTTCCATCACGACTCTACCCATATCCGGACTTCCAGTATAAAAAATGAAATCGAATTTCTCTGACAACAAAGCCTGATTTACATCTCTATGACCTTGAACCATAGCAATATATTTAGCGTCAAAAGTCTCGTCGATGATTTTCTGCATGACTTCAGAAGTGTTTTTGGGATAAGGAGAAGGTTTCAAAACGGCGCAACATCCCGAAGAAATCGCGCCTACTAAAGGCGTCAGCATCAAGTTGAAAGGATAGTTCCACGGCGCGATAATCAACGCCACTCCAAAAGGTTCGTAATGAACATAACTCTTTGATGGCATGAGATATATCGGAGTCTTAACTTTCTCGGGCTTGCTCCATTTCTTAATATTTTTTATGTGATCGTTAATTTCATTTAACACAATGCTTATCTCAGTAAGAAAAGTTTCCTCTTTACTTTTATGCAAATCATTCCATAAAGCATCATAAATATCATCAATATGATTCTTAATAGACTGTTTCAATTTCTTCAGCTGTTTCAATCTGAAGTCGATTGACTTTGTTTCGTTTGTCAGGAAAAATTCTCTTTGTTGAGAAACGATATGAGATATTGAGTTGCTAAGTTGCTGAGCAGCTAAGTTTGTCGATTCCATGATGCTTTTTATAATTAAATGTTTTTTAACTAATGGACGCGGCAAGCCACGTCCGTACCGTACATACGAATACAAAAATAATAAAATATTGTTTTTGAATAAGAGAGAATCAAGAATTAAAAATAAGGAAAACCCAATTATATACTTAAATACATAAAAAATTAAGTCATTGAATTTTAATATATTAAAATTTTTACTACATTTTTATATCGAAAAAGGTTATAATTTAGGGGGGGTCTGTGTATAATTGATTAAAAAACAATGAACGACATTGCAACAGTCCCAAAAAATCAAGGGAAAACATCTCACATTTTCAAAATTTATTTTAATTTTTTTGCGTCAGTCGAAGTGCTGACAAGACATATTAGGATATAACACGAAAGTGTTACTGCTTTATTCCTCTGATAAAATCTGGTAAATTTTAATGGTTGGGAATAAGCCGTTACCCTTCGCTACACTTATAGCGTGAGGACTGTTGCTTATTTATCAACCGAGGTTTACCAGAGCCCATCAGAATAGATAAGATAATGTCAGCACGCTTTTTTATTTGCGTGCATAAAAATAATAGAAAGGTAGTGCCGAAAACCTTAAAAAATGTAGGCAAATAAATATCAATAATTATGGAAAATTTATTTTGTAATGAGTGTAATCTCTCAAAGCAGATACCCAATTTAATTGCCGAAGAATTATTGGGTATGGAGAATTTATCGTTGATTCAAAAACGATATCAACAAATGAAAGATGGATACAATTTTACTTACCCTGAATAAAGAATCGATAAAGGTTCTATCGGATTGGATTTACCCACTTGGTTTAACATTGAAGAGGATAAACCTCGAATCATGCTCATTTTCCAAGACCCATTGAGAGGAAAATGCTATCAAGATTGTAAGAATGCTGTTCTTTCAAGTCCTTTTGGATTGCAAGATGCCACCCATCGTAATCGCAAAAATGGAGGCAAAATGGCTAATGAATTGGTCAAACGCCTAATCAACAATGGATATGGCGTTTATCTAACAGATGCTCGCAAGTATTTCATCGGCGATCATCGAACAAGCGATGCGTATTCCTTAGTCTTTGCAAGGACATACGCCGAAATTTTAGCAAAAGAAATAAGCATAGTGAAACCCACCTTATGCGTATGTTTTGGCAATCGAGCAAATAGCATAATGTACGATGTCTCAACAGAATATCCTGAATTGCTGATTACTTCTATTGGATTACCCCATTTATCAGGAACAGCAGGAGGTGCCATTAAAAATCAGTTCAAAATATTAGAAAAGATAGGTGCAACCGCAAGTAATATTGCAGAGGCTTATGCAAAAGTGATAATTTCTCATGTTGAATTTTTGAGATAATGGAGGAAGCCGAAAATCCAACAAAGAGTAGGCAGATACTTTAATACTTTATATTATGACTTTATATGGCAAAAGGAGCTGACACTCTTGCCATTCGTTATGCAGATGAGCGTAAGTTGACCAAAGTACTATTTCCTGCCAATCGGGGAAAATATCCGCGTATTGCAGGTTTTATAAGAAATGAAGATATGTTAAGTATTGCCACTCATTTGATTGCATTTTGGGACGGTAAATCAAGTGGAACAAAGCACACGATTGAAATCGCTCAGAAAAAAGGAATCTCCATTTGGATTTTTTATTATTAAAATACTTTAACAATGACATCATGAGAATAATAAGTAAGCATAACAAAAAATATTACAGATATTTAAGAAAGAATGTCTATAATAGAATCCCTATAACGATTGGTTATCAGACGATTATGAAATAAAATACACTGTCGTCGGCATCTATCCATACTGCTACATTGTTCCTATTCTCAAAGATAATAATAACGATATTTTTGCTAAACAACAGATTGTGATTCCTTACGAATTGACAAACAAAAAAATTGAAGATATTAATGATTTTCTAATAGAAATCGGGCAGAAAATCAGGTTGCCGCTGGAAAAATATAAATCAAGGTATCCAATCAATTCTATTAAAGAATCGTCTTGGAAAGATGAAGAGATTTTCAGACAATTGGAGACACCTGTTTTTCTTTATTATTTCAATGGATCTAAAATAAGCCATGTCGTCATCAAGAACATTATATTTAATGAACAAATTACCAATTGGTTAAAATACATCAAAGATGATTTGGATAAACGAGATGTCTATACAGATATTGAAAATTATCTCTGGAGCATGAAACAAGAACCGATTTCCGACCCTGACAACAATACCAAAATCATAAGTCATGGATTTGACTTAAAGACTTCTTTTAGAAAGATGTAAAAAAAACATTTAACTGCATCGGAATAGCAAAACACAAAAAAAATTAACGCAAAATCACTTGACTTTTTTTTGATTTGATAATATCTTTGCAGAACACTTTACCAAAAACCATTATACAGTCAAAAGCCAAGAGAAAAATTCATTTATTTATTATTTATTCATTTAATTGTTGAAAGGAGTGCAGTATGGAAACAAATGAAAAGATCGTCATCTATCAAACTAATGACGGAGAAACCTCAATTGATGTAAGATTAGAAGGTGAAACAATGTGGTTGTCAGCAAATCAAATGGCAACATTATTTGACCGCGATGAAAAAACAATTCGAAAGCATATTAATAATGCTATCAAGGAAGAACTGAGTGAGTCTGAGGTTGTCGCAGTTAGTTCATATTTTGGGACGAACCATTAACTCTCAACCAGAATTATCCAATTCAGAGAATCTAGACCTCGTCAATGTTGTAACAGATTATACTTACGCTTTAGATACTATCGACAGATATGATTATCAAAAATAAAGATTGTTATGTCATTTGCCAGTCTTTATTCTCGTAAATGTACATAACTATTTTTTCTGCAAATATAGTATATTTTGCGTTCTTTAATCCGCAAATTTTACGGATTATTATAACGATTCAAAAAAAGGACGCTACCATGCGTCCTCTAAACTTTCGATCCTATCGAAGACGTGTCGGTGCGTATTTATTATTAGGAAACATCGACGCGTCTCTACAAACATTCTATCGACTCCTATTTCTACCTCTGCGTCCGGAATCTTTTCTTGAATCTTTTTTCGATTCTTTCTTCTTGCCTTTCTTTTCTTCAAGTTTATAACTTCTGTCGCCGTATTTGTCACGGTTCTTGCGTTCTGGTCTGTCGTCGTCGAATTGCTTACGTTCTTTTTTCTTCTTCGGTTTTGGATCGGTGATAGTTATCTCAACGCGAATACCTTCTTTATTTCTTCTTGCATCAGCAAAACAGTCAACAATAAATTGAGCTTGCGATTC
The DNA here is from genome assembly GCA_017461665.1 of Bacteroidales bacterium. Lineage (GTDB taxonomy): Bacteria > Bacteroidota > Bacteroidia > Bacteroidales > F082 > Limimorpha. The sequence continues at coordinate 13,108 of JAFTXI010000037.1, read as the reverse complement.
ATCAACATCAACAAAAGAGAAGTTCTCCATCATATCGATTCTTCCGATACGAATGTCTTTAGTTCCTGTAACGTCGTTAATCTTACCAATGATATTATTTGGTTTTATCTTGTCTTTCTTACCTTTACCGAAGAATATTCTTGTCAAGCCATCGTCGTTATAATCTTTCTTTTCAGACTTAGACTTCTTATCTTTCTTCTCAGGTTTAGAATCGTCGAAGTTCAAATCTTTGGCATCTTTATAATAATCCAGGAAACGGTTGAAGTTGAGAGCCACCACTCGAGCAATCAAGTCTTCACGGCTCAACCAATTCAATTTTCTGAAAGCGATAGGAAGATAATCTTCGATGTCGGCACGCATAATATCGACTTTCTCGAGACGGTCAATATGGTTGAACAATTGTTTTTCACACACTTGTTTTGCTGACGGAACCATTGCTCTCTCAATACTCTGACCTAATTGTTTCTCAATAGCTTTGATTTTATGCTTTTCGCGAGAGTGAATCAAGCTCAAACAAACGCCGGTCTTATCGGCGCGACCTGTTCTGCCGCTTCTGTGGATATAGACGGATGTCTCATCTGGAAGGTTATAATTAATAATGTGTGTAAGGTCGCTGACGTCGATACCGCGAGCTGCCACGTCAGTTGCTACTAAGATTTGTAAATAACGTTGACGGAAGTGATTCATAACGAGATCGCGTTGTGCTTGCGAGAGGTCGCCATGAAGTGAAGCTGCGTTATATCCATCGTGAATCAGGTTATCTGCGACTTCCTGAGTCTCTAATTTTGTTCTACAGAACACTATACCATATATAGAAGGTGTATAATCTATGAAACGTTTCAGTGCAAGGTAGCGGTCATTGGCTCTAATTAAATAATGTATATGACGGACGTTAGCCGTTCCGGAGTTTCTTTGACCGATGGAGACTCTGACAGGATCTGTCATATAATGGTTAAGAATCTTTTCGACTTCCACCGGCATCGTCGCTGAGAAGAGATGGATGTTTTTATCTTCAGGCATATATTCCAAGATAGCATCAACGTCTTCTTGGAATCCCATATCAAGCATCTCATCAGCTTCGTCTAAAACGATAGTCTTCACATTACTGAAGTCAACTTTGTTACGACGAATCATATCTTCGAGACGACCTGGAGTGGCAACAATAATTTGAGGTTTTTTGGCTAAGTCCTTAAACTGGTTTTCAATGCTTGCTCCGCCATATACCGGCACCACAAGAATCTCCGGGATATATTTGGAGAAGTTCTTCAAGTCTTTGGTAATCTGCACACAAAGTTCGCGTGTCGGGCAGAGCACTAAAGCCTGAACGCAGCGTTGACTTGCATCGATATTTTGCAACAAAGGCAATCCAAACGCAGCGGTCTTACCGGTACCTGTCTGGGCAAGTCCCACCATATCAGTTCTTTGTGACAAAAGGACAGGCAATGTTTCCTGTTGAATCGGCATAGGTTCTTTAAAACCCAGCTCTTCAACAGCCCTCAGTAAAGCCGGGTTTAAATTGTAATCTTGAAATTGTGACATAAATATCAATAAGTTAATAAATGAAATTGTTGCAAAGATAATGAAAAAGACAAAAGGGTAATGACTAATGGTTAAAGAAATTTTCTACATTTAGAGATAAAAAAAGAGTCCCGCGGGACTCTTTTTTATTATATCATATATCATTCAAGAATTACATCATTCCTGGCATGCCGCCCATTTGTGGATTCATGACTGGCATTGGATTTTCTTCTTTATGATTTGAGATAACACATTCTGTTGTGAGAAGCATACTTGCGATAGAAGCAGCGTTTTCCAAAGCTACTCTCGAAACCTTGACTGGGTCGATGACGCCTGTCTTCAACAAGTTTTCGTATGTCTCTGTGCGAGCGTTGAAACCGAAGTCACCTTCGCCTTCTCTAACTTTGTTAACAACGACAGAACCTTCTAAACCTGCGTTTTCAACGATTTGACGTAATGGTTCTTCCAAAGCACGTTTGATGATGCTGATACCTGTTGTCTCGTCGTCGTTTTCGCCTTTCATCTTTTCTATTGCGCTGATAGCACGGATGAAACCTACGCCACCGCCAGGGATGATACCTTCTTCGATAGCAGCTCTTGTTGCATTCAAAGCGTCTTCAACGCGGTCTTTCTTTTCTTTCATCTCTACTTCACTTGCTGCGCCAACATAGATAACTGCTACGCCACCAGCGATCTTTGCCAAACGTTCTTGCAATTTTTCGCGATCGTAGTCTGATGTTGTTGTAGCAATCTGAGCTTTGATTTGTGCTGCACGTGCATCGATGTTTTCTTTTGAGCCTTGTCCGTTGACGATTGTTGTATTGTCTTTTGTGACAGTGATTTTATCAGCTGTACCGAGTTCTGCCAAAGTAGCGTCTTCCAAACGGTAGCCTTTTTCTTCACTGATGACTGTACCGCCGGTGAGGATAGCGATGTCTTCTAACATTTCTTTTCTTCTGTCGCCGAAACCAGGAGCCTTAACAGCAACAACTTTCAAAGAACCGCGTAAACGGTTAACAACCAATGTTGCCAATGCTTCACTGTCGATGTCTTCAGCAATAATCAAAAGAGGACGTCCTGTTTGCAATGATTTTTCGAGGATAGGAAGCAAATCTTTCATGACAGAGATTTTCTTGTCGTAAATCAAGATGAAAGGATTTTCATAGACAGCTTCCATTTTTTCTGTGTTGGTTACGAAATAAGGAGAGATGTAACCGCGGTCGAATTGCATACCTTCAACAACATCGACATGTGTTTCGATACCTTTAGCGTCTTCTACTGTGATAACGCCTTCTTTCTTAACTTTTGCCATAGCTTCAGCAATCAAAGTACCGATATTGTTGTCGTTGTTTGCTGAGATACTTGCTACTTGTTGAATCTTTTCTATGCTTTCGCCAACTTGTTCAGATTGTGATTTCAAAGAAGTGACAACTGCTGCAACAGCTTTGTCGATACCTCTCTTGAGGTCCATTGGGTTAGCGCCTGCGATAACGTTTTTCAAACCTGCTGCTACGATAGCTTGAGCCAACACCGTAGCTGTTGTTGTACCGTCACCGGCGAGGTCGTTAGTTTTAGAAGCGACTTCTTTAACTAATTGTGCGCCCATGTTTTCAACTGGGTCTTGTAATTCTATTTCTTTTGCTACTGAAACGCCGTCCTTTGTGATATGAGGAGCGCCGTAAGATTTTTCGATGATAACGTTACGACCTTTTGGTCCGAGTGTAACTTTTACTGCGTTTGAAAGAGCGTCAACACCTTTCTTTAAACCATCGCGTGCATCTAAATTGAATAATATGTCTTTTGCCATTGTTGTTCTGTTTTTAAGTTAAAAAATAAATAAAAAAAGGAGAAATCAGATGATAGCAATAACATCATTTTCTCTCATTATCATATAATCTTTTCCATCTAAATGGAATTCTGTGCCGGCGTATTTTCCATAAATAACTACGTCACCAACTTTCAATGTCATTGGGTTGTCTTTTGTGCCAGGGCCAACTGCCACGACAACACCTTTTTGAGGTTTTTCTTTTGCTGTGTCAGGGATGATGATTCCACTTGCGGTTTTTTGTTCTGCGAGAGCAGGTTCGATAACGACTCTGTCTGCCAAAGGTTTAATTGATAATTGTGTCATATCTGTTATTTATTTAGTGTTTATTATATTTTCCGTCGGCGCATTTGTCAAATTGTTTGCCAAAAATTATCACAAAAAAAAATGTCAGAAATCGTGACATTCTGACATTTTTTTAATCTTATTATGACTGTTGTTATTCTTTATTCTGCAGCTGGCATTTGATATGTTGAAGGAGCCACTGTCTTTTCAATTTGTTGACGCATTTCTGTATCAACTTGAGTGCCTGTGCCAACACCGCTTTGTGGGATTGACAAACTTGAGACTAAGCAAAGGAGAACCAAAACGATTGCCAAAGTCCATGTAGCTTTCTCCAAGAAATCTGTAGTCTTGCGAACACCTAAGATTTGATTTGATGATGATAAGTCAGACACTAATCCACCACCTTTTGAATTCTGAACTAAAACAACCAACATCATCAAAAAACTGACGATAAGGATGAATACTGAAATTGCTACGTACATTTTACTAATTTATTTAATTGTTAAACCTATTTTTTGCCTTTTCAATTAATTCTGCAAAGTAAACACTTTTTTCTGGATTTTTCAAACCTAATTTTTGATATATTGAAATTGCTTTTTCAACATATCCTTGATTAAGGTAAATCATTGCTAATGTTTCACTTATGATATTTTCTTGATCAACGACGCTGGCTTGTGCGACCATAAAAGGATTGTAAAATTCTTGTTTTGGTCGAGAAATTTGGGGATTTTCTGCGATAAATTTGTCGATAATTTGTTCTTTTGACATAATTTTATCTTCTTTCTTGCTCTCCTCTTTCTCCTGCTCCAACTCAATGATTCTTTGTTCTATAAGAGACTTCAACTCGTCTAACGACTTCTTCTTTTCTTCCAACAGAGCCATCTCCTTCGACAACTCCTCCTGCGATTTTCTTAAGTCTATCTCAGGAATAACAATCGTCTTCTCCGGAATGACTTCCTCTGTTTCTTGCTTATTTCCATACTCGTCAGGGAGGTCGCAGTTGTTTTCTTTCTCTTTCGACTTCGCTATTAGATGTCGCAAGGAATTTCTGTCGGGGACCATCGCGGCTGCCATTCTCAACTGATAGTTGGCTTGCTTGTCTTCATTAAGTTCCATGCCGACAGCGAGTAACGCCTGAGCTAAAGTAAAATATGGATACTCCTCAACAAGCGACAACAACATCTCAATGTCGTTATCATTTATCTGACGAGGTTCTTCGATTAATTGTAATAATCTTATCTTATCCATATCACCAATTTACAACTGCTTTATTAAAAATATCTTGACACAAATCTTCAACAATTTGCTCAACTAAAACATCTTGAACCGAATTCAAATCTTGTCCGCTCGGATAATCTTGATATTGTGAGAAACTCTGCTCAAAGTTCTTACTCTCGTCATATTTATTTGTAAACCTTACATTTACAGTCACTGTCAATCTGTTTAACGCTGCGGTTTGGTTACCGGTGATAGCGATTGGAGCAGTGCTGTAACCTATTATCTCACCTTCCAAGGCGAGGTCGCCATTTTGAGCCACCGATTGCAAGGTCGTCTGATTTACAAAAATATCGTTAAGAGCATTCGTGATGGTGTTGCTCAAAAGCGGATTGACCAACTGAGCATTATTTGGAAAATACTGCACAGAAACGGTTTTAGCTTCGGCTGGGATAGAAGCTCCTGAGAAGGAATATACTCCACAGCTGCTAAAAAAAGGACAACAAGTCAATAAGACTATGAGACTACGAGTTATTCGACGCAAAGCCTTTATAACCTCTGACCTCTGTTCCTCTAACCTTCTCATCTACTCTTAATTTGATATTCGTTTATCTTTCTGTACAATGTTCTCTCGCTGATTCCCAATTCTTTAGCAGCGTCTTTTCTCTTTCCCTTATGGCGTTCCAAAGCCTTGCAAATCAATTCTCTCTCTTTTTCCTCTAAAGAAAGACTCGGCGTTTCGTTTATATTGTCGTTCTTATATTCTTCTTCATTATCTTGAACGTATGCAAAAGCTGCCTCTTCCTCTTCTTCCATTGGAGAAATGAACATTGTGTTTATCGGCGTTATTTCCTGTGTCTCTGGAAGTTGCTGAATATTACCGACATTTCTTTGTTCGGAAAGTTCTTTCACTGTCTTTCTCAGTTCCATGATGTCGTTTTTCATATCAAACAACACCTTATATAAAAGGTCGCGTTCTGAGATAGTATCGTCTTCTTTTCCACCTTTATATAAAGTAGGTAAAGACGTCATATTGTTGTTCGGAAGATAATTCTTAAGAATATCAGGAGTTATAGTCCTCTCGTTTTCAATTATTGATATCTGTTCGGTAATATTTTTCAACTGTCTGACATTACCGTTCCAACGATAATTTTCCATCATAGTGACGGCTTCAGGAGTTAGTTGAAGAGCCGGCATACGATATTTCTCTGCGAAGTCGGCAGCGAACTTTCTGAACAACAGCCTAATGTCTTCCTTACGTTCGCGCAACGCAGGAATCCTGATAGGGACTGTGTTAAGACGATAATAAAGGTCTTCTCTAAATTTGCCTTTTTCTATTGCCAAAGGAATGTTGAGGTTGGTAGCAGCAACTATTCTGACATCGGTCTTCTGAACTTTTGATGAACCTACTTTGATAAATTCGCCGTTTTCCAACACTCTAAGAAGTCGAGCCTGAGTAGCTAAAGGCAGTTCTCCTACTTCATCAAGGAAGATAGTTCCGCCATCAGCGACTTCAAAATAACCTTTTCTTGTTTCGTAAGCTCCTGTGAAAGAACCTTTTTCGTGGCCAAAGAGTTCCGAGTCGATGGTTCCTTCCGGTATAGCTCCACAGTTGATGGCGAAATAGTTTTTATGTTTTCTCGAACTATTTTGATGTATTATCTGCGGAATCACGTCTTTACCCGTACCACTCTCACCATTGATGAGGACGGTAAGGTCGGTGCCGGCAACCTGCACCGCAATCTCAATCGCGCGATTGAGTTGCGGGTTGTTGCCTATTATCTTAAATCTTTGTTTAATCGATTGGATGTCTTGAATGTCCATTTATCGTAATGTTGCTTTTAATTGTTGTTCTATTGCCGACTGAATCTTCATCATTGTTTTTTCGATAACCTTGTCGGTCAATGTCTTTTGAGTATCAAGCAAAATGAAACTCAAAGCATATTGTTTCTTACCTTCCGGAATCTTGTCGCCGGTATAAATATCGAACAGACTGACGGAAGTTAAGATTTTGTTTTCTGCTGCAAAAGCAACGCTCTTAACCTGCTCAAAGTTCACAGACTTATCAAAAATTAACGCCAAGTCACGACGCACAGCAGGGAATTTCGGCATTGGTTCATAACGTACAGCCTTAGCTTCTTTATTGGCTTTCAATAAATTATCCCAATTCATTGTGGCATGATATACTTCTTTCTTCAAATCGAAAAGTTTCAATGTCTTTTGATTTATCTTGCCGAGAGTACATAATTCTCTGCCATTCAATGTGTAAACTATGGAATATTCGTAATGCGACACTGTACCTTCACTCATCTCAATCTTGTCGATATCAATATTAAGTTTATTCAAAACACCTAAGACATATTTCTTAAGTTCATAAAAGTCAACGTTTTGAGGTTTGTTACTCCATAATTCTTCCTTGTCTTTTCCTGTAATGAACAAATCCAAATTGTAAATCTCAGAATATGGAGCCAACGATTTTCCTTCTTGTTTCTTACTTTCGTCGTGGAAATATGTGTTGCCAAATTCAAAGAACTTAACATCGAAAATCTTGTGATTGTGGTTGTTTTCTATACTCTTCAATCCACCGAAAAGCAAAGACTGACGAAGCACGTTCAAGTCTGAGCTGAGAGGATTCAATATCTTGACATTTCTATTTTCGTCGAAGCTATCCATGTCTTTAGTGTAAGATTCTTTTGTCAAAGAGTTATTCATGATTTCATAGAAACCATTAGAAGCCAACATGATAGAAATGTTTCTCTTTAATTTTTCAGGATCCGGTTTCGCGACTACGTTAAGAGTTGCGTTTATCTTTTCAGGAATAGCGATGTTGTCGTAGCCATAGATACGTAATATTTCTTCAACCAAGTCGGCTGGACGATAGACATCGACTTTACATGTTGGAACATCAACTGTTACAAATTCCTCATTGAGTTCAACAACTTTGCAATCAAGGTTTTTCAAGATGCTTACTGCTATGTCTTTTTCAATTTCCTGACCTGCTATCTTGTTGAGATATGAGAACTTAAGATCTACGCGAACTGGAGTAAAATCACCGTTGACTACATCTTTAATCTCTGAAGAGATAGTACCGCCTGCTAATTCCTTAATCAAGAGAGCTGCACGTTTCAATGCGTAGATTGTCATGTTAGGATCGCAGCCACGCTCAAAACGGAAACTCGCATCTGTTTGTAATCCATGATATTTTGAAGTCTTACGTACCGATGTTGGATTGAAGTAAGCACTTTCGATAAATACGTTTGTGGTATTTTCTGTCACGCCCGATTCTGCTCCTCCGAAGACGCCGGCAATACACATCGGCTCTTCTGTGTTGCAAATCATCAAGTTGGTGTTGCTCAACTTACGTTCTACTCCGTCCAATGTCACGAAAGGCGTTCCTTCTGGCATACATTTCACTACAACCTTACCGCCTTTTATCTTATCTGCGTCGAAGGTATGAAGAGGCTGACCTGTCTCCATCAAGACGTAGTTTGAGATGTCAACGATGTTATTGATAGAACGAAGACCGATAGCTTCAAGTCTGTGTTTTAACCATTTAGGAGATGGACCTACTTTCACGCCGCTGACGGTGACGCCCGAATAACGAGGACATGCCTTTGTATCTTCAACAACTATTTCAATATTGTTATCTGTGTTTTCAACTTTGAAATCATCTACTGAAGGGACGATGAGATGATATTTATCTGTTTTCTCTTGATAATTGAGCGCTGCCACGAGGTCGCGGTTGACGCCAATATGAGAAGTCGCGTCAGAGCGGTTGGCAGTGAGACCTATCTCGATGGTGACGTCCTGTTCTACCGGGAAGTAGAATGAAGCAGGTTTACCTACTTCGTAATCTTCAGGAAGCACCATGATGCCGTCGTGCGACTCGCCAATCTGAAGCTCATCTTCTGCGCAAATCATGCCTTCCGACACCTCGCCGCGAATCTTTCCTTTCTTAATGGTGAACGACTCGCCGTCTTTGTAAAGCTCTGTGCCTATTGTAGCAACCAAGACTTTCTGACCTTCTGCCACGTTAGGAGCGCCGCAAACTATGTTGAGAGGCTCTTCTGCTCCGACATCGACTTTAGTGATGTGAAGATGATCTGAGTTTGGGTGATCAACGCAATAGATAACCTTGCCGACGACAACGCCTTTCAATGCGCCTTTTATTGATTCGTAAGGAGTTAAGTCTTCAACTTCAAGACCTGTTCCTGTTAATTTCTTTCCAATTTCTTCTGCTGATAAATCGCAGTTGATATACTGCTTAAGCCAATTATAAGATACTTTCATTGTAAAATCATGATTTAAAGTGCAAAGATAATATTTTATGACAAAATGTCATAGGATTTTTTTAAAAAATTCAAAATCTCAGAACTTCAGAACCTCAAAACTCATAGACTTGGTGACTTGGTGACTCATAGACTCTATCTCATCCAATCCTTCCCCAGTCGAAGCCGGCGGCGAAGTTCTTGTTGAAAAAATCTTTGGTGACATGGTGTTCCGGTTTGGATAATGTCGGGTCGTTGTCTAACAGCAGGTTCACCATTCTTCTTGTATGTCTGATTATTGGTTCGTCTTTCATGAAGTCGCCAATCTTCATCTCTATCATTCCCGACTGTCGAGTGCCTTGCGTCTCGCCCGGACCTCTGAGTTGCAGGTCGGCTTCAGCAATCTCAAAGCCGTCGTTGGTGCGCACCATCGTCTCCATTCTCTTCTTGCCTTCGCCTGTTATCTTATGGTCGGTCACCAAGATACAATACGACTGTTCTGCTCCACGACCAACGCGTCCTCTCAACTGATGCAGCTGCGACAGACCAAATCTGTTGGCGTTCTCTATTATCATGACAGAAGCATTTGGCACGTTGACGCCTACTTCTATCACTGTCGTCGCCACCATGATATGCGCTTGATTCTTGACAAAACGCTGCATCTCAAAGTCTTTGTCCTCTGCACTCATCTGTCCGTGAACCACGCAGATTCTGTAGTCGGGCTCAGGAAAATCGCGCAGCAGCGACTCATAACCTTCCTGAAGATTTATCAAGTCCATCTTCTCCGACTCTTTGATGAGAGGATATACGATATAGATCTGACGACCTTCGGCAATCTGTTTCTTCATAAAAGAAAGTATCGTAAGACGTTGTTCTTGATAAAGATGCACTGTCTTGACAGCCTTTCTTCCGGGAGGAAGTTCATCTATCTTAGAGACGTCCAAGTCGCCGTATTGAGTCATGGCGAGCGTTCGAGGAATTGGCGTCGCCGTCATCACCAAAGTATGTGGCGGAAATTCCGTCTTATCCCAGAAGCGAGCACGCTGCGCCACACCGAAGCGATGCTGTTCATCGACGATACAAAGACCTAAGTTCTTGAACTTCACCGTGTCTTCAATCAAGGCGTGTGTTCCTATAACAATTTGAATGTCGCCATTTTCGAGCGCCGGCAGAATCGTCTTTCTCTCTTTTTGTTTGGTGGAACCCGTGAGCAAAGCCACCGTGACTTTCATATCGCCGATCATCTTCTTAATCGTCTCATAATGCTGTGTAGCAAGTATTTCCGTTGGAGCCATCAGCGCAGCCTGAAATCCGTTGTCTAAGGCAAGCAGCATCACCATGAGAGCGACGATAGTCTTACCGCTACCGACATCACCCTGAAGAAGTCGGTTCATCTGAAAACCCGTTTTCAAGTCGCTGCGAATCTCTTTAATCACGCGTTTTTGCGCGTTGGTGAGTGGGAAAGGAAGATGTTCGTTATAGAAAGTGTTGAAATAATCGCCTACATTATTGAAGACGACGCTTCTCGTATTTAGCGTTCTTTCTTTTTTATTAAGAAGAAGTTTCAGCTGGAAGAAGAAATGTTCCTCGTATTTAAGTCGCGTCGTTGCGAGATGGATGTCGTTGCTGTTCAGAGGAAGATGAATCTTATAGAAGGCTGCTTTTCTCGAGAGAAGTCTGTCTTGCAATATCAATGAGTTAGGCAGATTTTCGGGAATCATCTCCCATGTCTGAAGCACGAGAGTCTTTATTATCTTTGCTAATTGTTTCGTTCCGAGTCCAGCGTTACGCAGTTTCTCCGTTGTATTATAAACACCTTGCAGGCTCTCGCCCACGACTTTATCGTTAGGGTCATATTCCTCTATGTCGGGGTGAGTGAAAGAGAATCTGTTGTTGAAGACGTTAGCCTTACCGAAGAGAAGATATTTCTTTCCTGGAGTGAATTTATTTTTTATCCATTTAAGACCTTTAAACCAGACCAATTCTATCGAGCCAGTCTCATCGGAGAATGTAGCGCTGATACGAGTCATTCGAGGCTCGCCATGCGTCTTAAGATTTGATACTGTTCCGACTAACTGATAATAGACGGTATCGTCGTAAATTTGGTTTACCTTATGGATTTTGCTTCGATCCACATAGCGAAAAGGGAAATATTCTAAGAGGTCTTGGAACGTAAAGATGCCGAGTTCTTTATTAAGAAGCTCAGCACGTTTCGGACCCACACCCTTCAGAAACTCTATCTTCGTCTGCAACAAATCGACCATTATTGACTATAAATTTTGGTTTGTAAAAATAATAAATAATTAGGAATTAGGAGTTAGGAATTAGGAATTATTTTTTAGAATCTATAAGTAGAGACGCGTCAACAACACCTATAAAAATAAACAATTGGTTGTTGACACGTCTTCGAGTCGCCGAGTCCATGAGTCTATAAGGTAGAGACGCGCCAACAACACCTATAAAAATAAACAATTGGTTGTTGACACGTCTTCGAGTCGCCGAGTCTATGAGTTCTAAAGTTCTAAAATTCTAAAGTTCCCCAGAGTTTCCTCTGATTACTGGCATAAGATTTTGTTGGATAAAGGAAGAATAATTAGAGATATTTTTCTCCTTTTTACTCCAGATTTCGCTTGCATCCATCAATTTGGAAACACTTATAATTTTTGTTGAAAACAATCGTTTCTTTATAATATAGACTTCATAGTCATTACATTCACAACCCAAATCAGAACCGCAGATATTGACAGTAAGCCCCAATTGATGATTTTTGAAAACTATGGATGGATACGATCTCAATCCTATTGTCATATCCTTCACCGAATAATGTTCGTATATTAAGAAATAAAAATGATTTAAAATCGAACTGATATTTTCTATTTGCAATTCTTTCATTACTTTCTGATGGTATAAATTCATTATTATCGCTTTAAACTTCATTCATAAAGTTCAAATTTATAGGCTTCAAAATCTCCAAAAGATTTCTTTATCATCAATGTCTTGCCGTTTATGATTATTTCATGCTGATAGGATAAATCCAAATCATAAAGATACAATATATTATCTTCTATTTTCCATTCCCCTTCCGACAAAAGCAAATCTTTATATATAAATTGATATGTTCCATCTTCATTGATATTGATATAACTTCTACCTCCATTGTTATTGTAAGTACCACAATTAAAAATACTACCTATGGATGAATTTTCAAAGTCATTAATAATTCGTGTTTTCTTTTCAAGATGCATAGGATCATATTTATACAAATACTCTTCATCTGGATATATATAGCGAGATTCCATCTCATTGCCTTTCATGAATGCAAAAGATTTTTTTGGAGAGAGTGCGTTCTCCTTAATCTTGAATGACATCTCAAAACCTTCGTCGTCATATAAAAGTAAATTATTATTATGACGCTCATATTTTCCGTAAGACAATAACATTACAAAAATCATATCCTGACTTTCTTGTACCTCTACACTTATGGTGTAATTTTTATCTTTATCTAGATATATTTTACATTCCCTGTCATGAAATTCAATGCCATAATTGGTAAGTTTATGTTCCTTACAACTGCTGACAAACATGATGCATAATAATATGTAGAATATTTTTTTCATAAGGTTAATAAGTTTAAAAAGAGATGAAATAAGGAAAAGAGTACTCATTCGGTATTGACAAGTATTCCCAGTACCAACCTTTACTTTTAACAAAATCTATTATTCCATTTGCAAATACATTCATATTGTTTTTCTTAGCAATCATATATGAGTATTGATATGCTATAGCTTCAGTATATTTTAAATCGACCATCCCGTTTAACAACAAATTATGGCGGGTTCTATTTATTATTAATTTTTCCTACATCAATGGATAGAACCCATTTTTCCACATCAGTAGTTTGATTTATTTCTTTAAAAATAACTCTCGATAAATGCTATATTCATCGAGATATACGTTCTATGAACTTGTTCTTGCCTAAAATTCGTATGTCGTTTTT
>JAFTXI010000036.1 GCA_017461665.1 Bacteroidales bacterium | reverse complement strand
GGTAATTATATACTTTTTTACACAAAATTTCTTGACTTAATGTAAAATTCTTCGTATTTGCACCGTAAATATAATTTAATGTTATGATACTAACAGAATTTAAGTCAATTTTAGAACTTTTTGAAGTGTTTGCCACAGAGCAAGACTGCATAGACCATTTAGAACATTTACGTTGGAATGGCAATGTAGTAAGTCCTTTTGACCCTACTTCAAAAGTTTACAAGTGCAAAGATAATAAATATCGCTGTAAAAATACTGGAAAATATTTCAATGTTAAAACAAATACTCTTTTTGATAGCTCAAATGTTCCTTTGAGAAAATGGTTTGCTGCTATTTGGCTTATGACTTGTCATAAAAAGGGTGTTTCATCATTACAACTAAGTAGAGATATTGATGTTACACAAAAAACAGCATGGTTTATGCTTCAACGTATTCGCAATTGCTTTGGAATAGAGAACAACAATAATCTTACAAACACCGTAGAACTTGATGAGACTTACGTTGGTGGCAAGAATAAGAATAGACACACAGACAAGAAAGTTGAGTTCTCACAAGGTCGTAGTACCAAAGATAAAACACCTGTGTTTGGTATGGTTGAACGTAAAGGTAAACTTAACGCTAAGGTCGTTACTGATACATCTTGTGAAACACTGACAAAAGAAACGGTCAAGTATGTAAAAGACGCTCTTGTCTGTACCGATGAATGGTGGGGTTATAATTCTATCAAGAAACTATTTAAGCATAGTATAGTAAATCACAAATGTAAGGAATATGTAAGAGACAACATCTATACCAATACCATTGAAGGATTTTGGTCTTTGTTGAAACGTGGTATCATAGGCATATATCACTTTACATCTAAACAACACTTGCAAAAATATGTTGATGAGTTTGTTTTCAGATATAACACTCGTAACTATTCCGAATGTGGAAAATTTAATTTACTTTTGCAAAATACAGAACATCGTTTAACCTATAAAGAATTGATATATGGATAATAATACTTTGTACGCCACACATAAAGGCTCTGTTTTGGTGGGAGATATTAAAATTCCTTGTGCGGTCCTAAATAATGGCAAAAGAGTCTTTATTCAACGTGAAATTGTAGGACTCCTGACAGGAAATAAAAAAGGTGGATTTGATAGATATTTGAAACCCAAAAACTTACAACCTTATGTACCTGATAAATTTAAGGAAAATGGTTTGGACCAGACCTTATTTAATTTTAGGATAGACAATCGAACAGCACAAGCCTTTGAAGCAACTGATTTGATAGATATTTGTATGATGTATATAAATGCAAATAGCGATGGTTGTTTATTAGCAAATCAAAAACACTTGGCTACACAAGCACTTGTGATTGTATCGGCTTTTGCGAAAACAGGTGTTATTGCGGTAATAGACGAAGCAACAGGGTATAACAAAGATAAAAAGAAAGCCAAAGATGAATTGCAGAAATTTCTTAGTGGTTTTATGAGAACCGAAGCAGCATCTCTTGTAAAAAGATTTGAAGATAGTTTTTTTGAGGTTATATACAAAATGCGAGGATGGAGTTGGGATTATACGCATAAACATCCAAGTGTTGTTGGTAAATGGATAAATGATATTGTATATGAGAGAATTGCTCCTGTTGTTTTTTCCGAGCTGCAAAAGCGAAATCCTAAAACAGAGAGAGGACATAGAAAATATAAACATCATCAGTTTTTAACGGAAGAAATAGGAATCCCCAAACTACTCAATCATTTAGCATCAATAGAAACCCTTGCAAAAGTTTCAAATTATGATTGGAATAGATTTATAAACATGGTTGATGTTGCATTCCCAAAACAATATCAACAACTTAAATTATTCTATGATGATATTTATATAGATTCTATTGGTGAAGAAAAGACGCAAGAATATAAATACGAAATAGACCCGTTTCTTTCACAAGCATTAAATTACAATCCAAAAGACAAAGAGCCGTCTGAATAACGGCTCTTTTCGCTTTTAAACAGGCTTGCTCCAAAACCTTTATAGACTTGTGAAATTACAGGTCGTCGTAAGAATTTTGATTCTCTTCTATCTCTTTCAAATCATTACCGACAGCATCAGTGTATATCAAAACAACACGACCATCATAATACATCGCTAAAATAATATCGCCGTTTGTTAAGTCAAAATTGCTTGTATAAAAACATTTATGTTTTCTTAATGCTTGCAGTTCATATCCATCACCTTCATAATAAGGGTCTAAGAAAATTTCTATAGGGTCTGGTTTTACATTATATTTTCTTGATAATTGTTCTTTTAAATTATTATAATCTGATTTAAGAGAATGCCACATATCGTTTTCTTCAAACATAACCGTAACCTGATATACAGTCCTACTTTTAGGCGTAGTAAAAACCACTATATCACATCTTTCATTTGCAAATTGACCTTTAAGTTGCGCACCATCACTACGAGTTTCTATTAACTCGTAATTTTGAGTTTTAAGTTTACTGACCATGTTGCTCAAATTTCCTGTAATTGGAATACCTTTAAACTCTAAATGAGATTCCGTCTGAGCATTTAGTCCTACCGAAAATAGGACAAATAGAATCAAAACTAACTTTTTCATAATTTCTCTTTTTTTAGTTATACAATATGTTAATTTAATGTGTTTGTCAATTATCATCACGCATAACTATAAAAAGAAAGCGTGAGTAGTTAGTACTTTTCAGAGGTACTGCCATACCCACACTACAATACAACACCACCCACGCTATAACGCAGGCGTTTTTCGTATCTATTGTGCTTGTAGTGTTACGAAAATTGGCAGTTTTCTGAACTAAGTACAATAGCAAAAACGCTATAAATTTCAATATGTTTTTGATGGATTACTCCATCGGTGCAAAATTAAACAAAGTTTTATTATAAGCAAAAAAAATGTGCTATATTTGCAATAATAAAAATATAGCACAAATTTAGTGTAAGATTATATATAGTTACCAAAAAATATTATCTTTGCCAATCTTTCAAATCTATTTTACAATGAAAAAATTAAATACCATTTTCTTATTGGTAATGATGTTCTCGATGATGATATTTAGTTCATGCGAGACAGATGTCAATATATACACCGACGGCGAAGAAACAACTATCGTGTATGGTTATTTAGATGTCGATGCCGACACTAACTACCTCAAGATAACTAAGTCTTTTACTGGTAATGCCATCGAGACAGCGCCTATCTATTCAGCCAGCAATTATGATTATAAGTTGGATGTTCAGTTGAAAGGAAGATTCGCCGATAGTCCTAATGCAGTGAGCATCGCCGTACTTGATACAGTGTCAGTTTATAAACCTTACGACCCTAATAGTATTTTCTATAGTGGAAGAAATCAGGTGCTCTATTATACGACAAGAAAACTTAAAGAAAACGAAGAATATCAACTGACAATAAGACGTAATGATGGCGTTGAACTGACATCTAAGGTCAAGACTATAAGTGGTTCTACCATCAGAAAACCATATTTGAGCGTAAGCTTTGAATCGCCAGTGTCAAATTCAATAGAATGGAGTCCAAACACAGTGGGAGACCTTGCAGCATATTATGAGGTGATAGGTTATTTTCACTATAAACAATTCCTTCAAAATGGAACTGACACAACGAGATATACTATGAAATGGTTAATGGGAAGCGGAACCGGTGAACAGTTATGGAATAATTCAGACAAACGTTTGTCAATAAATTATACTCCTAAAGATTTCTATGCACGACTTCAAGCCGATGACAATATCATCAACAATAGTCCCGACTTCGTTGGACGTATAGTGGAAGGTTTTGAGGTTGTTGTAACATCGACGGGCGAAGAGTTATACAATTATATATTAATACAAAACTCAGGAAGCGCTATCCAAGACACACCAGAATATACCAATATAGAGAATGGTATGGGAATATTCTCTTCACGTTCCGAAAGTAGAAAAATGCTTATTGTTAACGATCTTACCATAAACACTTTAGAACGCGATTATCCACAATGGGGATTTATGAGAGTTTACAATTGATAGTTTGTAATAGAATTGAAAACTGTAAATTGTCTCTGTCGTTTTGTCATCAAATTTTTTCTTTATGTCAGAAAAATGATAACGAAATGAAAAAATAATAAAAGGAAAACCACTTTTTTGAGTGGTTTTTTTTATGTCGTGACATGAAGAAAATCTTTTGGCATAATGATTGACAAAGGCGGTGTCAGAAAATAAAAGAACAATTAAACAATAAAAAATAGGAGAAACAAATTATGTCAAAAATTATTGGTATTGACTTAGGAACAACAAACTCATGTGTTGCAGTTATGGAAGGTAACGAACCTGTAGTAATTCCTAACAGCGAAGGTCACCGCACAACTCCATCAGTTGTAGCTTTTACAGACAATGGTGAACGTAAAGTTGGCGAACCTGCAAAACGTCAAGCTATCACAAACCCATTGAAAACTATCTACTCTATCAAACGTTTCATGGGTGAATCATACGACAAGATGAGTAGCGAAATCGGTCGCGTCCCTTATCAAGTCGTCAAAGGACCAAACAACACTCCTCGTATCGACATAGACGGAAAATTATATACACCACAAGAAATCTCAGCAATGGTGCTTCAAAAGATGAAGAAAACTGCTGAAGATTATCTCGGTCAGACAGTGACAGAAGCTGTCATCACAGTTCCTGCTTATTTCAACGACGCTCAACGTCAAGCTACTAAAGAAGCTGGCGAAATAGCAGGTCTTACAGTACGCCGTATCATCAACGAACCTACAGCAGCAGCTTTGGCATACGGCTTAGACAAGAAAAAGAACGATGTTAAGGTAGCAGTATTCGACCTCGGTGGCGGTACTTTCGATATCTCAATCCTTGAATTAGGCGACGGCGTTTTCGAAGTTAAATCAACAAACGGCGACACTCACCTCGGCGGTGACGACTTCGACGGCAAAATCATCAACTGGCTCGCAGAAGAATTCATGCGCGACGAAAATATGGACCTCAGAAAAGACCCAATGTCATTGCAACGTCTTAAAGAAGCTGCTGAAAAAGCAAAGATTGAATTGTCGTCATCAACAGAGACAGAAATCAACTTACCTTATATCACAGCAACAGCAACAGGTCCTAAACACTTGGTTCGCAAACTCACACGCGCTAAGTTCGAACAACTCTGCGACGATTTGATCCGCGCTACTATCGAACCATGCCGCAAAGCTTTGTCAGACGCCAACATGTCAGTAAACGACATCGACGACGTTATCTTAGTTGGTGGTTCAACACGTATCCCAGCTATCCAAAACATCGTTAAAGACTTCTTCAAGAAAGAACCTTCAAAAGGTGTCAACCCTGACGAAGTAGTAGCTATCGGAGCTTCAATCCAAGGTGGCGTTTTGACAGGTGAAGTGAAAGACGTTCTTTTGTTAGACGTTACTCCATTGTCATTAGGTATTGAGACACTCGGCGGCGTCATGACAAAACTCATCGAAGCCAACACAACAATTCCTACACGCAAGTCAGAAACATTCTCAACAGCTGTCGATAATCAACCTGGCGTTGAAATCCATGTGTTACAAGGCGAACGTCCAATGGCAAATCAAAACAAGACCATCGGTAAGTTCCACTTGGATAACATTCCACCAGCACCACGTGGTGTTCCACAAATTGAAGTTACATTCGACATCGACTCAAACGGTATCTTGAACGTTTCTGCAAAAGACAAGGCTACAGGCAAGTCACAAAGTATCAGAATCGAGGCTTCATCAGGTTTGAGTGAAGACGAAATCAAGAGAATGAAAGCAGAAGCAGAAGCTAATGCCGACGCCGACAAGAAAGAACGCGAACGCGTTGACAAACTTAACGCTGCCGACTCAATGATTTTCCAAACAGAAAAACAAATGAAGGAATACGGCGATAAATTGCCAGCCGACAAGAAAGCTGAGATTGAAAGCGCACTCGGTAAGTTGAAGACAGCTCACCAAGCACAAGACATCGCCGGCATCGACGCAGCGATGGCAGAGATGAACGCTATCTGGCAAAAAGCATCAGAAGAGATGTACAAGAACGCCGGAGCACAAGGCAGTCCTCAAGATCCTAACGCCGGACAAAATCCAAACAACGGCAACGACGACGTAACAGACGTTGATTTTGAAGAAGTGAAGTAAAAGTTAATTAGAAATTAGGAGTGAGGAATTAGGAATTACTCTTAATATGAAATAAAATCAAAAGCGCGGAATCTGAAAGGATTTCGCGCTTTTTTAGATTGGCATAACAACACTTCTACTATTTTTCGCTATATTTTATGACAAAGTCATTACGTTTCATAGAGCGAATCATTAATATTTCCATAGAAAGGTTTATCTTCTGCAGCCATCGTTATTTCTGTTTCCTGTTCATAAGAAGCAAATGAAGCTACTGGAGCTGAAGGTTTATAATCTATCGTCTCATTCTCCTTAAAGTTTTCCACCTGTTCCATTACTTCACGAAAAACCTCAGGAGTGTACTGTGGAGGATATCCGTTCTTGACAAGACAAATCTTAATATCCTGTTTTAATTGGTCACGTACTCGCTGATTATTGAGCCAATCAGCAAATGATGATTTCGCATCAATTATATCTCGAATCTTGCAAGCAAGGCTTTTACACTTCTCATTGACAACAATACCATCTATTTCTTTATCTTCTCCATAGACAAAATTGTTCTTATCCCTTAGATGAATCAAGATGTCATAAAATGCTTTTTCTTCAAATGTAAGTCCCAATTTACGGAAACTTTCTCGATCTGCCTGCATACCCTTAAGAATGTTCAAAGCCTGTTCTGTTGCATTTTTTATGATACTTTCCGCTGTTGCTTCTTGAGTAGTACCAGCTTCTTGCTCAGATAGGAATTTGCGCCTATTGTGGTATTCCTGAATAGTGGTCTCCAGCATTTCCTGAAATTTCTTCGAAGCAACTTGGTTGGTTTTTCCGTATTCAGTGATTTGCTTTCGAAGGAGCTTTATCAGTGTTTCCAGTTTTGATGCAGGCATCTTGATATCTTCAAGTCTTTCTGTAAACTCTGGCCCGAATATATCCATTTCATCACCTTCTTCAAGAATGCTCTCAACATTATTGTATTTCAAAGCCTCTTCCACCATTTTTGCCACACGTCTATTCATAGTGTCAGTATCAGGG